>NZ_JAFCXC010000002.1:0-251587 GCF_049897845.1 Arthrobacter sp. TWP1-1
GCGAAACTCAACCGCCGGCCCCGCCCGACCCTCAACCTTGAGACGCCTGCCAACCGACTCAACCAGCTGCTGCAAACAGCAGCATAACCCCCGCGTTGCTACGACCACTTGACTTTGCCGGGTGCAACATCAGCATCAACTGTACTTTCGCGGGGGCTAATTGCTCAGAGCTCTGCGTGGAACGGCTTCCCGTTGACTCGCTGAGAGGCTCCCACGCGGTCCAGATACGGCGTGATGCCGCCCAGGTGCATGGGCCAGCCAGCGCCGAGGATCATGCACAGGTCGATGTCCTCGGGCCCGGCGACGACGCCTTCCTCGAGCATGAGACCGATCTCCTCGGCCAGTGCATCCTGGGTGTTGCGCAACAGTTCCTCGCCCGTTGAGGGCGTGTTGCCGAAGCGCAGGAGCGCCAGAGTATCGGCCGGGATGGAAACGGAACCATCGGCCGCGGTCTCCCAGAGCGCCTTCTTGCCGCCGTCGATCAGGGCCTGCTGATTGGCAGAGACGTGGAAGCGATCACCAAAGGCCGTGTGCAGGGATTCGGTGACGTGCTGGGCCACGGGAATGCCGACCATGGCCAGCAACGTGAACGGCGTCATCGGCATGCCCATAGGGCGCAGTGCTGTGTCGGCCGTGTGTGCGTCGGTGCCCTCGTCGAAGGCCTTGGAGACCTCGGCCATGAGCCGCAACAGCACGCGGTTGACCACAAACGCGGCTGCATCCTTGACCAGCACGGCCGTCTTGCGCAGCGCCTTGGCTGTAGCAAAGGCGGTGGCGAGGACGGCGTCGTCGGTCTTGGGAGCGCGCACAATCTCCAGCAGTGGCATCACGGCCACGGGGTTGAAGAAGTGGAAGCCCACCAAACGCTCGGGGTGCTTGAGGTCCGCCGCCATGGCCGTGACGGACAGTGAGGACGTGTTCGTGGCAAGGATGCACTCGGGGGAGACGATGGCCTCCACCTCGGCGAACACCTGCTTCTTCACGTTGAGTTCCTCAAAGACGGCCTCGATCACGAAGTCCGCATCGGCGAAGACCTCCTTGGAGACCGAGCCCGTCACGAGCGCCTTGGTGCGATTCGCGGCGTCCTGGCTGATCCGACCCTTGGCGAGCAGTCTGTCCACCTCGCCGTGCACGTAGGAAACGCCCTTCTCCACGCGTGCCGCATCAATATCCGTCATGACCACGGGGACCTTGAGCTGGCGGGCGAACAGCAGCGCAAACTGACCGGCCATGAGGCCCGCGCCGACGACTCCGACCTTCGTGACCGGACGCGCCAGCTTCGGGTCGGGAGCACCGGCAGGCTTCTTGGCCCGCTTCTGCACCAAGTCCAGGAACGCGTACACGGTGTCCTTGAACTGCGGGGTGCCCATGAGCTCGGCCAGCGCCAGATCTTCGGCAGCGAAGGATTCCGCCTTCGTGAAGTGCTTGCCCTTTTCCAGCAGCTCGATGACCTTGGCCGGAGCCGGAGCAGCGTTGGAGGTCTTAGCCTCCACAAATGCCTTGGCACGCACGACGGCGGCATCCCACGCTGCGCTGTTCTCCTCGCTCAGCGGTTCGCTCACCGCGTTGGGGCGGCTCACGCTTTCGGCTCCCGAGAGAACGCGGGCGGCCCAGTTGAGCGACTGCTCAACGAAGTCGGCGGGTTCAAAGAGGGCGTCGGCAATGCCGAGCTTGAACGCTGCCGGGCCGCTGAGGGTCCGGTTGTTGGAGAGTGCGTTCTCGATCATGACTGTCACGGCGTTGGACGGGCCGATCAGGCGTGGCAGCAGATAGACGCCGCCCCAGCCGGGGACCAGGCCGAGGAAGGCCTCGGGCAAGGCCAGCGCGCCGGCTCCCGTGGAGACCGTGCGGTAGGTGGCGTTGAGTGCAATCTCGAGTCCGCCGCCCAAGGCCAGGCCGTTGATGAACACAAAGCTGGGAACGCCGAGGTCGTTCAGCGTGGAGTACACATCGTGGCCGAGCTGCGCCATGAGTAAACCGGACTCGTGATCCTTCAGGCTCTTGACGGCCGAAAGGTCGGCACCGGCAACAAGGAAGAACGGCTTGCCTGTGACGCCCACGCCAACAATCTCACCCTTGGCGGCCCGCTCACGCTGGGCCTCCAATACGGTGCCCAGTTCTACCAAGGTGTTGGGCCCCAGCGTTGTGGGGCGGCGGTGGTCCAGATCGTTGTCCAGCGTGATGAGGACAAAGGTTCCCGTGCTGGGGGCGCCGTCCACGCCGGGCAGCGTAATGTCCTGCACGTACGAGTGGGTCACGACCTCGTCGGGGAACAGTGCGGTGAGTTTGGAGAAGTCCTGGGCGCTCATGCTGCGTTCCCTTCGGTGGTGGTGGCGGTGAAGTGGGGGTTTTCCCAGATGACGGTGGCGCCCATGCCGAGGCCGATGCACATGGTCGTGATGCCGTACTGCACGGAGTGATCTTCCTCGAACTGGCGGGCCAGCTGCGTCATGAGGCGCACGCCTGAGGAGGCCAGAGGATGCCCGACGGCGATTGCCCCACCGTAGCGGTTGACGCGCGGGTCGGTGTCGGCGATGCCAAAGTGGTCAAGGAAGGAAAGCACCTGAACGGCGAACGCCTCATTGATTTCAAACAGGCCAATGTCCTCGATGGACAGGCCGGCCAGGCGCAGGGCCTTTTCGGTGGCGGGCACGGGTCCGATGCCCATAACCTCCGGAGCTACACCGGCAAATGCGTAGCTGACGAGGCGCATCTTGACGGGCAGACCAAGCTCCGCGGCAGCCTCGGCGGAGGCCAAAAGTGCCGCCGTCGCGCCGTCGTTCAATCCGGCAGCATTACCGGCGCTGACCCGGCCGTGGGCGCGGAAGGGAGTGCGCAGGGCCGCGAGGTCTTCCAGGGTGGTGCCGGGGCGGGGCGGCTCATCAACAGAGTTGAGCGTCCAGCCTGCGCCGGGCTTCATGGTGGCAACGGGGACCATATCGGCCTGGATCTGATCCTTGGCATAGGCTGCAGCCAATTTGTTCTGGCTGGCAACGGCGTAGGCGTCCGTGCGGTCCTTCGTGATGGCGGGGAAGCGGTCATGCAGGTTCTCCGCCGTGTTGCCCATGTTCAGGGCGGCCGGGTCAACAATGCGTTCGGACATGAAACGAGGGTTCGGATCAGAGCCGGCACCCATGGGATGGTGCCCCATGTGCTCAACGCCGCCGGCAATGACCACGTCATAGGCGCCAATACCAATACCCGACGCCGTGGTGGTCACGGCCGTCATGGCGCCGGCGCACATGCGGTCAATGGCAAAACCTGGAACGGACTGGGGGAGCCCGGCCAGCAGTGCCGCGGTGCGGCCGATTGTCAGGCCCTGATCACCGGTCTGGGTTGTGGCGGCGATGGCCACCTCATCGATGCGTGCGGGAGGCAGTTCGGGATTGCGGCGCATGAGCTCGCGGATGCACTTGACCACCAGATCGTCAGCGCGGGTGTTGGCATAGATGCCCTTCTCCCCAGCACGGCCAAAGGGGGTGCGGACGCCGTCCACAAAGACAACATCTCTAATTTGCCGGTTTTGGCGCATGCCTAGCTCCTCGAATGCAAACAACGGGTGTCGATCAGCCCAAGGACTTTGGGGACGACTGTGTCAGACATCATGTTACCCATGAGTAACTTAGAGGTCAAAATCCCCTCCCCAACGCGGCATCACATTACGGCCATTAAAGCCCAACGCCGCATCACATTGCGGCTATTAACGCCAACCGCTGCAGCAGTGACTGCTGCAGCGTTTGGAAAAGCCGCCGTAAAGTGATGCAGCGTTTGGGAAAAACCGCCGTAAAGTGATGCAGCGTTTGGGGTGGGCTATGCGGTGGGGTTTTGCTTCGGGGCCTTGGGTTCCTTGGGCGGAAGGGGTTCCGGGTTTGCCAGGGCCTCGGTCAGCAGGGCCGCGGAGAGCTCGATCTGCCAGGGCCGGGCACCGAGTTCGGCCAGCTGCGCCGAGATGGCCTCGAGCGTGATGGTCGCTGGGGGGCGCCAGCAGACACGGCGCAGGAAGTCGGGAGTGAGGATGTTCTCCGCCGGAATGTTGATTGACTCCGCCAGCTCGGCCAGGCGCGGACGCGCGGTTGCCAAACGGGCTGCGGCCTCAGCATCCCGCTCTGCCCAAATACGTGGCGGCGGGGGAGCATTGGTTGAGACCTGCAGCGGCGGCAGATCTGAGCCGTTCTTTGCGCTCTGGATGGCGTGGAGCCACTTCGGGGCATCGCGTTTGGCTGCACGACCGTGGAAACCTGAAAGCGCCAGCAACGCCGGAACAGTGGTGGGCATGCCCTTCGCCGCGGCAATGATGGCCGAATCCGGAATCAGGCGCGAGGGTGCAATATCGCGGTGCTCGGCAAGCTTTTCACGCGTGTACCAAAGTTCGCGCACAGCACCCAGCTGCACGCGATTGCGGATGGTGTGCGAACCGGAGGTGCGGCGCCAGGGATCAACACGTGGTGCCGGGACTCCGGCATCGAGGAGGCTCTGAAATTCCTGGGCAGCGTAGTCCAGCTTGCCGTCCTTCTCTAGGAGGGCAACGAGCTCTTCCTCAAGATCAACCAGGACCTCAACATCAAGGGCGGCGTAGCGCAACCACGGCTCGGGCAGAGGGCGTGTGGACCAGTCGGCGGCCGAATGTTCCTTGGCCAGGTGGAAGCCCAGGAGGGACTCCACCACTGCGCCAAGGCCAACGCGCGGCAGTCCGGCGATTCGGGCGGCAAGTTCTGTGTCAAAAAGTTTGTCCGGCCACATGCCAACGCCGGCAAGGCATGGGAGGTCCTGGCTGGCCGCGTGCAGGATCCACTCGACACCGCGCAAGGCATCATCGATGATCTTCAAATCATCAAAGGCCTCGGGGTCGATGAGCCACGTACCGGCTCCTTCGCGTCGGATCTGCACCAGCATGGCGCGCTGGCCGTAGCGGAATCCGGAGGCCCGCTCGGTGTCAACGGCCGCCGGGCCGCTGCCTGCGGCCAGGGCGGCCGCGCAGCGCTTCAGGGCAGGTTCGGTTTCAACGACGGCGGGAACTCCGTCACGCGGCGTATCCAGCTCGACGAGGTCGGGCAATTCACCCAGCTCTACGCGGACGCCGTCAATGACAACGCTGGTCAGCGGGGCAGGAGCAACTTCGGTGCTTGTCCCGCCGGTGTCCTGGGTGTTTGCTGCGCCAAGGCTGGATGACTCAATGCCGGACGACGCCGGAGTGTCGTGGCCTTGACGCGTTGTGGACATTTTGGTCCGGGCGCGGCTGTGCGTGCTTGATTCTGGGTTGGTCATGATGCCCTTAGTCTACCGAATGGCGAAGATGCAGTTGGGCAACGGCCTCTCGCACGGCTTTTTCAAGCCTGAAAGGTGTGTCTTTCGCGAGGGGTGTAGTCAGCGCTCGGTGCCGTTGCGCCGGCGAGGCAGCAGGGTGACGCCCTCCGGCACGGGAGGTAGTCCCGCAAAGGTACACACAATGTTGGCCCACGCTTCGAGGTGGGGGCCAATGGTTGTCCCCGTGGGTGTCCATGAGGCGCGCAGTTCAATGTCCACGGCGTCGGGGCGGGTGGCGAGACTGCCATAACTTTCCGAGAGGATGCGCGTGGCGGTCCCTCCGGCGTTCGTGTACTGGGAGCCTTGTTCCGCCAACGCCTCGACGAGCCAGGCCCACGCAACATTTCCCAAAAGGGAGTCATTGCCAATGTCAGCTTCGAGCTGAGCCCGGACGTAGGTGACGATCCTAAACGTGCCACCCCACAGGGCGGAACCCTGTGGATCGTGGAGCAGGATGAAGCGGCCGGTGGCGAGCTCCTCGCCGTCGACCATTATCTCGGCACCAAACGCCACCCCGTAGGGGGCCAGTCGCGCAGGGGCGGGAACTTCGGCAAGTTTCAGTTCGCTCCGGCACTGTGCAGAGCGCAGCGAGGCCAGGGCGGTTTGAAAGTCAGCTGGAAGCTGGGAGAGGAAGCTCACATTGGCAGGTTATGTCGGTACCGGCGAGTATGGCGACAGGCGCGCCGGTAAGGGCACCCTGAGGACCCTTCCGGAGCTGCCAGACCCTTCACGGCCGGCGCAAACCGGCCGGGCTCAGTTGCCTTAGCCCAGCTCAACTTTCAAGGCAGCCACGAAAGCATCGACATCGGCCTCGGAAGTATCAAAGGAGCACATCCACCGGACCTCGCGCGCAGCTTCGTCCCAATCGTAAAAACGGAACTTTTCACGCAGGCGCTCGGCCACGCCATCGGGCAGGATGGCAAAGACGCCATTGGACTCGGTGGCCTGGGTGCACTCCACCTGTGGGAGATGTTCGACGGCGGCACGCAGCTTCGCGGCCATGGCGTTGGCGTGCCCGGCGGATTTCAGCCACAGGTCATCGCTCAGCAGCGCCAGCAATTGGGCGGAGATGAAGCGCATCTTGGAGGAGAGCTGCATGTTCAGCTTGCGCAGGTAGATGAGCCCGTCGGCGGCTTCGGGGTTGAGCGCCACGATGGCTTCACCGAAAATGATCCCGTTCTTGGTGCCACCAAAGGACAGCACATCCACGCCGGCATCGGAGGTGAATTCGCGCACCGGCACGCCCAGGTGCGCGGCGGCGTTGGCCAGGCGGGCGCCGTCCATATGCACCTTCATGCCGAGGGAGTGGGCGTGATCGCAGATGGCGCGAACCTCCTCCGGGGTGTAGCAGGTACCTAGCTCGGTGGTCTGGGTGATGGAGACGGCCAAGGGCTGGGCGCGGTGCTCGTCGCCAAAGCCCCATGCTTCCTTGTCGATGAGCTCGGGTGTCAGTTTGCCGTTGGGTGTGGCGACGGCCAGCAGCTTCATTCCGCCCACGCGCTCCGGTGCCCCGTTTTCATCCATGTTGATGTGGGCGGTGGCCGCGCACACCACGGCGCCCCAGCGAGGCAGGAGCGATTGCAGTGCCACCACGTTGGCGCCGGTGCCGTTGAAGACCGGGAATACGTCAACGTCCTTGCCGAACAGTGTTCCCATTTCCTCGCGTAGGCGGGAGGTGTAAACGTCCTCGCCGTACGCCACCTGGTGGCCACCATTGGCTGCCGTCAGTGCGGCTAGGACCTCGGGGTGGACCCCGGAATAGTTGTCAGAGGCGAAGCTGATCACGCTAGCGTCGTGGAGTTGGGTGGTTTCGGTGCTGCCAATGCTCACAATGTGCCTTCGATGGGGTGCGTAAATCGGGGTATTAGTTTACTTACAGAATAATGCGCGCGCCGTTGAGCCCGGGCGTGCTGAACAGCCCCGTCACGGACTCGGCCAGTACGCTCACATCCGTGAAGCCGGGGAACGAACGTTCCGGGGAGCGTTCCCGCATGGGGTCATCAACAAGGGCTTTCACGACAAGGACGACGGCGGCACTCGGCTCGGGCGCCTCAGCCGCCTCGTGTTGGGCTGCCTGTGCTGTCTTGGCTGCCTGTGCGGCAAACCCCTGCGCAATGGACTGGACCCATGCTTCGGCCGCGGCCTTGATGGCTGCGTAGCTGGCGTTGCCAGCCGTAGGTGCCGTGACCGAGGTGGAGGACACGATGGCCAGCCGCCCGACAGGGGACGCGGCCAGATCGTCATAAAATGCCCGGCTTGTGTTGCGCAAGGTGGTCAGGACCGAGGTGTGGAGGAAGTCCCAATCGGCGTCGGATTGCGCGACGATGCCGCCGCCACCGCGCCACCCGCCCACCAAGTGGATGAGACCGTCAACGGAGCCAAATTCGGCACGAATCTGCGCAGCAAGGGTCGCCACGGCGCCAGCGTCCGCCAGGTCGCAAGCGAGGGGGACGGCGCCGCCGGTGAGTTCGGCCGCCGCCGTGATGCGTCCGGCGTCGGAACCTACCGTGAGCACACGCAGTCCGGCCGCCACGAGGGAACGGGCCACGGCGATGCCTGCGGCACTGCTGCCGCCGGCGATCACCACCAACGGGGTTTGCTGTGCGGAAGTTGTCATGGAACTTACAGTACCCACTTATGCGACGCTGGCGCCGGTGATGCCGGCCGTGGAGTCGATGACGGTGCGCATCTTCTTCTCCAGTGCCTCGTAGAACATGGAGAGGGGGAATTCATCGTCCATGACCTGGTCGGTCATTTCACGCAACGGTGCGTTCAAGGGCAGAGCGTCGGGACCCTTGGCCCAGGTTGACGCCGGGTTGGGAGTCACCGTGGCGGAGACCAGCTGGTACGCCGCGAGCCAGTGAGCCAGCTTGGGTCGGTCGATCGAGCGCCAGTAGAGCTCCTCGATCTGCTGCCCCAACGCGATAACGACGTCGGGCACCTCGGCCCAATCGATGGTCAGCTTGGTGTCCGTCCAGTGCAGTACGTGGTGCTGGTGCAACCAGGCGAACAGCAACTGCCCGCCCAGGCCGTCGTAGTTGCGGACCCGAGAGCCGGTGATGGCGAAACGGAAAATCCGGTCGAAAATCACCGCGTACTGGACCAGCTTTGCTTGCTTACGGGCCTCCGGGGACGCCTTTTCGTCATGCTCAACGGCCACCGATTCGCGGTAGGCCGTCAGGTCGCAGCGCAGTTCCTCCAGCGAGTACAGGAAGTACGGCATGCGCTGCTTGATCATGAACGGGTCGAACGGTAGATCGCCGCGCATGTGCGTCCTGTCGTGGATTAGATCCCACATGACGAATGTTTCCGTTGTCAGGGCCTGATCATCCAACATTTCCAGGGCATCGGCCGGCAATTCCAAACGGGTGACAGCGGCAGCTTCGCGCGTCACGCGGCGGAAGCGGGCGGCTTCGCGGTCCTGGAAGATGGCGCCCCACGTAAAGGTGGGTGTTTCGCGGACCGAGACGCTTTCCGGGAACAAGACGGCGGAGTTGGTGTCGTAGCCAGCCGTGAAGTCAATGAAGCGCAACGGGACAAAGAGCTTATTGGAGTAGCTGCCGGCCTCGAGCTCGCCAATGAATTCAGGCCAGATGACATCCACCAATACGGCTTCTACATGGCGTGAGGTGGAGCCGTTCTGCGTGTACATGGGGAACACCACAAGGTGGCCAAGGCCGTTGATCCGCTGTTCCTGCGGGTTGAAGGCCATGAGTGAATCAAGGAAGTCAGGAACGCCAAGCCCGGACTCTGCCCAGCGGGAGAAATCGGTGACGAGCAGTTCCAAGTAGCTGGCATCATGCGGGAAGTGCGGCGCCAGTTCCGTGATGGCAGTCTTGATCGAATCGATCAGCCCAGTGGCCCGGGCGTGGTGGGAGGTTTCCGGGACGGAGCCGTCCTTGGCCTGGAGCTCGGCCAGCTCCGTGGCTGCCTGCTTCAGGGACAGCCACGCAGCATGGTGGGCCAAGGTGCCATAGTCAAATGCGCTGGTCAGGCCAGTGTTTTCAAGTGTGACGTTCATAGTATCCAGTCCTTGCTACGCGGTGCCTTGTGGCATTTTTCGAGCGTAACAAAGGAACAGGAAAACTAATCTGTAATAGCCTCAAGCATAAGAGACTGTCATGCTCAGGGCTTTTGAGGAGCGTTGGGCGAAAGCTCCACAGGGCCTTCCCTCAGGGTCAGCGCAATCGAGTTGATGCAGAATCGTTCGTCAGTGGGGGTGTCATACCCTTCGCCTTCAAAGAGGTGTCCCAGGTGCGAGTCGCAGGACGCGCACCTGACCTCAACGCGCTTCATCCCCAGCGTGTTGTCGTGCAGGTACCGTACGGTGCCATCTGCCAGGGGGGCAAAGAAGGACGGCCAGCCGCAATGCGAGGAAAACTTCTCCTTGGAGGTGAATAATTCGGCTCCGCACGCCCGGCAGGCGTAAACGCCTTCCTGAGTGGAGTCCCAGTATTCGCCCGTAAACGGGCGCTCTGTACCCGCCTGACGCAACACCTGGTACTCGGCAGGGCTCAGCTCCTCGCGCCACTGTTCATCGGTTTTTGCAACGGTGGAATCTTCAAAAGTGCTCATGCTTGTCTCAACGCTCAGGAGTCGCCAATAAATCCCGAACCGGAGTACAAATGCAAAACCGGCAGCCCGAGCTTCCGTTGTGCCTGATGCGCCCAGTCACGGCGGAACGTGTCGGCAACGGCATGCGGGCGGGTGACCACCACGGCTTGGCTTGCGCCCAGCTCGGTGACCTTGGCTACCAAGGAGGAAACGGCGTCGCCCTCTGCCACTGCACCGGTGGCCTTTGCCCCGGCTGCGGTCAAGGCGGCCATGGAGGCGGCGAGAATTTCGTTCGCTTCTGCCCTGACGGCATCGGCATTGGGTTTTTCGCGAAGCTCACGCATGACCCCTGGCAGATCCAGCATGGTCAGCTGGTCCACCACGTCCACGAAGAGGTTGCGCTTGGTGTCGGCAGGAACCAGCAACACCAGCTCAACATCGTCCTCGGGGCCGTAGAGGTCGGAGATGTTCTCCACGTCCACGGCAGTCAGTGGTTCTTCGGTCAGGATGATGATTGTCTCACTCATGGCACCAGCATAGGCTTCCGGGCCGCAGAAACAAGATGCACCGTTGGTGGACACGAGGTGAAAGTTGTGCAGGTGTCCGGTGTGCCGCACTTCGCAGCCGAGCGGCGATGAGTGAGAATAGGGACATGGCTACCTCGGAAACGCAGTCAAGTACATGGCTCAAGTGGGGTGCCCTGGGCGCCGGAGCAGCGGGGGCTGGTGCGATCGCCGTTGTGACAGCAACCTCAGGCCTCGCCGCTTACTTCGCGAGGAGAGTGGTGACTCCGGAGAAGCAACGCCTGGACGATCTCGCCATCCTGGCCGTCATCACCGACGGACCAAGGCTGCAAGTGGTTCTGGAAGCCACTCCGGACACCATCATCGAGGGCAACTACGGGCTGTTCTTCAATGGCAGCCGGGGCCACGCCATCATCGGCCCCATCATTTCTTATGTGCCCCGCGAAGGCAGCATCACGCGCGAGGTCATCGCCGTTCACAGCGGAGATCTGCGCACGGCCACCGCCGGCTGGTGGTCTGGAAACCTCTACTCGCACCCTGAACAGATGGGCCTTGAGAGTGAGGACGTCACCCTTGACCTGCCTGACGGTCCGGCCCCGGCCTGGTTGCTGCCCGCCCCGAACCCCGGCCCCACCTGGGCCATCATGGTTCATGGGCGCGGTGCCACCCGCAACGAAGGTTTGCGGGCGGTACCCACGGCCCATCGCTTGGGGATGAATGCCCTGCTGATTTCTTACAGGAACGACGGCGATGCCCCCAAGGCCTCCGACGGCCGGTATGGGCTTGGGGTCACCGAGTGGGCCGATGTTGAGGTGGCGATCGACTTTGCCATTGCGCGAGGCGCCAAGGACGTGGTCCTGTTCGGTAACTCCATGGGTGGTGCCATCTGTTTGCAGGCCGCCGACGTCGGACGTAACAGGAAGCACGTCCTGGCCATGGTTTTGGATGCGCCGGTGATCAACTGGATTGAGGTGCTGGCCCATCAGGCCCAGCTCAATCGGATCCCCAACTACATTGGCCGGTACGCACAATTGATGCTGACTCATCCACTGGGACGGCGCATTACCGGGCTGGCCGCACCGGTCAATTTCAAGAGCATGGATTGGGTGAGCCGCGCCATTGAGCTGCGGACGCCGTCGCTCATTTTGCACAGTATTGACGATGACTTTGTACCGTATGGACCCACGGCCGAGTTGGCCAAGCGCAATCCTGAAATGGTGACCTTTGAACCGTTCAGCAAGGCCCGCCATACCAAGGAATGGAACGTGGAACCCGCACGGTGGGAGAGCACCGTTGAATCATGGTTGCGCCCCCGTTTGGGAAGGTATGCGCTGCCGCGGGAATGAACTCTTCGCCGTGGCTGCACGGCCACTGACTGCACAGCCGCCAATCGGCTAGATTTTGGCGACGCCGATGTTCGCCGTCGTGCCCTTGGTCAGAGCCAGCAGATCACCGGGGGAGAGCTCCACGTCAAAGCCGCGTCGCCCACCCGAGACGTAGATGGTGTCAAACAAGAGAGCTGATTCGTCCACGACGGTGGGAGAGTGCTGGCGTTGCCCCACGGGGGAGATGCCGCCCAAAACGTATCCTGTGCGGCGTTGAGCTAGGGCGGGATCGGCCATGGCCGCCTTTTTATGACCGCAAGCATGAGCCAGTGCTTTCAGATCCAAGGAGCCGTTGACGGGAACCACCGCGGCAGTTAGGACTCCATCCACATCTGTCATCAGGGTCTTGAAGACTCTTTCAGGGGGAACTCCCAAAACCTCTGCAGCCTCGAGGCCAAAGTTGGTGTTGGCAGGATCGTGGGCGTAGGCATGAGGCGTGAAGCTCACACCTGCTGCAGTCAACGCAACGGTTGCTGGCGTGCCGGTACTGTCGGTGGCGTGCTTTTTTCCCATGGCCTCATTATGGCAGCGAAATGCCCCGCAACACCACGGTGAACTGTGGCTTTACGGGGCATTTACGCGCGCTCCTCAGGCTTAGACCCAGACTTAGACTGCAGGGCGTACGCCGTTGGCAATCTTGCGCTTGACCCGTCCCAACATGGCGGACATGCCGCGCATGCGCAGGGGCGAGATGGCCCGGGTCAGACCCAATTGCTCGGGCATGTCATCGGGAACGGCCAGGATCTCCTCGGCGGTCAAGCCATCCAGTCCCTCAAAAAGGACCGAAGCGAAGCCGCGCGTTGTGGGTGCTTCCGGCGGAGCCTGGAAGAACAGGCGAATCACCTCACCCTTGTCCGTCTTCTCTGCTTCAACGGTCAGGAACAGTGGCGACTGGCATTCCAGCACCTGCTCCAACAACTCAGGATGGTTCGCCAGCCGCTCCGGCAGGGGCGGGAGCGAGCGGGAGAACTCCAGAAGCAGCGTCAAACGGTCGCGTTCTTCGAGTTCCTTGAAATCATTGACGATTTCGGCCAATGCTGGGGGGAGTGCTTGTGAAGTAGTCATCGGTTAAATCGTACGTTTCTTTCGTGGAGGATGTGAAACAAGAAGCTGTCCTGTCCATTCGCCCGAGGGATCCAATGTGCCGACGCGCTGGCGGCTGCACATTGGGAGCGGCTGCACATTGGGAGGGGCGGGACTAGTTTGAGTTGGGGAGTGCCCCGCGCTCGGAGCCGACGGCGATCGGCACGCGGACCGCGTTGCCCCATTCGGTCCAGGAACCGTCATAGTTGCGCACGGTCTCAAAGCCCAGCAGGAACTTCAAGGCAAACCAGGTGTGGCTGGAACGCTCACCGATGCGGCAGTAGGCAACCACGTCATCTCCTGCAACGAGGCCGGCCTCTCCGAGGTAGAGAGCCTCGAGCTCTTCGCGTGAACGGTAGGTGCCGTCTTCGGCGGCTGCACGGGCCCACGGGATGGATGCTGCGGTGGGGATGTGTCCGCCACGAAGCGTTCCTTCCTGGGGGTAGGCAGGCATGTGGGTGCGCTCTCCGGTGTACTCCTCGGTGGAACGGACATCGATCAACGGCTTGCCCAGGTGGGCCAGGACGTCGTCCTTGTAGGCGCGGATGGGAGCGTCGTTGCGCTCTACCACCGGGTAGTCGGCTGCCGGGGTGACGACGGTGGCGTCGGTGGTGAATTCGCGGCCCTCGGCAATCCACTTGTCACGTCCGCCGTCGAGCAGGCGAACATCTTCGTGGCCGAACAAGGTGAAGACCCACAGGGCGTACGCGGCCCACCAGTTGGACTTGTCACCGTAGACAACCACGGTGGTGTCGCGGGAGATGCCCTTGGCTGCGGCAAGGAGAGCGAAAGCTGCGCCGTCGATGTAGTCGCGAGTGACGTCGTCGTTCAGGTCTGTGTGCCAGTCAATCTTGACGGAACCGGGAATGTGGCCCGTTTCGTACAGGAGCACATCTTCGTCGGATTCGACCACGACAAGGCTGCCGTCGGCCGTGGCGCCGTTGGCAAGAGCCTGGGCCAGCCACTCGGTGGAGACCAGACGCTCGGGGTGGGCGTACGCGGCAAACTTCTCGTTCGATTCAACTGCTACAGGCATGATGCCCCTTCGTGTAGATCGCTCGTACCGGGATTGCACCGGCCGTTGGTGTTCCCTACAGTAACCAGCGGGGGTGCCAGAAACTTCCCTCACGTTAACGAAACGCAATATGCGGTGGGTATTCTTGTATCCGTGAGTCTTGGGGCTGTCTTCTCCGACTCGGCAAAAAATTCTTCATGATCGGAACATTTCCTTGGTACAAGTTGAACAACTTTCCACGCGCCGCCCTGCAGTCTCGGTGGAAGAACTGCTGAAGGGCTTTGTTCCGTCGCCGCGTTTTGGCGAGGTTTCCTTCAATACCTACCGCCCCGATCCGTCCCAGCCCTCGCAATCTGAGGCAGTGACGCTGCTGCAGGAATTTGCCGCAGGAACGAAGGTCAAGCCGGTCAGCGGATTGCGCAAACTCTTTGGCGGGAAGGGCGGCAAGTCGAAGGGTGCCGCCTCGCGTGCTGGAATCTACCTTGACGGTGGATTTGGTGTGGGCAAGACCCACCTGCTGTCTTCCCTGTGGCACCAGGTTGAGGGCCCCAAGGCCATCGGCACCTTTGTGGAGTACACGAACCTTGTGGGTGCCTTGTCGTTCCGCAAGACCGTGGAGGCCTTGAGCAGCTACAAGCTGGTGTGCATTGACGAATTTGAACTTGATGATCCCGGAGACACCGTGCTGATGTCCCGGCTCATGCGTGAATTGGCCGACGCCGGAGTCAAGTTGGCGGCAACGTCCAACACCCTGCCGGGTTCCTTGGGTGACGGCCGTTTTGCGGCGGTTGACTTCCAGCGCGAAATTCAGGTGCTTGCTGACCAGTTCGAGATCCTGCACATTGACGGTGAGGACTTCCGCCACCGCGGACTGCCCACCCCGCCCGAGCCGGTGGCCAACAGCGACCTTGATGCCCGCATGCGCCATGACTTCGCCGGACGCACCGTTGCGGTGGATGATTTCGCCACCTTGGTTGACCACCTCGCTGGTGTGCACCCATCTCGATACCGGCAGATGCTGGCGGGCATTGATGCAGTGGTGTGGCGCAATGTCCACACCATCACGGAGCAGTCTGTTGCGCTGCGTTTTGTTGTTCTTGCCGACAGGCTCTATGACAAGGACGTGCCGATCCTGGCCAGCGGTGTTCCGTTGGATCAGCTGTTCACGCCGGAAATGATGACCGGCGGTTACCAAAAGAAGTATTTCCGCGCTGTGTCCCGTTTGACGGCGTTGGCCCGCGAAGCCCAGGAAGTCAGCACAGCGGTTCCTGTGGGCTAACTTCCGTACGGCTTGAGTTCTCGGCGGCAGCTTGGTGCCGCCCGTTAAAGCCAGAAGGCGTCGGTACCGTCTCTCGACGGGACCGACGCCTTCTTTGACGCCTTGCTTAGGGGCGAAGGGCTGTGGATTACTGTCCAGCTGCGTTCTGGCCGTCGACGTAGTCGCCTGCGGCCTTCTGTGCGCCATCAACCTGGTCTGCGAACTTGCCACCGGTCTTGTCGTCGACAAAGTCGCCAACCTTCTCGATGCCGTCCTTGACCTGGTCGCCGTGGCTACCGATCAGTTCCTCGGCCTTGCCCTTAATGTCGTCAAAAATAGACAATTGGCACCTCCCTTCGTTCCTGGGGCCATTGGCGCCCCAACTTTTTCCAGCATAGTGCGCACGGTCACGATGTCAACGATTTGAGCCAATAGCGTAGGCGCGCGCCAAAACTTATCCTCGGATCAGCCATTTACCCGGACGCTTTGGCTGATTCCTTGGCTGATTCTCCAGCTGATTAAAGGAGTGTGCCATCATGGGTTTTGCCACAAGGCACCCGGACGAGGTGCGCCGTACCCGGACAGCGACAAGACGGCGTCGAGGAGCGTTATCAATGGCATGGATAGTTTTAGTTGTCTCGGGTATGTTGGAGGCCGTTTGGGCCACCGCACTTGGCAAAAGTGAAGGATTCTCCAAACTGGGCCCGAGTATCGTCTTTGTGGTTTCGCTGATTGCCAGCATGGCCGGCTTGGCCTGGGCTATGCGAACTCTTCCCGTGGGGACCTCTTACGCAGTCTGGGTTGGCATTGGCGCCACCTTGACGGTCGCATATGCCATGGCCACCGGCACCGAAACGATCTCAGTCATCAAGGTTCTGCTCTTGCTTGGCCTGATCGGCTGCATTATTGGGCTCAAACTAGCCCACTAGGAGACTGGCTCATCCCTTGCCACCGGAGTTTAGGCACGAAAAAGCCCCTCTGATCAGCGTTGAAGCTGCTCAGAGGGGCGTCTTAGTGAGTGGGCGATACTGGGTTCGAACCAGTGACCTCTCCGGTGTGAACGGAACGCGCTACCACTGCGCCAATCGCCCAAAAAACCAATATAATCGGCAGTGCCGATCATGGGCGTTCTTTGGTGCGTTCAAAAGAATAGCTCAAAGGTTCGCGTGCACATAATCGGCATTTTTGAATCTGAGCCGACCCCGAGTTGGCTGGCCGTTACGGCGGCGGGGGAGTGGCCGGCGTCGGACGGGTGAGGGCATTAACGGGTCATATGTGACGAGGACCTCACGGGCGAATATGGCATAAAACCCCAAAAAGGGCCCTGAAATGACATCGGTGTAATTCGAACGCTGCTGTCAAAAACCGCGTCATATCAACGATCCGGGCCTCCTTGGTCCAGGGCTCGGCACGCCAAGGCACCCACGATTTGGTGTTTGGGAATGCGCTCGGGTAATGTTTTCACCGCAGCAACACGGACTGCCGAAGCGGAAACGCTGAAGCAATGAAATGAAGCTCAAGTGGTCGTAGCTCAGCTGGTAGAGCACCACCTTGCCAAGGTGGATGTCGCGAGTTCGAATCTCGTCGACCACTCGTAGGACACCGATCAGTACACACGGTGGGGTGGCCGAGAGGCGAGGCAACGGACTGCAAATCCGTGCACACGGGTTCGAATCCCGTTCCCACCTCCATTTGGCTGATCCGAGGTATTTTGCTGTATAGTTCAGCGGGATGCATTGGGCGATTGGCGCAGCGGTAGCGCGCTTCCCTGACACGGAAGAGGTCACTGGTTCGATCCCAGTATCGCCCACGAATGAACTTAATTGTTCGTTCTTCTGATGAATTTCAGACGGTGTAGTACAGCAACATGTGGTCGTAGCTCAGCTGGTAGAGCACCACCTTGCCAAGGTGGATGTCGCGAGTTCGAATCTCGTCGACCACTCGGAGAAAGCGGGGAATGCCGGAATCCTTAGGGTTCCGGCATTTTCATGCGATTCTTTTTGAAAAAGTAAATATGGGCGATTGGCGCAGCGGTAGCGCGCTTCCCTGACACGGAAGAGGTCACTGGTTCGATCCCAGTATCGCCCACGAATGAACTACCAGGTTCATTTGAAGTTGTAACACATGTGGTCGTAGCTCAGCTGGTAGAGCACCACCTTGCCAAGGTGGATGTCGCGAGTTCGAATCTCGTCGACCACTCCAAATAAACATGAAATGCCGGAACCCGTCTGGGTTTCGGCATTTTTGTTACCCGGACATCTGCGCCGTCTTCTTTTTGCGCACCGGGCCCAACTTATCCACAGTGATCAGCCCTCGCTGCTGCACACTGTCACACGGGAGTGGAATAGTAGAGGCATGACAGCACCAGCATTGGCACACAGTACCGAATTGGGGCGCATGTACGCCCGATCCCTGCAGGAACCGCCCAAGGTCCCTTCTATCACCACCGTGATCGGCCAGCAGTCCGCCTCCTTGGACGGTTGGATTGGTTACATGGCGGCCACCGCCGTAGCCAAGCATCCTGATCTTGGATCCGCAGTGGGCAACCCCGGACAATTGCGCACCGTGGTGCGTGACAGCTCAAATGCGGCCGAGCAATTCCGTGATGCTGCCGCCGCACGTGGCGACCGGGTCCACAACTATTGCGAACAGGTGGCCCTGCGGGCCTTAGACCGCCCGCATCAGCTGGCCGAAGCCCTTGAAGCCCTCGCCGAGAACGGCGAGGAAAACTTTGCGCTGCGCTTTGACACGTGGTGGGACGAATATCAGGTCAAGCCCCTTGCCCCGGAGGTCACGGTATGGAATGAGACGTTGGGATACGCCGGAACCCTGGATCTGGTGGGGACTATCGGCGGGAAACTCTGCATTATTGACTACAAGACCAAGGGCACAGACCGCAATGGCCAGGTCAAGAGCCTTGACGCCAAGGTCGTCATGCAGCTCGTGGCCGGCATGAAAGCGGAGGAGTCCATCGTGGATGAAGCTGCCGGGACGTGGGAGCCGTGGAAATACGGTCAAGACCCGATCCTGCTGGGTGTGGCCATCGGTGAAACAGAGGTGCGAACCTTACGCGCCAACCCCGAGGTCCTCAAGGCACATTGGTTTAAGTTCGCCTCGCTGCGACGCGTGTGGCAAACGTCATTGGAAGCGGCCTCTGCTGGAACACCTTTACTCGATATTGCGCCGCCGGGGCGGTAGCGGACAACTAGACTGTATGGGCTAGCAGTTTTGCGATCCTTTTCCGGCTTGCATCAATACCAAAGTGAGGTGCCCACCCATGGCTATCCTGAGCATTCGCATCATCGGCGACCCTGTCCTGAGAACCGTCGCCGAAGAAGTAACAACCTTCGGGCCCGAACTGGCCAAGCTGATCGATGACATGCACCAGACCATGGCGGATGTCCGTGGGGCCGGATTGGCTGCCCCGCAGATTGGTGTAAACAAGCGCATCTTCACGTATTCCGTTGACGGCCATGAGGGCCATGTCATCAATCCGATCCTCGTGGCAAGCGATGACTTTGCCCCGGGCGAGCCGGAAGGCTGCCTTTCTGTGCCCGGTCTGGGATACACCGTTGACCGGCACCGCTGGGTGCGGATCACCGGTGTGGACAAGAACGGAAACACCATCGATATGGAAGCGACCGGCATGCTGGCCAAGTGCTTCCAACACGAAACCGACCACCTGGATGGAAAATTGTACGTAGACCGCCTCGAAGGCGATGACCGCAAGGAAGCCCTTCGCGCCATTCGCATGGCCAACTATGATTCCGTCACGGCCGATACGGTGGCCAAGCGTGCCCGTACGGTTGGCTCCGCTTTTGGTGCAGGCGCCGCCCAATGAGAGTTCTGTTTGCCGGAACACCAGCAGTAGCCTTACCGTCCCTCGAAGCCCTGCGCGCCGCCGGGCACGAGATCGTCGCCGTCCTGACCCGCCCGGACGCGCCGTTGGGTCGCAAACGGATCATGACGCCGTCGCCCGTTGCGGCCCGCGCAGCGGAACTTGGCTTGCCCATTATTAAGGCTGACAAGATCCACGCCGAGGCTTCCGCGGCCATCGCTGCGGCTGCCCCCGAAATTGCCGGAATTGTTGCCTATGGGGCCTTGATCCCACCGAATGCCTTGACCATCCCTGAACATGGCTGGATCAACCTACACTTCTCTCTGCTACCGGCGTGGCGCGGTGCGGCGCCCGTGCAGCATTCGGTGATCAACGGCGACGAAGTCACAGGCGCCTCCACGTTCCTGCTGGAAAAAGGGCTGGACACGGGACCGGTCTACGGCACCATGACAGAAACCATCCGGCCCACCGACACCAGCGCCGAACTGCTCGAGCGACTCTCCCACAGTGGCGCGATACTCCTAGCCCAAACCATCGACGGCATCGCGGCCGGCAGCCTGGCCGGGGTTGACCAGCGGGGCGAGATTTCCCTGGCACCGAAACTGACTCTGGAACACGGCCACGTTCAATGGACCGAGCCGGCACTGGCTATCAACCGCCGAATCCGGGGCGTCACAACGGAGCCGGGTGCCTGGACCATGCTCGGTGGCCAGCGATTCAAGCTGGGACCCGTGCGCATGCGCACAGATGTCACTGAGCTGGCTCCCGCACAACTGCAGATCGAGCCAAAATCTGTGCTGGTTGGCACGGGATCCCATGCCGTGGAACTTATCGACGTACAGCCTGCGGGCAAAAAACTTATGAAAGCAACTGACTGGGCACGAGGCCTGGCCAACAAGGAAGATGTGGTGTTTGAATGACCAGCGAGCAAGGCGGACGTTCGGGCAACCGCAACAACCAGCAGGGAACGGGCTCAGGCCAAGGCGGTGTCCGGCGTCGTGATGATGCGGGGCGCGAACGCAACCGCAGCACCTCGCGCAACCGCACCGAAGCCGCTCCCGGTCAGCGAACGCGTGTCGCCGACCCCGCCCGGCTCGTTGCTTTCGAGGTGTTGCGCGCGGTTTCGGCCGACGACGCCTACGCCAACCTCGTGCTGCCCACGCGAATCCGCCGCCACGGCCTAGACCGCCGCGACGCCGGATTCGCCACGGAGCTGACCTACGGCGCATTGCGCGCCCAGGGCACCTATGACGCGATCCTCGCCAAGTGCGTTGACCGCCCGCTCATCGAGCTGGACCCGGCCATCTTGGACGCCCTGCGCATCGGGGCCCACCAGCTGATGGCCATGCGCGTGCCAACCCACGCCGCCCTTGATCAGACCGTGGGCCTTGCCCGCGCCGTCATTGGGGCCGGGCCGTCCGGTCTCGTCAATGCCGTGCTGCGCAAGGTTGCCGCCAAGGAATTGCCCGAATGGCTCACTGAGCTCACCGAGGGACTCACCGACGACGTCAAAATTGCCTCGATTGAGCACTCCCACCCGGAGTGGATCGTACGGGCTATGCGCCAGGCGCTTGTAGCCCACGGCCGTGACGTTTCGGAAATCACCGCATTGCTTGAAGCCGACAACGCTGCCCCTGTGGTGAACCTCGTGGCATTGCCCGGCCTGGGCGATCTTTCTGAGGCGTTCGACGCCGGATTCACTGCAGGTGAGCTGGTGGCTGATTCGGCCTTGTCCTCCGGTGGCGACCTGAGCCGCCTTGAGAGTGTCCGCGACGGTTCCGTCCGCGTTCAGGACGCCGGTTCGCAGCTGGTGGCCCGTGCCCTGGCCGCCGTCGATATCACCTCCGAACTGGCCGATGGCGAGGAGCGCTGGCTTGACATGTGCGCCGGACCGGGCGGCAAGGCGGCCCTGTTGGCAGCTCTGGCAGCCGAAAAGGGCGCATGGATTCTGGCCAACGAGCCCTCCGTGCACCGCGCCAAGTTGGTTTCGCAGGCACTCGTTGCCGTTCCCCAAGACACCTGGACGGTACGCACAGGTGATGGCCGGGACATTGGCACGGAGCACCCGGCCTCGTTTGACCGGATCCTTGTTGACGCACCCTGCACGGGTCTCGGTGCGCTGCGCCGCCGTCCTGAGTCCCGCTGGCGGCGCAAGCTCTCGGATGTTTCGGAGTTGGGCCCGTTGCAGCGCGAGCTGCTTACCTCGGCCTTGGATGCCGTGAAGCCCGGAGGTGTGGTGGCTTACGTGACGTGCTCCCCGCATGTGGCAGAGACAGTTGCCGTGGTTGAGGACGCCATGCGCAAGCGCACCGACCTTGAATTGCTCGACGCCGGTGCCGCCCTTGACGCCGTCAGTCTCAGCGGAAATCTAGGTGCCGGCAACCCGGATTCACCCATCGCCGCACACCAGATGATGGCTCAATTGTGGCCGCACCTGCACAGCAGCGACGCCATGTTCCTGGCGCTCATTCGCAAAAACTGATTCGTAAAAACTGAACCACTAGTACTGACATGACCCACCAGGCTGGGCGCACCCGCTCCGGGTACGCCCGGCCTGGCCCGCAAACCGAGAGGTTCCTTCATGACCAACCCAACGCCCACGTGCTGCATCAACCCCAGCATCTTGTCCGCTGACTTCGTCAACCTTCAGGCGGAGTTGGCCAGGATCGCCAACGCCGATGCCGTTCACGTTGATGTCATGGACAACCACTTTGTTCCGAACCTGACGATCGGCCTGCCCGTCGTTGAACGGATTCAGCAGATCAGTCCGGTGCCGCTTGATGCGCACCTGATGATTTCCGACGTCGACCGCTGGGCACCCCTGTATGCCGACGCCGGACTGGCCTCGGTCACCTTCCATGTGGAAGCATCGGATGCGCCCATCAAGCTGGCCCGGGAATTGCGGGCCAGGGGTTCCAAGGCCGGCATGGCGCTGCGGCCTGCCACACCCATTGAGCCGTACCTAGACATGCTGAGCGAACTGGACATGCTCCTGATTATGACCGTTGAACCCGGTTTCGGGGGACAAGCTTTCCTCGATGTCACGCTGCCCAAGATCCGTCGGGCCCGCGCTGCCATTGAAGGGAGCGGCGTCAACGTTGCCATTCAGGTGGACGGTGGCATTACCGAAGAAACCATTACCCGCGCCGCCGAGGCCGGGGCGAACATCTTCGTGGCGGGCTCGGCCGTGTACGGTGCGCCCTCCCCGGCCGAGGCCATCGATTCCCTGCGTGCCAAGGGTCAGCTCGCCTTCGGCTAACCGTCCACTTTCATCTGTGTGGCAGTTGTTGCACCGGATAGCGCTTTCCTATTCAAAATTGGAACAACAACTGCGACACAGATCTTAAATGGGCGGGAATGAAAATCGCACGCCGTCGCTTACACATAAAGTAAACATTGAGTACGGCGCCATCAAGGTGTCGTATTATTGAAAATGCCCGCATTTGCGGGCAACGAACTAGAAGTATCACGTGCTCCGGGGTCGGTGTAATTCCGAACCGGCGGTTATAGTCCGCGACCCGCGCGCAGCAAGTTGGAAACAGCTGGCAGCGCACGGTTGATCTGGTGAAATTCCGGAACCGACAGTTAAAGTCTGGATGGGAGAAGCACGAACAGTCTTGGCCGTCAGGTCAAGGGTGCAGCAGCGGAGCCATAAACTTCGCCTGTTTCCTTGCCCTAGCCGCGCCTCGCTGTACGTTACCCCCGGAGCCATCGCGGTCTCGAAAGGTAGGGTAACAATGGACTTTCTGCGATGGCTCTTTGACGCCAAGATCGAATTCGCCGGCGGCGGATTCCTCCTCTGGCGTGAAGTCATAGGCAATCTTTTTGGGCTCGCCAGCGCCCTCGGCGGCATGCGCCGTAAAATCTGGGCCTGGCCCGTCGGCATCATCGGCAACGTTTTGCTCTTCACGGTGTTCATGGGTTCCGTCTTCGGCTCGGCCGACCACGTCAACCTTTTGGGTCAGGCAGGGCGGCAAATCATGTTCATCGCGGTATCCATCTTTGGCTGGTACCGCTGGAATCAGACCCGCCATGAGAAGAACGACGACGGCACTCACGTAGGCGAGGCCGTCGAGCCACGCTGGGCCGGGGTTCGCGTCCGTTGGATCCTCGTGGGCACCATGATCGCCGGAACGGCAATTCTCACCCCTATCTTCCGTGCGCTCGGCTCTTACGAACCTGTCTGGGCCGATGCGTGGATTTTCATGGGATCGCTGCTTGCCACCTACGGAATGGCCAAGGGTTGGGTTGAATTTTGGCTGATCTGGGTCGCCGTCGACCTGGTGGGCGTACCGCTGCTCTTCAGCGCAGGCTATTTTGCCTCAGCATTCATGTACATCTTCTACGGAGCCTTTACTCTGGCCGGATTCTTCGTATGGTGGAGGGTGCGGAACAACACCGATACGCAGGCCCGCCAAATATCGGTAGACTCCACGTTCCCTGACATCACCGTGAGCAATAGAAAGGCCAACTCGTGAACTTCGGCAATTTGAACCATGGTTCGTTCAACACGGATCCTTATGGTTCCGAGAATGAGCACTTCACTGCCGCGGAAACGTTGGGCATGGAGACGGCCCTCTCAGCCGCGCGGCAGGGTGTGCGTGGAGCTAACCCCTTGGTTGGCGCCGCAATTATCGACGCCGATGGCACGTTTCTTGCGATCGGCTACCACCGTGGGGCCGGCACTCCGCACGCCGAGGCCGATGTCATCAACCGCCTCTTGGGCACCGGCGTCAAGCGGGATCTCTCTGCGGCGACGCTGATCATCACGCTTGAACCGTGCAGCCATGTTGGCCGCACCGGACCTTGCACCCAGGCCATTCTCGACGCCGGTATCGGCAATGTGGTCTTCGCCGTCCGTGACCCCCATCTGCCTGCCGCAGGCGGCGCCGAAATTCTTCACAATGAAGGCATCAACGTCCGCATGGGCCTCTTGGCCGAGGAAGCGGAGGACATGAACCGCCAATGGTTCATTGCCGTCAGAGAACAGCGACCCTTCATTACCGCACGGTTGGCCCAGACCGTGGATGGCCGCATCGCAGCAGTCGACGGCACCAGCCAGTGGATCACCTCGAAGGAATCCCGTCAGGACTCCCACGAGTTGCGGGCACGTGTTGACGCTATCGTGGTCGGCACCGGAACGGTCATGGCGGACAACCCTCGACTAACAGCGCGCGCTGCCGACGGATCCGACGCCGCACAACAGCCCATTCGCGTGGTCATGGGTCTGCGAGACATCCCCGCCGAGGCAGCAGTGCGCGGTACCTCGGGCACTCCCAGCACCCCGGACCGGCTCGGCCCGGATGACTTCCTGGCCCTGCACACCCATGATCCGGCCGAGGTCGTGCGTGAATTGCACGGCCGCGGTGTGGGACACCTCATGATCGAAGGTGGCGCGAAAATCAACGCGGCGTTCCTAGCGCAGGGGCTCGTGGATGAACTCGTTGTCTACCTTGCCCCGACCCTCTTGGGCGCTGGCATTCCGGCCCTGACAGATCTCGGTATTGGCACCCTTGCTGACGCCCAACGTTGGGAATGGGACGCCACCACCTCCGGCCCCGTCGAGTTGTTGGGCCCTGACCTGAAATTGACGCTCATGCCGGCCAAGTCCTCCAGCGCAGCCGGCGCAGAAGGAAAATAGCCATGTTCACAGGAATTATTGAAGGCCGAGGAACCGTTGTTCGGATTGAACAGCAGCCGGAAACGGACAGTGCTGTACTCGTGGTCCAAGCAGGGGACGTTCTCGACGGTATGGATTTGGGTGGCTCACTGGCCATCAACGGCGTGTGCCTGACGGCCGTCAGCTTAACGGATGGAACCATTGAGGTTGATGTCATGGGCGAGACGCTCGTGCGCACCACAACCGGCGAATTGCGTGCCGGCGATGCGGTCAACTTGGAACGCTGCGTCGTAGCGGGCGGGCGGTTGGACGGACATGTGGTCCAGGGCCATGTGGACGGCGTCGGTGCCCTCTTGGAACGCGAAAACCAGGGCAAATGGGACCGCTTGCGCTTCTCGGTTCCGCGGGAACTGTCCCCGTACATCGCCGAAAAGGGCTCCATCGCCATCGATGGCGTGTCCCTTACGGTCACGGCCGTGAGCCCGGCCAGTGAGCCGGAACAGTGGTTTGAGGTGGGGCTAATCCCCGTGACTCTTGTCAAAACAGGGCTCGGTGAGAAGGTGGTGGGCGGTGCGGTCAACCTCGAAGTTGATGTGCTCGCCAAGTACGCCCAGCGCCTGCTGGAATTCAGCAGCTACAACGCCGCGCACACCCAAGGTGATGCAGCATGAGCCGTGCGTTGACGCTCCTTGACCCTGTATCGCTGGCCATCGAAGCCATTGCCCGTGGCGAAGCCGTGCTGGTTGTGGACGATGAAAATCGCGAAAATGAAGGCGACATCATCTTTGCCGCACAGCACAGCACACCGGCGCTCATGGGTTGGACCATCCGGTACAGCTCCGGCGTCATCTGCGTGCCCATGGGCCAGGTCGATGCGGACCGCTTGGAATTGCCGCCCATGGTCGAGGACAACCAGGATGCGAAGGGCACCGCCTACACCGTGAGCTGCGATGCCGCGCTAGGGGTCACCACAGGGATCAGCGCCACGGACAGGTCCTTGACAGTTAATGTGCTGGCCAATCCACAGTCCATGCCCGACGCCCTCACCCGGCCCGGGCATATCTTCCCCCTTCGCGCCGTGGCCGGGGGAGTGCGGCAGCGCCCCGGGCACACCGAAGCAGCAGTTGATCTGTGCAGGTTGGCAGGGTGTGAACCCGTTGGTGTCATCGCCGAGGTGGTGGATGACGCCGGTGAAATGGTCAGGCTTCACGGCCTGCGGGAATTTGCCGACAAGCACGGACTGGTCCTGATTTCCATTGCCGACCTAGTGGAGCACCTGGCGGCAGAACAAGGAATTTTGGAATGACGGAGTTTGAAGTGAACGGGCTGGTAGGCGCCGTAACAGGTGGGCCCGTGGTGCAACTGCCCACCCGCTTTGGCACGTTCGAGGCCCAAGCCTGGATCGACGCCGAATCGGGCGCCGAACACCTCAGCCTCACGGCGCCGGGTGAGGCGAGCGTTGCCAGCGGGGATTCGGGCGGCGGGGATTCGCCCAGGGGAGATTCGGCGCAGACGCTGGGGGACGCCGTCGTACCTTTGGTGCGGTTGCATTCCGAGTGCCTGACCGGCGACGTCTTTGGGTCCTATCGCTGTGACTGCGGCGAGCAGCTTGACTACGCTCTAGCCATGATCCATCGCCTCGGCGGGACGTTGCTGTACCTGCGCGGCCACGAGGGCCGCGGGATCGGGCTGGCGAACAAAATGCGCGCCTACAGTTTGCAGGAAGCCGGCGCGGACACCGTGGAAGCCAACGAGCAACTGGGACTTCCCGTTGATGCTCGCGACTACACGGCTGCTGCCGGTGTCCTCCGTTCCATGGGCCTGACCAAGATTGCCCTGCTGAGCAACAATCCGCTCAAGCAGGAGGAACTCGCACGGCACGGCATTGACGTTGCGCGCATTGTGCCAACGGAAGTTCCTGCCCGCACCGAAAATCTGCGTTACTTGAAAACTAAGCGGGACCGCATGCGTCACGCACTGTCCCTCTCGAACCCCACCAGCACCTCACACCCCACGGAAGGACCAACATCATGAGCGGTCACGGAGCACCAACCATCGGTTTCAACCCGGAGGAAAAATCACAGGCCGCATCGTTGAAGCTGGCCATCGTTGCCGCTAGCTGGCACACCGAGATCATGGACGGGCTGCTTGCCGGCGCCCTACGTGGTGCCGCCGACGCAGGCATCGAAAACCCCACCGTTGTCCGCGTGCCGGGCAGCTTCGAACTTCCGGTTGCAGCGGCCCGGCTGGCAGCCAGCTATGACGCCGTCGTCGCCCTGGGCGTTGTCATTCGAGGCGGAACACCGCACTTTGACTACGTTTGCCAGGCTGCCACCATGGGCTTGACCGACGTCAGCGTCCGCACGGGAGTCCCTGTTGGCTTCGGCGTGCTGACCTGCGACACCGAGCAGCAGGGCCTTGATCGTGCGGGACTTCCTGGTTCGGTCGAAGACAAGGGCCACGAAGCGACCACCGCCGCCTTGGCCACGGCCGTGACCTTGGCGCAGTTGGGCGTCTAAACCCGTACCTTTCCCGCACGTACGTATTTTGTCCGCTTAGAGGGGGTTGCCCGACCCCCTCTAAGCGGACAAAGTACGTTTATGCTGGCGGTGTTCACATCGTGGACATGAGGCGTCTCAAAATCCGCGAACACATGGCAAAGCAAGTAAGGTGTAGTGCGTGAAGACCTTCGAATCCCTTTTTGAAGAGCTCAGTGAGAAAGCCGCAGCCCGGCCCGCTGGCTCCCGTACCGTCGCCGAAATTGAATCCGGCGTTCACGGTATCGGCAAGAAAGTGGTTGAGGAAGCCGCCGAGGTGTGGATGGCCGCCGAGTATGAATCGGATGAAGCCTGCGCCGAGGAGATTTCCCAGCTGTTCTACCACCTGCAGGTCATGATGATCGCAAAAGGTTTATCTCTTCAGGACGTTTACAAGCATCTGTAGCCACATGCCGTGGCGCTTTGTCTTGACTCCCTGACATGGCATTGAGAGCAATGCCGAAACCTCTTGCTTGACCGATCTGAAAGATTTTTATCATGTTGCGTGTAGCCGTTCCCAACAAGGGTTCCCTGTCCGAAGCAGCCTCAGCGATGTTGGCGGAGGCTGGTTACCGCCAGCGCCGTGATTCCCGCGAACTGGTCATGGTTGACGTTGACAACAACGTCGAATTCTTTTTCCTCCGCCCCCGTGACATTGCCATCTACGTTGGGGCCGGCACGCTCGACGTCGGCATCACCGGCCGTGACCTCCTCATGGATGCCCAGGTCGACGCCGAGGAGCTCCTGCCCCTGGGCTTCGCCAAATCCACGTTCCGCTTCGCCGGTCCTGTCGGTGACTTCAGCAGTGCCGCCGAGCTCGAAGGCAAGCGCCTGGCCACCAGCTATGACGGCCTGCTGCGCGAGTACTTGGACGAACTGGGCATCAAGGCACAGGTTGTCCGCCTAGACGGTGCCGTGGAGTCCTCGGTTCGTTTGGGTGTCGCTGACGCGATCGCCGACGTCGTCGAAACCGGCAGCACGCTCAAGGCAGCCGGCATGGAAATCTTTGGCGAGCCCATCCTGAGCTCCGAGGCACTCTTGATTGGGCGCCGCGGTGTGACACCCCCGGTTGGTGTGGAAGTTCTCATCCGCCGCCTGCACAGCGTTCTCGTGGCCCGCCAGTACGTCCTGCTGGACTACGACGTGCCGAAGACGCTCATGGAGAAGGCCACCGCGCTGACTCCGGGTCTGGAATCACCAACGGTTTCGCCGCTGCGCGATTCGGATTGGGTTGCTGTGCGCTCCATGGTTCTGGCCAAGGACACCAACCGGATCATGGATGAACTGTATGACCTGGGCGCCCGCGCCATCCTGGTCAGCAACATCCACGCCTGCCGCATCTAGGGAGTAGACCCATGAGTGTTGCCATCAGAGTCATACCCTGCCTAGATGTCGACGCCGGCCGCGTTGTCAAGGGCGTGAAGTTTCAGAACTTGCGCGACGCCGGAGATCCCGTTGAGCTCGCCAAGCGCTACGACCTTGCCGGCGCCGACGAGCTGACGTTCCTCGATGTCACGGCGTCCTCCGGAAACCGTGAGACAACGTTTGACGTGGTCTCACGGGCTGCCGAACAAATCTTCATCCCGCTGACGGTTGGCGGGGGAGTGCGCGAGGTTTCCGACGTCGACAAGCTCCTGCGCTTTGGCGCGGACAAGGCATCCATCAACACGGCTGCCATTGCCCGTCCGGCTGTCATAGATGAGATCACCCACCGCTTTGGTTCCCAGGTCCTGGTCCTCAGTGTCGACGCGCGCCGCACCCAGGGTGGTAGCACGCCGTCGGGCTTTGAAGTCACCACCCATGGTGGCCGCAAGGGCACTGGCATGGACGCCATCGAGTGGGCCAAGGAAGCGGCCGATCGCGGGGTAGGGGAAATCCTGCTGAACTCGATCGACGCTGACGGCACGAAGGAAGGCTTCGACCTCGAGTTGATCCGCCTGGTTCGAGCCGCAGTCCACATCCCGATCATCGCCTCCGGCGGCGCGGGCAAGCCAGAGCACTTCCCGCCGGCAGTTGCCGCCGGCGCCAATGCTGTGCTGGCCGCATCCGTCTTCCACTTTGGCCCGGACAGCGCGATCGCCGACGTCAAGAAGGCCATTCGCGACGCAGGCTACGAGGTCCGCTAAGCTCTCGCCGAACGGGCAGTTGTTGTTGATGTTTTCGTAAAACATCAACAACAACTGCCCGTTCGATTTTGTTTGGAGCGCCCTACAGAGCCACGCCGAAGTTAGAGCCCTACGTCTGCCGTCCGGAGAAGGGCGACGGCGTCGGGCTGTCCCTCGAAGGAGACCAGGGCGTGGCTCGTGCGACCGTTGGCGTGCATGAGGAGCTCGCCGGGGTCGCCGATGATGGCCACGGAGACTGGCGCGCGCTTGGCGACGTGGCGGGAACCTTCCGGGTTCACCAGGACGATGCCAAGATCCACGCCGCGGTACAAAATGGCTGCGCGCTTTACCAAGTCGGTCCACAGGGCTTCGGAGTAGGCCGCATCTAGGGTGCGGGGCGCCCAGCGATCGGAGGCGCGGCGAATATCTTCGGTGTGGATGAAGAATTCAATCAAGTTCGCGCTATGGTCAACGGCCTTCAAGGCGAACGGTGACAATTTGGGCGGTCCGGCCCGGAACTGCTCCACGAGGGCGGCAAAAATTTCCGGTGTGCTGGATGCGGCGGCAAGCTTCGCGATGGCCTTATCGGTGGCCTTCTTCAACGGTTTGAGCACCATGCCCAGGCCCACGCGCGGATTATGTTCACGCAGGTACAAGTGCGCGGCTAGGTCTTGGGTACGCCACCCGTCGCAGAGAGTGTCAGCGCCGGGCCCGGCTGCCAGCAGGGTTTCGGCGAGGACTTCACGGGAAGGTTCTACAAATCGCATCACTTGTGAAATTAGCATGTATTCGCCGTTGGTGGCACCTGGAACCGCCGCGGGAGGATGCACAGTTACCGAAGTAACGAAGAAACGCGGCCGCAAATCCTCGCGCGGAGGGCTCCGGCTGGCATTTAGGTCCCTGGCAGGCACTAGAATTGGTGGCGATGCCACAAAGCCCAGAACCCCAGTCAACGCCGGTGGATCCCGCCGGCCAGTCCCCTTTTGAGTCGCCAGAGCTGCCAGAGCTGCCGGCCGATGTGGCCGCGAAACTCAAGCATGATGGCGCCGGCCTGGTCGCGGCCATCATCCAGCAGCACGATTCCAAAGAGGTCTTGATGCTCGGTTGGATGGACGATGAAGCCCTGCGCCGCACGCTTTCTTCCGGACGCGTCACGTTCTACTCAAGGTCACGCCAGGAATATTGGCGCAAGGGAGATACCTCCGGCCACTTCCAGTACGTGAAGTCAGTTGCCCTTGACTGCGACGGCGACGCACTGTTGATCAACGTCGACCAGGTAGGCGCCGCCTGCCACACCGGCACACACACGTGCTTTGATGGCCGCGATCTCGCCGCCGTCGTGGGCAACCGGGACGCTTAGTCCGGTTCGGCCCCCGCTTCATTCACCGCTTGACTCAAGAAAGCCAAACATTCCATGCAAGATTTAGGTGTCATCAGCCCCTCTCTGGTGGAATTCCGTGAGCTGGCCCGCAACCGTCGGGTCGTTCCCGTCCACCTCAAAGTCCTCGCCGACGCCCAAACGCCCATCGGCCTCTACCGGTCCCTTGCCGCTGGCGCCCCCGGCACCTTCTTGATGGAATCGGCTGCCGCCGGCGGCGTCTGGTCACGCTATTCGTTCATCGGCGTGCGCTCCAGCGCCACCCTGACAACGGACGACGGCGTGACGTTCTGGCAGGGGGAACCCCCGGCAGGCGTTCCCTTAGACGGCAACCCTGTGGCCGCCATGGAGGCCACGCTGAAGTTGCTGGCCACCGAGCGGATGGCGGGGCTTCCGCCGTTTACCTCCGGTCTGGTTGGATTCGTGGGCTGGGAGGCCGTCCGGCACTGGGAGAAACTGCCCACGCCTCCGCCCGATGACCTGCAATTGCCCGAAGTGGCCTTGAACCTCGTGGCCGACATGGCCGTCCACGACAACAACGAGGGCACGGTGATGCTGATCGCCAACGCCATCAACGCCAACGGAACCGATGAAAACGTTGACGCGGCCTGGCACGACGCCGTCGCCCGGGTTCGCGGCATGGTGGAGCAGCTCCGCATTCCCGTGTCTCAGCCCATGTCCGTGCTGGATGTTCCGTCCGCGAGCTTTGCCGACAGCGTTGAAGAACGCTGGGACCGCAATGAGTACCTCAAGGCACTTGACCTTGCCAAGGTGGCCATTGTGGACGGCGAGGTGTTCCAGGTGGTGGTATCGCGCCGTTTTGAAATGGTGTGCGAGGCCTCAGCCCTGGATGTGTACCGCGTGCTGCGGAACACGAACCCCAGCCCCTACATGTACCTGTACAGCTTCGAGGATGCCCAGGGGCAGCCGTACTCAATCGTGGGATCGTCCCCGGAAGCCTTGGTGAGCGTGCTGGGCAACGAGGTCATCACACACCCCATCGCCGGGTCGCGACCCCGCGGCGGCACCACGGAGGAAGACGTGTGGCTGGCTAAGGACCTGCTGGCCGATGAGAAGGAACGCTCCGAGCACCTGATGCTCGTGGACCTCTCTCGCAACGACCTGTCCAAGGTTTGTGAGCCCGGGACCGTTGATGTCACCCAGTTCATGGAAGTGGAGCGCTTCAGCCACATCATGCACCTGGTTTCCACCGTGGTGGGAACGCTCAGCCCCGACAAGAGCGCCTACGACGTTCTGGCCGCAACCTTCCCGGCCGGAACACTCTCCGGCGCCCCCAAGCCGCGCGCGTTGAGTCTGCTCGACGAGCTCGAACCGCACCGCCGAGGCATTTACGGGGGAGTTGTGGGCTACCTCGACTTCGCCGGAGACATGGACATGGCCATTGCCATCCGCTCCGCATTACTGCGCCACGGCAAGGCATATGTGCAGGCCGGCGGCGGCATCGTGGCAGATTCGGTCAACGAGACCGAGGCCATGGAAACTGTCAACAAGGCTGCCGCACCACTGCGGGCAGTTTATGCGGCCGCCTCACTGAGGGACCTCGAAGAAAGTGCGGCTGAGTAGTCATGACCACGGAACTTCCGCACACAACCGCCACGCGCGTGCCGTTCTGGCAGCGCAAGGCAACCCTGATTCTGCTCATGATCCTTGCTGCACTGGCGGTCTTTGGCACCACCACCCAGACCTGGATACATGTCGCCATCGCCCAAGGCGAGGTGGCCCAAACCGATCTCGACATCCCGGGCAACAAGGCGGCCGTTGCCGTCTCGGCCCTGGCCCTGGTCGCCTTGGCCGGTTCCTTGGCCACCTCGATCGCCGGGAAGATCGCGAGGATCGTCACCAGTTGCATCGTCTTCTTCAGCGCGGCGGGGATTGTCGCCGTCGTTCTTGGAATTTTGCTTGATCCCGCGGCGGCAGCGGTGGCAGAGGTGGGCGCGGCAACCGGCATCGAGGGGCAGCCCTCCGATGCGACCATCACCGTATTCCCGGTACTCGCCGTGGTGGCGGCGGTGGTGCTGGGCATGGCCACCCTGTTGGTTCTCTGGTTTGGCCGGTCATGGACCGTCCGCACGAAATATGATGCGGCCAAGCAGGAAAGCGACGTCGATTCGGACCGCCCGATCGACGAGATTGACCACTGGGATCAGCTCAGCCGAGGCGAAGACCCCACCGCGTAGTTGCGGCACACGTCCACGGAGTGCGCACCTTTGCGCTTCGACGGGCAACTAATGGCAGAATGTATTTTTAGTATCCGCATTAAATAGGGAGATTTACCAATGAGCAACAAGTCGGCTGCAACAGTATCCGTTCAGGAACCCGTTGATCACAGCATCGAACTGGGTCACGGCAACAGCCCGGCAGCATGGGCCCTAGTTGGTACCACCCTTGTTGGTGCCGTCATCAGCTGTATTGCGTTCGTTATTGGAGAAAGCGCCACCTTGTTGTTCCTGATCGGCGTAGGCGTCATGGTGGTTGGCCTGGCACTTGGCCCGATCCTGCGCGCTGCCGGCTACGGTGTTGGCGGAAGCAAGCTGAAGAACACCGGCCACTAGCAGTGAGTGTTTTGCTGGACATCATTGACGGCGTCCGGGAGGACATGCAGGCACGCCAAGCGCGCGTGAGTCTTGCTGATCTCCAGGAACGCATCAAGCATGTGGCCCCCGCTCTTGATGCCTGGGTGGCCCTGGGTGGTCCCTTGGCTGAGCGCCCTGATCTGAAGGTCATTGCCGAGGTCAAGCGCAAGAGTCCCTCCAAGGGTGACCTTGCCGGGATCAGCGATCCTGCGGCCCTGGCCAGTCTCTACCGCGACGGCGGGGCCTCCATTATCAGCGTCCTCACCGAGGAACGCCGCTTCGGCGGCTCCCTGGCTGACCTTGATGCCGTGAAGGCTGCCGTCGATATCCCGGTGCTTCGCAAGGACTTCACCTGCGATGAGTACATGATCTGGGAAGCCAGGGCCCATGGTGCTGATCTGGTGCTGTTGATTGTTGCCGCACTGAGCGACGATGAGCTGCGAAGCTACCTGGCCCTGACCCATGAACTCGGCATGAACGCCGTGGTGGAAACCCACACCGCTGAGGAAATTGCCCGGGCAGTTGCCGTGGACGCCAAGATCATTGGCATCAACGTGCGAAACCTGAAAACCCTCGACGTGGACCGTGGCGTATTTGCTGCACTGGCCGGAAACATTCCGGCGGGTGCCATCGTCGTGGCGGAATCCGGTGTTCGCGACGTCGCCGATGTTGAGCACTACAGCGCGCACGGAGCCCACGCCATCCTCGTGGGCGAGGCGCTCGTGAAGGATTCCAAACCGCGGGAACGAATCGCCGAATTCAAGGCTGCAGGGGCATTGGCCATTAGCACGCGCTGAACCAGCCTTCTCGCTGTGAAGATGCTTGTCAGGGAGGGCTTGTCCGGAAACGGGCAGGCCTTTCCGTACATTATTTACCGATAGATTTTTACTGTAATACCGCGGGCAAACGGCAGAGACCTTGCCGGCGTCACCGCCAATGGAAAAATAAGTGCACAATTATTCTTAGAACAGGACGGTGGAACTGATGGCTCACGTGCCAGCAGCTTCGTCTCAGGATCCCGCTGACATGGTGGATCCGGCAACAGCATTCCTGCAGGGTTCAGTCCCGGCAGCATCGACCCAGGAGCCTTCATTGCGGCACGCTCCGGGACCGTACTTTGGCAGCTACGGCGGCCGTTGGATGCCTGAATCCCTTATCGCAGCCCTGGATGAGATAGAGGAAACCTTTGAAAAAGCAAAGGTCGATCCTGAATTCCTGGCCGAGATCGCCGAGCTGAACAAGAACTACTCGGGCCGGCCCTCCCTGCTGACCGAGGCAAAGCGCTTCAGCGCCCACGCCGGCGGAGCGCGCGTGTTCCTCAAGCGCGAAGACCTCAACCACACCGGATCGCACAAGATCAACAACGTCCTGGGCCAGGCACTGCTGGCCAAGCGCATGGGCAAGACCCGTATCATTGCCGAAACCGGCGCTGGCCAGCATGGTGTTGCCAGTGCAACGGCCGCGGCCCTCCTCGGACTCGAGTGCGTGGTCTACATGGGTGCCGAGGATTGCCGTCGCCAGGCATTGAATGTGGCACGCATGCAGTTGTTGGGCGCTACCGTGGTCCCCGTGACCAACGGTTCCCAGACGCTTAAGGACGCCATCAACGACGCCCTGCGCGACTGGGTGGCCAACGTGGAATCCACCCACTACGTGCTCGGCACCGTTTCGGGAGCCCATCCGTTCCCCGCCATGGTCCGCTTCTTCCACGAGGTCATTGGCGAAGAAGCCCGCGGCCAGATCCTGGACCAGATCGGTCGCCTGCCCGACGCCCTGTGCGCCTGCATCGGCGGTGGCTCCAACGCCATCGGCCTGTTCCACGCTTTCCTTGATGACTCATCCGTGAAGATCTACGGCTTCGAGGCTGGCGGCGACGGCGTCGAAACCGGCCGCCACGCCGCCGCCATCACGCTGGGCCGTACCGGCGTGCTGCACGGGGCCCGCTCCTACCTCATGCAGGACGACGACGGCCAGACCGTCGAGTCCCACTCCATCTCCGCAGGCCTGGACTATCCCAGCGTCGGCCCCGAACACTCCTACCTGGCAGACCTTGGTCGGGTCGGCTACGAGCCCATCACCGACACTGAGGCCATGGAAGCCTTCCGGCTGCTGAGCCAGACCGAAGGCATCATCCCCGCCATCGAGTCCTCACACGCCCTGGCCGGCGCCATCAAGGTGGGCAAGCGCCTCACCGAGGGCCTTGCCAACCCCTCCGACATTGTCATCATCGCGAACCTTTCCGGCCGCGGCGACAAGGACGTGGAAACGGCAGCCGCCTGGTTCGGCATGCTGGATGAAGACGGCCACGTAAAGGGCACCACCCTGTCCACCCGCACGGCCAAGGGCGCAGCCCCGGCTGCCGATGAAAACGCAGAGGATGCCACCCATGAGTGAGAGCACCGCCCCGGCCCAGATAGAAAGCAAGTCAGCGGCCGCCATTGACCGGGCCAAGGCCGCAGGCCGCAAAGCCCTGATCGCCTACCTGCCCGCAGGCTACCCGAGCAAGCAGGCCTCCATTGACGCCGCGATTGCCGTGGCCCGCAACGGAGCCGACATCATTGAAATTGGCATCCCGTACTCGGACCCCGTCATGGACGGCTCCGTCATCCAGGCCGCCACCACCGAGGCGCTGGCCAACGGTTTTCGCGTCGCCGACGTCTTTGACATCGTCGCCGCCGTCACGGCCGAGACCGACGCCGCCGTTCTCGTCATGACGTACTGGAACCCCGTGGACCGCATGGGCGTTGACGAGTTCTCCCGCCGCCTCGCCGAGGCCGGCGGCGCCGGACTCATCACTCCAGACCTCATCCCGGATGAGGCTGCCGAATGGTTTGCCGCCTCCGACAAGTACGGACTGGACCGCGTTTTCCTTGTGGCACCGTCTTCCACCCCGGAGCGCGTGGCCATGACGGTCGAGGCAACTCGCGGGTTCGTCTACGCCGTCTCCATCATGGGCGTCACCGGCGCCCGCACCTCGGTCTCCAGCGCAGCGGAGGCCGTGGTGGCCGCCGCCCACAACGCCGGCGCCGAGCGCGCCTGCGTGGGCCTAGGTGTCTCCCGCCCAGAACACGTGCGTGAAATCGCAGCCTACGCGGACGGCGTCATTGTGGGCACCGCCCTCGTGGCAGCCCTGCGCGACGGGGGAGTCGACGCCGTCGGAGCCCTGGCCAAGGAACTCAGCACGGGTTTTGATGTCGCAACTGCCGGAACGGCAACCGCGTGATCGCCGCGTTGGTGCCGCAGGCCATTGCCGCCGCCATCCCCGCCCCGTCATGGTCAGGATTTGACGTTGGCCCTCTACGAATTCACGCTTACGCACTGTGCATTCTGGCTGGAATCGTCGCCGCACTGTGGCTGACCGATCGCCGCTGGAAGCGCCGCGGCGGCCCCGAAGGATCCATCTGGGACATCGCCATTTGGGCGATTCCCTTTGGCATCATCGGCGGCCGGCTCTATCACGTGGTCTCTTCTCCGGATGCCTACTTTGGTCCCGGCTTTGACGGCACAGGCGATCTCTCCCTAATTCCGCAGATCTGGCTTGGTGGTCTAGGCATTTGGGGTGCCGTGGTGCTCGGTGTGCTTGGCGCTTGGATCGGTTGCCGCCGTGCAGGCGTGAAAATCTCGGCATTTATTGACGCTGCAGCCCCAGGAATTCTCTTGGCCCAGGCACTCGGCCGCTGGGGGAATTACTTCAATCAAGAACTGTTTGGTGGCCCGACCACCCAGCCGTGGGGGTTGAGCGTTTCGCCCGAGTTCGTTCCCGCCGGCTACAGCCCGGACACGCTTTTCCACCCCACATTCCTCTACGAGTGCGTGTGGAACCTCGCCGGTGTAGTGGTGTTGCTGTTGGTGGACAGGAAATTCCGTCTTCGTAGCGGACGCCTATTCCTGCTGTACGCCATGATCTACACGGCAGGCCGGGTCTGGATTGAAATGCTCCGCATCGACGCCGCAGAGCAGATCACCCTCTTCGGCATCACAACCCGCCTTAATGTGTGGACCAGCATCTTCGTCTTCATTGCAGCTTTGGTGTTGTTCCTGATCATCATGGTGGCAAGGCGCGGAAAGCCGCAGGAGTCCGTGTACCTGGCCGGCCATGAGCCCGTAGCCACGGAGTCTGTAACCAAGGTCGCCACCAAGAACGACGACGACGCCACCGCCAGTGCGGTTCCGGCATCTGACGCTGTGGCTACGCCGTCAGCCGATGAGTCAAAGACCGTCGATGAATCAAAGGATGATTCCTCGGACAAGAAGTAGCTGCTGGCACCAGCAATAAGTGCTGACATGGCGGCCCGGGAATGCCCGGGCCGCCATTCTTATGCCCTGAGTGTGGACGTGCCCTCCGGCGATGCTGCTTCATGACGCGACAACAAGGCCCCAAATGTGTCCATTCCGCCGAATTACGCACGATCCCGCACTTTCTCAGGAACTGCTCGTCAAAATATATTACTGATCGTGCAGATAGTGTCAGATTCTAAGATACGTATATTTCCACGGTTCGCACGGCTATATAGTAAAAAACGCCGCACGGGAAGTTGTGACCCAAATATCTTCGTGCAATTGTGCACATGCCCTACGATTCACCAGCGGTCGGCACTGCACCACTCAACAGCATCACATCAACACAGCAGCACCGTTGAGGAAGATCCGCTTTCCCAACGCACGGGCCAGCGTCGTCCCCACGAATCGCTCTAACAAGGGGAAGGACCAACACGTCGTGACACAGACTCAAGCACGTGACTCCCACCAGCCACCGGCCATATCGCCGTTCACCCGCTTCGCCGGCATGCCGGAACAGGCGGGCCTCTACCGCCCGGAGTCCGAGAAGGACGCCTGCGGTCTAGCCATCGTTGCCACACTGCGTGGCATTCCCGAGCACGACATTGTGCAGAAGGCCCTTACTGCCCTGCGCAACCTCGAGCACCGCGGCGCCGTTGGCGCTGACGAAGGAACTGGCGACGGCGCCGGCATTCTGACGCAGGTCCCCGATGAATTCTTCCGTGCGGTTGCCGGCTTTGAGCTGCCGGTCGCCGGAAACTACGCAGTTGGTACCGCCTTCCTGCCCGTTGATGCCATCGAGCTGGCAACGGCACGGTCCGGCATGGAGGAGCTGGCCGAAAGCGAAGGGCTGCGCGTCCTTGGCTGGCGTGAAGTTCCCGTTGTCAGCGACCTTGTCGGGGCCAGTGCCCTTGCCACCATGCCCCACTTCAGCCAGCTCTTCGTCGCCCTGGCCAAGGAACCGAAAAAGCCCCTAGACGCTCTCAGCGCCAACGTCTTGGACGGAAAGGCGTTCCGCCTGCGCAAGCGCGCTCAGCAGAAGTTCGGCGTGTACTTCCCGTCGTTCTCCTCCAAGACCATCGTTTACAAGGGCATGCTGACAACCGCCCAGGTTGAGCCGTTCTACCCGGACCTCTCCGACACGCGCTTTGCCACCAAGCTGGCCATTGTTCACTCGCGCTTCTCCACGAACACGTTCCCGTCCTGGCCCTTGGCCCAGCCGTTCCGCGCCATTGCCCACAACGGTGAAATCAACACCGTCAAGGGCAACCGAAACTGGATGCGCGCCCGCCAGTCCACCATGGCTCACCCGTTGTTGGGGGACACTCCTGAGGAACTGTTCCCGATCTGCACCCCGGGTGCCTCTGACTCGGCTTCCTTTGATGAGGTAGCCGAGCTCTTGTGGTTGTCCGGCCGCCCCATCACCGAGGCCGTCATGATGATGATCCCCGAGGCGTGGGAAAACCACACCACGATGGATCCGGCCCGCAAGGCTTTCTACGAATACCACTCACTTTTGATGGAACCGTGGGACGGTCCTGCCGCAGTTTCCTTCACGGATGGCAACTTGGTTGGGGCCACCCTCGACCGCAATGGTCTGCGCCCGGCCCGTTTCTGGGTCACCGATGACGGCCTGATTGTTTTGGCCTCCGAAGTTGGCGTCCTGGAACTGGACCCGGCAACGATCGTGCAGAAGGGTCGTGTCTCTCCCGGCACCATGTTCCTTGTTGACACCAACAAGGGCGAGCTCATCAGTGATGAGACCGTCAAGGCTGAGGTGGCTGCGGCTCACCCGTACGAGACCTGGGCCAAGGAAAACACCATCCAGCTGGCCGATCTGCCCGAGCGTGAGCACGTTATTCATACGAGCTCCTCAGTGCTGCACCGTCAGCGCACCTTCGGTTACACCACCGAAGAGCTGAAGATCATGCTTGGCCCCATGGCAAAGGCTGGCGCTGAGCCGCTCGGCGCCATGGGAACCGACACTCCCGTTGCTGTGCTGTCCGAGCGCCCGCGCCTGCTGTTTGATTACTTTGTGCAGCAATTCGCACAGGTCACGAACCCGCCGCTGGATGCCATCCGCGAGGAGCTCGTCACCTCGCTGAACACCACGATCGGTCCGCAGGGAAACCTGCTCTCACGCAACAAGGTCACCGCGCCGCAGCTGGCGCTGACCTTCCCGGTGATCGACAACGATGACCTGGCCAAGATCGCCAACATGGAATCGCCCCTGGCAGCCGATGGCTCCGGTGGCGAAAAGATCTCCATGAAGGTCCGCGGCCTGTACAAGGTCGACGGCGGTGCGGCCGCCTTGCGAGCACGCCTCTCCGAGATCGGTGAGCAAATCTCCGGCGCCATCAACCGCGGCGTGCAGTACATTGTCCTTTCCGACAGGGATTCCTCCGCTGTGTGGGCCCCCATCCCGTCGCTCTTGCTCCTGAGCGCAGTGCACCACCACCTCCTGCGCAGCGCCAACCGCACCAAGGTTTCCTTGGTTGTGGAGGCCGGTGACGTCCGCGAGGTTCACCACGTGGCCGTTCTGGTTGGCTATGGTGCTGCCGCCGTCAACCCTTACCTGGCTATGGAGACGGTTGAGGAACTCATCCGCAACGAGGACGTCACCGGAGTTACCCCGAGCGAGGGTGTCCGGAACCTGATCAAGGGCCTAGGCAAGGGCGTCTTGAAGATCATGTCCAAGATGGGCATCTCCACGGTGGCCTCCTACTGTGGCGCACAGACCTTTGAAGCCCTAGGTCTGTCCCAAGAACTCATCAATGAGTACTTCACTGGCGCCGTGACCCAGCTCGGCGGTGTGGGCCTTGACGTCATTGCCAAGGAAGTTTCCGCACGCCACATCCTTGCGTACCCCGTAGACGGCGTGGATGTTCCGCACCGCCCGCTCCTTGGCGGTGGCGAATACCAGTGGCGCCGTGACGGCGAACCTCACCTGTTCAACCCGGATACGGTGTTCCGTCTGCAGCACGCCACGCGTGAGCGTCGCTACGACATCTTCAAGAAGTACACCCAGGGTGTTGATGAGCAGTCCAATAAGCTCATGACCTTCCGTGGCTTGCTCACGTTCAAGGACGGACAGCGTCCGCCCGTGCCGCTCGACGAGGTTGAATCTGTCAGCAGCATCGTGAAGCGTTTCTCCACCGGAGCCATGAGCTATGGCTCCATCTCTCAGGAGGCTCACCAGACCCTCGCCATTGCCATGAACCGATTGGGCGCCAAGTCCAACACCGGTGAAGGTGGCGAGGATGTAGAGCGCCTCCTTGACCCGGAGCGTCGCAGCGCCATCAAGCAGGTGGCCTCGGGCCGTTTCGGCGTCACCAGCTTGTACCTGACCAACGCCCAAGACATCCAGATCAAGATGGCTCAGGGTGCCAAGCCCGGCGAGGGTGGCCAGCTGATGGCCAAGAAGGTTTACCCGTGGATCGCCGAAACGCGTCACTCCACACCCGGTGTTGGCTTGATCTCCCCGCCGCCGCACCACGATATTTACTCGATCGAGGACCTCGCGCAGCTCATTTACGATTGCAAGCGCGCCAACCCGAGTGCACGTGTTCACGTGAAGCTTGTCTCCGAAATGGGGATTGGCACCGTGGCCTCCGGCGTGACCAAGGCCAAGGCCGACGTCGTACTGGTTTCAGGGCACGACGGCGGAACCGGCGCCAGCCCGCTGAACTCACTCAAGCATGCAGGCATGCCGTGGGAGTTGGGCTTGGCCGAAACCCAGCAGACGCTGCGCCTGAACGGGCTGCGCGAGCGGGTTGTGGTTCAGGTTGACGGTCAGCTCAAGACCGGCCGCGACGTCATCATCGCGGCACTGCTTGGCGCCGAGGAATTCGGTTTCGCCACGGCACCGCTGGTGGTTTCCGGTTGTGTCATGATGCGTGTTTGCCACCTCGACACCTGCCCTGTCGGCGTTGCCACACAGAACCCCGAGCTTCGCCAGCGCTTCACCGGCAAGCCCGAATTTGTGGTCAACTTCTTCGAGTTCCTGGCCGAGGAAGTCCGCGAACTGCTGGCCGAACTCGGTTTCCGCAGCCTCGAGGAAGCTATTGGCCAGTCCAATACGCTCGATATCAAGGCCGCGCTGAACCACTGGAAGACCGAGGGCTTGGATTTGAGCCCTATCCTTTCCGATGCCGGCGTGCCGGCTAGCGCTCCGGTTCGTCACCTGACAGACCAGAACCACGAGCTGGACAAGCACTTTGACCAGCAACTGATCACCATGAGCGCGGAGGCCCTGAGTGACCGCGCACCGGTCAAGATCAGCGTCCCTGTCATCAACACGGACAGGTCCGTCGGCACTTTGCTGGGCCACCATGTGACCAAGACGTTCGGCATTGACGTGCTGGGACCTGACACGATCGATGTGACGCTGACGGGCCAGGCCGGCCAGTCACTGGGCGCGTTCCTGCCGGCCGGCATCACGCTGCGCCTGCTCGGCGATGCCAACGACTATGTTGGCAAGGGCCTTTCCGGCGGCCGGATTACCGTCCGCCCGGACCGCAGCAGCCCCTTTGTGGCCGCTGAGAACGTCATTGCCGGCAACGTGATTGGTTACGGTGCCACGAGTGGCGAGATGTTCCTTCGCGGAATTGTGGGGGAGCGGTTCCTCGTTCGCAACTCAGGTGCGACCGCCGTCGTCGAGGGTATTGGCGATCACGGCTGCGAGTACATGACAGGTGGCCGCACCTTGATCCTCGGCCCCACAGGTCGCAACTTCGGCGCCGGCATGTCCGGTGGTACGGCCTACGTCCTGGACCTGGTGCCCAGCCGTGTCAACCAGGTAGCACTGGACTCCGGGGAACTCAAGCTCCTTGAGCTCGACGGCGCCGATCAAGAATTGGTCCGCTCGCTCTTGCAGCGCCATGTTGATGAGACCGAATCGGAGACGGCCGCAGCCTTGCTGGCGGACTTCCCCGCAACCGTAGCCCGCATCACCAAGGTGCTTCCGCGCGATTATGCAGCAGTATTGGAAACCCGCTTGGCAGCAGCCGAGCTGGGCGAAGACCCGGACGGCGCAACCGTCTGGCAGAAAATTTTGGAGGTCACCGGTGGCTGATCCGCACGGTTTCTTGAACAATCGGGAACGCATCACCCAGACCCGTCGCCCCGTTCCGGTTCGCATCATGGACTGGAAGGAAGTCTACGAGGCCCAGGAACAGGGCGTCCTGAAGTCACAGGCCGGTCGCTGCATGGACTGTGGCGTGCCGTTCTGTCACCAGGGTTGCCCCTTGGGGAACTTGATTCCCGAGTGGAACGATCTCACCTGGCGCGGTAAGGGCCAGGAGGCCATTGAGCGCCTGCACGCCACGAACAATTTCCCGGAATTCACGGGTCGGCTATGCCCGGCTCCGTGTGAATCCGCATGTGTTTTGGGCATCAACCAGCCTGCCGTGACCATCAAGCAGGTTGAGGTTTCCATCATCGATGAGGCCTTCAACCAGGACTGGGTACACCCGCTGCCCCCGGCCCGCCTCACAGGCAAGACAGTCGCCGTCGTAGGTTCAGGCCCGGCAGGGCTCGCAGCTGCCCAGCAGCTGACCCGCACCGGACACACGGTTGCCGTGTACGAGCGTGACGACCGGATCGGTGGCCTGCTGCGTTACGGCATCCCCGATTTCAAGCTCGAGAAGGAAAGCGTTGACCGCCGCGTGGAGCAGATGTCCGCAGAGGGCACCCGCTTCCGCACCGGCATTGAGGTTGGCAAGGACATTGGGTGGGACGAGCTGCGTAGGCGCTATGACGCCGTCGTTGTCTGCACGGGGTCAACTGTGCCGCGTGACCTACCCATCCCGGGCCGCGGCCTGGTCGGCGTTCATTTCGCCATGGAGTACTTGGTGCAGGGCAACAAGGCTGTGGCCGGCGACGAGCTGGTGGGCCAGATTGATGCCCGCGGCAAGCACGTTGTCATTCTGGGCGGTGGCGACACCGGAGCGGACTGCATCGGCACGGCGCACCGCCAGCAGGCTGCTTCGGTGACCACTTTGGCCATCGGCCAGCAGCCATCGGCGGATCGTTCCGTTGACCAGCCGTGGCCGACGTTCCCGAACCTGTTCGAGGTTGCCAGCGCACACGAAGAAGGCGGTGAGCGCAGCTACTTGGCGTCAACCGTTGAATTCCTTGGCGAAAATGGCGTTCTGACCGGGCTGAAGATTGCCGAGACTGCGTTTGTTGGCGGTCGTCGTGTTCCCAAGGAAGGAACCGAGCGGATCATTGAAGCCGATTTGGTCTTCCTTGCACTCGGGTTCACCGGTCCGGAATCGGCTGAATTGACGCACCAATTGCCCGTGACCTTGGACTCGCGTTCCAATGTAAAGCGCGATGGCTACTACATGTCTAGCCGCGAGGGAGTGTTTGTGGCCGGCGATGCCGGGCGCGGACAGTCTCTGATTGTGTGGGCCATTGCCGAGGGCCGGGCATGTGCCGCGGCCGTCGATAAGTTCCTCATGGGCGAGACCTTCCTGCCGGCTCCTGTCTCACCTAGTGATTCGGCTATCCGCGTCTAGTTGCAAAAGCGATAGGCTGTCATAGGGCACCAAAGATTTCTGCTGAAACCACACACAAGGTAGGTACATTGAGACGCGCAAAAATTGTTGCGACTTTCGGGCCGGCAATCGCCAGCTATGAAAACACACTTGCGGTACTGGAGGCGGGCGTAAACGTAGCCCGCATGAACATGAGCCACGGCGACTACACCGTGCACCAGAACACCTACGACAACGTACGAAAGGCTGCCGAGTCACTGGGCAAGCCCGTTGCCATCATGGCTGACCTGCAGGGTCCCAAGATCCGTTTGGGTCGCTTTGCCAATGGCGAGGGCTACGCCCTGGCTGTTGGTGATGTCTTCACGATCACCACTGAAGATGTCCCCGGTACCAAGGACATCTGCTCCACCACGTTGAAGTCACTTACCGAGGACGTCAAGGTTGGCGACGTCATGCTGATCGACGATGGGAAGGTGTCCGTTCGGGCAACCGCCGTTGACGCCGTGAAGGTTGTCACCGAAGTAATCGTTCCGGGCAAGGTTTCCAACAACAAGGGCATCAACCTGCCCGGTGTTGCTGTCAACGTTCCTGCCTTGAGCGAAAAGGACGAGGACGATCTGCGTTGGGCACTTGCGTGCGGCGTGGACCTGGTTGCGCTTTCATTCGTGCGTGACGCTGCTGATATCAGCCGTGTTCACGAGATCATGGATGAAGAAGGCCGCCGCGTTCCCGTCATCGCCAAGATTGAGAAGCCGCAGGCCGTTGCGAACCTCGAAGCAATCGTTGATGCGTTTGACGCCATCATGGTTGCCCGTGGTGACCTCGGTGTGGAGCTTCCCTTGGAAGATGTCCCGCTGGTTCAGAAGAAGTGTGTTGAAATGGCACGCCGCTGGGCCAAGCCCGTCATCGTGGCAACCCAGGTTCTTGAATCCATGATCGAGAACCCGCGCCCCACCCGTGCAGAGGCTTCCGACTGTGCAAACGCAGTGCTCGACGGCGCGGATGCAGTTATGCTCTCCGGCGAGACCAGCGTTGGCTTGTTCCCGATCGAGACCGTCAAGGTCATGGCTCGCATCATCGAGGCCGCCGAAGCCGAAGATGGCATGAAGCTCATCCCGAAGCTGGCTTCCGAGCCGAAGACCCGCGGTGGCGTCATCACGGCAGCTGCCGTGCAGATCGCCAAGCAGCTGGATGCAAAGTACATTGCAACGTTCACGCAGTCCGGCGACTCGGCTTACCGCCTGTCCCGCCTGCGCCCGGCCAAGCCGGTTCTGGCCTTCACACCCGTGGAGAGCGTACGCAACCAGCTGGCACTGGCATGGGGCATTGAGCCCGTGTTGGTTCCCATGGTTGCCCACACGGATGCCATGACCGAGCAGGTTGACGCAACCCTGTTGGAGAAGGGCCTCGTTAGCGAAGGCGATTTGGTTGTCATCGCAGCCGGTTCCCCTCCCGGACAGGCTGGTTCCACCAACCTGGTCAAGGTTCACAAGGTTGGCGACCTCGCCGACTTGGGCAAGGCTGCCAATGGCGACCGTGCCAACCGCGAAAAGATTGGCCCCTGGCCCGTTGGCTAGCATTCGCTAGTCCCGTTAGGGAACGACGGCGGCACCCGCCCTGCGCTTTATGCGTTGGGTCGGTGCCGCCGTCGTACGTTAAGGGGAAGTTGCAGCGGGAACAAAAAATGACACCGAATCCCACTAGAGGATTCGGTGTCATTTTCGGCTGACTAGCCGCTGGTCAAGCCTGTTCCTCGCTGGTCGAGCTTGTTTCTCGCTGGTCGAGCTTGTCGAGACCTAGTTGACCTGGTTGATGATGGTCTCGGCGACTTCGCGCATGCTCAGTCGGCGGTCCATGGAGGTCTTCTGGATCCAGCGGAAGGCCTCGGGCTCAGTGAGGCCCATCTTGGTGGTCAGGAGGCTCTTAGCGCGCTCTACAAGCTTGCGGGTGGCGAACTGTTCCTGAAGGTCGGAGACCTCGTTCTCGAGTGCCTTGATTTCCTCGTGGCGGGAGAGCGCGATTTCCAGGGCCGGGATGAGATCGGCAGGCGTGAAGGGCTTGACAACGTAGGCCATGGCGCCGGCGTCGCGTGCGCGCTCAACGAGCTCCTTCTGGCTGAAGGCGGTCAAGAGCACGACGGGTGCAATGCGGGCCTTGACGATGATCTCGGCGGCCGTGATGCCGTCCATGACGGGCATCTTGACGTCCATGAGGACCAGATCGGGCTTGAGTTCTTTAGCGAGCTCAACGGCCTTCTCACCGTTGTCGGCCTCGCCGACCACGTCGTAGCCTTCGCCACGGAGAATTTCCATGATGTCCAAGCGGATCAAGGTTTCATCCTCGGCAACAATGACACGACGTGCGGGGGAGGTGGAGGATGACTCCGTCTGTTCAGACACAAAAAACTCCTAGGTAGAGGTGAATTACACCACAATTTATCAAAATTCGGGCCTTGGAGGGCTTCGATTCCACAAACTACCCTATCTCCATGTAGAGTGGTTGCGCGCACTCGTTCGGAAGTGATTCATGAATGAGAGCGTGATCTTCGTAACGGTGATCATTTGATCGCTTTGCTAAGGCCCAAGTGGCGGAACGGCAGACGCGCTGCACTCAAAATGCAGTATCGAAAGGTGTGTGGGTTCGAATCCCACCTTGGGCACGCTTGACCCCCTGTTTACAGGGGGTTTTCGTGTTTAAGTGTTGACACGATGTTGACAAAAGGTCTTCCTCGTTTACAAACGCCCCGAAATTAGTTAACAAACAATTAACATTCAAATTGGCCGATTGCGCCCCTGAGGGGTCCCGTTATACGGCGACCTGACACTCCATCGCCGATTTAGCTGTTTGTAATTGGCGGCTCCCTTGTTGAATGTTCAGTGAAATTTTCCTTTCACGTAGTTCATGGTTCGCGGGAGGCTTAACTACATGACCGGGATAGGGAATGGTCCAGAAATTGAAGATTTCTTCCGCGAGCAGCTGTGCGGGTGACCAATGCTTGCGCGTGCGATCCCAGACTGCGCCGCGGCGCCTTGAACGAGACTGAGCAATCGCATTGTGCCCATCAGACCGTCTCGCTGCCCAAGGGCGCCAACAAACGGTACCGTCTCGCTTTGCATAGGCAACCAGGTAGCGCCAGTATTCGACCAAGATGAGAACCGCCCTGGTCAACGCATCGCGCTAAACGTTAACTAGGGCGGTTCTGGGACCGCGTCTTGAGATTCGGTGAGTTCCTCGGGGTTGTTCGCGTCAGCGTTCGATGATCGGAAGAAGCCGTCGGCTGGGGTGCGCGGGGCTATGGTGGACGCGGTTGGTGGCCACGATTGCGTCGTCGATGGATTCGCCTGAGATGAAGCTGTCGGTATTGGTGTTGTGGTCGAAGCGGGGGAAGTTGCTGCTGGAGATATCGAGGCGTAGCCGGTGCCCGGGCAGGAAGGCATTTGAGGTGACTCCCATTATTACGGTGACTTCGTAGACCTCTTCCGGCGTCAGGGCAGTGGGGTTGGAAAGGTCCTCTCGATAGCGGAGACGGAGGATGCAATCGCAGAGGTTGATTGCTCGGCCGTCGGGGAAGACGTCGACAAGCTTCGCGGTGATGTCCGTGTCCACGGCGCTGGAGGACACGAATACCTTTAGCTCGACGTGGCCGGTCACCTCGAGGGACTCATCAAGGGCCGACGTCACGTAACTAAGGATGTCTTCGCGCCCGTCAACGACGGACCGGTGTACGGGGCCGATCAGCCCAGGATCCAGAGGGAACAGTGCTCCACCGGCTGTGGAGACGGGGTTTCGAGGGTCGTAGGCGAACTCGTCGAGCGAATCGGCCGGAGAAGCTAATGTGATCCCAAGGGTCGATGAGCAGTCGAGACTAATCGCGGGCGTCGTCGGAACCGCTCTGCGTGCGAACGCCGATGAACCCTTCGACTGTCCCGTTGATCTTCAGGTCGTACCGACCTCCAGTCGAAAGAACTGGCACCGTCACCTTCGATATAAACTCCGGTCCCGACCAGTCCGCAATGAGCAGACAGTCATGGACACCTCGGGTTTGTCGGCGCGGACTCATCCCGACAGTCGTGGGGTTGGTCAATTCAGGTGCCTAGACATTCGTCAGTGACTTCCATTTGCGCGGTGTGATCAAATATGGGGCTGCGGTCTTGTTGCCGATTTCGGGACGACCTCGCTGTAGGCCCGGGTCTATTTGTAAAAGCGGGCGAGGAATTCGGCCACGACGGCGGGGCGTTCCTGGCCTTCGATCTCGATGGTGGCGCTGACTTTGATCTGGGCACCGCCCTTGACCTCGGTAACGTCGGCGATGGCGGCCTGCATGCGGATCCGTGAGCCGACCTTGACCGGGGAGGTGAAGCGGACTTTGTCCAGGCCGTAGTTGACTTTGGTGGTGACGCCATCGACGTCGAACAGCTCACTCCAGAACGGGATGATGAGTGAAAGGGTGAGGAAGCCATGGGCGATCGGAACGCCGAACGGACCGTCCTTGGCCCGTTCAGGGTCCACATGGATCCACTGGTCATCGCCGGTTGCGTCGGCGAACTTATTGATCTGCTCCTGCGTGATCTCCCGGTATTCCGTAACGCCGAGATCGGCGCCGGAAAGGGTGAGCAGTTTGTCGAAGTTTACGACGAGGTTGGGCATGGTGTCCTCCTGAAGGAATGGGTTGGGTAAGGGGCTGGCCGACGGCGGCGGCGGTGCGGGTTGCTGCTTCGGTGGATTGTGGCGGGTCAGCGGGTGAAGGCGCTTTCGCCGGTGAGGGACCGGCCGATGATCAGGGCGTTGATTTCGTGGGTGCCCTCATAGGAGTAGACGGCTTCGGCGTCGGCGTGGAAACGAGCGACGTCGGTCGTGAGCGTGATGCCGTTGCCGCCGACCACCTCGCGGGCCAGGGCTACGGTTTCGCGCATCAGCAGGGATGTTTGCATCTTGGAGAGGGCCGAATCTTGGTCCCGGTAGATGCCTTTGGCTTGTTGTTCGGTCAGTCTGATGACCAGTGACAGGGAAGCGGTGACGTTTCCGAGCATCCGGGCGAGTTTTTCCTGGATGAGCTGAAAGGAGCCGAGTGGGCGCCCAAACTGCTGCCGTTGCGTGACGTAGCGCAGGGCGGCCTCGAACGCGCCCGCCTGGATTCCGGTCGCGATCCAGGCGACATCCGAGCGCATGGCCTTCAACATCGCGGCGACGTCCTTGAAGGAATTCACGTTGTGCAGTCGCATGGATTCGGGCACGTGGACCCCGTTCAGGGTGATGTTGGCGTTCTGCATCATCCGCAGGGCGGTCTTACCTTGGATTTTCTCCAGTGTCACGCCGGCGGCCTCCCGGTCCACGAGGAACGCCTTGACCTGGCCGTCGGAAGTGTCGCGGGCAAATACTGCCAAAACGTCCGCGGTGGCGGCGCCGCCGATCCACCGTTTGGCGCCGTCCAGTACCCAGCCATCGCCGTCGCGGCGGGCAGTGGTGGACAACCCGCCGGCGATGTCGGAGCCGGATTCCGGTTCTGTTAGGGAAAAGACGCCCTTGAGCGAGAAATCAATGACCTTGGGCATCCATTCGGCCTGTTGCCGGGCCGAAGCGCCCACCCGGATGGCGGTGCGGAACAGCCCTGCCTGCGCAGTGTAGAAGGTCGCCAGGGAGGCATCCGTGCGGGCGAGTTCGAAGATCCGAAAACCGTGATAAATCCCCCGGGCAGGGGTATTCTCCGGACCCCTGAGCTCGGCGGGTTCCATCAGGTCCAGGTCGATCAGGGGCTGCGCGATTTTTTCGGGAAATTCGCCGCGCTCCCAGTACTCTGCCAGTAGCGGCTTCGCCTTTTCATCGAGGAAGACCCGCAGCCTGCCGAGCACACGGCGCTCGTCGTCCGTGAGGAGGGACTCGGCGTCGTAGTAGTCGCAGACGCCGTATAGACGATCCTGCGCAGTTCCCCGCTGAGCTGTCGCAGTCGTCCGCCCCGCGGTCAGGGTGCTTTCGGTGCTCATCTCAACCTCCGAGTCCGAGTACGCGGACGGCGTTGTGTTTGAGGATCTTGGGCCGGACCTCGTCCTTGAGCGGCAGGTCCGCGAAGGCTCCCAGCCACTTTTGCGGGGTGATGAGCGGGAAGTCGGTGCCGAAGAGGACCTTGTCCTGCAGCACCGAGTTGGACAGCCTCACCAAGGACTCCGGGAAGTACTTGGGCGACCAGCCGGAGAGGTCGATAAACACGTTGGCCTTGTGCGTGGCGATCGAGTTGGCCTCGTCCTGCCACGGCACAGAGGGGTGGGCCATGATGATCTGCAGCTCCGGGAAATCCGCCGCGACGGCATCCAGCAGCAGCGGGTTGGAGTAGCCGAGCTTGATGCCGTACCCGCCGGGCAGCCCGGCGCCCATGCCGTTTTGGCCGGTGTGAAAGATTGCCGGCAGGCCGATCTCCTGCAAGGTCTCCCAGAGCGGGTAAAACTCTTCGTCGGAGGGGTCGAAGCCCTGCAGGGACGGGTGGAACTTGAAGCCGCGGGCGCCGAGTTCCACGGCTTGGTGCTTGGCACCGACTATCGCGTCCTCCCCGGTCCGGGGATCGACGCTGCCGAAGGGAATCAGGACGTCATTGTTCCCAGCGGCGCCGGCGATCAGGTCCGGGATGCTGTTGGGCTCATGCTTAAGTTGAGTCCGCGCGTCGACGGTAAACACGACGGCGGCCATGTTCAGTCCGCGGTACATCTCCGCGATACGGTCTAGGGACGGGGTGCGGTCCTCAGCCTTGAAGTACTTCGCGGAGGCCTCGGTCAGGGCCGGCGGTAGGGATTGATGGTCGTGGCCGTCCACCTCCAGGTGGACGTGCATGTCGATCGCGTCCAACTTTTCGACGTCGAGCCCAAGTTCATAGCGCTGGGCAGCCATCTCAGCGTGCCTCCACGGCTTCGGGCTTGAGGTGGTCAGGGAGTGGTGGCAATTCCTCGCCGTAGCCCTGTAGTTTGTCCCCCAAGAGTTTTCCAAAGTTCTCCACCAAGTCCGCGTAGCCCCAGCCACCCTTGCGGTATTCGGTGGCGGCGGCTTCCGGGTGGGTCCAAAGCTGCAAGCGGTCCCCGCCCGCACCGACGGCCTGGCCGGTGATGTTGGCAGCCTCATCCGAGGCGAGGAAAGCTATGAGTCCGGCGACGTCGTCGGCTGTTCCGAAACCCAAGTCATGGCGGAAGAAGTCGGGCATGGCCTCACCGCGCTCGTCAGCTTCGACGGCCTTGTGGAAGTACGGGACGGTCTTGGTCATCGCGGTGGCGGCCACCGGGATGATGGCGTTGACTGTGACGCCGGCCTTCTTCATTTCCAGTGCCCACGTGCGGACCATGCCGACGATCCCGGCCTTGGCCGCGGCATAGTTGGTTTGGCCAAAATTCCCGCGCTGCCCGGTGGGGGAGCCGATGGTGATGATCCGTCCGGCGACGTTGTTTTCCTTGAAGTACGCGAACGCTTCGCGGACGCAGGTGAAGGTGCCTTTCAAATGCACATGGATAACCAGGTCGAAATCCTCATCCGTCATCTTCAGCAGACTCTTGTCCCGCAAAATGCCGGCATTCGTGACGAGAATATCGAGGCGGCCGAAGGCCTTAACCGCGCCTGCGACCAATGCCTTAGCTGCATCGGTGCCACCGACGGGTACCACGACAGCGGTGGCACGGCCACCGTCGGCTTCAATCTGGGCGACGGCCTTGGCTGCTGTTTCGGCGTTCACGTCATTAATGACAATTGCGGCACCTTGGCGGGCGAGTTCCCTTGCGTAGGCGAGGCCGAGGCCCTGCCCACTTCCGGTGACGATTGCTACTTTTCCTAACAGGCTCATGTCTGCTCCTTTGCACTGTGCCTTGCGGCGGATCTCTTGGGGAACCGGGGGTGAGGCGCCCGGCTCCTTGTCCCTGGTCCACGAGGACACCAGATCATTTGATGAATGAATTGTTTATTTGTCTATTTGTTTATTGATATCGGCAGGCTCGACGAAGGGAGCTCGGAGTGTCGCGGTGGGGGATGACTTGGGGCAAATTTGTGCCATGCCCCTAGAAGGGCTGCTCTGCCGATGTGGGCTCAGTAGCTGATGACCCGGCACCCACCACAATGCAATCCACCTTTTTATCTTCCATTTCGCAACCTCTAGGACCGGGTGGTGATTCAGCTCACCACATCAGCTTTGCTCTAGTCTTGCCTGAAGGCAGAGGCGGCCGCTTGCCAATTTGTGCAGCGACCATGACAAGCAGCGCAATCAATCCGAGGAGGGCGCTGACCGTGTCCGGAACTGGGGCATGACAGTCGTGGGTGGAACGCCAAATTCCTTTTTGAAGGTGCGGCTGAAGTGGGCGGTGTCGCTGAATCCCCAACGGAAGGCGACCGAGGTGACTGTCGTTGTTTCCGAGGCGCCGGCCAGGTCGCGGCGGCAGCGCTCCAGTCGCTGTTGGAGGATCGAGCGGGCCACAGAGGTATCCGACTCGGCGAACATCATGTGCAGGGTGCGTACGGAGATCCAATGCGCGGCAGCGATGGAACCCACCGAAAGCGCTCGGTCCTCCAAATGCTCGGTAATGTACTTCTGAATTTCGGCAAGGAGTGTGGCACGCTGCCCGGACGAAGCATCCTGGTCGGGGGCAAGAGCGCTATCCAACAGATCGAGCAGGCCATTCACTGCCCTATTCATCGCGTCGTCGCTGAGCTGGTCAAGTTCGCCAGCGATGCCACGAAGCTGACCAGCCACTAGGGACAGTTCACCCGAGCCGGGGCTTGTGACAAGGGGGCGACTGCGTTCCAGCGTTGACAATATGGATTTAGGTACTCGCGTCACCGGCATGAGCAGCGAAAGTTGTTGGTGCTGGCCGTAGCTTTTGAAAGTCCCGCTGCGGTCACCGCCCCAGACGAACAGATCACCGGGATTGATGGTGAACTGCTCGCTTCCGTAGGTGCAAGCCATTTGGCCACTGAGATGCAGCTGGATGCCCACTAACCCGGCGCCCGCAGCGGAAGGCACATGCCGACCCTGGAATGCCGAGCAGCTCACCTCGGCAATCTTCAAATTGCCCATGCCCCGGTAGCGGATCTTGGCCGAATACCCCCTCTCCACCGGGGTGGAGAGGTCCCAGTCCATATGTAGAGCCCGCATCTTCTCCGACCAAGCCGCAAACCGTTCGGGTTCCGGAATCGGGTCGGTGGACCAAGTCTGTACTTGCGTCATCGATTGTCTCCTTCGACATCTGCATGGATTTCCGGGGCTGAACTAGAGCCGGCACTTCTGCCTTGGACTGTTCGCCGAAGCGTGCACGGAGTGGCAAGTCCGATTGCACGGGAAGTCATGCGAGCTAGATCACACTCACCATACAGTGTGTCTCAGAGCATAGGCGGCCCAGTCGGGAGCGGACACAAGCGCACCACGGTTCCCTCCATCAAAACCGCACCGAAGAATTCACTTCATAGGAGAAGTCATGGCCCAGACCACTGAACATGTAGACGTCCTGATCATCGGCGCAGGACTGTCAGGCATTGGAGCAGCGGCGCACCTGGTCAGGGAATGCCCTGGCAAGCGGTACACCGTCTTGGAATCACGCGGAGCCATCGGCGGAACCTGGGATTTGTTCCGCTACCCCGGTATCCGCTCAGATTCGGACATGTACACCTTCGGCTATGCGTTCAAGCCGTGGACGGAACCGAAGGCCATTTCCGATGGGGCATCGATCAAACGATACATCGAGGAAACCGCTGATGAGTATGGGATCAGCAATCAGATCCGCTTCCACCATCGCGTCCTGTCTGCACGTTGGTCCACGGCCGATGCATACTGGACGGTGACCGCAGAGCGGACGGACACGGGGGAATCCCTGGTCATCACCGCCTCATGGATCATCGGGGCCACCGGCTACTACAACTATGAGCAGGGCTACAAGCCGGCATTCGAGGGCGAGGACCGCTTCAAGGGGCAGATCGTGCATCCCCAGCATTGGCCCGAGGATCTCGACTACGAGGGCAAGCGTGTTGTCGTCATCGGAAGCGGAGCCACGGCTGTGACGCTGGTGCCGAACCTTGCCGAGAAGGCGGCGCACGTGACCATGTTGCAACGCACCCCCACCTACATCGCCTCCGTCCCTGCAGTCGACCCGCTGGCCAACGTCTTGCGGCGCGCGCTGCCCGCCACCGTGGCGTATCCGGTGCTGCGCTGGAAGAACCTTCTGAACCTGAACCTGAAGTACACGCTGAGCCGCAGCAAGCCGGATATGGTCCGTGCGAAGATCCGCAAGGACACCATCAAGCTGCTTCCGGCTGGCTACGATGTCGACACCCACTTCAACCCGCCCTACAACCCCTGGGACCAGAGGCTGTGTGCGGTCCCTGATGGCGACCTATTCACGACACTGCGCAATGGCCAAGCATCGATCGTGACCGGAGGTATCCGCACTTTCACCGAGACCGGGATCGAACTGGAGTCCGGTGAGCACTTGCCAACCGACATCATCGTGACCGCCACCGGGTTGAACCTGCGGTGGCTCGGTGGAATGACGTTGAGCGTCGATGACGAGACGATCAACATCGGCGAGCGCTTCGCCTACAAAGGCATGATGATCTCCGGGGTTCCCAATTTGAATATGGTCTCTGGATACACCAACAACTCTTGGACACTCAAGGCGGATCTGGTGAGCCGATACACCTGTCACCTGTTGAAGCATCTGGACGCAAATGAATATGTTTCCGCGACCCCGCTCACCCCCGTGGGTGAAATCGCCAGCCCGTTCCTGGATTTGGACGCCGGCTATATCCGGCGCGGTGTGGGGGAGATGGCCAAACAGGGCTCCCGCGTGCCGTGGCGGCTGCACCAGAATTACATTAAGGACATCAGGCTGTTCAGCACCCGCCGGCTCGAGGACGGGAGTATGAGTTTTCAGGGTCGGCAACCCGGCGGAGAACTCTCAGTAAACGCACTGAACGACGGTCTCCACGCCCTCGCTACCCGGACCATTGAGGTAAACGGTAGGCAGGTTCGCTACCGCGACGAGGGGGAGGGTGTCCCTGTCGTCTTGGTGCATGGGATCGGCCGCAGCCTCGAGGACTGGATCGAGCAGCACGAGCTGCTCGCCGATAAGGGACTGCGCGTATTGAGCGTAGACCTTGCCGGATATGGAGAGTCCGAGCCGTTGGGGGAGGCCTATTCGCTGCCTGAGCTGGCGCGCTTCCTTGAAGCCTTCCTGGACGCGGTGGGCGTCACCGAGCCGGCACATCTTGTGGGTAATTCCCTCGGTGGTGCTGTTGCGATGCAGTTGGCGGCCCGATCGCCGGAACGCGTGCGCAGCCTGGTGCTCGCCAACAGCGCAGGTTTCGGCCGGGAGGTCGCACTGCCGGTACGGATGATGTCGGTCCGACCGTTGGGCAAGCTGCTGTTGAGTAAGCCCAGCACCGCCTCGGCGCGCAGGCTCGAGCTCAGTCTCTTCAACGACCCGCAGTTGGTCACGGACGAGCGGGTGAATCTGGGATTCCGTCTGGCCTCCCGGCAACACGGGAGCTGGGTGTTCCTGGACACCGCCGCAGCCCTTGGCACGTTCCGCGGCACCCGTGAAGAGTGGCGCAAGGAGCTGATGGACAACTTAACCGCCAGCCGCGTGCCGACCTTAGTCATCTGGGGCGAGGAGGACAAGATTTTCCCGTTCGCCCACCTCGCCGCCGCGGCAGATCAGCTCCCGCACGCCATCACGCATGCCTTCCGTGACACCGGGCACATGCCGCAGATTGAGCGGGCCCCGGAGTTCGCGAAGTTGATCACCGGTTTCTGGAACGGTACGCCCGCCCGAGTTGCGTCCCACAGCAACAGCGCTGGCTGATCAGTCCCAAACCGTCACCGGGGAGCAGGAATCCCCAATCCGCGAATCCTGCTCCCCGCACGGGTACCGTCGCATGCCTGGGACGCGCTCCCGGTCTGGTCCTTGGCTTCCATTGACCCCTTAGCGTCCATTGACGCAATCTCGATGACAGACCCCAACCGAAAAGGAAAACACCCGAAATGTCGAGTCTTCAGAACCTGGGACTCGGGTCTTGGCCGCGCCGCCGCGCATTGCTCAGCCCCGACAGAGTCGCCTTGGAATTCGAGGGAACGGTACTGACCTACGCCCAATTCGCTGCCCGCGTGGAGTCCCTTTCCGCATGGCTGTCCCATCACGGAGTCGGGCCGGGTGACCGGGTGGCCTATTGGGGCGCAAACCATGTGGCACTGCTTGAAACACTGTTCGCCAGTACCCGGATCGGGGCGATCTGCGTGTTGGTCAATGCCCGGCTCGCGCCGGCGGAAGCGGAATACATCCTGCGGGATAGTGCTGCGTCCGTGCTGTTCTTCGGCCGGGACCAGGCCGAAGCCGTGGGGCTGATCGCCGCGGGGATCCCCGCTGATGTACTGGTAGACGTCGACGGCACGGGCGCGGGGATGGCCTACGCGCAGCTGCCTGAGGATGCGGCATCGGTGCCGGAGGTCTGCTGCAGTCTCGATGACCCGGCCTTACTGATGTATACCTCCGGCACCACCGGACGTCCCAAGGGTGCGGTGTTGACGCATGGAAACATGTTCTTCAATGATGTCAACGTCCTGATTGAAAACGACATCCGTCCTGACGAGGTCTGCCTGGCTACCGCTCCGCTGTTTCACATCGCTGGGCTCAATGGACTCGTGCTGCCCACGTTCCTCAAAGGCGGCACCGTCCTGGTGCAGCGGCGCGTGGATCCCGGGCAGATGTTCACCGCGATCCAGGATCGGCAGGTAACGAGCTTGTTCGCGGTGCCGGCGATGCTCGACGCCCTGGCCCACCACCCGCTGTTCAATCAAACTGACCTGTCCGCGCTGCGCACCATCATTGTCGGAGGCGCCCCGGTGCCCGAACGCACCCTGCGGGTCTGGGCTGGACGGGGTGTCGCCGTCCAACAGGGCTACGGCCTGACCGAAACCGCCCCGGCAGTGCTCAAACTCGCAGCCGAGGACGGGATCCGCAAGGCCGGATCGGCTGGCAAGCCGCAGTTCCTTGTCGATGTCCGCCTCGTTGCCCCCAACGGGACCTTGGCAACACCCGGGGAAATCGGGGAAATCCAGACGGTGGGACCCAATGTTTTTCACGAGTACTGGAAACGCCACGAAGCAACAGCTGCCGCATTTGACGACGGGTGGTTCCGCACCGGGGACGCAGCCGTCCAGGACGAGGACGGCTACTTCTGGATTCGGGACAGGTACAAGGACATGTACGTCTCGGGCGGAGAGAACGTGTACCCGGCGGAAGTGGAGTCCGCCCTGCTGAACGTTCCCGGGGTAGCCGAGGCCGCCGTCATAGGGGTTCCCGATGAACAATGGGGCGAAGTCGGCAAGGCTTTCATCGTGCTTGAGGACGAGGTTGAATTCACTGTCGAGGACATCCGTACGGCCGTCGGTCAAGCCTTGTCCCGGTTCAAAATCCCCAAGCAGATCGAGTTCGTCGAACAGATGCCACGCACATCCACCGGCAAGCTGCTGAAAACCGAGCTACGCGCGCATCAAGGAGTTTCCCGATGAGCACCACCACAACCGCCACGCAGATCCACGACCTGCTGCGCTTCGAGACACTGCTGGATCCGGCGGAGGGGGCGGTACTGGAAGATTTTCGTACAGCCCTGGACAGCCTGGATGACACCACGCTGAACCGAGCCTGGGAGAACGCGGAATTCCCGTTCGAATTTGTACAACCATTGGCAGAGTCAGGCCAACTGGGTCGGCACCTGCACACAGGAACGGAACCCAGTCACCTGCTGCGGGGGATGCTCACCGCAGAACTGGCCCGTAAGGACGCCTCCCTGGCCACCTTCGCCGGGGTCAGCGGCTCACTGTTCGGCCTCTCGGTGCGCCGCTTCGGTTCGCCCGCCCAACAAGCCGCGATCCTGCCTGCGGTGGCCAACGGCACTCTAGTCGGGGCGTTCGCGCTCACCGAACCGGGCTCGGGTTCCGACATCGCCGGCGGCATGAGCACCACGGCCCGACGGGAAGGGACCGACTGGGTGATCAACGGTGTTAAACGGTGGATCGGTAACGCCACCTGGGGCCATCAAGCTGTCGTGTGGGCCAAGGAGCAGGGCGGGGAGGGTCGTTTCCTGGGGTTCATCGTCCCCACAGACACGCCGGGATGGTTGGCGGAGAAGATTGACAGCAAGTACAGTCTGCGCACCGTGCAGAACGCCCACATCACCCTCACCGACGTCCGTGTCCCGGACACGGCCCGGCTGCCCGGTGTCAGCTCATTCCGGGAGATTTCCGAGGTGCTGAAATTTACGCGTCTGGAGGTCGGCTGGACGGCACTGGGCAATGCGATCGGGGCCTTCGACGCGGCTTTGGCCCACGCCATCGACCATCACCAATTCGGCCGCCCGCTGGCACGGTTCCAACTTGTGCAGGACCTGCTCGTCCGATCCGAAATAAACATCACCGCCTCTCTGGGAGTCTTGGTCCAGGCCGCCCGGCTGGCCGACCGGGACGAGTTGCAAGAGGAACACGCCTCACTAGTGAAATTGATGGCCGCCTCGCAAGCCCGCCAAACCGTCGCCCTGTGCCGTGAGGTGCTCGGCGGAGATGGCATCGAGCTGGAAAACAAAGTCATGAAGCATTTCATGGACGCCGAGGCGATCTACACCTTTGAGGGCACCCACCAGATCAACACACTGATTGTTGGCAGGGCCCTCACTGGGATCTCCGCCTTCGTCTGAAACCAGCTGCAATGAAACCCATAAGGAGAACCACCGTGCGCCAAACCGTCCTCGTTTCCTACGCCCGCACCCCGATCGGCAGGGCATACAAGGGTTCCTACAACGACACCCCGGCTCAGGCTCTGGCTGGCCACGCCATCACACACGCGGTCCAGCGCGCCGGACTCACAGCAGGAGATATCGAGGACGTCATCTTGGGTGCGGCCCTCCAACAGGGTAGCCAGGGAATGAACTTGGCCCGGCAGGCCGCCCTCCGCGCAGGGCTGCCTGCCAAAGTGCCAGGGATGACGGTGGACCGGCAGTGCGCCTCCGGACTCATGGCTATCGCCCTCGGCGCGCGCATGATCGAAGGAGGTGACGCCGACATCGTTGTCGCCGGTGGAGCCGAGTCCGTGTCCCTCGTGCAGAACCAGCACTTCAACGCCCACCGGGCCCAGGACCCATGGCTGAAAGCCAATGTTCCAGGCCTGTACTCCAGCATGCTCGAAACTGCCGAGCTGGTTGCTAGCCGCTACCGAATCTCCCGCGAGGCCCAGGACGAATATGCGGCCGAGTCCCAACGGCGCACCGCCGCGGCCCAGCAACGAGGGGCATTCGACGCCGAGATCGTGGCCCTGCCCGCTCACCATGGCGCTTTGCAGGAGCGCGAACAGACAGGCGAGGTCGCAATCTTGTCCCGGGATGAGGGAAACCGTCCGGAGTCCACCTTCGAAACGCTGTCCAAACTCAGCCCGGTGATGGATCGGGATGGCAATCAACCTGGCCGATTCAGTGTGACCGCTGGCAATGCGTCCCAACTTTCCGACGGGGCAGCCGCCGTCGTCCTCATGGACGCAACCGAGGCATCCCGCCGCGGACTTGAACCGCTGGGCATCTTCCACGGTGTCGCCGTCACCGGCTGCGCGCCCGAGGAGATGGGCATCGGCCCGGTCACCGCCGTTCCGAAACTGCTTTCCAGACACGGGCTGGCCGTCGAGGACATCGACCTCTGGGAACTCAACGAAGCATTCGCCTCCCAGGCCCTCTACTGCCGCGACGCGCTCGGTATCGACCCGGAACGGTTCAACGTCGATGGGGGAGCCATTTCCATTGGCCACCCCTATGGTATGAGCGGTGCTCGCATGGCCGGGCATGCACTGCATGCAACCCGGCAACGCGGCGGCAAGTACGCCGTGGTGACCATGTGCATTGGTGGCGGCATGGGCGCCGCCGGGCTCTTCGAGGCATTCTGAGCCACTCATCTTCCCCAGATCACGTCTCACAATGACAAACGTCCCGGTCGAGGGGGCACTAGGACACGCCTCCACATCGACCGGTGGCATTGGTGGAATCGCCATTACGGCTTTCTCGCCAGCACTTACACCACTATCAAAGGAGTCACCATGGAAAACCTCACAGTGCTAGGCACCGGCGTCCTCGGATCGCAGATCGCCTTCCAAGCCGCCTATCAAGGCAAGAACGTCGTCGCCTATGACCTTAACGACGAGATACTGGCCAAACTGACGGCTCGTTGGGAATACCTCAAGCCCCTGTACCTTCGAGACCTGCCCGAGGCCACCCCAGAAAAGCTTGACGCCGCAGTGAGGCGAATCCGTACCTCCAGCGACCTGGCCGATGCCCTGAAGGATGCCGAGATCGTCATCGAGGCTGTCCCCGAAGTTCTGCAGATCAAACGCGACACCTGGGCTAGGGCCGGAGCGCTGGCGCCAGCGCACACCGTGTTTGCCACGAACTCCTCAACACTTTTGCCCAGCGACATCGCAGATGCCACGGGTCGTCCGGAAAAGTTCCTGGCCCTGCACTTCTCCAACGAGGTCTGGCGCCAGAACACTGGTGAGATCATGGGACATGCTGGGACCAACCCGCAGTACCTGGACACCGTGGCCGTCTTCGCCGAGGAAATCGGCATGATGCCCATCAAGCTGAAGAAGGAACAGCCTGGATACATCCTGAATTCGCTACTGGTTCCGTTCATGACGTCGGCCGCAAAGCTTTACGTGCGCGACGTCGCCGACGTGGCAGTCATCGACGCGACGTGGCGCAGGGCCACGGGCGCACCACTTGGCCCGTTCGAAATCTACGACATCATCGGCATGGAAACCCCGTACAACCTCAACATCCAGAGTGAGGACCCGGAGCTGCGGGAATTCGCGGACACCCTCAAGCGCAACTTCATCGATCAGGGACGGTTGGGACGCGCAACGGGGAAGGGGTTCTACGACTACGAGTAGCCCGGTTCGAGGGCTGTTCCTGAGCGGCATGATGGTTTCTGGAGGTTATCAGCCACGTCCCTGGCAGGCGGACTAATTTTCGCTGCTATTGCGTGTGATCCAGCTGTGACTCTTAGCTTCATTTCGTCTCGACGGTGCCCCATACCTGGCGTACGGCTATGGGCAGCCCAATAGTATTTCTGCGGTCGAAATTGGCTCAGAATAGTAGGTTCGATGGGGTGTGTTGACAGTGTCAACACATTTCCTTCCGGACTGGCTCGTACTGCGTCGTACTGAGCCGTACTGCCGCGGTGGTTGGCTAACTTCCGCTTGTTTCCGGGAGCTAGAGTCTGTTTCGAATCCCACCTTGGGCACATTTGTTCGAAGAAGAACTCCTGGAAACAGGGGGTTTTCTTTGCTTAAAACCTGCCACTTTTATTTAACGAAGAATTAACATGGGATCTTGACTGGTTGCTCCCTGAGGGGTCTTGTTATGCGGCGCCCAGGTACTCCGATCCCGATTTAGTGGTTTGTCATTGGCGGCTCCTTTTTGAATGTTCGGTGAAATATCCCTTACACCTAGTTCATGGTCCGCCGAAGGCTTAACTACATGACTTGGGGTGGCAAGCAGTCCAGGACCCGAAGATTGCTTCTGCGTGCAACTGTGCCAGCGACCAATGCTTGCGCCTGCTTTTACGGACTGCGCCTCCACGCCCTAGAAGAGTATGAGCAATCGTATTGTGCTCATAAGTCCGGCTCGCTATCTGCGGGCACCAACAAGCGTCCCCGTGACTTCCAGAACCCGGGTAGGCGGAAACTCATGGCTCTCGCAATGTGTGGAGTATGTCAGGGATTTGAGACGTTCATGCTGGAGGGTCTGCCCAAGCTGTCAACTAAGCCTTGGGCAGACCCGCTGGAGGCACCGGAACGATTTGCGTTGGCGCCGCCAGCCGAGTTTGAACTGTGTGTCAGGCTGTGGGTTGACTTGCTTCGGCGACCAATGCTGTATCGACGAACTGTTCGAACCGGACAATGAGTCCTCCCCGAACGATGAAGTGATGGGCTACCCTCACGTTCAGAGGCTTTCCCGTGGCCCGATGGGTGGCTGTGTACCTAGCCAGTACCACCACGTTTTCACCGTCGACGACGTAGCTATCGTCGTGCGCGGCCCAGCCTTCCCAGTCCTTGCCCAGGACTTCCATGACATTGGAAGTTACTCCAGTGGGGGTCCGGTAGGTTCCAGCAAGCGGGAAGCCTGCCATTTCGGTCCACTCGACATCCGGGGCCATCGTGGCGCGGAGCGCATCAAGGTCTCCCGCTGCGGAGGCAAGGTACTGCCGGCGAACGACGTCGCGTGGTGCTGTTGAAAGTGCGGGTTCAGTGGTGTTGGTTAGCCCCATGTCATTTCTCCCTTTGCGACCTTTGGTCCGATTTGCGCGGCAATAAGCATCCCGGAATTAGGGTAGCTTTCGATCAGTGCGGTCGTGGCGGCAGCGCCGTCGGGGGAGTGGGCAATGATGCTCTCAAATTCCTTGAGGTAGGCCCGCGTGTAGTCAATTCCAGATGCGTCATTGGCCGTTCCTGGCAGGCGGTGCCCGGCAATGACGAGCTCCGGATTTAGAGCCTGCATTTGATCCAGTAGGTCAATCCATGCCTGACGCTGTTCCGGAGTGGCTGTGTCCGCGGTCCATACGTGCTCGTTTTGGAAAACCAGAACGCCACCTAGGACTGCCTTATAGTCGGGATTGTAGAGGTAGTGCCGGTCGGGAAGGATTTCTGAGCCGCCACGAAGTTCAAAGACGTAACCGTCGATCTCTAGGTCCTCTGACGTCAGAGGCTTGATCGCGGGCAGACGTGTGGGAAGATTGGCGCCCAATGCCGCCCACGCCTGCAGCTTGCCCTGGTAGCTGGCTTCTATGTGCTCAATCACGATGGGCGTTGCCAATATCGTGGCCGCCGGGAACGCATCCGCAATGACTTCCAGGCCGAAGTAGTAATCAGGATCGGCATGGCTGACGAAGACAGTTTCCAATTCTTTGCCTGAGTCAAGAATTGCCGCTACAAGTCGGTGTCCGTCGGCGCGAGTAAAACCGGCATCGACAAGCAAGGCTTTGGTAGGGCCTGTGATCAATGTTGCTGACTTGTTGGGTGAACCTGCAGGGAAGTCGAGGTCGAAGACCTCAAAATTCAGTGACATGCGGTGAACCTTTCTCGGATGAACCCGGAAACCCGGGATTGAGTCGCATATTGCACGCTCATTCAATTCCAACAATAGCTGACTAGTCAGGTATTCCCAAGGGTCGTTGCGTACTGATCATGGCATGCTTGGCAGCTGTTGCGCAGCGTTTTTGCTGATCTTTTTCAAGGCGGTACCAAACACTTTCGCCTCCATGGGAGTGAGTAGATTCAACATGTATTTTTCGATGTTCTCTGCGTGACGCGTACTGGCCCGGAGCAACACGCTTTCACCGTGGTCGGTGAGTCGAATCAGTTGCACTCGGGCATCCGAGATTGAACCTTCCTGGTCAACTAGTCCCAGGGCTGTAGCCCGCTGCACCAGTCGAGTGGCGCCACCGGAGGTGAGGACTCTCGCCTCGGCGATGGCCCGCACAGGTAGCCCCTCGTCTCCGGCTCTCGCGGCAAGAAGGAGGAGCTCAAAGATGGAGTGAGTGATGCCGATCTCTTGCTCCAAATCGCGGCCAAGAAGATATTCGAGGCGATTCGCTGCGCCAAGAAGACGCCCAAATACCAAGACTCGATGATCATTGGAGGCCTCTTGACCGGACCTAAATTCCATAGCATTGTTCACAAACTAACCATACGCGAGCCGGAAAACAGTCAAGGCTACAGCCGGCGCATTCACAGAGCAGGCCGACCGCCTTGATCACTCTAGACCCCGTGAATGTTCGGTGAAATTTCCCTTACATCTGGTTCGTGGTGCGCCTGAGTCCTCCTGATGGATGCCCGGCCTTGCCTCTGGTGGCGGCCTGTTCCTTCTCGGTCGCGGGAGCCCCGATTGTATGGTGTGGGAATTTATGAAACCTGTCCTAGCTGCGCAGGCCGGGACCAGGACCAAAATCTGTCTTTCCATGAGAGTAGGGGGAGTGGCCCTGGAAGGCCTGGTGCCCAGTGATTTCACCCCCAGTCCTCAATGACGTTGTGCTTCGATACGTCCCGAAATTTGTTTCCCTTCTTCGATCGGTCCTGACGCGACGGCTGTGGAGCAAACCACCGCTCAACGTGCGGTTGGCTTCCCGTCCGCGGCCCACGCCACGCCCAAGGCGAACAATGTCGATACGCCGTATTGCTCCATCGCCGCCGCAATGCGACGCCGCCCCGTTCGCGGGTTGATCCCGAGCCTGCGAGATGCCGCGTCGAGAGTGATGCCCTGCTTCATAAGCACAAGAAGCGGCGCCCACGGCTGCTCCACACCACCGATCGGCTCGCCGCGACGCCAGAGCTCGCGGAACAGGCTTCGTCCCAGCTCGGCGAGGGCCGCGTTACGGACACCAACCACGCTGGACGGCCACCCCTCGCCCCATTCGACCGGCAATGCGAGCACGTCGCCGTCGATCCAGAACCAACTCGGAAGGTCGTCGAGAAGGCGGAATTCCACCCCGACGGCCGCGTAGCGCTCGGCGATCGCCACGAGCCGGGCGTCCTCTGCTATGGAACTCGGGACAAGGGTTCGCACCGATCGCTTGCCGGCGAACATCTCCGCGAAACGGCTGGCGCGCGCGGGATCGGTCTGCAAGTAGCGTCCGAGATCGGGAAGTACTGACCAGGCGGTGTCGCTCCCTTCCCGTGCGATGTCGTACCAGAGGTCTTCTGCCGCCTTCGGCCCATGTCGGACGAAAACGGGAACGAGATCACCGGATGCCTCGCCCACAGCCCAGTGACGGAGCAACGTCGGCAGGTCTGCCACGAGCGACTCAATTCGCGAGGCGGCCTCGTCCGCCGTCTGCCGCATCGCATGCACTTCGCGTTCGACAACGTCGGCCGTCCACATCGCCGGCGTGGCATACGCGATTGTGCCATCGCGCACGGAGACCGCACCTCGCAGCGCGAGACGAGCAACGGCGTCGGCGGTCTCACCCTCATCGGCGTGCGCGGTGGTGGAGAGCTCCGCCACCGTCTTAGGTCGGCTGCGGTAAATCAGTTCCAGCAGTTCCTTATCATTCATGTCCACCTCCGGAGCGTGTGGACACCATTATGGCGCATTTGACCGGATCCGGACGCCCTCTAAAGGTCACGTCCGGAAGCGGTGGTTGTTTTGTCCGCTTCTGTCCATGCACAATTATCATCATTGGGGGATCGGATGCCATGGCTTCGTATGCTCGCGTAGGAAGCCATGGCTCCGCTAGCAGATTGTCAACCGGAGGCAGCGACATGAACGGCATGAGCAGCACGAACAAGGGCATCGTAAGCATTGTCGCAGTCTCGGCGGTGGCAGCACTCACGCTGGCCATGACGGCGTGCACGGGGAGTGCGCCCGCGGCACAGTCGTCCTCGAGCGGGCCCGCCGTCATAGTCGGTGAAGCACCCAACCAGGACGTCGTCGATCTCTACACGGATCGAGACACGGCTGTGGCTGCGGCCGTCGCTGCGCTTCCGCAGTCCATCGAGAAGGCGCTCAAGCAGACAGGAGTGCCCGGCGCAGGAGTCGCTGTCGTCTCCAACGGTAAAGTCGTGTTCGAAAAGGGTTACGGTGTGCGGGACCTGACGACGAAGGAACCTGTAGACGTCAACACCGTGTTTCAGATCGCGTCTTTGTCCAAGCCCCTCTCCTCGAGCGTTGTGGCCAAAGCGATCACCGAAGACGCCAATCTGTCCTGGGAAGATCCGGTCGTCAAATACCTCCCAGACTTCGCGCTGAACGATCCGTACGTGACCGAGCATGGAAAGATCGCCGACTTCTTCTCGCACCGCACCGGCATTCCAACCGGTGCCGGCGATAAACTCGAGGACGTCGGCTTCGATGTCGACTACATCATGGCCCACATGAACCAGATTCCTCTGGCGTCGTTCCGCGACACTTACCAGTACTCCAACTTCGGGCTGACGGTGGGCGCCGAGGCGGTCGCGGCGTCGCGCGGGCAAACGTGGGCGCAGACCGCGCACGAACTGCTGTTCGAGCCGCTCGGCATGACTTCGACAACCACCGTCCACGACGAATACCTCGCCTCAGATGATCGCGCGGCGATGCACGCCCGTACCGGAGAAGGAAAGTACGAGCAGCTGTTCGACCGTGACGCTGATGCCGAGGCTCCTGCCGGCGGTGTCGCCACCACTGCCGGCGACATTGCGAAGTGGATGAATATGGTGCTGGCCAACGGCGAGGTCGACGGCGCTGAATTCATCGACCCGCTCGTGCTGGCAAAGACCTATTCCGCCCACTCGATCACCGGTGGCGATGCCAGGAACCTGACATCGCGCACCTCGCACTACGGCTTCGGTACGAACGTCAGCGCCACCGTGACCGGCCGCGTCAACATCAGCCATTCCGGCGCATTCGGGTGGGGTACCGCCACCAATGCCACCATGATCCCCGATCTGAACCTCGGGATAGTCGTGCTCACGAACGGCGCGCCGTCGGGCGTTCCGGAAGCGATCGTTTCGGAGTTCGTCGACCTCGTACAGTTCGGCGCGGTGACGCGCCCCTGGTTGGACATGTTGTCTACCTTCTTTGAGGATTTCGCCGACCCGGCGGGCGACCTCGTCGGCCAGGAACCGCCCGCAGATGCCGCGGCTGCGGGTCCGGCCGGCGACTACGTCGGCACGTACACGAGTCCGTACTTCGGCAAATTCGTCGTCACCGAGGAGAACGGTACCCTCACCGGGGTGCTCGGTCCCGAGGGCGGCTACACGTTCAAGATCGATCCGTGGAACGGCGACACGCTGTCCTTCGTTCCGACGGGTGAGAATGCGCTCCCCGGTTCACTCTCTTCGGCAGTCTTCGTCCGCAAGGGCGGCCAGATCAATGGGGTCACCCTTACGTACTTCAACAAGTTCCCGGAGCATGGGCAGGAGCCGAACGGGCTCGGCGAGTTCACCCGGACCGACTGAACTGCGGATCCGTGACCCGGAATGGGTCGTGCAATAGCGAGTGATCACCCCTATCGGACGAGACCAAACAACAAGGGAACTCGAGGCTCTAGTAAAGGACGTCGGAACCCGTTGGCTGTCACGACGTGGAGTCCAGCAGATTGGCCAAAATCCCGAGCGCTTTGGTTAGTTGGAGGTCAGTGACAGCCCCGTAACCGATGATCAAGCCGTTCGTTGGAGTGCGTTCGGAGTAATAACCGGCCAGGGGTACAACGCGGACGCCCTGCTTCAGGGCTTCGCCGGCCAGTTCTGCGGCGTTGGGCTTTTCAAACCGGATGACCGCATGAAGCCCACCATCGAGAGCGGAAAGTTCCAGGTCCTCACGTGACCCCAGACGGTCCATGATCAGGGAACGGCGGTGTGAGTACTCGCGTCTGGCGCGGGTGATGTGTCGGGAAAGCCCGCCTCCTTGAATGTAGTGGGCAAGGGCTGACTGCAGGACGCCAGATACCGGGGTGTCCAGTGCTTCGCGTGTTGCTTTGATCCGCTGTCCGGCAGAGCCGCGTACCACTAGGTATCCGCAGCGCAACCATGGGCTCAGGGTTTTCGAAAAGGTTCCCACGAGCACCACATCGGCATTCGTCGGCAAGGAGGCGACGGCAGGAAGGGGCATTCTGCTGTGACGGAATTCGCTGTCGTAGTCATCTTCCAACACGAGAACCCCATTGGTATCAGCCCACTTCAACAGGCCCAGCCGTTCTTGGACGGCCATTCTGCCTCCCAGTGGGTATTGGTGACTGGGTGTTATGAGGACTGCATCAGGTATCTGTCTGATCTTTTCCAGCTGTGAACTTCGCAGACCATTTTCGTCCACGGGAATGCTGAGCAGTCGCGCACCGGCTGCGCTCATGACACGACGGGCCGTGGGGTAACCCGGATCTTCCACCATGATGCGCGGATGATCTCGCCGTCCACGGAGCATATCAACGACGAGGTGAAGCGCATCGCTGGTGCCGCCGGTGATGATGATGTCCTCCGGTTCCGCATTGAGTCCTCGGGACACTGCCACATGTTGCGCGACGGCTTCCCTCAGCGCCAACGTCCCTAGGGCTGGTGGCAGGAGCGTGGTTCCCTGTTCCGAAAGGGCTTCCTTCCATGCGTGGCGCCATTCCCTGTGGGTGAAAGGGGATGCGGACGGGCGCCCCGGGGTGAGATCAATCAAGTCACCGTGGGGCGGGCTGCTGCTTGGCCGCTTCTGAATCAATGGCGGGCTTTGAATGTCAGGGCGGACCGCCACTCTGGTCCCGCCAGCTCCACTTCCTTCGAGGAATCCCTCGCCGGACAATTGTTCGAACGCCCGGACAACCACCCCGCGTGAAACCCCCAATTCTGAGGCCAGTCTTCGGGTAGCGGGAAGGGTGTGTTCGGGTTGAAGAAGGCCCTTGAGGATGGCAGCGCGTAGTTGGTTGGCCACCTGCGCGGCCAGATTAACGGAACTCTGCCTGTTAAGTTCGATAGGTATTTCAGCTTCGCCCATTGGACCTCCAGAGTTGGTGAATCTTGGACCTAGTCTAGGACCAACGAGTTTGGGAGGATAAACCAAGTAATAATCTTTACGTTGCGTTCGGCCCGGTCTGCGCAGCCACATGAAAGCAGGATTCCGTGTTCAATGGCCTTAGTGCATTCCCCCTTACTCCCATGAACGGTGACAGCGTCGATCTGAATGCCATGGCTAGTCTGGTGGCCCGCGCAGCTGAGGCAGGTGTGGACTCCCTGGGTGTCCTTGGATCCACAGGAAATTACGCCTATCTTTCTCGCGACGAGCGTCGCGCTGTCCTTGAGACGTCAGTTACTGCCGCCGCCGGCGTTCCGGTCTTGGCTGGTGTGGGGGCAGTACGTACGCGTGACGTGCTGGCGCTAGCCGGGGACGCGCATGATGCTGGCGCATCGGCGCTACTTTTGGCTCCGGTTTCCTACCAGCGGCTGACGGAGGCGGAAGCAATTGGCCTGTACGAGGACGTTGCCGCTGAATCAGCACTTCCCATCGTCGTCTATGACAACCCGGGTACTACCGGCTTCACCTTCACAGATAACTTGCACGCCCGCATTGCCCGTATCCCGGGAATCGCGTCCATCAAGATCCCACAGCCTCCTCCCGGAAGCGTTGCGACTCGACTGGGCATGCTCCGCTCAGGACTGCCGCAGGGAACAACAGTGGGCATCAGTGGGGACTGGGTCGCAGCCGAAGCGTTGCTTGCCGGCTGCGAGCTCTGGTACTCGGTCATCGCAGGTGTGCTCCCGCGGCAAGCAAAGACCATTGTTGAGCACGCAGCCGCCGGCCGCGCGGATCAGGCCCGTGAGGCATCAGCAAAGCTTGAGCCCTTGTGGTCACTCTTCCGAACTTACGGCAGCCTGCGGGTAACTGCAGCCCTCGCCGAAGATCTTGGACTCGTATCGTCAGCGCCGCTGCCCCGGCCGCTGCGCGGTCTGGACAGCGAAGGACGGGACAAAGTAGCCGACGCCATCCGCCTCATTGGGCTTGAGGCATAGTCGATGACGGTTCCTTCAGGGACGACGTCGTGAGCTTTCCTGTCAGTAAAATCCAAACACGAAGGGATCCGGGGGATCCCGCCCCGGGCGGTCTTGCCCGCTACGTCCTTGCAGCCACCTTGGCTCGAAGCGCGGACGGCGGTGCCGTCGTCGCCATTGTCCTGTTGGTAACCGCCAGCGGAGGTCCGGGCTGGCTGGCCGGAATTCTCGGCGCCTGCATCACAGCACCGCACCTCTTTGGCCCTCTCATTGCTAGGCGTCTGGACACCGCCCGTGATGGCCGAACAGTGATTGCTTGGGCCTGCATGGCTCACGGGATAACGCTGGCGGCCGCTGTTCTTTTGTATCCGGTGACCTGGCCGATTATCCCTGGATTGCTGCTCGTGGCCTCCGGCCTGGTTGGCCCGCTGCTGACCGGTGGTATCAGCAGCCGCTTGGCTGCCATCGCGGGCAGTGACAGGATCAGTCAGCGGCGCGCCCAAGGGTGGGATGTTGCGACGTACGGAATAGGGGGCACCATCGGGCCTTCCCTGGTGGCAGCTGTCTCGGCCTGGGCGAATCCCGGCTTGGCGGCACTGCTCCTCGCAGGCTCAACTTTTGTTGCCGCGGCAGTTGTCAGGCTTTTGCCGTATTCGCCTCCCGCGGCTGTTCCCTCGGAAGTACCCCGCCCCGGGCAGACACTGTTGATGATGGTCTCAAGCGGTCCCTTGCGGCGCACGCTCTACATGACTAGCGTCATCGCTCTGGCTGTCGCGGCGCTGCCCATCACCGCGGTAGCATCCACCGGGGAACTACGTGTTGAGCCGGCTGCTGCGGGAATACTCACCGCGGCGTATGGACTCGGCGGACTTCTAGGATCGGCAGGGGTGATGATTCGGCCCATGCGAACTGATGCGGACTCGTTGATGACGTGGCTGGGTGCCGCCGTAGGGGCGGCCCTATGCGGGGCTGCTTTCGCTGGGACCTTCCCAGCGGCCGTGGCAGCGTACTGCTTCGTCGGCATACTCAACTCCTATTTCTTCGCTGCAACCTTGGCTGCCCGAAGCGAGTATGCACCAGCGGCAGCGCGCGGTCAGGTCTTTATTTGGATCGGCGCGTCGAAGATCACCGCAGGCTCAGCCGGAACAGCATTGGCAGGGGCCATTATCGCGCCCGCAATCGACCTGCCCCTGCTCCTAGCATCCGGGCTTATCGCCGCGGCCGTATTCGTTTCGGTCCTTGACCGACAGCACGACGCCCAGTGAAATTCCCTCTCATTGTTACATTCCGTTGGCGGCTTTCACGATCCCGCATATTGATCCTCCTGCGGGACCGTCTGCTTCGTTGATGTCAGGTGAGCGGCAATCCGAATTTGGATCAACTACGTGCTCTCCGAGTCCTCGTCGTTCGCTATTTTTTCTATCCAGTCGATTGCTTCATCCGAGAGGCAAAATTCCTCTGGAACGTTGGATCCAACCCAAGAAGTGTCTGCCGTGGGATGGCCTGCTAGAGCCGTGATCTGATCAAGGATGGACGGCGGCACAACGTCTCCGTTGTTGTTGATCAACCATTGCTGGGTGGATGGGTTCAGAAGGGGCCACCAGTTCTCGATGTTCATGGCCTCATTCTGACACCAGGGCCCCTGGTTGGGAACCTTCAGTAGAAGGGCCGACGGCGAACACGGCCACGCCGGTCGGGATCGAAGGCCGTGGCGTCGCTCCAAAAGGGACTGAGCTGTCCCGGATCCCTGATACGCCTCAATCAACTGCGTCCCAAGGTTGACAGACGGATCGATCCGTTACAGCCTATTGATAACGATCCGTCAGACTGGGTTGAAGCTTTGCAACAGAAGAATCCACAAGGAGATCAACGCATGAAGACCGCCATCCTCGGAACCGGCAATGTCGGCCGCACCATCGCTGCGCGGCTCGTCGAACTTGGTCACGGTGTCACCATCGGCACTCGCGATGCCGAGGCCACACTTGCCCGCACCGAAGTCGACGGCATGGGTAACGCGCCCTTCGCCGATTGGGCAGCCGGGAATCCCGACGTGACCGTGACAAGCTTTGCCGACGCCGCTGCCGGATCCGAACTCATCATCAATGCCACCAACGGCGGTGCCTCCCTGGATGTTTTGGCCCTTGTCGGTGCGGAGAACCTGGGTGGAAAGATCATTCTCGACCTTGCCAACCCCCTCGACTTTAGCCACGGCATGCCGCCTACCCTGTTCGTCAAGGACACTGATTCCCTCGGTGAACAGATCCAGCGAGCGTTCCCCGCCGCCCGCGTCGTGAAGTCCCTCAACACCCTCAACGCGGACCTCATGGCGCGTCCTGACCAACTGTCGGAGACTAGTACTGTCTTCGTTTCCGGGAACGACGCCGATGCCAAGCAAACCGTCACCGCGCTGCTAAAGGAGTTCGGCCACCGGGACGTCATCGACCTCGGCGATATCACCACCGCGCGGGGCGCCGAAATGCTCCTGCCAGTCTGGCTCCGCCTCTGGGAAACGCTCGGCACGTCTGCCTTCAACTTCAAAATCGTCCGCTAAGCCGTACGGGATCGCCGCGGCAAGGAGCACCAGTATCGCATCTTCCCCGAATCCCAACTTCTGAAGAGTCACGGTTCGGGCAAGGGACTAACAAGAAATAACGGTGGGCAGATTCCACAAGACAACAGCACAATTGTTGGAAACGATGCACGATCCAGCGAGGCCTGTCGGGCGTGCGGTTCAGTGGTGGAGGAACTGTTCCATGGCTTTGCCAACGCTGGCGCCCCACTTGCGAGCCCGGGTCAGTTCACCGTCTTCAAGGGTGTTGTCTTTGGACACCAAGAAGCTCTCTGGTGAAATAACTTCGAGTGAGCCTCGTTTCGTGAGGGCGTGCTCGATGTGCCCTGACGCAGCCCCGGAAAGGATTTGAGCCATGTCCCTTCGGGTGTCGAAGGCCGCCGACAGGGCAGGCACAAGGTCGAGGTCTTTGATCCATTCGCGTACTCCTGTCCCACGCGCCAGCGGTTCGAGGGTCAAGTTCCTTGATTTGTCGTTGGCCCAGGTTGTGGCCTCTTCGCGTGAGGAGGGCCTTGTCATGCCATGCACATGGGTAGGGCCGCCGAGAACAAGCAAGTTGGCGGAGCGTGCGGCTTCCTTGGCCCGCGAGTCGTTGACGTTTGCGGTGGTCACAAGTCCGAAGGGGCCGAGCCCTTCAGCGATGGCCAAGGCAATCCTGCGGGTATTGCCAAACATGGATTCGTAAACAACGACGATGCTCATCTTGAGTACCTCTCATGGGGTGGTGAATGGTGCTGGGGATCCTTTCAAGAATTGCCTATCCTCGTGCGTACCGCTAGGGGCAAACGTCCCTGCCTTGGTGGGAGGTAGGGGTTCATTTCCGGGCAACTCTCAAAATCCATGGCACCCCTCGCATACCCAAGTATTCGTCGTGGTTAGAAGTCCCTGTCGAGTGTGCCGGATTCGGCTATTGGTGCGATGGAGCACGCAACGCCGGATGTGCTGGTGACCGACGACGACGGCGTCCACACCATTGCGACAGCTGTGCTGGCGGTGGTGAGATTCCCCGCCCCGCTGGTGGGAGCCGCCAGCGTCACGGTGATAACGGTCCTGGGGATGCCGGCGGTGGTCACTGTTGTTGCCGTCATAGTGGCGTTGAACGTGATGGTTTTTTTGTTCTTGGAGTAGTTCCCCTTCGTGTTAATCGAGCCCAGGTTGACGGTGCTTCCCGGCCGCAGGATGTCCACCATGTCAGCGTTGTTGCCCGTGCCGACGCCTTGGACGTTGCCGTCGCGCAACCGGACCGTCACGGGCAGGGCAGCGCCGGCCCATCCCGGGGTAACGGAAGCCAGATTGACCTGTTGGCTGTAAGTGTGGCTGAAGATGTCGCCGGCGTCGAACTTGCCCGCGACGCCCGTCCCGTTGGCGGCTTGGACGTCTGCGCCGCGCAGCGGGCTGTTGTCCACGCGACGCGATGCTACGAGGGCAGAAGTTGTTTCCTTGCCTGCACCGTCGGTGAGGACGGCCCGGAAATCGTAGAGTCCGTCAGTCGCGGTCCGTGTGTCCCACACACAGGAGTATGGTGTTGTGGCCAGGCTGCATCGAGTGGTCCACGTGTTCGTCCCAGCGGGCGATGAATGGATTCGGACACTGCTCACGCCCGCCGTCGAGTTCGCCGCTGCCATGAGGGTGGCGTTGCCCGTCAGATAGGCCCCGGGATCCACCACGGACACGGATGAGACGGTGTTGTCCACTACCCTGTTGACGACGGGGCCCGAGATTGTGCTGTTGCCCGCCGCATCCACGGCGACGGCTCGGAAATTGTAGGAGGCGCTGGCGAGGGTCACGGTGTTGAACTCGCAGGAGTAGGGCGGCTCTGTGGCAGTGCAGAGCTCTGTCCAGGTGCTGGAGCCCGTGCGGGCGTACTGGATCTGCACCTGACTGACGCCCGAGTGTTCGTCCGCTGCAACGGCCGCGAAGGTCTTGACTCCACGCAGGGGTGTGCCGGGATCGCTCATGGTCACCGTAGGCGCCAGATTGTCCACCAGCACGTCGGTAATGGTTTCCGAGTAAGTGGAAGTGAGACCGGAGACGGCCACGGCCCGCAGGTCATAGAAGTCGTTGGTGAAGGCGACGGTGGCCCAGATGCATTGGTAAGGGGAAGTCACTTTCAGACACAGCGTGTTCCACTTGTTGGCCCCCGCCAGGGAATATTCCAGCCGGACGTTGTAGGTGGTGGTGCCAGGGCTGTAAAGCGTGGCAGCAAGGTTCACGTTGCCGCGAACTATTTCGCCGGGGTCGGTGAGAACCACTGCGAAGGAGTTGGCCACGGTGGTTTGGACTAGAGCTGAGGTGGTGGTGAGGCCGGTGTTGTCTGTGGCAACGGCACGAAGACTGTAGCTGCCATCCGGCCCAGTCTGGGTGTTCCACGTGCAGGAATAGGGTTCGGCCGCCCGCGTGCAGAGTGTGGTCCACGCGCCGTTGGATGGCAGGTACTGAATGGCCACGCTGAGTATGCCTGTCCCGGCATCGCTGGCAACTGCGGTCAGTGCAACGCTTCCCCGGACTATGGTCCCGGGGCTAGTCAGGGTGACCGATGGCGGCTCCCAGTCCGCGGCCGTGCCGAAGGTGTTGCCGGCGTTCGCCGTGGTGGCCGTGAATGCCGCTGATGAGAACGATGTCGAGGTGACCAACATCAGCACTGTCAGGACTGCAACGAGGCCGACGGCGCTGCCAGCCTTCCAGCGCATGGAACGGGCGACCGGGGGAGGCGAAGCAGATTGGGGGGAGCCGCCGTCGTCTTCTTCTTCGCCCGTGTCTGTGTCAGTGGTCGCTGACTCTGCGGGGTCTCTGGAGGTGCGGGTGCCGTACACGGCTACGACGACGGCGAGCAGTGTCAGCACGCTCCACCACGCCAGTGCGGGGAAGTTTCCGAGGCCCAACCAGAGTCCAGGCAGCCCGATCGAAGGGACAAGAAGTCTTGCCTGTCCGGTGATCTGCGCGCGTTTGAGCGGTGTGCTGTCCACTTCGGCGTTGGCGTCGCCGGCGGTGACAAATGTGCCGTCCGGGTTTTCAGCAACGATCCTGTGCAGGCGGGTCTTCTCCACCCCGCTTGGCTCGGCCTCCGCGGGGCTGGTGAACTCCACCACGCCACCCACTGGGACATTCTGGGTGGAGCCGAAGCCGGTAGCGAGCACAACATCGCCGGCGCTGATGTGCGGTTCCATGGACCCGCTCTGCACCACGGTGCCGTGCCAGCCCAGCAAGGCGGGCACGACGGCTATCAGGGCAAGACACAACATCACGCCTAGATAAAGTCGCGATGCAAGGGACGCTGTAAAGAGCGTCCAGCCGTCTGCGGACAGCAGCGGGCCCTGCCAGGAGGGTTCCCGGGCGGACCCGGATTCCTCCCGGTTCACAGGTTAAAGCTGCCGTGGCCCGCCGGCTACGGCAGCTTGGGGGCGGCGTCGGACTGGAGCTCCCACACGAGGTCGATGCCTACGCGCGCACCCTGCAAGGCGTTTATCTCGTCCTGGCCCAGGCCGGTTGTATCGAACCGCCAGGTCCCGCGGTAGCTTTGGGTCTCGCCGGGTGTTCCAGCAGTTTTCCAGGAGGCACCACCGGTGGTGAAGTCGCGGTTGACCGAGGCCAGGGTGGAGATGCGCATCTCAGGCACTGTGTTGGCGGTCGGCGTGAAACCGGTGCAGTCGTTGAACGAGCCGCCCGTGCCCTGCTCTAGGTCGAAGAAGATATGGTCTTCCAGACCCTTGGCGCTGATCAGGTTTTGCGTGTAGGCCCGCACTTCGCCCGGAACGTTGGATTGGGATGTGACCACGATGCACTTCTGGCCGGTCTGACCGGGGACAATGTTTTCCACTGTGAAAGCGGCCGCCCCCAGGTCATCATCGGTGAGAACGACGTTGCCGGTGCTCCAAGAGCTGCCGGCATTTCGGGTGGAGGCCGTGAAGGCGGCTTGGGAACCCTGCCAGACCATCCCCCCGGCAATCAATACCGCAAGTGGAGCGGCGGCGAACATGGCGATCTTGCGGGTGCGCGAAGAGGGGGTTTTCATGACTGAGACCTGTCGTGGAACTGAAGTAGTTGAATTTCTTGCCTAGTTCGACAGGCAGACCCTCCCAGGTATCCGCAAGCCCCCAAGCCTTAAAACTGCCAACTGTGCGGCAGTGTCAAGTTCTCTCGTGACAGCTGTCACATTCGTGGCATGCCACCCACCAAGGTGGCCCCTTTATTCCAATCCGGCACGGATTGCGGCGGCTAGAGGAACATTCCAGGTCATGGAGGCGTCTAAGGTAAAGCGCCGGCCCGTCACAGTTTCTGGAACAATTCGGATCAGGTGATTCTTTCCGACGCCCTGCCAAGGAAACAATCCGCGAACGGTGGAGTTCAGCGCGGCGCTCTCTAGTGAGGCAGGCTCAGCGCGTCCCTTGACAACCACACTCCACGCTATGCCGAACTCAGCGCTAACGGCATCCGATTCCAAGGCGACATTCGCGTCTTCGCCGATCGCGTGCAGCTTGGTGCCGTCCCCTGTCCGGAAGATGAGTGATTCTCCATCGATTTTGTAGTTGACCGGGAACACGTCGGGGCGGCCGTTCACGGTTACGGCCAGGCGGCCGATCGAGGTCTCTGCTAGGAGCTTCCAGCATTGTTCGGTCGTAAGGATGTCTGCTTTGGGGGCCAGTGTACGTTCTCTCATGTATACGATTCTACGAAGATGCTCTCTGGCAAAACTAGGGTCCAAAGACCCAACTTCAAGGGCTCCACGGAACTCGTACGGCCGATCGTGGGGTCGCCGGTGGAGATGCTTGCCAAACTATAGCTGCCGATCTCGGGAGGTGTTCGTACGAGAATTCTGCCTTGGTACCTCGGCCCGTTGGACACCGAGATGGCCCGTGCTGAGGTTCGTTTGTGCGCTAGCTGGCGCTAGGCTTGACGCCGCAAGAGGCAGACCGTGGCTACATGACGCCGCTGGCCCCGAGGGCGCTGCCGATACCGTAGGTCGCCGCTAGGGCAAGGGCACCGCCAATGACGAGTCGCGTTGCCGAAGTCTTTTTGGAGCTGCCTCCGATGGCGGCACTCAACGTGCCCGTCAGAGCTAGGGCCACAAGGACGGCCAGAAACGTGACAGGTATACGCCACTCCGCGGGCGGCAACAAAATGGCGAGCAGGGGGAGGACGGCGCCAACGGCAAAAGCAGCCGCGGAGGCGTAGGCGGCTTGCCAGGGGTTGGCTTCCTCATGCTGGCTAATGTTCAGTTCTGCAGACAAGTGCGCCGACAGGGCATCATGGGCGGTCAGCTCGAGGGCCACTTGATCCGCCGTGGCCGGGCTGAGACCCCTGGCCCGGTAGAGGCCTGTGAGTTCGGCCAACTCTCCCTCCGGGTCTTCGAACAGTTCCTGACGTTCCTTCTCGATGAGGGCCAGTTGGCTGTCGCGTTGGCTACTTACGGAAACATATTCACCCAAGGCCATGGAAATTGCCCCTCCAACCACCGCGGCCACCCCAGCCACAAGAATCGGGGTGGCAAGGTTGGTTACACCGGCTACGCCAACCACCGTTGCGGCGACGGACACAATGCCGTCATTGGCGCCAAGTACCCCTGCCCGCAGCCAGTTCAACCGCCCGGCGATGTTGGCCGTGTGTGGTTCATTGTCATGGGACCCGAATAAGTTGCTCATTTGCCCAAGCTAGCAGGGCAACCCTGTGTGCTCATGCAGCAGTTGCGTGCACAATGACTACCGGGCAATGGGCGTGCGCTATGCAGGCGGCACTGACGGACCCGAGCAGTAGTCCTTTGAATCCGCCAATCCCGCGCCGTCCCAGGACCAGAAGTGTTGCGTCGCGGCTGGCTTCAATCAAGGTTGGGCGCGCTGAGCCCTGGACAAGGTCTGCGGTGAAGTTCTCCGGCCAGTCCAAGCCAAATGCACGCTCAATGGCCTTGTCCAAGCCATCTTGTGCGGCGCCCTTGAAGTCAATACTTCCCAGGGAAAAGGGGACCTGGTAAACGGTCGGGAAATTCCAACATGCCACGGCCTTCACTCGTGCACCCAGTGCAACGGCCAGTTTTTCACCTTGGCGCAGGGCTTCGATGGACGAGTCGGAACCGTCGACCCCGACGAGGACAGTGGCTGGTTCTTGTTCAATGCTCATGATGCGTCTCGGCTCTCAGTTGGGGGTGTCCAGACCCATTCGCGGATTTCCGGCATATCCTCTAGATGCTCGCGAATGTACTTCTCGTGGTTGGAAAGCATCGCTCGGCAATGCTCTGCCAATTCATGGGTGCCGTCAAAGTGCCCGCTAACCCGGTGCAGGGCCTCCAAGGCAAGGTGGTAGCGGCTCATCTTGTTGAGTACCACCATGTCAAACGGAGTCGTGGTGGTTCCCTGTTCGCTGTACCCCCGAACATGGAACCGCCCAGGATTCACCCGGCCATGTAAGAGCTGATGGAACGCGCGGGCGTATCCGTGCCACGCGACAATTACTTCACCGTTTGTGGTGAACAGTTTTTCAAAGTCAACGTTGGGCAGGCCGTGTGGGTGCACGTCCGGGGGTGGCAGCACCAACGCGTCGATCACATTGACCACGCGCACACTTAGCCCGGGAACATGATGTTGAAGCAACCAGGCTGCTGCCAAGGTCTCTTCTGTCGGGACGTCGCCGGAGCAGGCTAGAACAATGTCAGGCTGAGTCCCCGACGCTGGATCGTCAGCCGTGATGATGGAGGACTCGGTGCCAAATAGGGCGCTGCGGTGGGTGATTCTCGTGCCGGGTGTGTCTTCGTTTCCGGCCCAGCTCCAGATGGAGGCACCCGCGGCAGCATGCCGGCGTGCGTCATCTAGGTTCAAATATTGGGGGTGGGCCTGCTTGTCCACCACCACCAAGTTGACGTAGTCCTTGCTGAGCAGGACATGTTCGGCTACCGCCAGCAAAGTGTTTGAATCTGGTGGAAGGTAGACGCGGATAACAGAACCAGAGAGGGAGAGCACCGTGTCGATCAAACCCGGCCCCTGATGGCTGAATCCATTGTGGTCATTGCGCCAACAGGTAGAGGTGAGCAGGATGTTTAGGCTTGGAACGGGTTGCCGCCACGGCAGCCCACGGGCATGCTGGAGCCATTTTGCATGTTGGATGGTCATGGATGCGCTCACCATGGCGAAGGCTTCGTAGGTGGCGAACAGGCCGTGCCTCCCTGTAAGAATGTATCCCTCAAGCCAGCCCTGGCAGAGGTGCTCGGAGAGGACTTCCATGACACGACCACTCGGGGACAGGTGGTCGTCGCCGTCCCGGGCCGACCCCATCAGGCATCTTTCGGTGACTTCAAAGACGGCGCCCAGACGGTTGCTGTTGGTTTCGTCCGGACTAAACAGCCTAAAACGGGGGTCCTGTGCCGTGTCTGTGTAGATGTCACGGAGCATCTCACCCAAGGGTCTTGTGGTCTCGTGTTTCATGGACCCCGGCGTGCCTACGTCCAATGCGTAATTTTCCAATGGACGTATTGGTAGAGGTGCCACATCAGGGCCGCCGTTTGCCCACGGGTTGGTGCCCATGCGTAGATCCGCATCTGGGGCTAGGGCAGCCAGCTCGGGCACCAGCTGGCCTTGCGAGTCAAAGAGTGTTTCGGGATTGTAGCTGCGCAGCCACGCTTCGAGTTGGGCCAGGTGGGTCGGATTTTCGCGAACTCCTGACAGGGGTACCTGATGGGCACGGAACGTCCCTTCCATGGCAACACCGTCAACAAAGTCTGGACCCGTCCACCCTTTCGGGGTGCGCAGGATTATGGCGGGCCATGCTGCAGGGGCGCTGACACCATTCTGGCGCGCCTGGTTTTGAATCTGGACAATCTGGGCGTGTGCGTTCTCGAGCGCTTGGGCCATCATGGGGTGGACCAGTGCAGGATCACTACCGGAAACCACCACGGGGTCCCAGCCGTGTGCGCCGAGCAGCGCCATGACCTGCTCGTCGGATTGTCGACCGAGCACGGTAGGGCCGGAGATCTTGTAGCCGTTGAGGTGAAGTATGGGGAGAACGGCCCCGTCCCTGCTTGGGTTGAGGAAGGCCGGTGCCTTCCACGCACCCTCCAAGGGGCCGGTTTCTGCTTCCCCGTCCCCAACAACGCACGCAACTATCAGTTCCGGGTTGTCCATGACGGCTCCGGTGGCATGCGCCAGAGAATAGCCCAACTCCCCGCCTTCATGGATGGAACCGGGCGTGGCGGGACCCACATGACTCGGTATGCCTCCGGGGGTGGAAAACTGCCGAATCAACCGACGCAACCCCTTGGGATTCTGACTGACGGAGGGATAGATTGCAGCGTAGCTCCCCTCCAGATAGAGATTTGCAATCACTGCCGGTCCACCATGTCCAGGCCCGGCCACGAACAGGACTTTGGCCCCGGTATTGCGAATGAGCCGGTTCAAATGGACGTAGATCAAGGACAGTCCGGGGCTGGTTCCCCAATGGCCCAGCAACCGCGGCTTGATGTCTTTCGGCGTAAGGGGAGAAGTTAAAAGAGCATTCTCTTGAAGGTAGATCTGAGCCACCGTCAGGTAGTTGGCAGCATCCCAGTACCGGTTAAGAAGCTCAAACTCCTCCGTGGTTTGTCCTGTGGCCTGTATGGGTTCGGCATCGCTTTGCGCTTCATGGCTGCTTTGGGCGAGGTGGCTATTCAATGCTGTCTCCGTGTCCTCATGTGGTGGATCGGGTCCAAAGAGCAGGCCCGCGGACGCAGGAAGAACACGTCCGCCAACTAAAGAATGGCACTATCCAGATCCGATGGTTAGGGACTTTTGACCCTGTGCGGCAGCCCTCGCCAGTGTCGATCATTGAACTGGAAAGACATTGAGAAAAGCGAAAGCGTGAGAAAGATGGATCAAGCCATGGAAGAAAAGACAGTCCACGAGGGTTCGCGCATCGTGGTTGGTGTGGACGGCTCACCCGAGTCCGTGCAAGCCCTAAAATGGGCGCAAACGCTGGCGCACGCACTCGACGCAACCATCACAGCCGTCACCGCCTGGCACATGGAGACGGTCTTTGGCTCGTACATAGTCCCTGATTGGGACCCTGACGAAGGGGCTCGCCAGATTCTCAAGGACGCCGTGCAGGATGCATTTGGGGGCAACCCGCCCGAGGGATTTAGCGGGGTGTGTATTCGCGGCACACCCGCCAAAGTGTTGATGGAGCACAGCAAGTCCGCTCAGATGCTCATTGTTGGCTCCCGTGGACATGGTGGGTTCGCGGGGATGCTGTTGGGCTCAGTCAGTTCAGCCTGTGCCGAACACGCAGGCTGTCCGGTGCTGGTGGTTCATGGCGAGAGGGATGCATGGAAGGTGCCGGTGTCGGTGGGTGCAAGCCATGAGGACGATGACGGTCCCGCCAGCGACAGCTGAGGCGGCTCGCCGGCTGAGCGTAGTTGGCCCCAACGCGTTGCGCACGCAAAAGACCAACCCTGGTTGGTGCGGGGAAGGCAATGTCGCAGTCCCATCTTGAACCTTTTGATTGTCACGGCAGGGCAGTCCTTGTTCTTGGGGGATGCCACGAATTCGGTCGTCATTGCTGTCATTTTGTTGGTGAGTGGTGGTTTATGGTTCAGCAATGAATTTCGAGCTGAACGGGCCGCCGAGACTCTTCTTTCACGCGTTACGCACACGGTTGTGGTCCTTCGGGACGGCACCGCATGCCAAATCGACGTGGTGGATTTAGTGTCTGGTGACGGGGTTCGACTGGGATCGGGTTCGATCATCTCGGAGGAGAGGGCCCCTGCTCCATTTTTTGGGGGTGGTCTCCCTGAGTGAGACGGCAAAATGTCTCTTCATGGGGACTGTGGTGCAGTCCGGCAGCTGCGCTGGAGCTGTGGTCGCCACCGGCGGTCGTGCCGAGTTCGGCACGACCGCTTTGGGCTTGGGGGGAGCCTCAGTCACAAACTGAAATCCAAAGCGGTCTTAGACGGTTCTCTTGCCTACCGTTGCGGGCGGCACCCTTTGGCGTGGTGGCCCTTGGCACTTACCTGCCGCGCCACCCGTTGGCCCGGTGCTGGGATGCGACCCGCTGCCTGTCCCGTTTTTCCGGACCCACTCGTCTCAAGATTGCCACCTCGCCACGATTAGTACGGGCGAAGATTAGGGTCTTTGGACTCTCTTCTCAACAAGCAGTAAGCCCTAGCGTTGGACATAGCGTCGTAATTCATCACGGGCATTGTGCATCTATATGGACACGCCATGACCTGGTACAAACACAGAAAGGGCAACGACCAATGGTCCTAGAACCTCAGATAATGGTGGGTGTGGATGGTTCACCCGCCAGTCGCGCTGCCATCGAATGGGCAGCGCGACGGGCCCAGCTACAAAAACTGCCCCTCCTGCTGGTCCACGCCGTGCCGGAGTACTCGGTCTCGCCCGAGAGCATTGAATACCAGAGTCTCCGGGCGTCCCTAGTGGGCATGCTGGACAGTGAAGCCAAGAGTGTGCGCGGCTTTGCCCCCGACGTGGAGGTGCGCAGCAGCCTCCATTATGGCGAGCCTTCCCAAGTGTTGGCAGAACTTTCTGCTCGTTCCTCCATGGTGGCGGTCGGGACGGACAGAACGGCCGATGGCCACAGTGGGGGATTCGGCACGCTCAATTTTCAACTTGCCATGATCGGCCGATGCCCCGTGGCAGTCATCCCGACGCGGCAGAGTCCCGCGAACGCCGGCGTCGTGGTTGGTATTGATGGTTCCCCCGAGTCCATTGCCGCCGCGTATTTTGCAGCCGCAGAGGCTGCACGCACCCGGCAGGAACTCACCGTCATTTGTGTCTCACATTCCCCGGCAAGGTGGGCCCATCCCAGTACCGATGGATCCGAGAGAACCCAGCAGATTGGCAGGCAGGGGCGCATGATCTTGGAAGCTGTTGTGGCCGCTGTGCGTGCCCGGCACATACACCTCACAGTTTTCGATCGATTCGAGCAGCACGATGTGCCGGCTCGGGTGCTGATCGAGGCCGGGAAGGGAGCCGCCATGCTCGTGGTGGGAAACCGTGGCAGGGGAGCCGCACACCATGCGCTCATGGGCTCGACAACGCAGGCCCTCCTTTTGGAGGTTCCGTGCCCCCTTATCCTTACCCAGCAGGAAGAGGCAGGCTCAGCCGCCCAACAGTACAAGGACCACGGCGCAGGCAAGAGAATGTTTGCGCCTGCGCAGAGTTCCCCAGGGGGGTTCTAGGCATGCGCCTTGTCTTGGCCATTGGCGGTAACGCGCTTCTTCACCGGGGAGAGATACCGGATGCCAAGACCCAGGTCGCCCGCCTAGCTTTGGTAGCTCCGGCACTGGCGGCACTTGCAGCAGAACATGAGGTGGTCATTGTTCACGGCAATGGTCCGCAGGTGGGATTGTTGGCGATGGAGACCGGCAACGACAGCTCGCTGACTTCCCCCTACCCTTTGTGGGATTTGGTTGCTGAAAGCCAGGGACTGATTGGTTTCTGGTTGCAGGAAGCATTGGGTCATGCGGGCTTGGCCAAGGATGTTGTTGTGCTCGTCTCGCGAACTCTTGTGGAGCCCACAGATCCGCGCCTTTTGGAGCCCACGAAGTTTGTGGGATCACTCTATGACGAGTCCAGCGCGCACGCTCTTGCAAAGAAGCATGATTGGACTATCGCAGCCGATGGTCCCGGTTGGCGCAGGGTGGTTCCGTCGCCGCTGCCCATCCGCGTTCTTGAGTCCGCACAAGCAATCTCCCTGCTCGACGCCGGTGTAACTGTGGTCCTAGCTGGCGGGGGCGGAGTCCCGGTTGTGCCAGATGAGCCCGGCTTTCGTGGGATCGAGGCGATCGTGGACAAGGACTACGTAGCCGCCAGGGTCGCCGTCGACATTGATGCGCAGATGCTGGTCATTTTGACGGACGTGCCTGGAGTCATGAGCAATTTTGGGACGCCGAACCAAGAACTCCTCAAAACCCTGAAAATCCAGGACATCGAGGGGAACCGCTACCCGGACGGTTCCATTGGGCCCAAAGTCTGGGCCGCAGCGGACTTCGTGACTGCCAGCGGCGGGCGCGCCCTCATCGGTTCCCTGGACAATCTTGACGCAATCATGAATGGAAAGAGTGGGACTGAAATCCTTGGGTCTGGCAGCACGGCACCCTAGTAGTGGCATTCTTGGCCGGCATGAGTTCCAGCCAGACGGCTCGGGCTGGCGCTACTCGAAGGAGGCACGCCGTGCATCGGATAATGGGGTTCTCCAAATATCAGGTCGGGTGACCTTGAACCTCCGGCCGCTGAGGTTTAGTGGCAGTATCCGCATCAGGTGGTTCTTGATGCCGCCCTGCCAAGGCTCAAGTGTGAGGTTTTCCGCCTCGGCAAGCCCGGAGCCAGCCCTGATCGCAATGACCGTTCCCCGCAGAACTACGCTCCACGCCTGCTCGGCTGATGGATCGTAGCCATCAATTTCAAAGGCAACAGGTGTGTTGCTCGTTGAGCCGTGCAGTTTGGTGCCATCGGCAGTTCGGAAGACCAGAGAGCCGTTGTCCACTGCATAGTTGATGGGAAAAATGTCGGGGTGAGCATCGGCAACAACAGCCAGGCGCCCAATGACCTGTCCACGCAGCAATTCCCAGCATTGGTCCTTGGACAGCGACTCAATCTCCGGCGTTGTCCCTGATGGTGGCGTCCTAATAGTCATGAAATCGACTCTAGGCCTCTTGATCTTGGGAACGTAGGGTCTAAAGTCCCCAGCTCCTGTATCTGAACGGCTGAACCATTCCCGCCGTGTGCGGACGTCAGGCTGGCAACGGGGTAGCCTGTGAGTAAAGGCGGGGCTCTTTAAGTTTTTTGACACAACGGCTGATGGCCGTTCGAAGGTGGGTCTGGTGCAGGATTCTGATGCGGACAAGGCGGTGCCGCTGTTGCCGGCCGCTGCAGGTACCCGGATTGAGGACTTACTGCGGGAGTTCGTAGACCGAGCTGGCGAATTGCTCTCCACACAGGAAAGAATGCGCGGCTTGCTGGCGGCCGTGGTTTCTGTGGCTGAGGATCTCAGCCTAGATGCGGTTCTGGAGAGGGTGGTTAAGTCAGCCTGCACTCTTCTGGACGCACGCTACGCAGCGCTGGGAGTCATCGGTGACGATCAATCGCTGAGTCATTTCATTACCGTTGGCATAGATCAGGAACTCAAAACCAAGATAGGTCCCTTACCCACCGGACATGGTGTCCTGGGACTGCTGACAAGCGACCCGCACCCGTTGCGCCTCCACGATTTGCACGATCACCCCGCCTCCTATGGTTTCCCGGAACACCACCCGCCCATGGTGACCTTTCTGGGCGTTCCCGTGCGAGTCAGGGAAAGGGTCTTCGGGAACCTCTATCTGACAGAAAAGGCCGGGGGTGGAGATTTCACCGCTGAGGATGAGGAATTGGCAGTAGCCCTAGCAGCCGCGGCAGGGGTCGCCATTGAAAATGCCCGCTTGTTTGAAGATGCCAGGCGCCGTTCACGTTGGCTGGAAGCGTGCATGGATGTGACAGGCAAGATGATGGATGACGAACGTAACATCACTGAAAGCAGCCTGGACATGATTGCTGCCACCGCCTTGACGGAGTCGGACTCTGCCCTGACCATGATCGGCGTCTCATCCGATGGCGGACCTGAACTGTATGTCGCAGCGGCAGCCGGTGAGAGAGCGCCGCTACTTGCTGGCCGTTCGCTCGCTTTGGACTCTCCAGTGATCGCGGAGGTATTGCGGACCGGAGTACCGACTGTGTTCGCCGATGCCAGCGACCTGCTTGGTGAAGTTGAAGGTAAGGCGTTTGGGCCAATCATTGTCATTGCCTTGGGACCTCAAGGCGATAATCAAGGGCTGCTGATCTTGGCGCGCAGTCAGGGTTCCGGAAGCTATTCAAAGGTCGTGATCGAGATGAGCGCCGTGTTTGGTTCCCACGTCGCTTTGGCCTTGGAACTAGCTAGGACTCACCGGTTGCGTGAACAGATCATGATATTCACAGACCGGGATCGGATTGCCAGGGACCTGCACGACGTGGTCATCCAGCGCCTCTTTGCCGCAGGCTTAAGCATTCAGAGTTTGCAGCGGTTCATTACGGACAAAACGGCGTCCCAGCGAATTAGGGCTGTCACCACAGAACTTGACGAAACTATTCGGGACTTGCGCAATACCATTTATTCGTTGCGGGTCAGCTCCGGTGAAACTGAGTTGCTCAGCGACCTGATCCTAAGGACAGTTCGCAATGCCGCCAAAACGCTCGCCTTCGCGCCCCGGTTGAATTTGGCCGGGCCCATAGACTCTGCGATTTCCGAGGAAACGGCCAAGCATCTGCTAGCGGTGCTGTCCGAAGGGTTGAGCAACGCAGTTCGGCATTCTGATGCAGGGGCAATTGAGGTGTCCGTTGACGTCACGGCCGAGCATGTGAGCGTCACCATTGACGATGACGGAATTGGTGTGGGGGATCTGACTCACCGAAGCGGGCTGCTCAACATGGAACAGCGGGCCGAGATGCTACACGGAACTTTAGAGCTTGAGAGCGGCGAAAATACTGGAACCAGGCTGATCTGGAGCGTGCCGGCCGCGGATGCTCATTGACGGAGGTCAGGTGCCTGCTGCCATCGTGTGTCTGTAATGAAAATGGCAGCCTGCGTGCGTCGCTCAAAACCCAGTTTTGCCAGCAGTGAGGACACGTAGTTCTTGACTGTCTTCTCGGCCAGAAACATTTCACTGCCAATCTCTCGATTGGTCAAACCGCGTCCTATTAGTTTGAGTACGCGCCCTTCCTGCGGGGTCAGGGCGGAGATCCTAGGATCTGTCCGTTCAGGCTCTGCAAGGCCCTGAACTACTTTCGCTAAGACATCGGGGTTGAAAAGTGTTTCACCCTTGGCGGTGCGACGCAGGGAAGAAAGTAAATCCGTGCCGTCAATTTCCTTCAGCACATAGCCGGAGGCGCCAGCTAGGACAGCGCCACGCAGCGCCTGTTCGTCGTCGTAGCTGGTGAGAATCAAGCATTGCAGGGTTGGATCCACCGACCGGACATCACGGCAGACCTCTATGCCCGTGCCATCGGGCAGCCGGGCATCCAATACCGAAACGTCAGGATGCAGGGCCGGGATGCGCCTGGTTGCTTCCAGCGCGGAGCCGGTGGACCCAATAACTTTGAAGCCCTCACTTTCGAGCAGTTCTTTGAGTCCCCGCCTAACAAGTTCGTGATCGTCGAGGATAAAAACGGTGATCGGTGCCGGTGTCGTGGTGATCTTTTGCGGTGCGGAGGTAACTAGCCCATCCATCGTCTTCGTTTCCCTCCGTAGTCGTGGTTCCCGCTGGGGGAATCTTCTTGCTTAAAGATTGGCAGTGCATGATGCTGTTGCATCCATCCTGCCAGTCTGTCTTACTCACGATTGACAGCCAAGGGCACAAAGTCCTCAGTGCCGCTCGGGTCATTTCCGCTGCCAACGTTCGTGATTTGTTCCATGGCTTTGTTGCCTTTCGGAGAAGCACTGCAGCTTTGAGGTCCAGAACTATTATTCCGGGCTGGTACGGGGTGCTGCGGCTTGGGCTGTCCACCACTGCGCTGGATCGGCCACCGTGAATTTTCGGCCCGTGATTGATGTTGGCTCAATGCGGACAAACGTTTCCTTGCGTCCGGATTGCCAAGGGAAGAGCATAATCGAAAAACTGTCCAAGACATCTTCCGTTGCCTTGATGGGAACTGCACTGCCCTTGGCCACAACGCTCCAAGCGATACCGCTGCCGCGATCGACTCCGTCAGCCTCAAAGGCCACGGGGGTTTCACCAACGGCCGCGGAGAGCTTGGTCCCCAGACCTGTGCGAAACACAAGTGTTCCGTGGTCCACCGCGTAGTTTATGGGGAAGATATCGGGATGGTCGGTGACCCAGACCGCCAGTCTTCCTACAGAAACGCCACGAAGCAGTGCCCAGCATTCGTGGGCATCTAGTTCCTTCGATGAGGCATTGGCTGGTTTGTTCATCATGGTCTGAGCCTAGGCTGGCAGGAGCGGCGCCAATAGAGTCCAAAGACCTGCTGTTGGGGGAGCGCCCCGGCGCATTTAGGGCGAGGTTGAGCGGGGAATTTTGTGGCTATTCAGGTCCCCACGGCGACCAAAGCCTTGGCTGAACTAGCGCTTGCCACCGCCACTGCGCCTTGCGGTCCACGTCAAGTAGCCGCCTAACGCCGTGACCACGCCAACACCGCCAGCAACCAGGGGGTTTTGCCATGCCCTCAGACGATTCCGGTCGGCTGCCGTAAGCTCTCCAATTCCTCGAACAAATGCTGCGACTATCATCCCTGCAATTAAGCGATTTCCGATTCTTTCGGCGCGTGTCACCAGAGGCCCCAATTCCTCTGAGCGCAGGTGAACCTCGACGCCGTCATCGAGAAGATCGAGCAACTTTCGTAGCTTTTCGGGTAGATCAGCGCCGAGGTCGGCGGCGTCCAAACCCCATTGGGAGAGGTTGCGCAGGAGAGTGCGTGGATTCGCCCTGGCTAAGGCCAATCTTCTGGCATAGGGCTTAACCACCGTGCCAAGGTTGAAGCTCGGATTGAGCCGCGCTCCCAGTCCTTCTGTCATGAAGATCATCTTGGTTAGCATGGCTATTTCCCCGGGTAGCTGAAGATGGTGATTGCGCAGGAGAGCTAGCATTTGGGTGGCCAGAGGCGAGATTTCGATTTGGCCCAATTGGCGTCCCTGATAGAGCCGCATGAAGCGCAGAATGTCTTGCCGCAACAGGCCGCGATCTGCGGTGGGTCGGTTGATCGAGAGTTCCAGCAGTGCCCTGGCGATGCGGTCGGGGTCGTCAATGCTGAATGCCAGCAGTAGTTTCCCCAGGTGACCCTGGAGCTCGTTGTCGATTTCGCCCACCATGCCGAAATCGATCAACGCTATTCGTGAAGCCGATTCAACAAAGAGATTTCCCGGGTGGGGGTCGGCATGAAAGAATCCGTCCTCAAAGATCATCTTGAACGCGGCTCTGGCTGCCAGATCTGCCAGGCGGGTTCGCTCGAGGGCAGGCATGGCGAGAACTTCGACGCCGTCGATCTTCAGGCCAAAGATTCTTTCGATGGTCAGTACCCGGGAGGTGGTGGTGGACCAGAAGATTCTGGGAATATGAATGCTGGGGTCGTCGGCAAAGTTTCTTGCAAATCGTTCCGCGTTGCGTCCCTCTTGCAGGTAATCGAGTTCGGCCCGAAGTGTTGCGGCGAACTCAGCGGCAATTGCCTCAAGGTTGTAGTCCGCTACCGCCGTCCAGTTCCTGCTTGCCTGATGGGCCAGGTTTTGAAGGATCTCCAGATCTTCCTGAACTTGAGCAACCACGCCCGGCCGCCTGACCTTGATTACAACGGCGGTGCCGTCATGAAGTGTTGCTGCATGGGCCTGGCCAATCGAGGCACTGGCTAGTGGAGTAGCGCTAAACGTTTTGAAGAGTTCTTTAGTCGTCCCACCCAGCTCCTGTTCGATGAGTGAGGTGATGATCTCTGCAGGAACTTCCGGTGCCCCGCTTTGAAGTTTGGACAGTGCGCTGAGATAGTCAGGCGGAAGGATGTCGGGCCTTGTGGAAAGCACCTGTCCGAGTTTGATGAAGGTTGGTCCCAATTCTTCCAGTGCGCGCCTGAGCCGTTCGGGAATGGAGAGATCTGTGGGCTTCCATGGTCCTTGGCCCAGATGTAGCTGGCCAAGACCCATCTTGGCCAGCAGCGAGCCGAAACCATGCCGTGCCAAGATTTCCGCTACCTCGGCGTACCGCTCAAAATGGTTGCCCATGAGTGCTCCCATCAGTGGTGATCCGCCCCGGCCGGCTCATCGGGGCCCTGATCCAAGCGGAACGGCGGGTACTCATCCCGCAGCAAGAGGGTATAAGTGGCGACGCGGTAGATCCACCGGTTGACGCCCATAATGAGACCAAAGAGCGGTCGTTGGTATCGCCCGGTGAACAGGAGCCCGACGGCGGCAATGAGCACCAGAATGCCGAGCAGGGAGAACCCGACCGTACGGCCGTAGCCCGATTGCCAATCACCGCTCGGGTCAGACATGGACCACGCCGCACTGGTGAATATGGCTATAACCAATAGGTGGGGGAGGACCAAGATCCACCACTTGACCAGCACTAGTCCATGGGAGAGTTGACGAGGGTAGTCAACCTCGAAATCGGCGGGATACTCGGTTGCGGCAAGGGTGAAGGGTGGGTACTTGTCGGTGGCCAGCGCCGAGTAGGCGTAAAAGGTCACTCGCCAGTTCCATCTCAGGACTCCGACGTTGAAGTTGAAGAGCGAGCGCGGGTAGCGGCCGGTGAACAGGATGGCGAAGCCGGCAAAGATTGTGGTGATGACCAAAGCGCACCACAGGAAAAACAAGACGATCATGTGCGGCAATGTCAGAAGCCACTTGACCAGCCACAGCCCCCTGGAAAGCTGCGGGTCAAGCTGTCCGGTGAGTCTCGCCGGATAGCCATTCGCGTAGGCCAGCTCGGTCGGGGACACGCCGTCGCCCGTGACCGGATTGCCAGGCGTCGGCTGCCGGGACGAAGGGTGCCGTCTGCCTAGGCCCACGGCACCCAGGGTGATCAAGCCCGCCCCGATGATCAGGGCTGCCAGCCCGCCCGTCAACAACGCAGGTGTGATCGCTCCGAACAACTCGGAGTGGAACCCGGCTGACATGTTGACGGTGACACCTGGGGTGGCATCGGCGTTCATGATCACCATGACCCAATCACCACTGCGCAGGTCCATGGTGACTTGCTGTGCCCCGGTCCCGGACGTTTGCACAGCCCAAAAACTTTGCTCCCCGGGCGGCTCGGGTGCGGCCTGCCCGGGAACATCGCTGTAGCTCACCCGGAACGGCCGGGTTTCGACGCCGGTGATGACTGTTGCGTGCACACCGTTGAGATAGCTCTCCACCTCCGACTTGGGCCCAATCCCAATGAACACCTTGCCCCCTGGCGCAGCGGAGGCGGCACTAAGCCGAATACTGCCAAGGTCAAAGGGAATCGCCTCGACCCCAAGCTGGGCTGGAGGAGAGGAGAGCGCATAGGAGGTAGTGGCGAATTCACGCGTCCCGGAAGTGAAGTAGCCCTGCGAATCCTGCTGGGAACTCACCACAGCCGAGGCCACGCCACCGATGACCCCGCCGGCACCAAATAATGCCAGCAGCGTACCGAGTACCAGTGCCACCACGAACCCAGCCCCTCCACCTTGCGCATCGCCTGAAGGTCGATTCGAATTGTCAACAGTCGACTTGCTCGTCATGCCTCACACCTCTTTCATCACCTACCACTGTGTGGCTTCCGCTGCGGCGTCACTAGAGGCTAAGGTCACGGCTAAGTGCCCTGATCGAGCCGTCCTAGTCGTTGCGTCGGGTCTCACCATCTAAGCTTTTTCCCCGCCGCAGAGTTGTCACCATGTGCTCCAATGCATCGCCCACGTCGCTGACATTGACGCAGTGAGCAGAAAAACCGTCACACTCGAGGCACGAATAACTTAGACCCACGGCCCCGGCATGGCCGCACAAACATGGAGCTACGGACTCTATGAGCAGGAATTGGCCAGTTCCGCACGCCTGGCACCACGGGCGCTCCACGGCTCCACAATAAATCCCCAATTCTGCTATTTGAGCCACAGGGCACAACCTTTCCTTCCAATCCGGTTGTGTGGCTCGAATGAGACGCGTTAGGTGATCAACCCTGACTGGTGACTTCATCGTGGCAGCCACACGTGAGTATCAACAGTGCCATTCGTCCCTTCATCGCACACCGCAATGCCGTCCCCGAAGTGTGAAAATCGCATGTTTTCTGTACTCAAGAATTGCTTCAGTCATTTATTGACTATTCCTAAGGCCCTAGTAATGCGTTGGCCCTCACCCTAGGGTGGGGCCATGACTGCCAAACCATTTGTTGCCGGGATTGACGGGCCTGCCTCTGACGTCATGTTGAAGCTGGGCCGCTTCTTCACCAAGTGGGATGAGACGGCTGATTCACGCGCCGTATTCCGGGAGGGCGGCCGTGCGGGCGATGTCTTTTACCGCGACCGGTGGAGCCACGACAAGGTGGTGCGGTCTACACACGGGGTGAATTGCACGGGCTCCTGTTCTTGGAAGGTCTACGTCAAAGATGGGATTATCACTTGGGAATCCCAACAGACCGACTACCCGTCAGTCGGTCCGGACAGTCCGGAGTACGAGCCGCGCGGCTGCCCCCGCGGCGCCGCATTCTCGTGGTACACCTACTCTCCGACCAGGGTTCGATTCCCCTATGCCAGGGGCGTGCTCTTGGAAATGTACCGCGAGGCCAAGTCGCGACTTAAGGACCCCGTGCTAGCGTTTGCCGAGGTGGCCGGCGACCCGGAAAAACGCAGAACGTACCAAAATGCCCGTGGCAAGGGCGGCTTGGTCCGCACATCGTGGGCCGAGGCCCTCGAAATAGCGGCCGCGGCCCACGTGAACACGATCAAGAATTACGGCCCTGACCGGGTCTCCGGTTTTTCGCCCATCCCGGCCATGTCAATGGTCAGCCACACCATCGGCACCCGCTTTGTTCAGCTTATTGGCGGTGTCATGACGTCCTTCTACGACTGGTATGCAGACCTCCCGGTTGCCAGTCCCCAGGTGTTTGGTGACCAGACCGATGTCCCGGAATCCGGCGACTGGTGGGACGCGACTTACCTGATGATGTGGGGCTCCAACGTCCCTGTCACGCGCACCCCCGATGCTCATTGGATGACAGAAGTGCGTTACCGCGGCACGAAGGTCATCGCCGTCAGTCCCGACTATGCGGACAATACGAAGTTCGCCGACGAGTGGCTGCCGGCGGCGGCCGGCACTGACGCCGCTCTGGCCATGGGGATGGGCCATGTGATGCTCAAGGAATTTTTCGTCGACCGGCAGGTGCCGTTCTTTCAAAGCTACGTCCGCCAATTCACCGACCTGCCTTTCCTGATCCGACTGGTGAAGCGCGACGACGGGACGTTCAGTCCCGGAAAGTTCCTCACCGCAGCATTTATCCCCGGCCAGGAAGGGGTGGAGGATGCCGCGTTTAAAACAATGCTTTTTGACAAGGTCACGGGGCATGCGATTGTCCCCAATGGCACTCTGGGACACCGCTATTCCAAGACCGGCGAGGGCAAATGGAACCTTGACTTAGAAGGCGTTGAACCGGCGTTGAGTCTCATGGAAGTCTCCTCCGAAACCACCGAAATTCTCTTACCGTGCTTCGAGGACCCGCAGGGTGCCGGCTCAGTGCTCCTACGGGGTGTGCCCACGGCCATGGTTGACGGTCACCTAGTTACAACGGTGTTTGACCTGATGCTGGCCCAATATGGTGTGGGCCGCCCGGGGCTGCCCGGTGACTGGGCTAAAGACTTCGAGGATGCAAACACTCCGTACACTCCGGCATGGCAGGAGGAAATCACCTCCGTTCCGGCCCAGGCCTGCATCCGTGTGGCTCGTGAATTCGCCCGTAATGCTGAGCAGTCAAAGGGACGGTCCATGATCATCATGGGTGCGGGAATCTGTCAGTGGTTCCATGGTGACACGACCTACCGGGCCATCTTGGCCATGGTCATGCTGACCGGCTGCATGGGACGCAACGGCGGCGGCTGGGCCCACTATGTGGGCCAAGAAAAGACTCGTCCGCTCACAGGTTGGGTGTCGTTGGCCAATGCGCTGGACTGGTCGCGACCGCCGCGGACCATGATCGGTACCGGCTACTGGTACATGCACACCGACCAATGGCGCCAGGACGGCTATTCCGCGGACGCCTTGAAGTCGCCGCTGTCCACCGGGCATCTGGACGGCATGCATACGGCCGACGCCTTGGCGCAGTCGGCGCGGCTGGGGTGGATGCCGTTCTACCCCTACTTCGATGAGAACCCCCTGGATATCGCCGACCAGGCAACAGCCGCTGTGGCCGCGGGGGAGGCTCCCGATGAGAAGACGTGGGTGGCGCGCTCACTGAAGGATCGGACCCTGAAGCCAGCTATCGAGGACATCGACGCCCCGGAAAACTGGCCTCGCACGCTCATCTTGTGGCGGTCGAACCTGTTTGGATCCTCGGCCAAGGGAAACGAATACTTCCTGCGCAACCTGTTGGGCACGCACAATAACGTGATGGGTCAGGACAGTGAGGCCTCCTTGAAACCGCGGGATGTCAAATGGCATGACAAGGGCCCGGAAGGCAAACTCGACTTCCTGATGTCCGCGGATTTCCGGATGACCAGCACCACCTTGTTGTCCGACGTCGTGTTCCCTGCCGCTACTTGGTATGAAAAGCATGACCTCTCCTCCACGGACATGCACCCGTTTGTGCACGCGTTTACCCCGGCCATCGATCCGCCGTGGGAGGCCAAAACTGATTTTGAGATGTTCACGCTGCTGGCAGAGGAATTCTCCCGCCAGGCCGCCGTGCATCTGGGCACCCGCAAGGACCTGGTCAGCGTGCCGCTTATTCACGACACGGTGGGCCAGATCGCCCAGCCCGGCGGCGTGGTCCGCGACTGGCGTGAGGATGGCATCGAAGGGGTGCCCGGGCAAAACATGCCCAATTTCACTGTTGTGGAGCGGGACTATACAGCCATCGCCCACAAGCTGGCCGCCGTCGGACCTCTGGCAGACACACTCGGATTTACTGTCAAGGACGTCAACTACAAACTGGACAAAGCGCTAGGTCATCTGGCCAAGGCGAACGGGGTCATGATGGGCGGGTTTGCCCACGGACGGCCGGCCATCGACACGGATGCCAAGATGGCTGAAGCCATCCTGACGTTCTCCGGAACCTGCAACGGCCAGTTGGCTGTTGCAGGGTTCAAGGAGCTTGAAAAGCGGACGGGCGTGAAGCTGGCGGACCTGGCAGAGGGATCTGAGGAAAAGCATATTTCCTTCGCGATGACCCAGGCCGGTCCGGTGCCCGTCATCACGTCCCCGGAATGGTCAGGCTCGGAGACTGGCGGGCGCAGGTATTCGCCGTTCACACAGAACATTGAACGACTCAAACCGTTCCACACGTTGACGGGGCGCATGCACTTCTTTCTTGATCATGACTGGATGATCGACATTGGCGAGGCGCTTCCGATCTACCGGCCGCCGCTGGACATGCAGCGGTTGTTTGGCGAACCGAAGTTCGGGCCCAATGGCGAGAAAGAGGTGGTGGTCCGCTACCTGACACCGCACTCCAAATGGTCCATCCACTCCGAATACCAAGACAACTTGCTGATGCTCTCGCTTTCCCGCGGTGGACCCACGGTGTGGATGAGTCCGCAGGATGCCAAATCCATTGAGGTGATGGACAACGACTGGGTGGAGTGCGTGAACATGAACGGCGTGTTGGTGGCTCGGGCCGTTGTTAGCCACCGCATGCCGGAGGGTGTTGTGTATGTCTATCACGCGCAGGAGCGCACCATTGATGTGCCAAAGTCGGAGGCTACCGGCCGCCGCGGCGGCATCCACAACTCGCTCACGCGTCTGCTGGTCAAGCCTTCGCACTTGATCGGCGCCTACGGGCAGCAGACCTATGCTTTCAACTACCTTGGCCCCACGGGCAACCAGCGCGACAACGTTTCCACCATCCGCCGTCGTTCCCAGGAGGTGCAGTACTAATGCGTGTTATGGCTCAAATGGGTATGGTCATGAATCTGGACAAGTGCATCGGCTGCCATACGTGCTCTGTCACGTGCAAGCAGGCGTGGACCAACCGGGCCGGCGTGGAATACGTCTGGTTCAACAATGTGGAAACCCGTCCCGGTCAGGGCTATCCGCGCCAGTACGAGGACCAGGAAAAGTGGCAGGGCGGCTGGGAGCTGAATAAACGCGGCCGTCTGAAGTTGAAGGCTGGCGGGCGCGTCAAGAAACTATTGGGGATCTTCGCCAGCCCTGTCCAGCCCGAGCTGAAGGACTACTACGAGCCCTGGACGTACGACTACAAGACGCTGGTCGATGCGCCCCTCGGCGACGATTTCCCGGTGGCGCGGCCCAAAAGCCTGATCACCGGCAAGGACACCAAGATCACCTGGAGCGCCAACTGGGACGACGACCTCGGCGGCACCGCGGAAATGGGCCATCTGGATCCCATCGTTGAGAAGATTCGCCGCGAGTCCGAGGACAAGATCAAATTTGAGTTTGAAAAGACGTTCATGTTTTACCTGCCGCGCATCTGCGAGCACTGCCTGAACCCTTCCTGTATGGCCTCCTGCCCCTCGGGCGCCATATACAAACGCGTGGAAGACGGCATCGTGCTGGTGGATCAGGACCAGTGCCGTGGCTGGCGCCAGTGCGTGACGGGCTGCCCGTACAAGAAGATCTACTTCAACCACAAGACCGGCAAGGCCGAGAAGTGCACCTTCTGCTATCCCCGCATCGAGGTGGGCCTGCCCACCGTGTGCTCGGAGACGTGCGTGGGCCGGCTACGGTATTTGGGCCTCTTCCTGTACGACGCCGACGCCGTCACAGCTGCTGCCTCGGTCACCGATCCGAAGGACCTATACGAGGCTCAGATGGATGTCCTGCTTGATCCCAACGACCCGGCTGTCATGGCCGCGGCCCGAGAGCAGGGCATCGCCGAAGACTGGATTGAGGCGGCGCAAAAGTCGCCCGTGTACGCGCTGACCAAGGTCTACAAGCTGGCGCTGCCCCTGCACCCTGAGTACCGCACCATGCCCATGGTTTGGTATATCCCGCCGCTCTCTCCTGTGGTTGATTTGCTCCGCGATCAAGGGCACGACGCCGAAGATCAGGACGTGCTGTTCGGTGCCATTGAAGCACTGCGGATCCCCGTCGAGTACCTGGCCGAGTTGTTCACGGCAGGGGACACGGAGCGGGTCACGGAGGTGCTGCGAAAGTTGGCGGCAATGCGCTCCTACATGCGCGGTATTTCGATGGGCAACGACCCCGATGACTCCATCCCCGCCTCGGTGGGCATGGACGGGGCCACCATGTACGAGATGTACCGGCTCATGGCCATCGCCAAGTACGACGAGCGCTATGTCATCCCCAAGGCGCACGCCGAACAGGCCCACGACTTGGAAGAGATGGGTTGTTCGTTGGACTTCGACGGCGGCCCGGGCATGGGTGCAATGGGTGACTCCCCGTTCGGAGAGGCCAGCGGGCGGCCCACCCCAGTGGCCGTTGAGACCTTCCACGCTCTGCAGGACAGGCAGACTTCCGATTCGGTGGCTGGCGCCGACACATTGAAGGGTCGGGTGAACTTGCTCAATTGGGATGGCAATGGTGCACCAGCCGGGTTGTTTCCACAGCAGCACCCGCGTGAGCCGTCGGCACCATCCGCCGGCCCCGCCGCCGCCGCCGCGCCGGATGGCGGTGGCGGGGCATGAGCCAGAAGGTACGGGTCACCTACTTGGCCGCGGCTTGGTGCCTTTCCTACCCCGACGACGAATTGCTCGCCCGGGTGCCTTTGATGCGGTCGGCGCTGGGCGAGTTCGGCGGGGCCTTGGCACCGTTTGAGGCTGTGCTGCGTCAGTTTGAGACCATGGACCTGATGGCCTTGCAGGGGCAGTACGTACAGGAATTTGATCTGGGCAAGCGTCATGCCTTGCACCTTTCCTATTGGACTGACGGGGACACCCGGCGCCGCGGTGAAGTACTGGGTGCGTTTAAGAAGGTGTACCGCGGCAGTGGCAGTTTGGTGAACACCCACGGCGAACTGCCGGACTATTTGCCCATGGTCCTTGAATATGCGGCCACCGTTGACCTGGCCGGAGGGCAGGCTTTGTTGCAGCAATATCGGCCCAGCGTGGAACTGATCAAATTCGGGCTGCTCCGTGACAAATTGCCACACACGGACATCCTGGCCGCCGTGTGTGGCACATTGCCGGGTGCATCACCCCTGGATGAGCAGGCCGTCATGCGGATGGCCGGCCATGGCCCGCCCACCGAATCCGTGGGCTTGGATCCTTATGATCCCCGGTTGCTGCCCATGAAAGGGGCCTAAGCAATGGATATTTTCTTGTGGGGCGTGCTGCCGTATGTCATGGTCGTTGTCTTGGTCGGTGGCTCCATTTGGCGTTACCGCTATGACCAATTCGGCTGGACCACCAGGTCCTCACAGTTGTATGAATCCAAGCTCCTGCGCATTGGTTCGCCCATCTTCCACTTTGGCCTGCTGGCAGTCATTGCCGGACACTTCTTCGGTCTGGTCATCCCGAAGTCATGGACTGAGGCTCTTGGCATGTCCGAGAGCCTCTACCACTTCAACGCTTTGTTTGTCGGCTCCATCGCCGGGGTGGGCACCCTCACCGGTATCGTCTTGCTGATTTACCGCCGCCGCAAAACCGGCCCGGTGTTCATGGCCACCACTAAAAATGACAAGCTCATGTATGTGGTGCTGCTGGCGGCCATTGTCTTCGGCTTGTGGACGACGCTGGCGAGTGTGTTCTTTGACGAGCACGGGCTTACCTACCGTGACACCGTCTCGCCGTGGTTCCGGTCGCTGTTCATCTTCCAGCCTGACGTAGCGGCGATGGCCGCAGCGCCGACGTCGTTCCACATCCACACGCTGGTGGGCATGTCGCTGTTTATCGTGTGGCCGTTCACCCGCCTGGTGCACGCCTTTACCGCACCCTTGCACTACCTGTTCCGCCCGTACATTGTCTACCGTTCCCGCGACAAGGGCCCCAGTGTCCGCAACCGCAAAGGCTGGTCTGATGTTGGCACTCGCGACCGGGACACCCGACAACGCTAAGAACCCGGCCATGACTTTGAGGGAGAGACCATGACACAGCACAAGCCGGCAACGGCGGTAGTAGTGCCACCACCTAAGGGCCAGGCCTTGAACCTGACCCTCGCCACCGCAGCGTCCGTGGTGGGGTTCTGGGCGTGGAACGTGATCGCCACGCTCAGCACCCACTACGCCCTGAACATGGAGCTGTCCGCCGGAACCATGAGCATCCTGGTGGCCATGCCCATCTTTGTCGGATCGCTGGGCCGCATCGTGGTGGGCACCATGACCGACAAATTCGGCGGACGAGCAATGTTCACCTTTGTGCTGGTCTCCACCATTCCCATGGTGCTGCTGGTTTCTCTGGGTGGAGCCCTGAACTCGTTTGTGCTGGTGCTGGCAGCCGGTTTCCTGCTCGGTGTTGCCGGCACCGTGTTTGCTGTGGGCATTCCGTTTGTGAGCGCCTGGTATCCGCCTGCCCGCCGAGGTTTTGCCACAGGCGTCTTTGGCGCCGGCATGGGCGGGACCGCGCTGGCCGCGTTCTTGAACCCGCGCCTAGTGAAGTCCATCGGCTACGTGCCCACACATTTAGTTATTGCCGGCGTCTTGGCGCTCATGGCGGCGTTGGTGTGGTTCTTCATGAAGAACGCCCCTAGCTGGACACCCAGCACGGATCCCGTCAGGCCCAAGCTTTTGGCTGCGTCCAAGCTGGCCGTGACGTGGAAAATGTGCTTCCTGTACGCAGTAGTGTTTGGCGGCTTTGTCTCCTTTGCCACCTACCTGCCCACGTATTTGCGCGACGTTTACGCGTTTGATCCGTCAGCTGCGGGTGCCCGTACGGCCGGATTTGCCGTGGCTGCCGTGATCGCGCGGCCTATCGGTGGCGTTCTTGCGGACAAAATCGGCTCCAAGCCCGTAGTCCTCATCTCGCTGGCGGGGGTGGCTGTGCTGGGCTGGTTGGTGGCCCTGGAACCGGTCGCGGATGTGCAGGCTGGCCCGGTGTTTCTCGCCATGGCGGCGGCCTTGGGGCTGGGCACGGGTGGCGTTTTTGCGTGGGTGGGCGTGCTGGCCCCGGAGGGCAAGGTGGGCAGCATCAGCGGCATAGTCAGCGCTGCAGGCGGGCTGGGCGGATACTTTCCGCCGCTGATCATGGGCATGACGTACGATCCTGATGCTGCGAACTACAAGTACGCCATCGGCTTGTCGTTGCTCGTGGCCACCGCACTTGTGGCCCTGGTGTTCACGTTGTTTTTTGTGAAGACACCCGCAAGGCAAGGGACCCAGATTCTGAAATGAGCAGGGGATTCGAACTCGAAGAATACTTGCGTCCGGCTCCGCTAATCAAGGTGTCCATGAAATAGCTTGAACCCACTTCCGTGGAGTCTGGCACCGGGTATTCGAGTAGCTGGGTTGCCCATGCGAAAGATAAATCGTCTTCAGCACCAAAACAAGTACGGGTCATAGTTTCCACCCACTGGATATTTCAACCGGACGGGAACTTAGGGTGGCCGTTTCCACACCACGGCGCATTCCGGTCGTATCACGGTGCAACTGACTCGAGCAAAGACCGGGGCCCGTCCGGTGCGTTGGGGAGGGCATGTGTCGAGAGGGTGCGGTCAGTCGTCGTAGTGGGGGAGGACCTGACCGTCCCGCACAAACGTGAGGATGGCTTCGACGTCGTATGCGTGGATCGCGGATACGTGCGGGGCAAGCAGCTCGGTGAGTTGCGCGGTGCTGCCGGCGTAGAACGCATCGCGTGCAGCGTCGTCGGAGAATCCGAGGATCACGGAAGCGTGCAGGTGGTGCTCGGAGGGGTTGTCGTGGGCAACGTTCGGGGTGTCCCACGTCTTCTCATTCCAGGGCAGGAAAACCTGTGTGCGCAACTTCGTGACTAGCCCCGTCTCGATCAGTACAGGGGTGAGTTCCTTCTTGAGGAACTTGTGGAATGCGATCGTGCCTTCATCCTTCCCTCGACGCAGGTAGATGATCGACCAGGATGTGGGCTTCTCACCGGGGGAGACGTCGTACCAACGGGACGTTCCGGGAGGGCCCGCGTGGAGGAGTGTGCGCCGGAAGATGTTGACCTCATCTTCGTATGCCAGCGCAGTCTGCTTGCGCCCCGCGATGGGGGCGAGGGCGTTCTCGAACGTGACTTCCGCGATCCCGTCGATCTTCCGATCATCCGGGATCGCGGTCTCGATTCCAGCAGCGACGGGCCAGCGGCCGGGATTCTGTTCGGCGAGGTGGATCTGCCGATACTCGTTGAGGCCGGGGGTCGCGGCGATGATGCCTGAGTGCGGCCCCTTCCACCGATCCATACCATCTTGGCGAAGCTTGTCGGTGCGCATCCACAGCAGGATCGAGGATGTGAAGTGCTTGGACGGGACCGGTTGGGTCGTGTCGCTCATGCGGTTCTCCTACAGGGGTTCGGTGGGCTCGGCGGTCTAGATGGTGAGGAACTTCGCGGCGATGGGTGCGAACTTCTCCCAGTACTGAAAGATACCGCCATGAGCGGAGTTGGGGTAGATGATCAGCTCGCTGCCCTTGATGCGCTGATGCAGATCGGCCGAGAGGATGGAGGGGACCATGCGATCGTTGTCGCCGTTGGCGATCAGGGTCGGATGGGTGATCACTGACAAGTCCGACGGCGCGGAACGCCCGTACCGTTGGATGGCCTTGAGCTGGCGGCTGAATGCCTTGTTGCTGATGGGCTTGTCGCGGTCGGTGGTGCGCTCCTTGAGGCGTTCGACGAACGCCTTCCCGGCCTGCTTGCCAACGCTGTCGCGGTTGAAGAAGAGGAATTCCTTCGGATCGGAGCGGGTCATGATGGAGCGGAAGATGTCGTAGTAAGTCACTCCGACAACCTTGTCCATGTCCTTCCCTCCGCGTGCTCCTGTCCCGGTGAGGACGAGCTTGCCGACCAGGTCTGGGTGCTTGACGATGAGGTCTTGGGCGATCATCCCGCCCATTGAGAATGAGAAGATGTCGATCTTGTCGAATCCGAGCGCGGTGATGAACTTGTAGGCGTCGTCCGCGGCTTCCTCTAGGGTGTCGGGTACTGTGCCGGAGGAGGCGCCGACGCCTTGCTGGTCAAAGGTGATGACATGCCGAGATTGAGCGATCGGGTCGATGATGCGCGGGTCCCAGTTGTCTAGGGTTGCCGCCAGGTGCACGAAGAACACGACGGGAACACCGCCCTTCGGGCCGAGCTCGCGGTAGGCAAACGTGACGCCTCCTGCCGTGATGGTCTTCGCTGGGGCTTTTGCGTAGGACGTGATGACAGCTTCGTTAGCTGGGTTCATGATGTTCTCTCTTAGTAGCTCGTGACATTGGCGTGGTGCTGATCTGTCGGTCTGGGGCGGTGCGGCTACGGGACGGTGATGACGGCTTTTCCGCGGATGCCGCCCTTGGCCAGTGCGTCGAGGGCCTGTGGAGTCTCATTGAAGGGAAAAGTCTTTCCTACGACCGGGCGCAGCGCGCCGTTGTCGACGAGCGTCGCGATCTGACGGAGCTGGTCGCCGCTGGCGTCCATGAAGAGGAACTCGTAGCTCACGCCAAGCTTCTTCGCTTGCCTACGGATCTTGCTGCTCAGCACTGTGATCGCCAGGCGCAGTACCGGATTCAAGCCCGACTTCTTCGCGAAGGCAGGGTCGGGAGGGCCGGAAATCCCGATTGCCTTCCCGCCAGGGCGGAGGATGCGCAAGGACTTCTCGAGGTTCTCCCCGCCAAGACTGTCCAGAACTAGGTCGTACTCGGAGAGTTCTTTCTCGAAGTCCTGGGTGCGGTAGTCGATGACGACGTCGGCGCCGAGTTCTCTGGCGAAGTCCGCGTTCTTCCCGGAGGCGGTGGTGGTGACATGGGCGCCGAGGTGCTTGGCGAGTTGGATCGTGATCGAGCCGACGCCTCCCGCGCCAGCGTGGATGAGGACCTTCTGGCCAGGTTGAACGTTCCCTCTGACGACGAGGGCCTGCCACGCCGTGAGGGCCACCAAAGGCAGCGATGCTGCCTCTACGGCGCTGATTGTGGAGGGTGCAAGGGCGAGGTCGGCCTCGTTGATCGCGATGCGTTCAGCAAAGGTGCCGATGCGGTGATCCCGCGGGCGGGCATACACCTGATCGCCAGGCTTGAACCCTGTCACCTTGCTGCCCGTACTGATGACGGTGCCGGCGACGTCGTGGCCCAGAGTCAGAGGGGTTGTATAAGGAAGGATCGCCTTGAATTCGCCTTCGCGGATCTTCTCATCGAGCTGGTTCACTCCCGCTGCGAGCACCTGCACGAGGACATCTCGCTCGCCTACGGTGGGCTCGGGAACCTGGCCTTCGTGCAGGGGTGCCTTGTATTTATCGAAAACGAACGCTCGCATAATGATTTCTCCTTGTTATGAGTCTTGGGGTTGGTAATGGCTGTCAGCGCTGCAAGAACCGCGTGATGATGTCGGTGACAGCGTGCCTGTTCTGAGGAACGACGCCGTGGCCGGAGTCGGTGAAGACGCGTACCTCGGCGTGTGGGAACCGGGCCAACAGTGGGTCAACGTTTTCCAGTGGGACCATCCGGTCGCTGTCGCCGTGCAGGATGAGTGCCGGGCCAGTGAACGTGTTGTCCTGCGGCTGCTCTTGGCCCCACAGATTCACCGCGCGCAGCTGAGCGCGCATCACTGATGGGGCCACCGGCTTGTCGCGACCAGTATGACGCTGCTTGATCCGGGCCTGATAGGCCTTCGCGGACTGCCTGCCATTAGACGTTCGGGTGAAGAACAATAGTGTCGTGGCGGGCGTGAACGTGATCAGACCGCGGAGGATGTTCCGGATCATGACCTTAGTCATCGACGTCAGCCCGGGTCCGCCCTGCGGACCAGTACCGGCCAAGATCACCCGTTCCAGTAGCTCGGGAGCCTGCCGCAGTATCTCCTGGGCGACCATGCCGCCCATTGACAGCCCGAACACATCCACTCGAGACAACCCCAGCGCCCGAATCACGGAGATTATGTCCGTGGCCATGTCCTCGAAACGGTCTTGCACCGACCCGCTGGAAGCCCCGACGCCGCGGTACCCGATCAGGATGACTCTCCGACTTTCGGCTAGGACGTCTACGACCTCCGGGTCCCAGCTATCCAAGTTGGCTCCCAGATGCGTCAGTCCGATTAGGGGTACGCCGCCGTGCTGTCTGCCGAGTTCGCGGTAGACGAATTCCACTCCCGCCGCAGCCACGGTGCGGGTAGAAGAATCGACGAATCGCACCGGAACGGAGTTCTGTCCTTGCTGTGTGTTCGCCATGACGGTTGCTTGCTCCAAACTGTGCTGGGTAGCTATTCGGCGGGGTTCCGCTAATACTAAACATGAGTATACTCAATAATGAACATAATCAATTACTCTGTCAAGGGGGAGGGCGCGTTCTAGTGGCCGGTGCAACACCCCGTGAAAACGGGAGTTGCGATTTCCTGACCAGCTGCTCTAGCAGCGCTTCGTTGGCGGTGCCGGCCGGATGAATCCAGACTTCGAGCCTTGCAGCCAGCCGGTGCATTCATGAAAAGGTGCCGGGGCTCGTCCGCCCATGGGCTTGCCTAGGATTCATGTTGTTAATGGATTAGAGATTCCTCCATGTGACAAGGCTCAAGTTGTGGTCGCATCAGGAATACGGGGTATCCCAGGGAGGTTCCCCTCACATGATGGAATCAGCAGTACAGAACCCCGCCCTTGAAGTATCCGGACTCTTCACCCCGATTGAGGTGAAGTCCCTCAAATTACGCAATCGATTCGCCATGGCGCCGATGACGCGTGCATTTTCACCAGGTGGTGTTCCTCAAGATGATGTTGCCGAGTATTACCGCAAGCGCGCGGCCGGAGGTACTTCATTGATCATCACGGAAGGCACCCTGATTCCTCATCCTGCAGCGGGTCCGGACACGCGCGTTCCTCGAATCTACGGCGAGGAAAGTCTCGCTGGTTGGAAGAGCGTTGTCGACGCGGTCCATGCCGAGGGCAGCTCGATTATTCCCCAGTTGTGGCACTTGGGTGTAAAGCGGGGCAACGAGCCCAGTCTTAACCCCAGTGTTGTCACGGTCAGCCCGTCGGGACTGGGCCTTGATGGGTCACCCCTTGGTCGAGCCTTGACCGGTTCCGACCTTGATGAACTCAAGCAATTCTGGGTTGACGCAGCCGTGAACGCAAAGATGACTGGTTTCGACGGCGTCGAACTCCATGGTGCTCACGGCTATCTCCTCGATGAGTTCCTGTGGGCACAGACGAACGTTCGCGAGGACGGGTATGGAGGCTCACTCGAGGCGCGCACCAATTTCCCGGCAGAGGTCATCGCTGCGATTCGTGCGGCTGTGGGGCCGGACTTCGCAATCGTCTACCGGTTCTCGCAGTGGAAAGAAGGCCACTACGACGCACGCATCGCCCAAACACCGCAGCAGCTAGAGAAGGTCCTGGCACCACTGGTCAACGCCGGCGTTGATGTGCTGCATCCGTCGACGCGCAGACACTGGGAGCCAGCATTTCCGGAACTCTCTGGCGTGGAAGGGGAGTGCGGACTTGCCGGTTGGGTCAAGGCGATCACCGACCTGCCGACCATCACGGTTGGCTCGGTTGGACTGGACGCGGTCTTCACGGACGCATGGAACAAGGATGCTAAGGCTGCCAACACCGATTTGAAGCCACTGCTGGCGCAGTTCGAGCGCGAAGAGTTCGACATTGTGGCAGTTGGTCGTGCGCTCCTCTCTGATCCAGAATGGGTGAACAAGGTCTCCAGCGGTCGACTCGACGACCGGATCTCGTACTCCCGGGAGCACCTCAGCACGTTGAACTGAGGAATACCAGGCTGACCCCGTAGGTAGGAAGTCTCGAGTCATAGCTCGCGACTTCTTCGGCATCATCCTCGCCCAAATCGGCTTTGCCCTAGGTGTGACCATAAGCGGGATCGCCGTGCCCTTTCTGGGTGTCAGCACGCTCCGGTTTGTGGCAATCGTCTTCGTCCTCGGAGCGGGAAGTGGAATTCGCGCTGGAAATTGCGCGGGAAACCACCCCCGGTCGGCAGGCTGACAGCGTGACCGTCAAACGTCGTCGGGCGTTCAGCGTCAATGAACGCGAAGGCCATGCACAGTCCTGCCCGCGAGTGCAGGGCTGTGCAACGGCGTCCTACCAGACCGACGCGACAGTGCGTGAAATTAGCCATTCTCCATCTATGTTCTCGAACCAGCTCCGAAGCTGAAGTTGCCATGTGCCACGGCCTCCCCAAATTGTTGCGTCGGTGATGGTACGGGCGGTGAGGACGGGCGCTCCGGCATCGAGGTCCGCCACCAAGTCGACTTGTCCCATGGAGTGATATTGCATTTGGTGGGTGCGGACATCGTCCATCCACTCATCCTTGGGCTGGACGTACCCGGTCATGTGGGTGAGAGTGAATTCGTAGGTGAGAAGTTCGTTAAGCGCATCGCTGTCACCTCGAACCATGGCTTCACATTCGTCCTCAAAGACGGCGCGGATTTCACCTGCAGTGGCTGGGAAATTGGCATCGGGGCTAGTGGTACTGGGCCAATTGGGCTCCTTGGCACAGCCTGAAAAGGTGAACATTGCTACGGCGTAGATCCTAATTTACGGGGCGACTGTGGGGGAGGGGCGGGGATGGCCGGTATGGGCACGGCTCCCCGGCTTGCCCCGTTCTGGAGCTCATCGGCCGGATTAGCCTCTCGGCGAGGCTGCAGCGGCCTTGGAAGATCTCAGTCAGGGTAGAGGTCTCCGTACAATTCTCATCCTGTCCTGATGTGCCCGAAAGCTCGGGGCAACGGGAATGGTTAGTCGCGGCTAGGCTGCGATTAACGGTCTGGAAGTCGACCTTCTTGAAATGGGTGCAAGTGAGGGGAGGTGCTGGCCTCTTCAGGCCAACACCTCCCCTCACCGTACTTGTCATGCCTTCTTGCGTGTCAACAATCCCCAGATGATCAGGACGATCAGGGACCCGCCAATGGCGAGCAGCCATGTTGACAGTGACCAGAATTCGCTGATGTTGACTTTAAATAGTGCGCTGCCAATCCAGCCGCCAAGGATCGCGCCAACAACACCAAGTACCAAGGTAGCGAGCCAGCCGCCACCCTGTTCTCCCGGCTTAATTGCTTTAGCGATGGCGCCTGCGATAAGGCCCAACACAATCCATCCAATGAATCCCATGATTTATCCCTCCACTGACGGTTCTATTTCTACATCGAATAGCGATGCGGCTAATACGTTACCGGCCAGTAGTCGCTCGGTCTACTTTTCCATCACATTTCTTCTGCGTGGCATGCTATGCGTAACAAAGAATTGCCGAAGGTTCTCTGTCTGAATAGGCAGTATTTCGCCAGACCCTGGCTTGCCAAGGCACGTCACCTGCTGCTTTGACCTAAAGTCGAAATGCAAAGTCAAAGCGTGACGGAGTTAGGGCGACTAGGGCCCGGCCTAACCTTGATACAAAGCTGCCGTGGCGGTGGCAACATCGCGCATCACGGCTTGTGCCTCGGGCGGGCCGGTGACGCGGAGGTGGGCGCCGAATTGCAGCAGCTGGCGCACGGCTTCCACTTGGTCGTAGGCTACGGTGATCTCGACGGTGCCAGAGTCCAGTGGTTTGCTGCCAATGAGTCGTGATCCTAGGATACGCCGGGCCAAGTCAACCCTGTTAAGCGACAGCACCGCAGTGACGGTAATGCCACCGCGGCGCTCCACGCCTGCGCTGAGGTGACGGCTCACGGTGAGCAGTGACTCACCCGGGCGGAGGCATCGGCGGTCCGCGAGGACCTCCCAGTCCTTTACCCTCTCCAGCGAAAACAACCGTGCTGATCCGTTGAAATCTGCTACCAGGTACCAACGGCCGGCTTTCGCTAGGAGACCGTACGGGTCCACGGTGCGCCATGACGCACCCCGCTCGGCGCTACTCCGATAGAAGATCCGCAAACGCCGTCCGGATTGCAGGTCTTTGCCGAGATCGGCGACGCTGGCGCCTTGTGTTTCGGAGCTGAACCAAGGCATATTGTCCACGATGACCAACTCGGACAACGGAAGCATTGACTGGTCTGCCAAAGGGCGACGCGAAGCGAGCTTGCGGTGGGCCGTTCGGGTTGCAACTTCTACGCCAAGCTGCCGCGCCTGACCAGGGTCTAGCCCGAGAAGTTTCAACGCATCGAGTTCAGCAATGCTGAGTCTGGAAACGTCAAGTTGCGATCCCGGCAGCAGAACTACGCCACCGTAGCGGCCACGTTCGGCGAACACGGGCACGTCGGCGTCCGCCAGCGCCGTCACATCGCGCAGAATTGTTCGCGCCGACACATGCAACTCGTCGGCCAATTCTGGGGCGGTCATTCGGTGACGGGTCTGGAGCAACAACATCATCGAGAGTAGGCGCTGGGACTTCATCTCACCATTATTGCTCAATACACGACACTAGATGTCATGTATTGGTGGCAGTCTGTTTATGACCGAATACCCCAACGCAGGAGCTTGCCATGACAACACCAAACCTCTTCCTTATCTACGTCACAGACGTCGAGCGGGCCACCCGTTTTTACAGTGACCTGTTCGATATGGAGCCAGTAGCTATCACGCCCCGCTACATTCCTTATGAAGTCGCACCGGGTGTGATTTTCGCTTTGTGGTCCGGCCGCGGCGACACGCTCACGTCGACAACGCCCCGCACCAGCGAGATCGGTCTCATGCTGTCAGGTTCAAAAGCCGCGGTAGACGATTGCTACACCAAGTGGATGGCCAAGGGCGTCACAGTGGTCGAAGAACCGCACGAAGACGTCTTTGGCCGCACCTTCGTCATCGCTGATCCTGACGGGAATCTCATCCGCGTTTCCCCTGTCGATTGAGGGACTTCCCAGGAACGGTTCTATTCAGAGTGCTGCCGCCGGGCCGGGCCGGATCCTCGACCCGGCCCGGGTTTGTGTGTGCTCTCAGGGCGTAGTTCCCCTTATTTTTGATCGGCGAAAGGGTTGCCCGGACGTCCCCTTGCGGGTTGACAGGTGCGCTGGCTCTATCCGATTGCGCGAAGGGTCCTAGCTGACCAGCGCGGCAGGTCTGAGTATCCGGAAGGCATCGTCAAGCAGCGCGCCCGATGCGGTGGCATCCTCGCGCTGAACTAGTTCGGCTGAGGAGACGTCGAGGCAGGTCAGGGCGCACAGTGTGATTGCCCGTGCGTGATACTGGCGGTCTGCCTCCGGGCCCGTGAGGGCCTCGGCGACAAGGGGGACGAGAACGGTCATCCAGGCCAAGTGCTTCTCCGTGTTTCGAGCACGCAGAGATGGTGAGGAGATCATGACTCGTGTGGCGCGCAAAACCCACTCTGGGTTCGATTCGCTGAGCTCGACAATTGCCTCGAATGCCGACCGTAGGGCCTCCCAAACCGGCATCGATTCCAAGCTCTTGGCAAGACGCTGTCGAACGGGTTCGCCGTAGACCATTGGGTCTCCAAGGACAACGTCTTCCTTCGACGCGAAGTACCGGAAGAAACTCCGAGGCGAGATATCGACAGCCGCTGCGATCTGGTCGACGGTTGTCTCGTCGAATCCCTGCTCGTCGAACATTACGAGGGCTACCTCGGCGATCTGCTGCCGTACTGCATCTCGGGTCCGCTGCCGTAACCCACGACCGGCCATCTTAATCTCACTCACATCTTAAGCATACAGCGAAGTTCTTGACAGTCGCTGACACAAAGCGCATATACTGACAATGTCACGAAATCGAAGAGGCGTGTTGCCGTCAGTACCACTAACGAAGACACCAAGTCATGCAGACACGAATCCAATGAACGGGACAGCCAAGTCCACTCACGCAAGGAATAGCGTTGCCAACCACTGACCAGATCGACTTTTTCTTCACTTACCGTGTCCTCGATGAGGACCTGTTCGAGAAGTACCTCGCAACCGTACTTCCGGTCACCGAGAAAGAAGAGCCGTACGTCTTGGAATACAACCTAGCGCGTGCCGCTGACGGGACGATCCTGCAGCACGAGCGTTATGAGAACGAGGAAGCGATTGGCCGCCACCTCGCACTGACCGCAGAACCAAGAACGCGCTGGGACCCATCGCGTCTTGGTGGGACCGTTACGAGTCCGTCGCCCGATAACTCACGGCGCCAAGAAAACGAAACCGACTGAGTAGCGCATTGAAAACTGAAAGGCATCACATGCAGAAACGAACGCTTGGCCAGCAAGGCCTAACAACTTCCGCCATCGGCTACGGCTCGATGGGAATCTCACTCGCCTACGGCCCTGGTGACGAACAAGAAGGCGTTGCAGCGATCCAAAAAGCTCACGACCTCGGCGTGACGTTCTTCGATACCGCCGAGATGTACGGCTGGGGAGCGAACGAGGAAATCGTCGGACGCGCCGTGAAGTCCTTTCGCGACGACGTCGTCATCGCCACGAAGTTCGGGTTTACGGCACCCGACTACGGTCTCGACAGCCGTCCCGAGCACATCCGAGATGTCGTGGAGAACAGCTTGCGTCGTCTCGGAGTAGACCACATCGACGTGCTCTACCAACACCGAGTTGACCCCAACGTGCCCATCGAGGACGTCGCCGGAACCGTGAAGGAATTCATTGACGCCGGCAAGGTGAAGTACTTCGGCCTCAGCGAAGCGGGCCCGGAGACGCTCCGGCGTGCCCATGCCATTCAGCCCGTCTCGGTGCTCCAGACCGAGTACTCCCTCTTCGAGCGCGAAGTGGAGGTGTTGTTTCCCGTCCTGAACGAACTCGGAATCGGCTTTGTGCCCTACTCGCCCCTTGGGCGCGGGTTCCTCACAGGCAGTGCGAAGCCGGCTTCCGCGTATGACAAGTCCGACATGCGCAGCTGGGACGCCCGCTGGCAGCCTGGCAATTTCGAGAAGAACGTCGAGGCCACGCGTCAGCTGACGGAACTCGCCGCGTCAAAGGAGGCCACCGTTGCGCAGCTCGCTCTCGCCTGGCTACTCGCGCAGGGTGGGCACATTGTCCCCATCCCCGGCACCCGCAGCGCCAAGCGCGTCGAGGAGAACACCGGCGCAGCCGATCTCATCCTGACCGAGACCGATTTGGTTCGTATCAAGGAGATCCTTCCTGTCGGTGGTTTCGGCTCCCGCTACCCCGAGGGCATGGAGATCGACTGGGTATAGCCAGCTGACGACACAAAGGCGCGGGACCTTCACTACAGGCACCCGCGCCTTTGGCCTAAGCCCACCACTTCCTTGTTGCTTGCGTGCCCGCTCGCTCGACAGTCTGAGGGTTAGATCCAGGCGGGTGCTGTGGGTGCGTTGGTGATGGTGCCGCGGCCTGCTGCCCACGCGGTGATGGCGGTTAGTGGTCCGGAGACCACGACGGCGTTGGGATTGTCTGTGTCGCCGTATCGGGTGTCGGTGTCCTCGATGTCGATGATGAGTCCGGTGTCGGTGCCGCGGGTTTTCCAGGCGCCGGTGATGTCGGTCAGGAGCCGTTCCAGGATGGGTGCGGGGATATCTGAGACGGTCGCGCCGTTGTTTAGGTCGACGGCGTGGAGCCAGACTTCGCGGGTACGCATCCACACAGTCTCCGATGCTGGAACGGTGCGGCCTTGGGCGGTCTTGACCAGATTGGACCAGTTCTCATGGGGCAGGTCGCGCCATTCCACGCTTAGGTGCACGGCTGCGTGATCGGTGAGATTACGCAGCGCGATGGGGGACAGGGTCGCACCAAAGTCGATTTCCTGATTGCGGGCGGTGGGGGAGGAGTACATGGGAGTCTCCACCCCGGTCGCAGCCCATTCAATCAAACGCGCAATCGCACGCGCGTTGTAACCAATATGCGCCGCGATATGTCGGCGGCTCCAGCCCGGCAGGAGCGAAGCGCCGTCGAGCTGCTCATCGGTCAGCTCATTGAGTTTGCGGGCGAAGAACGCCGTACCGCGCCGGGCCTGCAGGAGAGCATCCTGCAGGTCCGGATCGGTGGTCAAATCGTGGCGGGCAACCATCAGACTTCCTTGACTACTTTGTTAGTGAGCGTGCCCAAGCCCTCGATCGTGGTGACGAGGATCTGGCCCTCGGCGAGGTAGCGCTTCGGATCGCGGGCATGGCCCACACCGCCGGGGGTACCGGTCGCGATAACATCGCCCGGGTTCAAGGTGATGATGGTGGAGATGTAATGAACCAGGAATTCCGGAGTGAAGACCACGTCGCCGGTCGGGGTGGACTGCATGATCTCTCCGTCGACCGCGCTGGTCATGAGCGGGCCGGCCGTGAACTCGTCACTGGTGACCAGGGCCGGGCCGAACGGTGTGCTGTTCTCCCACGTCTTACCCTGAAGCCACTGAATGGTGCGGAACTGGTAGTCGCGCATGGAGACATCGTTGAGCACGGCGTACCCGGCAATGTGCTCGCCAGCGTCGGCCTCTGAGATGCGGCGACCGGGCTTGCCGATGATCACGGCGAGCTCTGCTTCCCAGTCCACGGCGTCTGATTCCGGCGGCAACGCCAGATCATCGTTGGGGCCAATCAGGGATTCGGCGTACTTAGCGAACAGTGTCGGGTACGGGGGAACTTCTCGACCCATTTCCTTGATGTGGTTGCGGTAGTTGTGGCCCACGCAAATGATCTTGCCCGGTGCGGGCACGACGGCAGCCAGATCAGCCCCGTCGTAGGCGTGGGTAGCACCGTTGGCGGCAGCCGCAACGGCCTTCCAGTCCGGGTTCTTCAGCAATTCACCGACGGAGGCGTAACCATCAATCTCGGTCAGGGTATCGCCGTCTTGGCGGACTGCCTGGGTGGGTGTGGTGCCGTGGGGGGTGCGGAGAGTGAGAAGTTTCATGAGGTGGCGCGTCCTTCGGTGTAGCTGCGGTTGAGGTTGAGGCGTTCGATGATGGGGTGGTCGCCGAATTGGAAGAGATCAAATTCGGTTTCGGCGTGGATTGACCAGGCAGCCCAGGACGGGACGACGATGAGGTCGCCCTTTTCAAGGTTGTTTGTTTCGCCGTTGATGATGATCGAGCCGCGTCCTTCGAAGACCTGGTAAACGCTCGAGCCGACTTCCCTGACGGTGTCGGTGGAAGCGCCGGCGCGTAGGCGGTGGAACTGGGCGCGGATGGTTGACATGACGTCCCCGCCGGTGGTCGGGTTCACGAAGCGCACGGCTGCGTGGCCCTGGGAGACGGTGGCTGGGTGGCCCTCGTCTTCGAGGAGGAGTTGTTCGGTCAGTGCGCGGTCGGTGTGTTCCCAGCGGTAAGCGCCGATGGGGGAGGAGATGGTGTTTTGGAGTCCAGAGAGCGGGCGCAGACCCGGGTTCGCCCAGAGCCGTTCGGAGCGGGAGATGTCAGGGGTGGATTCATCCGTGACCCGCTCGGTGCCGAATTCAAAGAATGCCGTATCGGTGTAATGCACGAACGGGATATCCAGGCCATCGATCCACGCCATGGGCTGATCAGTTTCGTTATGGTGGCCATGGAAATTCCACCCCGGAGTCAACAGGAAGTCACCGCGGGACATACGAACGGGGTCACCGTTAACAACAGTCCAAACTCCTTCGCCTTCAACCACAAAGCGGAAGGCGTTTTGTGAGTGGCGATGTTCCGGTGCTGTTTCGTGTCCGCCGAGGTACTGGATCGCAGCCCAGAGTGTTGGGGTGACATACGGCTTGCCGCCCAGACCCGGATTCGCCAAGGCGATCGCGCGGCGTTCCCCGCCGCGCCCCACGGGCACCAGGTCGCCGGAGCGCTCAGCTAGGGGAAGCAGCGTGTCCCAACGCCAGACATGCGGAACAGCCTTCGGGGTCGGAACCATCGGCATCAGATCAGCGATCTGCGTCCACAGCGGGATCAGGTTCTCTGATTCGAAGTCCTGGTACAGCACCTCCAACGCGGCAGCCTCTTCCGGCGTCGCCTCGGGCACTACCTGCCCGGCCGCAACTGACTCATGCGTGATGTTATCGGCATTGATAGACACTTGGGGGCCTCCTGCTGTGACCTTCGGTGATGGATAAGAATGTTGCTCTCGTCACAACCCTAGGTGGGGGTGGGCCACTCCATCAAACAAATTCTGCCTAGCAGAATTGATCTTTTAGTCCCTATTGAAAGGGTTGGTGGCAATGTCCAGCTCCAGTTGGCGTCTGGCCTCGGCCAGGCGCTGCACCAGTCCGGCGTCAAAGAGCGGGCGGAAACGTGCCACGGGCGTTGCTACGCTCATGGCGCCGACCGCCTTCCCAGCGCCATTATGAAGAGCCATGCCCAAGGCGCTGATACCTTCTTCGGTACCTTCGAAGTTGGCGGCAAAGCCATTGCGACGAATAGCTTCCAGTTCCCGCGTGAAGCCAGGGAATTCCGCTTCAGTAATGTAGTCGCCGCCAATTTCGGCACTGCTGCTGGTAAATAGTTTGCGGACCATGTCAGCGTCCAGTTCGGCAAGTATGGCTTTGCCGCCGGAGGCCTTGTGGGCAGGCATGACGCTGCCTTGCCGGTCTCCCACTCGCAGTGCGTTGCTTCCTTCGGAGGTACTGAGGAACCGAACCTTGGTACCTACACGGACCATGAGGTTGACTGTTTCGTTGAGATGGCTGGAAAGTAATTCCATATGGGGTTGGGCCAGTTGTCTCAGCTGCCTGGTCCAGCCAAGCCCGGCAGGTCCTACGCCAATAGCCACACCGGGGACATAGTTTTTGAACTCATCTTGGACGGCAAAGCCACGGTAGACCAGCATGGCCAGGAGTCGATGGGCGGTGGACGGGGCCACGCCCAGCTCGGCGGCGGCATCCTTGAGCCGGAGCTTGCCGCCGTCACGTAGGAGCTGCAGCAGGAGCAGGGCGTTGTCCACGGCCTCGATGGGATACATGGGCTTTTTTCGAAACTCATTATTCTGCACACTAGAATTATATTGCCTATCGGATGTGAAGTGGGCCACCCTTATGAGATGGATTACACAAACAACCCCGTCACGGCCGGCAAAACCGCCGGTGTGACCCGAACCAGGCCAGCAGCGCAGCCGGCCAAGTTCCCGCGTGCATCACTGATGGCTGTTCTGGTTTGCTGGCTGCTGGTGGTCTTTGATGGATACGACCTGATTGTCTATGGCACCGTCCAGTCCTCGCTGATCAACGACACCGGATGGGGCTTGACCAAGGCAACCGCCGGTACCGTCGGTTCCCTGGCGTTTGTGGGCATGATGATTGGCGCCATCGCAGCTGGCCGGCTCGCTGATGCCCTTGGGCGCCGACGAACCATCCTGGCGTGCGCCATTGCTTTCTCGGTTCTGAGCGCCGCATGTGCCTTCGCCCCCAATGCCTACGTTTTTGGCGGACTGCGCCTACTCGCCGGCATTGGTTTGGGCGGTCTGGTGCCGTCTGCTAACGCACTCGTCGCCGAATTGGTGCCCGAGAAATGGCGTTCCGCCATTGCGACCTTGATGATGTCCGGTGTCCCCATTGGCGGTACGCTGGCGGCACTTGTTGGCATCCCGTTGATCCCGCTTTTCGGCTGGCCCGTCATGTTCCTGATCGCCGGCCTGGCCCTGGTCGTCGTTGTTCCCTTGGGCTTCAAATACCTGCCCAAGACGGCCGCTCCGCGTTCGACGGGAGAGCGTGGTGGCTTCGGCGCCTTGCTGAAGGCTCCCTACCTGGGTGCCAGCGTGCTCTTTGCGCTGGCCACCGTTGCCACGTTGTTTGCCTGGTACGGATTGGGTACCTGGTTGCCTAATCTCATGCAAATGGCTGGCTACAACCTCGGTTCGGCACTGACCTTTGCCATCGCCCTGAACCTCGGCGCCGTGGCGGGTTCTGTCATCACGGCCTGGGCCGGTGGCCGCTTTGGTCCCATCCGCACCGGGATCGTCGCGGCAGCCGTCGCAGCAGTAGCCTTGGCGGTCATCATGACCGGTCCTCCCGTATTCCTTGTTTACGCCATGCTGGTCCTGGCCGGCGTCGGCACCCACGGCACGCAGTGCCTGATCATCGCAGCCGTCGCTACCCGATACCCAAGCCACCTGCGCGGTACAGCGCTCGGTTGGGCACTCGGCGTCGGACGCATTGGTGCCGTCGCAGCACCCCAGGCGGGCGGATTCCTGCTCGCCGCGGGGCTTGGCGTGAACTCCAACTTCCTGGCCTTCGCCGGCGCCGCAGCTATTGCAGCCGTCCTACTCTGGGTCATCTCGGTTCAGGTCAAGGCCAGCTCCTCATCTCCCTCCTCATCACCCTCACCCACAACCGCAGGAAGCAGCCATGTCTAACGCATCAAGTTCCACCACCGAGAAGATCAATACCACCCCGGCACAGGACGTTCTGGTGATTGGTGGCGGCATGGCCGGATTGGCCGGAGCCCTCGCCCTGCGCGAAAACGGCGCCACTGTCACGCTCGTGGAAAATGCTCCGGCTTTTGGTGAAGTGGGTGCCGGGCTGCAGATGGCACCGAACGCCTCCCGCGTCCTGAAGCGTTGGGGCTTGCTGGAAAAAGCGTTGGAGATCGGCGTTCAGCCAAAGCACCTCGTGTTCCGCGACGCCACCACCGGCGAAGAACTGACACGCCAGTCGCTTGGGGAAGAATTTACAGAACGCTACGGTGCCCCTTACGTGGTGATCCACCGCAGCGACCTCCACCGGATCCTGCTGGAGGCCTGCCAAGAGTCCGGTGTGAACCTACTCAACGGCGTCTTCGTTGAGAAGGTGGAGACCGACGGTGACAAGGCGCGCGCATTTGCCGCCAACGGCGACATCTACGAGGCCGACGCCGTCATCGCTGCAGACGGATTGAAGTCAACCCTGCGCAAGGCCGTCTCGGAAGATACTCCCGTACCCTCGGCGTATGTGGCTTACCGGGGCACTGTGCCCATCACGGACGCCACCCCGAAAGCCGATCTGGAAGATGTCATCGTCTACTTGGGCCCGAACTGTCACCTGGTCCAGTACCCGCTGCGCAAGGGCGAACTCCTAAACACAGTGGCCGTCTTCAAATCCGCCTCCTTTGAGCGTGGCGAGGAGCAGTACGGCGGCGTTGATGAACTGGAAGAGGCCTACAAGGACTGCGTCCCGGCCGTGCAGGAAGCCCTGAAGAACCTGGCCACGGGTATCCGGTGGCCCATGTACGACAAGAACCCCATCGAGAACTGGGTCAGCGGCCGCATGACCTTGATTGGCGATGCCGCGCACCCCATGTTGCAGTACTTGGCCCAGGGCGCCTGCCAGGCACTCGAAGATGCTGCAGTTCTGCAAGAAGTGACGCAAGGGACCGTCTTTACGGAGGCCGGGATCGACGCCGGTGCGTGGGAAGGTGCCTTCAAGGACTTCAACGAAGCACGCGCCAGCCGCACGGCCCGCGTCCAGCGCACCGCCCGCGTCTGGGGCGAGTCCTGGCATGTCTCCGGCCTGGCTCGCACGCTCCGGAACCTGTTGTTCAAGAGCCGCGGCGATGGCAACTACCAGTACAACGACTGGCTGTACGGCCAGGAAGGTGCTGGTGTGCCGGCTGCGGATGCTCCGAGCAGCAAAGTCCTTGCAGGCTAGTTAAGGCAATGAAGTGCCCGCCCCGACACTTGGGCGGGCACTTTCTCATGTGATCCTTCTAATCTTGCGAGGGCTCCTTGAATTCTAGGGATCGATATTGAATGCATTACTGGCTTCGAGTCAGCTAGCATCCCCGGTCTGGAGCGGTGCGTGGGGTTCCTTCGGGAACTAAGCTAGTCCGCGTCAGATTCGAGGGGAGTATCGCCATCGCGAAGCTGGGCCCAGTGACGCAACCTTTCGGTGATGGCGCGCTCGTACCCGAGCGTCGTGGGTTCGTAGTATTTCTCCCGGGGCAGGCCATCGGGGAAGTAGTTTGCGCCGGAGAAACCGGTCTCGGTCTCGGGATCGTACTGGTATCCGTCGCCGTAGCCGAGGTCTTTCATCAGCCGGGTCGGGGCGTTGAGGATGTGTGCCGGCGGCATCAACGATCCGGTGCGTTTTGCAGCGGCGCGCGCCCTATTGAACGCTCGGTACACGCCGATCGACTTCGGCGAGGTCGCCAGATAGATGACAGCTTGGGCGATGGCGAGTTCTCCCTCAGGTGAGCCCAGACGTTCGTAGACGTCCCAGGCCGCGAGGGCTTGTTGGACGGCGTCAGGATCGGCCATGCCGATGTCTTCTGTGGCGAATCGGGTGATGCGGCGGGCAATGAACAGTGGGTCTTCACCGCCGTCGATCATCCGTGCCAACCAGTACAGGGCAGCGTCGGGATCGGAACCTCGCATCGATTTGTGGAGCGCGGAGATGAGGTTGTAATGGCCTTCCTGCGCTTTGTCGTACAGCGGCGCCCTTTTCTGCACGGCGGCCGCGAGGTCGGCCGGGTCCACGGGTGCGGGCAGGGCTTGCACCTGCTCAATCATGTTCAGTAAGTACCGGCCGTCACCGTCAGCCATCGCCGTCAGCGCCTCACGGGCCTCGTCAGTCAGCGGCAAGGGGCGGCCGATGAGCGCTTCGGCGCGGGTAATGAGGGTGCTGAGCGCGGCATCGTCGAGGCGTTTCAGAACGAAGACTTGACTGCGGGACAGCAGCGCGCCGTTGAGTTCGAAGCTGGGGTTCTCTGTGGTCGCGCCGACGAGCACGACGGTGCCGTCTTCGACATACGGCAGGAACGAATCTTGCTGGGCTCGATTGAAGCGGTGGATCTCGTCGACGAACAGCATCGTGCCTTGCCCGATCTCGCGCCGGCGCTGGGCAGCGCTGAACACTTTGCGTAGGTCGGCGACGCCGGAGAAGGTGGCGGAGAGCTGTTCGAACGCAAGGTTGGTCTGCTCGGCGAGGAGTCGCGCGATCGTGGTCTTCCCACAACCGGGCGGTCCCCACAGCACCATCGATACAAGTCTCTGAGCGTCGACCATGCGCCCGATGGGTGCGTCCGCGGCTAACAGATGGTCCTGCCCGAGGACCTCGTCCAGGGTGCGCGGCCGGAGTCGGTCAGCCAGCGGCCTCGAGGTGTCATCGACGTCGAACAGCGACGGCGTGTCACTCATGACTGCCGCTTCCGGTTGAGATCATCGGCGAGGTCATAGGAATCGTGCACTAAGTCTCCGATCAACTTCTTCGTAATCCCGGCGCCGGATCCGATAGAGATCCAATGCTGCTTGTTAAAATATCGGCCTGCTGAGATCGTATCGAAGTCGCGGCGGAGCGCGTCCCCGTGGCGGGGATCGGCTTTCACAGTGATGATCTGCAGCTTCGGATCATCGTCGGTGACGATGAGAAAAACCTTGTCACGCACCTTCCACACTTCCAGGTGCGGAGTGAACGGGTGTCCACTGGTGACGGACTCGAGCAATACAGCGGTATCGCGGGCGTGCTGTTGCAACTGCTCGCCCGAGAGTTTCACAGGCCCCTCCGGTCGCCGAAGATCTCGGGATCGACGGGTCGTTTCGCGCGAGCAAGTTTCTCGACCACGAGCAGGTAGGACTCGGTGACGAGGTCATCGACAAGACCCTTTTGCAGCTCGCCTCCTGGATGCAGGGTGATCCAGTGTTGCTTGTTCATGTGGTAACCCGGCGTGATGTCCTCGTGGTTCTCGCGGAGAGTCTTGCTGTCCTCCGGATCTGCCTTGACGATCACGATCGGATCACCCGTGATGTCGGTGATCAGCATGAAGACCTTGCCGCGGACTTTGAATACCTCCCAGTCGGGCCCGAAGGGGAATCCGAGTTCAGCGTCCGGAAGCTCATCGACGCGGTCCCGGGCGTGTTGCTGGAGGGTGTCGCCTTGCATGGTGGTCCTCCTAAGATCACTGACCGTCTCTGGGCTGTATGGATCTTCGTTTCATATTACGTACATAGTCTGACATCGAGGGGGGATGGCGTGCGGAAGGGTGAGCCGACCGATCCGGGGCGCCGCCGGTGACAACAACGACCTTTCCTGTCAGATCGATCCGCTGGCTCAGCTGTTGTTCCCGTCGGATGCGCGCGTGCGCGCCGGACTTTCACCGTCCTGGGCCCGCTGCCGGCCACGGCTGCGTTCGCGTCCAAGATCCCACAAGTAGTGGTCGAAATCGACCTCCATGGTGTGTCTCGGCGAGGCGTAGAACTGTCGCTTATTGCGCTCATGGTCGCGGGCCATTTGCCCCCGGATCTCGATCCCGGATGGGGGAGCGTAGTATCCGGCCAAAGTCTCAGCCAACCATGCACCTTGAGCTTCGGCCAACGGCATCACGGCCCCGACCGGTTGCAGCAAGCCAATGAAAAACAGTCCAGGCAGATCAGGATGAACCGTTCGCTTCCATAGAGGAAGGTCGTTGTCTGACGCAGCGACGAGTCTGGAATCAAGGAAGGGAAACGTCACCTTGTATCCCGTCGCCCACACGATCAGATCGGCCGTTGCGCGGCTGCCGTCAAGGAACACCACGTCACCGCCGTCGAAACGCTCGATGCCAGCGTGCACCGTGACCCGGCCGGCGGCGATGCGCGCGCGAATTTGATCCGATTGCACCGGATGCGATTGGCCGGGCTTATGCGGCGGCTGCGGCAGGCCGTATCTCCGGAGGCTGCCTGAGGTGAGCGCCCCGATGCGCAGTCGCAGGGCAGTCACCCACCACGGCAGCCAGGCAGGCAGTGTGATCTGGTCGCTTGGGCGTCCGAAGGTCATTTTGCGCAGCACCCACTGGCCACGACGGATTGACAGTGCGACGCTTTTGGCTCGGTCGGAGCCTTCCACGGCGATGTCCATGGCCGAGTTGCCTGCGCCAACGACGACGACGTTGCGGCCCTCGAGCTGCTCGCCGGAGCGGTAATCGTGGGCGTGTATTTGTTCCCCGTCGAAGGTTCCCGGGTATGTGGGTTCGGGCCAGTGCGGATCCCAGTGGTGCCCGTTGGCCACGAGCACCGCGGCGTACTTGTGCCGCCGTTCGCCGTCCGGGCCGATCGTACGTACGAGCCATCCGCCGTCGGACTCCCGGGTGACCTCCTCCACCTTCGTGTTGAAGGTGATCGTGTGCCGGAAAGCGAAGTGATCGACATATTTTTCGAAGTAGGCGTGCACTTGTTCATGACCGGCATACGGCGGATAGTCCGCTGGCATGGGGAAGTCAGAGAAGGCCATGCGGGGGCAAGAGGTGTTGATCTCTAGCGTCTCGTAACAGGCCGAGAGTCCGTTCGGGTTGTCAAAAAGCCAGTTGCCGCCAACAGCGCTCCCGCCCTCGAAGCAGTCGAATGGCACGCCGGCCTCATGGAGCGCCTTGGCAGCAGCGAGGCCAGAGGACCCGGCACCGATAACGCAAGCACGCGGCAGGGACTCGTCCGGCGGGATAGGCGCCGTCACCGCACCGGCGAGGTGTTCGGGCTTCACGAAGTAGGCCATGTCAGCAGTATTGCAGTGAAGGTGGACTCCCGGCGAGGACTTGAGTGTGGCATGGGCTGGCGAACCAGGCAGGGAAGGGGCGCGAAACCCGAGACGTTATTCCAAATTCTCGGCCGTGTTAGCCTGCAGTTCACCGGGACGGTGGTTGGATAGAGCTATATGAGAGGAATGGGGCAGTCGCCGCATCCAACCGACCATTAAGGCAGTCATGGACATCATCGAGGCCGAACATCCCAGGCCGCGCCACTTCCTGCTTCATCTAAGCGACACCCACCTGCTGGGCGGCCCGGATCCCCTCTACGGGGCCGTGGATAGTGAAGAGCGGTTGCGCCAAATCTTCGCCGAAATCACGGCATCGGGTGCCCGCCCGGAGGCGGTCATCTTTACCGGCGACCTCACCGATAAAGGCGAACCTGAGGCCTACGCCAAGTTGCGCCGGATCGTGGAGCCCGCCTGCACGGCCATGGGGGCCGAGGTGATTTGGGCTATGGGGAACCATGACCATCGTGGAAACTTCCGCGCCGGCTTGCTGGGAGAAGCCGCACACAGCACTCCCATAGACCGCAGCTATTTCCTCAACGGACTGCGGGTCATCACTTTGGACACCTCGGTGCCCGGGTTCCACCACGGCGAGCTCGCTGCGGACCAGCTGGAGTGGTTGGCCAAAGAACTTGCCACTCCTGCTCCGGACGGCACCATCTTGGCACTCCACCACCCGCCAGTCCCCAGCGTGTTGGACCTAGCCGTGCTGGTCGAGCTGCGCCGCCAGTCTGAGCTGGCGGCTGTGTTGCGCGGCTCTGACGTACGCACCATTTTGGCCGGCCACCTGCACTACTCGACCACCGCTATGTTTGCCGGAATCCCCGTATCCGTCGCCTCGGCCACGTGCTACACCCAGGACTTGAACGTGCCGGTCGGCGGCACTCGTGGCCGGGACGGAGGACAGTCCTTCAACCTCGTCCACGTCTATGAGCACACCATCGTCCACTCGACCGTGCCGCTGGGCGCCGGCTTGACCGTCGGCGAGGAGGTCAGCGCCGAGGAAACTCGCGTCCGCCTGAGTGCGGCCGGGGTGCGCATCCCCGACCACGCGCCGCGCACCACGGGTATCCCGATCCAGACACGACGTCGAGGGCTGGCGCAGCGCTAAACCTCAGGAATCGTGTCGCTCGGCAGGGCGGGCTATTTTTCCCAGGGCGCCGTGATCGGGAAATACTTCTGCAGGAAATCGGTGACCAATTCGGCGCGCTCGGCTGCCGGGACCTCCGGGAAGCTACCGTCGTTGAGGCAGAAGAAGTCCATGTTGCGTTTGGCCAGCAGTTTGGGCAGGTAGTTCAAGCCGGACCGCGCAGTTGTATCGATGTACCGCACCTTGGCACCGGTTTGAACGGCGGCCCGGCCCGTGAGCAACCCGTAGTAGTGATACAGGGAGTTGGTGACGGAGATGTTTTCCGCTGCACGGAAGGTGCTGGCCGCCGTCGCACTGAATTCCGACGGGAATTCGCGTTCCATTTGCGCCATGACGCTTCGGCGCAGGGGTGCGGCGGCATGTTCTAGGTGACGGGTGGTGATTCTCCCGAACCGTTCCCACAGTAGCTTCCGGTTCACCCGGGCGGCGTTTTCGAAGCCGCTGCGTTCGGCGTCGTTCTCGCCGAGGCCGATCCTTGTCTCGGCTTCGATGAACTTCGTGATGCCGCCGGGTGTGAAGAACATGTCCGGGCTGACGGGACGGCCGAAGAACATGTCGTCATTGGAGTACAGGAAGTGCTCCGACAGGCCCTCGATGTGGTGCAGCTGGCATTCCACGGCCTGTGAATTGTGCGTTGGCAGTACCGACGGGTCGGCGAAGAATTCCTCACTTCGCACCACTGTCACAGAGGGGTGGTCGGCCAGCCAGGACGGGGTGGGGGAGTCGGTGGCGATGAAGATGCGACGAATCCACGGCGCAAAGGTGTAGACGGAGCGCAGCGCATACTTGAGCTCGTCGATCTGTCGGAACCGGGCCTCATGGTCGTCGCCTTCGCCCACCACCACACCCTTCATCCGGGCGCGCCGGGCGGCAATGTATTCCGGTGAGCTGCCATCAACCCAAGAGAACACCAGGTCAATATCGAAGCCGATGTCCGAGGCATGATCGGCGAACATGTTCTCAATGGTCGGCCAAACGTGCCCATACCTTTCCACCGTGCCACGTACCGCATCCTGGGCCAGCAATGTGCGCCGGGTCAGTGAGTTTTCCACCGGCAGAATCAAGTGCTCGCCCTCAAAGCTCCAGAGCTCGATCTGTACCCCCAGCGACGCGCCATAGCCCAGTCCGCCGTCGGGCTCCAACCGCGGACGGTACAACCGAAGGATCCGGGATTTGCGGTTCTTGGCCAGTGTTCCGTCAGCCACCAGCAACGCCGACTTCTTGCGCGCATCCACTGTCATTGCGTAGAACGGTTCGTTGGCGCAGGCCGTCACGAGTGCCTCGCGCAGCTCGGCACGGTTCTTCCAATCAACGGAAATCACAGGGCGCTCGTCGTTGCCGCGCACCAACAGGTAGTCCAGCTGCGCGGCCTCCAACGCGGCGCGAATGAACAGCAGGTCATCCACCATGGCCTCGTTGGGAGTGCGGTCGCGGTTGATCAAGACGTACCTACCGCGGTGGCGGACGACGTCGGGCCTGTCCTTGAAACGGACGACGGCGGACCGCGGCGTTTCCTCTACGAGGTCAATGTCGTCGTCGCTTGCCGGATTGCCGTAGAAGACGTCGTGTGCGGCGTTCACATCTGTAATGGGGCGCTCCAATGCTGTGATTAAAAAAGTGGGGTCTCCTTGAATAATAGACCTTGCGCGGCACGGGGCGGACCAAAAATACAGGCGAATCCGAGCCGAGCTGGCCACTACGGTCGCGATGCACACGACCGTGCCTTGGCCGGTCATCCCGGGGTGCTGCCTGGGGACAGTATTTCATGTCCGCTAGAAAATGAAGATTGTAGCTAGGTTCATCCGGTTGATTAGTGAGACGAATCGCGTGCCGTTGGACCGGCCGACGGCTGACGAAGTTGCTGGCTTGCACTCGAGCTGTTGTAATCCCCGAGCCTTGACTCGTTTCCCAGCCGTAGACATGCCGGAATCAAACGGACTCGCCTGTTGCTCGATGGGTGGATTCTCTCGTGGAACCGGGATGAACTGGGCGCATGGGTTGGGCTTTGCCACCGAACTTTCGCTTGAGGCCATCAGACAGGAGAAGAAAACGCGCCCGGCCCACTCCGTTGTGGCTTACTGATTGAACACAATTTGGTTTCTTCACGGATGGCAGAAAAGGTCGGGCTGTTCCTTATCCATAAGGGAATTGAGGCCATCAACCTGGATCGGAAGGCGATCCGTCTTGCCTATGCCCACCGACGGTTGAGTGCAGAAGAAGTGTCAGAGATTATGGGATAGCGAATCTCGCTCAGCCTTTCGTCCGTAGATTCGGGCACTTGCTGTTGGTCAGCGGGGATGGAATCAGAACTTCCGGGCTGTCCGCCGGTTGACAGCGTGGCCTAGCAACGGGTGACCCTGAATGAGTAGCCGGAAATATCTCGCCTGTACGGCCGCTTGCCACCAGTATGACTATCGTGAACCAAACAGCCCAGGATGGACAACGAACGGCGCTTGTGGTCGGTGCGACGGGCATCGCCGGCTCCGCACTTGTGGAGTCCCTCTCCGGCGCTGGCTGGTCAGTGCTTGCACTGTCCCGCAGGCCCGGTGCCAATCGCGACGGTGTGCGTTGGCTTTCCGCGGACCTGACCTCCACCGAGTCTGTAGCAGCCGTTCTCGCTCCGGAGCGTCCGACACATGTCTTCTTCACGGCTTGGGCGCGGCAGGATTCGGAGGAAAAGAACATTGCCGTCAATGCTGGCATGCTGCGCAGCCTTCTGGCCGCTCTTCGTGGCAAGCCCGTGGCACATGTGGCCCTCATGACGGGGCTTAAGCACTATCTCGGCCCATTCGAGGCCTACGCTGCCGGCGATATGCCGGATACACCGTTCCACGAGGAGGAACCGCGACTGCCCGTCCGGAACTTCTACTACGCCCAGGAAGACGAGCTGTTCGCGGCGGCCGCGGAGCAGGGTTTCACCTGGTCCGTGCACCGCGCACACACCGTCATTGGACACGCCGTAGGTAACGCCATGAACATGGGACTCACGCTCGCCGCGCAGGCGACCTTATGCAGGGAAACGGGAGAGCCATTTGTCTTCCCGGGCTCTGAGACTCAGTGGAACGGGCTGACCGACATGACAGACGCCGGTCTCCTTGCCGAGCACATGCTGTGGGGTTCGACGCCCCCCGGTGCGGCCAACGAGGCCTTCAACATCGTCAACGGGGACGTGTTCCGGTGGCGCTGGATGTGGCCAAAGCTCGCAGCTCATTTCGGCGTCGAATGGGAGGGGTACGATCAGGCTCCACGACCCCTCGAAGAGGCCATGGAGGGGCGAGAAGATCAGTGGCGCGAGCTAGCGATGCAGCACGGGCTAGCAGAGCAGCGCCTAGACCGGATGGCTTCATGGTGGCATACGGACGGTGACCTCGGACGAAACATTGAGGTGGTGGCCGACATGGGCAAAAGCCGGGCCGCAGGCTTTACCGGGTACCGTCGGACATTCGACGCTTTCATCTCGCTTTTCGACCGCTATCGCGCCGACCAACTCATCCCCTAAGGGATGCCCGCTGGTAGCCGTGGTTGCGTGGTGATGACGCAACACATTCGCTTAGGAAGGCGCCGTCAGGGATGCTGGCCGTCCTTTGGCGGAGCCACCATATACGGACGCCGACATTGAGAAATGAGGCCGAGGTGCGGTTCACGAAAGGGATTGATAGTTGAAGTTCGACCGAGCGTGCACAAGGCGCCTAGCGACGAGTAACAACGAGCCCGCACTCCCCGCCAAGAGTGCGAACTTTCCATCTTGACTCATGCGTATTGGGGCTGAGGAGGCGCGGCTGTGGGCCGGGTGAGTCCGAGGACTACTGCTGTGCACACAACAACACGGATGCCCCTCGGTTCAGTATCGGCGAAGCTGTTGGCGAGGGCACCGTCGTGGGCGGCGACCAGAGCGCGGGTAAAGGTGTCCGGGTCCACCGTCAGTTCACAGCCGAAGGCGTTGACGACTTCCATGAGGCTCGGGGTGAGTTGCTCCCGAAGTGCGCTTTCGCGTTCGAGGTAGAGCAGCGAGAGCTCAGGATCCCGCGCGGCTTGAACAGCGAGGTTGGTGCGGATGCGAAACCACTGAACATCGAAGGGAAGCGCCGAGACTACGTGGGCTATGGCTGCTTCCAAGCTGTCGAAGACTCCAGGTTGCGATACGTCATTTGTGCTGGATCGCAGTTCCGAAATTAGCTCGTCGGAATGTTGCTCGTAGAGTGCGAGCAAAAGATCATGCATGGAAGCGAAATTCGAGTAGAACGCCCCTCGTGTGTAGCCGGCGTGCTCAGCGATCGCCTCGATACTGACTCCGTCCAGGCCACGTTCGGTCATTAGCTGACGCGCGGCTGAAAGGATCCTGGGGCGCGTTTCACTGCGCTTGCGAGGCACACGCGCGACTTGATTCCTAGCTGTCATAACACTTTCCTTCATCCATCCATTGCGATACAGTCTGATTTTAGTACAGTGTGTATCTAAATTGTAGTTGCTGCTCGTCACGCGAGGTCCCCGGAGACAATGCGCCGCCGACTCAACGTGAAAAGGGAAAGTGAGAATCGAGATGGATGCTGATGTCATCATTGTCGGCGGCGGCTTGGCTGGCCTCGTTGCCACGAACGAACTTGTCCGGGCCGGCAAGCGGGTCGCGATCGTTGATCAGGAGAACTCCGCGAACCTCGGTGGCCAAGCCTTTTGGTCCTTCGGTGGCATATTCCTGGTGGATACTCCAATGCAGCGACGCTACGGAGTGAAGGATTCTTTCGAGCTTGCGTGGCAAGACTGGCAGGGCAGTGCAGGCTGGGATCGACTCACCGGGGACCTGCCTCAGGATGAGTGGGCCAAGAAGTGGGGGCGGGCCTATGTAGAGTTCGCCGCAGGCGAAAAGCGGCGATGGCTACAAGAGCAAGGCATCAAATTCACGCCGTTGGTCGGGTGGGCCGAACGCGGTGATGGCAAGGCCGGTGGCCATGGCAACTCCGTTCCACGCTTTCACGTCCCCTGGGGAACGGGCACGGGCATCTCTGAACCCTTCGCCGATAAAGCACGCGAGGCTGCCGAAAGTAACCTCGTCACCTTCTACTACCGGCATCAAGTCGACGGTCTTATCATGGATGGCAATACGGTAACCGGAGTACACGGAACGAGATTGGCGCCCGACTCCGCGAAGCGTGGCGTGACCTCAAACCGGGAAAAGGTCGGCGAATTCCAGCTGACTGCACAGGCCGTGGTGATTGCCTCGGGTGGGATCGGCGGCAACCACGAACAGGTTCGCAAGTGGTGGCCCGAGCGCCTAGGAACACCCCCCAAGACGATGATCACCGGGGTGCCCAAGCACGTCGACGGACGGATGCTAGACATCGCCGACGACGCTGGCGTCCGGCTCGTTAACCGCGACCGCATGTGGCACTACACCGAAGGCGTTCAGAATTGGAACCCGATTTGGCCAAGCCACGGCATCCGCATTCTCCCCGGGCCGTCTTCGATGTGGTTCGACGCCCTCGGTCGGCGCCTGCCCTCACCCGGCCTTCCCGGGTACGACACCATCGGAACCCTCACGATGCTCCGAACCACCCCGGACATTCAGAAGTACGACTATTCCTGGTTTATCTTGACCCAAGACATCATTAAGAAGGAGTTCGCCCTCTCCGGATCCGAGCAGAACCCCGATATTACGGACCGGGATCTGAAATTGATGCTGAAAAGCCGGCTCGGTCGCAACGCCACACCGCCTGTGGAAGCATTCAAGAAGCACGGTGCGGACTTCGTCGTGGCAGAGGACCTCCGTGCTCTGGTCGCTGGCATGAATAAGATCACCGATGACCCGATACTCAACTACGACGACATCGAACGCCAGATTGTGCAGCGAGACGCAGAAATGACCAACTCTTACTCGAAAGACACACAGGTGATGGGCATCCACAACGCCCGCCGCTACGTGGGAGACAAGCTGTTCCGTGTGGCTAAGCCACATAAACTCCTGGACCCGGCACATGGTCCCTTGATCGCCGTGAAGCTTCACGTGATCACGCGAAAAACCCTCGGCGGGATTCAAACAGATCTGAACGGACAAGCGTTCGCGAAGGACGGCTCGCCAATCCACGGCTTGTACGCGGCAGGTGAAGCTGCCGGGTTCGGTGGCGGAGGGGCCCACGGGTACAACGCGCTCGAGGGGACTTTCCTGGGCGGTTGCATCTTTACCGGCCGGACTGTGGGCCGCTCAATTGCCCGCCAGCTCTGACAGTTACCCCGCCCAACACGAAAGGCCGACGTGGTGCACCCATGACTGACAACTCTCCCGGAGTGCGAGCTACCTTCTTTGGAACATCCACGGTGTACCTCACGGATGGCACCTCGCACATCATGATCGACGGATTCCTCACCCGCCCACCGCTTCTCCGCGCCCTCCTAGGAAGAATTGCTCCAAATCCCCGCCGTATCCAAGAACTCCTGGCACGAGGAGGGGTGAGTGCGCTCGATGCATTATTCGTCGCCCACTCCCACTACGATCACGTGATGGATTCACCAGAAGTCATCAAACAACTTGGCGGCACCCTCTATGGTTCGGAATCCAGTCTCAATGTTGGGCGAGGAGCGAAGCTAGGCGAGGATCGTATGAGTGTCATCGCCGACGGCGAGGAGTTCAGCTTTGGCGACTTCACAGTTCGAGTCATCGAAGGTATCCATAGCCCTGGGAATAGGTATCCAGGTGCGATCGACACGCCTCTGGTCACTCCGACAAAAGCCAGCAATTATCGTGATGGCACCTGCTACTCGTTCCACATCACTCACCCCACCGGAACAGTACTCATACACCCGAGCGCCAACTTCGTGCCCAACAAGTTCACTGGCCTTGACGTCGACGTGCTCTATCTCGGCGTTGGCATCCTTGGGACGCAAACTGAGGAGTTCAGAGATGACTACTGGCATCACGTCGTTACCGCCACGAGCCCCTCTTGCATTATCCCCGTCCACTGGGATGACTTCGGGCGTCCCCTATCAAGAAACCTGCGTGCACTACCACCTGTGATCGACAAATTCTCTGTCATGACAAACTACGTGGAGCGCAGATGCGCAGAAGAAGACGTCCTGCTCATCGTCCAAAAAGCCTTTGAAACCCTTGATCTCTTCATGCCCCGAGCACCTTCTAGAGCCTAGAAACGCGGCATCTGTGACGCTTCAAGACACCCTCTTGTGTCCATTAGGAGGTCGACGCTCGTGGTGCCCAGTCCGCTTTGTGGAAGACGCCGAGCTCAAACCATCGGATACCTCAGTAGCAATCCTCAGTAAATATTCGTCGTGGTAGTTGCGGAGAGTCCGGCGTAATCTGCCCGCAACGCAAGTAGCGCGCCGGCCTGATGCAACACGACATTCAATCCGGCGTGCGAGATGGATTGCTGGCCTGTCTTTGCCACCGATTAAAAGGAAATTCTCCCGATATGAGATAGGGCCGACGAAGTTAGGTGGGCCCGTGCTTCATGCGAACTCGATCGACAGGCTCAAAACCCTTCCCGCCAGAATGGACTAGAGCGTCCGTAGTTTGAAGCCGCCATATACGTGCCGGCTTCCTTTTTAAAGGTTGCCAGGTACCACCCCCTCACTAGGGGCTAGGATTTTTCCTTCAGTGAATCCGTGGCGCGTCGTCGCTACGGCGGGATTGAACACGGTTCAGCCCAACTGTAATGCTGGCCATTCCTCTTAGGTGTGGTGCGGGGGAGACTAGCTGACATCGCCGAATTCGCGAACCGTGATGCCGGTAAGAGTGGCCGCACCACCATCTGAATAGAAGGAGATTCCGGTGTCACCCTCGGTGAAATGTACTTGTTGCGACAGCACGGTGTGCCCGCCATCGACGAACACTTCAACGCTCTGAGTGTCAACAAAGATCCGCAGATGGACGGAGCGGGCTCCAGCGTCGATCGGCGCGGCCGCCCGCGAGTACGGTGTGAGTTCGAATCCCGAGAGGTCAGAGGATGCGCGGTCGACGTACAGCCCCGCGCCATATTTGCCGATGTTAGTGTGCCGCGAGCCGTTGGCGGAGCGGCCAACTGACACACCAATGTTGCTCGCGGTGTCCCACGTGATGTCGAGCTCGAGCTCATAGGCCCGCCCGTTCCATGGCAGCACCACACTATTGGTGACAACTTGATCAGGAAAAGTGGTGGTTGCTGTTACATAGTTTCCGAGTGCTTCGATCGGACTGCTGAGTAGGCTGTAGCGGCCGTCCGGCTGGTGCTCGAGACGAAGTTCGCGCACGATCGAGTTCTGGCCGTTGTAGCCGTCCGTTGCGTCTGTGGGTACATCGCGGGCAGCGTACTTCCAGTTGTTCATCCAGGCGATCGCGAGGTGGCGCGAATCTGGAGCTTCGACCGATGGCCAGGTCACCGCCGCATACCAATCCCAGCCCCAGTCCAGCCACTGCGGGGTGAGGTCATTTGTGAGGAACTGCTCACCGTCCCACGCACCCATCCAATACGCATAGCTCATCGGCAGGCCAATGCTATAAGCGTCCATGCAGGCCGCAAGGACCCAGTGGCGGGTGCCATCGCCCGCTGTCATCTCAAACAAGTCCGGGCATTCGATGCCGCCGAGCGCATGGTTTGGGTAGTCAAAGTTGCGCTGGAGCTGCCAGTCACGCAGATTCGCTGAGGTGTAGAACGTCGCGTAGCGTGCACGGCCAATTACACACACCCACTCACTGCGAGCGCCATCCCAGTGAATCTTTGGGTCGCGGAACCACTCAGCGTTTTCTATCCCGGCCTGCGTCGTGGCGGTGCGTCCATCGGTATTGACGATGACAGGATCAGCAAGCGCGGTGAAGGTGATGCCCCCGTCGGTGGACCAGTACAGATACTGCTCCTGGTACTTGCGGATGCCGCCTGTTGGTTTCGTTGCCAGTGCGATGACCGCGCCCGCTCCGAACCCGGCCGTATTCGCCGTGTCGACGACGGCGGAGCCTGACCACACGGGAAAGTCTGGCTGAAGTGGCATGACGGTCCCGTGATGGGTGAAGGCCACGCCGTCGTTCGTGGTGGCGTGGTCCCAGCCGCCTGGTCCGTTGTTTTGGCCGGAATGAAGGTAGTACAGCTGGTAGGCGCCGTTGGTGGTGACAGGCCTTTGCGGGTCGCAGAGCCAGCCCGTTGGCGGCGTCATATGAAACTTTGCTCGCAGTGAACTCTGAGTCTGGGCTTCGGCATAGGCGGTCGCGGGCATGGCACCTGTCATCAATACTGCGAGGGCACCGGCGCCTTGCATAACACTTCGTCGGGTTATGGGATGCATCTTGGTGGTTTCCTTTCTAGTCTTTCTAGTCTTGGCGGGCGCAGTCTAGCGCCGGAATGTTGATCATGGCGACGGCCACTTGGCCTGGCTCATCTGTGGTGATCATTGCGGTGACGGTGCCCGATCCGAGCACCACGAGGTTGGAAACAGTGGATTCGCCGTCGTTCACGAATACCTCCAGCAACGGTCCGTCGAGGCTAAGCAGCAGTCGCACGGGTGCGGTGCCGTCAAGAGGCACGGTGCTGGTCGATGGGAAATCAGCATGCACGGCCTGTGTGTCTCGTCCTTGCCGGGTGAGGTGCAGGGCTCCGGACGTGGGTGAGTGTTCTATGCTGACCTGCGCATCTGCATCACCCTGCAGCTTCAGCCGCAGGGTTCCTGTGCTTGCCGGATCCCAGCGGAGGTCAATGAGCGAATGTCCACTTACCGCGAAACTCAGGGGCTGTGCCGTGTCCAATCTGGGGACAGGTTGAGATTCGGCGAGAGATGTGCGGATGAATTCAGGTGGTTCCTGCACGAGACGGGCCACACCTGCGCTGGTGCGCAAGGACAGTTGTCGTGGCAGTGACATCGATCCGCGCCAGGGAGCTGATGGGAAAGCGCCGGCGTAGCGCCAATTGCTCATCCACGCGATCATGATGGCGGCGTTTCCCGGTGCGTTGTCGAACGTTACACCCGCATAGAAGTCCCGCCCATGATCCAACCGCAAGAGTTCGGTGGTCTCGGTGGTAAATGCCGTCCCATCAAAGTCTCCGATGATGTAACTCATCGATGAGCCGTCAGGATCCGCGTCCTCGCCCACGGGGTTTTTGCTGATGAACAACACCCATTTGATGTTGTTCGGATCGTCATCCACTGGCAGCGGAACAAGGTCCGGGCATTCCCAGACCACGCGGTCATCACCCAGAGGCCCAAAGGTGCTCTGGTGTGTCCACGAGCGCAGGTCAGTGGAATGGTAAAAGAGTACCTGCCGATCCTCTGCCTCGACTGCGAGCATGATCCACCGAAAATCGCCGTGGTCGTCGGTATATCGGATCACCTTTGGGTCGCGGAATGCGTTTGTCCCACGGTCGAGCACAGGGTTCTGCGGGTCCTGCTCCCAGGTGAAACCACCGTCGCTGCTGGTCGCCCGCGACTGTGCCTGGCGGCCATTTTCGAAGGCACTGGTGTAGTACGCGGTCAGGAGTGAATCACCGTTGGTTTGCGTAGCAACGACGGAACCGGAGTAGATCTGCTCTCCTTGGCGATAAGGCAGGGCTACGGGGTGTTCGGTCCAATTCTGCAGATCCGTGCTGCTTGCATGGCCCCAACTCATGTTGCCCCAATCCGGGCCTTCAGGGTTGTACTGGAAGTACAAGTGCCACAGACCCCGGTCAAAGACCAGCCCGTTGGGATCATTCATCCAGTTAGATTGCGGAGTGAAGTGGAACGTAGGTCTCGGTATTGGCAGCTTCCTGATTTCCACGGAGGCCGCCCTAGACCGATTGCCGTTGAACTGGCGGACAAGCTACGAGCGTAGCTACCGTGTTGGACGAGCTGTCGATGCCAAGAAGCATTCGAACGCCCGCAGCGCCAAGCTCGTAGTGCGGCAACGCGACCGTTGACAGCGGGGGGCGCAAGTGAGCGGCGATGACATCCTGGTTGTCAAAGCCCATCACAGCGATGTCTTCGGGAATCCGCAGTCCGTGTTCGCGAAGTCCGTCATAGAGCCCCATGGCCACACGGTCGTTGTGGCAGAAGACTGCCGTCGCTTTTGACTCGAGAATGCTGGCTGTCGAGGCGTATCCGCCTTCCTGCTCGGGAAGGGCAGGGAACACCAGCGAGTCGTCGTATGCAATACCAGCGTCCTCGAGTGCCGAGCGGTAGCCGGCTAGGCGTCCGCTTTGCGCCGGCGATGGTGTGGTGGTGTTGATGAAGGCGATCCTGCGGTGGCCCGCGGCAAGCAGGCCCTCAGTTGCGGTGCGCCCGCCCTGTGTCTCATCCGGGACGACGGCGGGTAGCCCGCTGCCGCTGGCGAAGCAATCCACGAGCACAGTTGTGGTTTTGTGGAGCGATGGGGGAACGCTGATCTCTCGGTGATACCAGGTTGAGTAGAGGATCCCGTGTACCTGGTGCTCGAGCATCATGGCGATCGCTTCATCCTCGGCGGCCTTGTTGCCGTCGGTGTTGGCTACCAGCAGGACGTAGCCATTCTTCCAAGCCTCATCTTGTGCCCCGTGGATGATTTGACCGGCGAAAGGGGTTGTGGCGATCGCGTCTGCGACGAGGCCAATGAAGCGGGAGGTGCCATTTGCGAGGGTTTTTGCCAGCACATTGGGTCGGTAGCCGAGTTCGGCGACTACCTCTTGCACCCGCCGTCGAGCATCATCACCAATGCGGGCACCGGGCTTGTTATTGAGGACCACCGATACCGTGGCGACCGAGACGCCGGCCGCCTTGGCCACATCGCGCATGGTAATTGCGTGTTCAGCCTTACCGTTCTCCGGGCTGGTCATCACTTGGTTGCTCCGCTCTCGAGTCCACTAATCATGGCCTTATTCAAAACGAGGAATACCAGCAGCAACGGTGTCACCGTCACGCAAACGGCGGCGAACGTCGCTGTCCAATCCGTATTACCCATGGCTCCAATGTAGTTCTGAAGACCCAGTGGGATCGTCTTGAGACCGTTAGAGAGAACAAACGTGTTGGCAAAGATGAAGTCATTCCAAATGAAGATGCTGTTGACCAGCACTACGGTGATGATGGTGTTGACGGAGAGCGGGAAGGTGATCTGTGCGAAAATTCGGAACGGCCCGGCCCCATCAAGGGAGGCAGCTTCATACATTTCCCGGGGGATGTACTCGTAAAACGAAGTGAAGAGGTACACGGCCATGGGCATCGCAAACGCGGCGAGCGGAATGATCATCGACAGGTGCGTGTCCAAGAGTCCGATCTTGGAGTAGTCGATGAAGAGCGGCACGAGCGCGATCTGAACGGGAACAATGATTCCCAGGAGGAAGAGTCCCCGCACCACGCCGCTAAAACGGAATCCAAGAACCTGAAGCGCGAAGGCAGCCATCATGCCCGAAATGACAATGAGGACGCTGGCTCCGAGCGTGACGATGAGGCTGTTGAGAATGTTCAGCCCCAGGTTTCCAGTGGCGAACGCCCGGACGTAATTTTCCAAGGTGTAGGCAGTCGGCAAGGCAAAGGGGTTGCCCGATGCGAAATCTGAGGCCGTTCGAAAGCTGGTCAGAAATAGCCATGCCATCGGGTACACCTGGACGATCACGATGAGCACGATCGTCGCGGTCAGGAGCATCCGCTGCACGCGAAGCCTCGTCGGCTTCTTTGCCGGCACGTGCGGTTTCACAGGGGTGGCCTTAATGGGCGCGGTGAGGACTGGCGCGGTCATGAGGCGTCCTTTCGACGAAGGAGTAGGAAGATGAGGCCCACGGCGACGAGGCACTCGATGACAATGAACACCGAGATCGCACTGGCATAGCCATAATCAGTGTGCACGAACGCGGTTTTGTACATATACGTGGTCAGCAACTCAGAGGCCTGGCCGGGCCCGCCATTGGTGAGTAGATAGGGGATATCGAATCCGCGCAGTGCGAAGGTCGTGGCCATGATCGTCGTCGTAATCCAGACGGGCCGGATGTGTGGGAAACGGATCTGCCAAAACACCTGCCACCAGGATGCTCCGTCAAGGCGCGCGGCTTCCTCGAGTTCGCGGGGAACGGCCATGAGGGCGGCATAGATGATGAGCATATAGAGTCCGGTAAACCGCCACCCTTCAGGAATGGAAACAGCTGTCAGGACCGTTTGGACATTGGAAAGCCAGGCGGTTTGTAAGCCGTCCAACCCCACCCAATCCAGGATTTGGTTGAGCAGACCTACCGGTTCCAGTGAATAGATGCGTTGAAAGAGGATGGCGATGGCGACTGTCGAGATCACTGCCGGCAGAAGGTAGAGGGTCTTGACGAGTTCCCGGGCCCTGCGGATGCCTGTGAGGAGTCCGGCGACGGCGAGCGCGCCGCCGAGTTGCAGCACGAGGCAGATCGCCAGGTAGATGATTGCGTTTCTGAAGGCCGTCCAAAAGACGTCGTCGCGGGTGAACATCTTGACGTAGTTGTCCAGTCCGATGAACCTCATGTCGGTGATGCCGTCCCAGCGGAAGAAGCTCAGGACCAGCGACTGAACGATGGGCAGCAGGACTGCGAGTCCGTAGAGCAGTAGCGGTGGGATGAGGAACACCGCAACTGAAAGGCCGGATCGTCCTGGCAGCATCGATGACCGGACGTACTTGGGCTTTCGGGGTGGCCCGGAGGGTATCTTGGCCACTCGTGTGTGGGTGGTACTAGCCATTGTTGTTCTCCGCGAGGCTTGCATCCATGGTCTTGATGAATTCATCGGGTGTGATGTCGCCCTGCACCAGAAGGGTTAGTTCCTGCTGCAAGCGCGTGTTGGTTGCCGGATCGAGCTGGGTATCCCACGGCATCGCGATGGCTTTGCCTACTTCGTCCGCCTGCGTGACGGAGCGCTTGTACAGTTCGGTCGCATCTGCGGGGATGGTGGTCTTGGTCGTTGTGGTTGGCGACAATGCCCCGGTTGCCGCGTAGACCTCGGGGTATTCCTTGAGTGCAAAGGCAAGGAAGTCGCGTACCAAAGGATCAAAGGTTTGCGTGTTGACGGCCATACCAATGCCCGACGGCGTGACGAACTCGTTCGCCGCGGTGGCGGCACCGTCGATGGTCGGGAGAGTGAAGTAATCAACCGAATCGCGTACTGCCGGGTCGAGCTTTTCGGTAGCGAGGTTACCTAGCTCCCACGTGCCGATGTTGTACACGGCAGCCTGTCCGGAGGTGAACAGCGCCTGGGCATCTGCATAACCGGTCGAGGAGAAACCTTCCTGGAAGCAGCCTGCCTTGCCGAGGTTGTAGAGCCACTCGGCAGCTGCCCGGCCTTCAGGGTCAGCAAAGGTAGCGTCGCCATTTTTCAAATCCAAAACGTACTGTGGCCCAGACATCCGGAACGGGTAGTAAGCCATGTAGCGTTCCAGTGGCCATTGATCCTGCCCATCGAGAGCGATGGGCGTGATGCCCTTAGCCCGAAGGTCTGTACACATCTGCGGGAAGTCATCGAGGGTCTTGGGCGTTTCAACACCGGCACTCTTGAGTAGTGCTGAGTTGTACCAGAAGTACTCCTGTTGGAACTCGAACGGAACCATGTACAACGAGCCATCGTCGAAGCGCTGGTAATCGAGCGCTGCAGGCCGGTAGTCGTCGGCCAGCTCGAGGTCCGTCAGGAGGGCATCAACGTTGACCATGCGCCCCTGACTGGCCAACTTTTGGGCGAATGGTGTTGCGTCGGTGTCAAAGAGTTCGGGCAGCTTCTTCGCGGCGGCCAGCGTCTCATACTTTTGGATATATGAGGGGCGGTCAGGTGTTGTGATGAGATTGAGCGAGAACCCGGGGTGATCTTTGGCGTAGTCTGCGGCGATTTGCTGCATCGCCGTGATCACGCCGCCGTCGGCCGGCCGGGACAGCAACCAGGAAATCTCACGCGGAACAATTTCGCCTTCCGGGTTGACGTTGTTCGGATCGGCAGTGCCGGCTGATCCTGCGCAGCTGCTCAGTGCCAAGGTGGCAGCGAAAGCGGCGGCCAAGAGTGCGATGGAACGTTTGGTGAATGACATGTCGAAATCTCCATTGATTGATCGGCGGGGCCGGGTTTTTGCTGAAAGAAAAGTTAGAGAGTTGCGGCGAGCAAGCCGTTTTCCCATGGCTTGGTCGCGGCCGCTTCTTCACGATTGAATACTTTGAAGTCCGTGACGGTCGTGGTGCCTTCGCCGACAAACACGCCAGCGCGGCCCGTTGGGCGGTCATAAAGGCGCGTGCTCAGCACAGTGCTGTTATCAACGGTTGCGATGCAGAGGTCACCATCGACGATGACTTCCAACTCGTGCTCGCCGGGTTCTAGGGAGACAGACCGTTCAAGTTCGACGGCGTAAGGCACGTCGCCCGAGATCTGCCACTGTTCTGTGCCCGTTGGCTGTCGTGGCCAGCGGTCGAACACCAGCCGGCCTCGTTTCGGTTCCAGGCGCAGGCAATAGCCTTCGTCACCGTCCGCGCTGGCCCGCAACACCACACCACATTCAGTCGTGGGCCCGGCGATGTCGAATCGGGCGATAATCCTAAATGCCTTCGCTGTATCTTTCTCCGTGAGTTGATCGGCGTAGCCGTCAGGAGCAGTCAGGACCGTTGCGGCGAAAGATTCATCGGCTTCCTCGGAGAACGTCTCACGCAGCTCTTGGGCCGGATGGAACGCAAGTGTGCCGTCGTCGCGCTGTTCTGCTTCAAGCACTGACATCGTGCCAGCCCATTGCCAGGCGCCGTCGTCGGTCCCGCCTTCTCGTGAGGCGATCCAACCGAAGAAGAAGCGGCGACCATCCCGAGCGGCCGACTTTGCTGCGTAGAAGGCGCGTCCGTCCAGTGAATCGTGTTCCGGAACTAGCCACGGGCCGGCCAGGCTCCGGGCCATGCGGTAGCGCGTGGTGAAGGCATCGCTGAACTCGGAGTAGACCAGGTACCACCAATCGCCCCATTGAAATACCTCGGGGCATTCGTGGGCGATGTAACGCCGTGGATCCCAGAAGGGTGGGGCCGGTTCCCATCGGACGAGGTCGCGTGATGTGCACTGCGCAATCACACCCCGTCGTCGGGCTGGTCCGTTGGCGTGGCGTGCTGTGATGAGCATGCGCCAGAGCTGGGTGTCTTCATCCCAAAAGACAAAGGGATCGCGCCAGTCGGCGGTCTCATAGCCGGCGGTAGCTCCGAAGGTGTCTGAATCACGGCGTTGCCAGGACTGCATGCCGTCTTGGCTGGTCGCATGCATGACCAATTGGAGCGCCTGGCCGTCCTCGCCGGTCTTGGCAGGGTTCTGGCCTGTGTAAAAGGCATGGTGCGACCCCTCGCCGTCGAGGACAATGCTTCCGGTGTAGATATTGAAGTCGGCCGACGCAGGGCCATTGGATGCGAGGGCTTCCCCTGTTTCTTGAAAATCGACAAGATTCTCAGTGACAACCCGGTGCCACGGCATACCCTCTTTGGGGGATTTGCGGGTCTCATGCAGGTAGAACAGGTGGAACGTGCCGTCCTCTTCCCAGGGGATGACATCTCCTACCCATGCGTCGTTTGGTTTGTAAAAGCCTCGATGATTCATGTCACCTCATTGTGAGTGGTTAAGCGGTTATTCATGACCATAAGGGCTTGATTCGATGCTGGTCAAGCGGTTAAGCGGAAATTCCTCAACAAATTCTCATAGGGGCCAAATGTGATCTGTATCAACTCCCGCTGAGCGCAATTGTGTCGAACGGCGCCATGAGTTCCGTGAGGGTAGCTCTGCTGTTCCTAGGAAAAATATTCCTAGGAACAGCAGGGGGTGGCTCAATTGCTGACATGGCAGCTGGATGTCGATATCGTAGTGGCCTAGACCACTTGGCGGGCGCCGCTAGGAGCTGGAGGTCAGGGTGGATCCGCGTACTTGTGCGAGCCAATGACGAAGATAGAGGAGTTCGGATGAGAATTGCAGTGACAGGCGGAAGCGGAAAGCTCGGGCGGCATGTCGTGCGCAGATTGGTCGCGGACGGGCACCAGGTGTTGAACCTGGACCGTGCGGGGGAACGAAGCTCGGAACTGGTGATCGTGGATCTGCGCAACTATGGTCAGGTCGTGGACGTGCTGTTGGGTTTGGATGACAGACACAGTGGCTTCGATGCCGTTGTGCACTTGGGTGCCATTCCGGCGCCGGGGATTCTTCCGGATGCCGCCACGTTCGAGAACAATATGCTTTCCACGTATAACGTGTTCCAGGCGGCGCGGCGGGCGGGCATTAAAAAGGTGGTGTACGCCTCGAGTGAGACAGTGCTGGGATTGCCGTTCGACACAGACCCGCCTTATATTCCCGTCGATGAGGAATACCCTGCCCGGCCGGAAAGCACATACTCTCTGGTCAAGCATCTGGAAGAGCAGATGGCCATTGAGTTGACCCGCTGGGACCCGGAACTGAGCATTATTGCGCTGCGCTTTTCCAACGTTATGGACGTTGCGGACTATGCCGCATTCCCGTCGTTCGATAGCGACGTCATGGCGCGCAAATGGAACCTCTGGGGATACGTTGATGGCCGGGATGGTGCGCAGGCGGTGGCTCGGGCGCTAGAGAATGGCCAGCCGGGATTTCAGGCGTTCATCGTTGCCAATGATGACACTGTCATGCTGCGTTCCAGTGCAGACCTGGCCACCGAGGTGTTTCCGAGGGTTGAGGTCCGCAAGGAGCTTTCCGGACACGAGACCATGCTTTCCATTGACAAGGCAAAACGACTCCTGGGGTACCTCCCGGAGCACAGCTGGCGGAACCATGTCGCCGACATCTGACGCGCGCCTTGGATGCCGGAATAGGACTGTTGAAGTGGCAGCCCTTGGGAGAGAACCCCAGGCGTGGAATGGAGTCAGCCCTTCACGGATGGCGTTGGCGCGGTGGACGTGGAACAGCTGAGTCGAAATATCCGAGGAGGCCGCTAGGGCCAGGCCCGCTGGCATCGGCTAGTTGGCGTCCGTCGAAGCCGTTGTTCGCCTATTGCAAGCGATCAGTGGATTTTGTAGGCTTCGGTCATGGCCGCACCTATGATTTATGTCAGTTTTCCCGGCACGGCGCGTGAGGCGCTCGGTTTCTATGCGGAGGTGTTTGGTGGAAAGCTCCATCTGTATACCTACGCAGAGTTTTCCCCTGACGGTGGACCTCCGGAGGCCATTGCCCATGGAGAGCTCCAAGGCGTTGTAGCACTTGCGGGCTCTGATGCTCCAGAAGGCGGAAAGAGCGTTCGCTTCGAAGGCCTCATGCTCGCACTTTTGGGGACTGCTAAGCCAGACGTGCTCCACGAGTGGTTCGATAAACTCGCCATTGACGGAGTTGTCGTCGACCCGCTGGCCCAGAAGCCTTGGGGCGCCACAGATGGTCAGGTCATTGACCGGCATGGATTGCACTGGCTCATTGGCTACGAGCCGGAGTCGGCTACGTGATAGATCTCGGTGCTGCCTATAGCTGTGTAATCATCGCGGCGGCCCGATCAAGTGCTCCTGGGACGATGGAGTAATAGGCCCAGGTACCGCGCTTCTCCCGCTCCAATAGCCCGGCATCGACCAAGATTTTCAGGTGATGGGAGACCGTGGGTTGGCCTAGCTCCAAGGGTTCGGTGAGGTCGCAAACGCAGGCTTCTCCACTTTCACCGGCCTTGACGATGGAGAGCAGACGCAATCGGTTCGGATCCGACAGCGCCTTGAGGACACGCGCTGATTCTTGAGCGTCCGTGGCGGTGAGCGCAGGCGGCCCGCTAGGTTCGCAACAGAGTTCAGCTGTGGCCGTCTCGATCGTTAATGCAGTGGTCATGTAACCATTATGCCCATAGATTGACAATTGTCGATATAGCGAGAAATACTTGCTGTATCGACAATCGTCAATCTTTTGCTGAACTGCCCGGGAGCTGTATGAGTACCACGACCACCACCCCTTCCATCCCTGGGGATGCTGCCGTTGTTGGCAAGCTTTCCACCCTGGACCGGTTCTTGCCCGTGTGGATCATCGCCGCCATGGCGGCCGGCTTGTTGTTGGGCAAGTTCATTCCAGGGTTGAATACAGCATTGGACGCGGTGAAGGTTGGTTCCGTGTCTCTGCCCATCGCCATCGGCCTGTTGGTCATGATGTACCCGGTGTTGGCCAAGGTTCGCTACAACGAAACCGGCAAAGTACTGGGCGACCGGAAGTTGATGATCACCTCGCTGATCATCAACTGGGTGGCAGCGCCGGCCTTCATGTTCGCGTTGGCGTGGATCTTTGTTCCTGACCTCCCCGAATACCGCACCGGATTGATCATTGTTGGCCTGGCCCGCTGTATTGCCATGGTCATGATCTGGAATGATCTGGCCTGCGGTGACCGCGAGGCCGCCACGGTGCTGGTTCTGATCAACTCAGTGTTCCAAGTCTTCGCTTTCGGTGTCCTCGGCTGGTTCTACCTCCAGGTGCTGCCGGGTTGGTTGGGACTTCCGTCGACGTCCGCGGACTTCTCCTTCTGGGCCATCACCGCCTCGGTGCTGATCTTCCTCGGCATCCCCCTGCTGGCAGGATTCCTCACCCGCACGATCGGTGAAAGGGCCAAGGGTCGCGACTGGTATGAAGGCAAATTCCTTCCGAAGCTCGGCCCGTGGGCACTGTACGGCTTGCTGTTCACCATCGTGCTGCTGTTCGCACTCCAAGGTGACTCCATCACCTCCAAGCCGCTGGATGTAGCCCGAATCGCCCTGCCACTTCTGGTGTACTTCATCGTCGTCTTCGGTGTCAGTATGGTGATTGGCCGTGCCCTAAAACTTGGTTATGCGAAGACCACCACATTGGCGTTCACGGCCTCCGGCAACAACTTTGAGCTCGCCATCGCCGTCGCGATCGGCACCTTTGGTGTCACCAGCGGCCAAGCCCTGGCCGGCGTCGTCGGGCCCCTCATTGAAGTGCCCGTCCTGGTTGCCTTGGTCTATGTTGCCCTGTGGGCGCGCAAGCGATTCTTCACCTCCTAACCATTCCCTGTTTGACGCAAAGTTTGACCCACAATCCGATCATTTCCTTGAGGAGCCTGAACTCATGAGTACCACCGAAATCACTAAGAAGCCTTCCGTTTTGTTTGTCTGCGTCCACAACGCGGGCCGCTCACAGATGGCCGCCGCCTACCTCACCAGTCTTTCCAAGGGGGCTATCGAGGTTCGCTCGGCTGGGTCCCAGCCGGCCGCCTCGGTCAACCCGGCTGCCGTTGAGGCCATGGCGGAAGAGGGCATTGACATGTCCACCGAGATCCCCAAGATTCTCACCACTGACGCGGTGAAGGAGTCCGACGTCGTGATCACCATGGGCTGTGGCGATACCTGCCCCTTCTTTCCCGGAAAGCGCTACGAAGACTGGGAACTGGAAGACCCGGCCGGCCAGGGCGTTGAAGCTGTGCGTCCGATCCGTGACGATATCAAGTCACGTATCCAGGCGCTCATCGCCGATCTCATCCCCGCTAACTAGAAAGGGTTCCTGCCATGTCTGAGCTGCGTAGCGACTTGCCTATTGCCATCATCGGCGCCGGTCCAGTGGGGCTGGCGGCGGCCGCCAATCTCGTGGAGCGCGGGATCACCCCGGTGATCTTTGAATCGGGGGATAGCGTTGGTTCGGCGGTTCAGAAGTGGGGGCACATCCGCTTGTTCTCCTCATGGGAGCACAACATCGATCCGGCATCACGGCGTCTGCTCGAACCCACCGGCTGGGAGGCACCGCGCCTGACTTCGTTGCCCTACGGTGCCGAACTCGTGGAAAAGTATCTGAACCCGCTGGCCGCCGTGCCGGCGATCAGTGCAGCTCTGCATCTGTCGTCGATGGTGACGGCTGTGAGCCGGGTGGGTATGGACAAGACTCATTCGCGTGATCGCGATGATCAGCCCTTCCTTGTTCGTGTTCAATCGGCGGACGGATCCGTGACTGATCATCACGTGCGTGCCGTGATTGATACCTCGGGCACGTGGGCGCAGCCCAACCCGCTCGGCCAGGCCGGGCTGCCAGCCCGCGGTGAGGACGATGCCATCGTGGCCGGACTCATCACCGAGCCGTTGCCCGATGTCACCGGTGCAGACCGAGCTCGGTTTGTGGGCAGGCATGTTCTGGTTATCGGGGCTGGCCACTCGGCAGCCAATACCCTGCTATCACTGGGCCAGTTGGCCAAGAATGAGCCGGGCACGCGGATTAGTTGGGCGGTCCGCGGCTCGGATGCGTCGCGGCTCTATGGCGGTGGCGACCTAGACGGGTTGCCGGCCCGTGGCCGGCTCGGCTCCCGACTGCGTGGCTTGGTCGAGGATGGGCACATTGAACTGCATACCTCCTTCACCACCACCTCCTTCACCGTTGGTGAGAGCCTTGCCGTTACCGGTACCACCCCGGACGGGAATCTGACCTTGGATGTGGACGTGTTGATCCCGGCTACCGGGTTCCGTCCTGATCTGGAGATTCTGCGTGAGATCCGTTTGGAACTTGACCCCATCGTGGAGGCTCCCCGAGACCTGGGGCCGATGATCGATCCCGAATTCCATTCTTGTGGGACAGTCCCGGCCCATGGCGCAAGCGTATTGGCTCATCCGGACAAGGATTTTTACATTGCCGGGATGAAGTCTTACGGGCGAGCCCCAACGTTCCTGCTCGCCACCGGATACGAACAAGTCCGCTCCATCGTCGCTGCCCTGGCCGGAGACCAAACTGCCGCCAACCAGGTGCACCTCGAATTGCCTGAAACCGGTGTCTGCTCCACCGACCTGGGTGGCAGCTGCGATCTCCCGGTAGCAAACGGCACAGCACAGGACAAGGCGGCAGATTCCTGCTGCGTCACCCCTGAGCTAGTTTTGCTTCGCCTGCCCACCACTGGTGGCTGCGGCGCTCCAGCTGAAGATGGCTCATCAGCCCAGGAAGTGCCGGTGTCCTGCTGTGGAACACCGGAACCTGTTCTCATCGGAATCCCCACTGGATTGGCCCACGGACGCTCCGCAACCCTTACCGAGTAGGAGAATGAAGCGGCCAGGGCTCCAATGATCCAGTCCTTTCTGGCCGCGACGAGATTGATGTTCTCGTCAGTTACCTCCTGAGTGGACTCACCGCTGCAGGCTCGGCAAACTAGTGAAAGAAGTTCTTTTGATGACTAACAAACCAGGCGTCCTCTTTGTGTGCGTGAAGAATGGCGGAAAATCCCAGATGGCGGGTGGGCTCATGCGGCACCTCGTAGGCGACACCGTCACCGTTTACACGGCCGGAACCAAGCCCGGCCCCGCCCTGAACGCCCAATCCGTGGCCTCCCTGGCCGAGGTTGGGATAGACATTAGCAGTGAACACACCAAACCCATTACGGCAGACATGCTCGCCAACGTGGGTGTCATCATTACACTCGGCGGCGAGGCCGTCGTCGAGCCGGTCCCTGGCATTGAGATCCGGAACTGGGATACGGACGAACCTTCCGAACGCGGTATCGAAGGCATGGAACGGATGCGCCTGGTCCGTGACGACATCAAGAACCGGGTGACGCTGCTCGCGGAAGAACTGGGCAACAGTCCGGCAAAGTTTTAATGACCTGCTCATAGCTTGCCACCAAGGCGTTCATGCGTGAGCGTGCCTTGGGCGGCGATGGCGCAGGCATCCCACAGTTGTGACGACTGCATGTCAACAATGCCGTGCGCGAGATCGTGTGCGTATTTGGACTGTACGTACAACTCGTTGGACGAAGCGGAGAACAATTCGCCGTTGAACACATAGGAGGCAATCACAGATTGGCTTCGGCCTGCGAGCGTTACCTAGCCGATGATGGGCCGTTCCTCCGGCAACCTGAACCGGCGTGGTCGCGACGAAACGGCAAGAGCGGAGGCTACGGTGACGGTGCCGATGCGACCTATGAACATCAGCACTATGAGCACCATCTGGGCACTGGGCGGCAGCGTCAGCGTAATACCGGTGCTCAACCCCACGGTAGCGAACGCGGAAACAGATTCGAACAGTACGGCTTCAAGGCTATGGTCCGTGAACATCAGAATGAGGAGCGTGCCGCCAATAACCGCGGCAACCCCGAGCAGAGCGACGGTGACTGCCTGGCGTTGAACGGCGGAGCTGATCGCCCGGTGGCCCACTGTCACCTGCTCCCGACCACGGATTTCATTCCAGATTGCAAATCCGAGGACGAGGAACGTTGCAACCTTGATGCCTCCGGCGGTACCGGCGCTGCCGCCACCGATGAACATGAGGATGTTCGTCATCAGGAGGGTCTCAGGAGCCGCATCGGCGTAATCAATGCTGTTGAATCCGGCAGTTCGGGGGAATACTCCACCTGCGAGCGCCGCCAACCACTTGCCCCCGGTAGATAACTGGCCCAGCGTCTCCGCGCGGTTCCATTCGAAGATCGCAAAGAATCCGACCCCGATGGCGAGCAGCAGCAGCGTCCCGTATACGGTCAGTCGGACATGAACGGTCCAAGCCCTGCTGTTCTTGCGACCCCGGAGAAGCTCAATTATCACGGGGAATCCCAACCCGCCGACTACTATGGCCGCGCAAATCGGAACGATGATCCACGGGTCTTCGGCGAGGCTGATGAGGTTGTCGCTGTACAGGGCAAATCCGGCGTTGTTGAATGCGGATACGGCATGAAAGACTCCGTGCCAGAGTGCGGTACCTAGGTTGTGGTCGTAAGCAAGCCAAAAGCGTAGCGAAAGGACTGCCGCGGTGGAGACCTCAAAAAATACCATGATTTTGGCAACCCGGAGCAGCACCGAGCGCACGTCACCCAGATTCAAGGTGTGCGATTCTGTCTGCGCCACGAGCTGGCCTCTGATACCGATGCTCTTTCGGACAAGCATGGCCAGCAGCGTTGCAAGCGTCATGATGCCGAATCCGCCAACCTGAATGAGCCCAAGAATCACTGTCTGTCCGAAGGGAGTCCAGAACGTCGCTGTATCCACGGTGACCAAACCTGTGACACAAACCGCAGAGACGGCCGTGAATAGGGCCGGCATGAGAATGTCAGCGCCAATATCCGTTCGTGAGACGGGCAGCATGAGCAGGCTGGCGCCAACAATGATCGCGGCGAGGAATGCCAGTGGAACCGTGCGGAACGGGTGAAGGAGCGCGCGGGCTAAGGTGTTCTCCCTTATTAGCCTCGACTTTGCACGGTCACGTGACCGGTCCGGCGCCTTGCTGACCGTTCCCGGCATTGGGGGCCCTTCTTCGCTATATTCTCGGTATTTTTCTGCGCCGATAGAAGCCTGTTTTGCCGGTCCGCAGCTGAGCTCACCACAGAGCCTAGCACCGCATAACCGCCGCCTGAGGGCCTCTTTACGAAACCCTTACGCCGCAGATTCATGTCGCTGGACCGAGAAACGGGAACCGCCCTGACGTCAATAACAGACACAGCCGTTAAAGCCACCGGATCCCCGGGACATCACCTATGCCCCGGGGACGTGAGCCTGTGTCCAAATCTTTCCGGCCTAGAAGTCATTGACTAGCTGACGGGGCTGCGTGGGGGATCCGACGATCGGCTACGTCGGGAACTGATAGATGAGCCCAGTTCCGGTCGGGATCCGCTCATGGATTCGGTGTTCAGGCGGCATATTCACCGAGTCAGCGCGGACGTTGCCACCGTTCTGCTGTCCAGTCGTATCCTCAGCGAGGTTGAGCAACTCTGTGTTCGGGTCACGATCATTCGTGCGGGCCGGGTGATAGAGGCTGGCAGCCTGCCCGGGCGTAGGCTGAAGCATGGACTTCCTGGACGTTGTGGTCACCGTGGTGGGCATTGGCTTGATTCTGCTGATGGCCGCTGATGTCTTTCAAACGCTCCTCTCGCCGCATGGGACGGGTCCGGTCTGTCGGCTGATCATGCGGGCGTTGTGGCTGTTGTCCCGACGATTCGCGGGCCGGGCCTCAACCGTTGCGGCACCTGCGGCCATGGGGGCCGTGATTGGAACGTGGGCGCTGCTGTCCATCGTGGGGTGGGCCATGGTGTACCTGCCACATCTTCCTAGCGGGTTCGTTTATGCCGAAGGCGTGCCGCGCCGGGGGGACCTCATGGAGGCCCTGTACATTTCCATGGTCAGCTTGTCCACAGTGGGCTACGGAGAAGTAGTACCAGCAGGCCAAGTGCTTCGACTCGTTACGGCGGCGCAGGCCGTGACTGGATTCGGGTTGCTGACTGCCACCGTCTCGTGGATCCTACAAACCTACCCGGCCCTGAGTCGTCGCCGCGCTCTTGCTCATGAACTGAATCTTTTCAGGCAGGCCGCAGACCAGCAAGGGTTGTCTTTGCTAGACCCTGCCCATGCCACAGTGCTGCTTGAAGGGTTCGCCAGAAATGTTGCCGCGGTCAGCATAGACCTGGTGTCGTTTAACGAAACCTATTACTTTCACGAAGCTCATCCAAGAGAGTCTCTGCCGGCCACCATCGTCTATGCCCAAAAGCTGGCCGCGGAGGCCCAATCCAGTTTGAACACAGATCTCAGCTTCGCAGGACGCATGCTCTACGACGCCCTTGACGATTTCGCAGGGGTGCTGCGCGAGAATTTTCGGCACTCGGGAGATACCTCAGACGCTGTATTTCAAAGCTACGAGAAGCATCATCGGCACCGTCGCAATCCTCTCCCGGAACCTTGATCTCCTTGGAGCTCAGCGTTCACGCAGTTGGAGCGGTGCGGCGGCCAACAAGGTGCGTGTGTAGTCGTCCTGTGGATCGGTGAACACCTGCTCGGTTGCGCCCGACTCAACAATTTGCCCCGCGCGCATGACCAGCACCTCATCGCTCATATGCCTGATAACCGAGAGGTCGTGGGAGATGAACAGGTAGCTCAGGCCGAGTCGCTGCTGCAATTCATCAAGGAGGTCTAGGACTTGGGCCTGCACGGAGACGTCCAGGGCTGAGACCGGTTCATCGCAAATCAGCACCTTCGGGCCCGGGGCCAAGGCGCGGGCAATGGCCAGGCGCTGACGCTGTCCTCCCGAGAGTGTGGCGGGGTTTTGTCCGGCCAGCCCGGCCGCTAACCCCACCATCTGAAGCAGTTCGGCGATTCGGCTCGTGTGCCCGCGTGGATTCCGAGTGGCACCAAAACTCAAGGCATCGGCCAACAGCGAAGCAGCGGTTAGCCGCGGATCGAAGGACGAAAGCGGGTCCTGGTAAATAGCGCCAAGGGCCGGGCGACGGATTCGGCGTTCGGATTCAGGAATTGAGCTCCAGGGTTCACCGAAGAGCTCGACGTCTCCGGTGTCCGGGGGCAGCAATCCCAGGGCCATGCGTGCTGTGGTGGTCTTCCCCGAGCCGGATTCGCCCACGACGCCCAGGGTGCGGCCGGGTAACAGCTCAAAGCTGACGTTGTGCACTGCCTGGAATTTGGCGGACTTAGACTTGCTGAAGCTCTTGGAGAGTCCACGTGCGCGCAGCAGCGGCTGAACGACGGCGCCCAACTCACCCCGGGGCGGCACCGTTTTGCCGGGCAGAGGCAACGAGGGCGCCGGTGCGTCGTCGTCGGGGGAGAGCCGTGTGAAGCGTGGCTTGCCTGCTGGAACTGCCGCCAGCAGCGCCCGCGTATACGCGTGTTGAGGATCCATGAGGACCTGTTCTCGCGAGCCCTGCTCCACGATGCGCCCGGCCTGCATGACGGCAATCGAATCGGCCACGTTTGCCACGGCCGCTAGGTCATGGCTAATCAAGAGCATGCCTGAACCGGCTTGGCGCAGACTGCCGAGGAGTTCCATGACTGATGCGGCGATCGTCGCATCCAACGCGGTGGTGGGTTCGTCAGCAATGATCAGCACAGGATCCAAGGCAATGGCTGCGGCAATCAGTGCCCGCTGGCGCATGCCTCCGGATAGTTCTCCCGAGCGTTGGCCTGCCCGGCGTGCCGGGTCATCCATACCCACTGCCTCTAGTAGCTCGATAACGCGGGCGGCGCGTTGGGCCCCGGAGCTTCTCGTGTGCAGGCGGAGCGAGTCGTCGATTTCCTTGCCGACGGTTCGGAGCGGGTCCAGCGATGTCAGTGCATCCTGCAAGATGAGACCAACGTGCTTGCCGCGGAGTGCACGCCAGCTTCGCTGGGATAGATTTCGGGCGTCTCGGCCGGCAATGTCAAGGGTGTTGGCATGCACCGTGGATCCAGCGCCGGCTAGGCCCATCATGGATCTGGCGAGCACCGATTTGCCCGACCCCGATTCGCCTACCAGCGCCAAGCATTCCCCAGGGTTCACCGTGAGGGAAACGCCGCGCACAACTTTGGTATCGGCGAATGAGACGTGTAAATCCTCGACTCGCAAGATGGGTTCGGTCTTGGTCATCGGGTGCCTCCGAGCTTCAGGGATCGGGCGAACACGGTTGAGCTTGCGGCAACGAGCACGATGGCCAATCCGGGGAAAAACGTCATCCACCATGCTAGGGAAAGGTACGTGCGTCCGGCCGAAAGCATGGTGCCCCATTCCGGTGCTGGCGGAGGTGCTCCGAGTCCAAGGAAACTCAGGGCAGCCGCCCACAGAATTGCCTGTCCCAGTCCCAGTGTTGCAAGTACGGCAATGGGGGCGAGTGCGTTGGGCAGGATGTGGACGGCAAGAATACGGGCCCTGCTACGCCCAAGAACGGTTGCGGCCTCAACCATGGGAGAGGTACGTAGGGCGATGATCTGCGCACGGATCATCCGGGCATATCCGGGCGCCGATGTCAGGCCAACGGCTATGACGGTAGTCGTAACACCTGGTCCGGCGAGGGCGATGAAGACCAACGCCAATAGGAGTCCGGGCAAGGCAAAGAGCACCTCTAGGACGCGGCCAACGCCAAAGTCCAGCCACCGTCCACCAAAACCGGCGATGGTCCCAAGAACCAGAGCGAGACCGAGCCCAATTGCTGTTGCCGCCGCCCCTATGAGCAACGAGGACCTTGAGCCGTGGATGATGCGCGAATAAATGTCACGGCCCGATTCGTCGGTGCCCAGTAGATGCCCGGCACCGGGAGCTGAGAATGCTTCGACAGGATTGATGGCTAGCGGATCCACCGGCGCCAGCAAGTTTGGTGCGATGGCTGAGAGGATAAAGAAGAGAAGCACGACGGCGGCTAGCCCTCGGGGAAGCTGTCTGAGTAGTCCTCGCACCACGTTGGCGTCCCTGCGAGATGTTTGAGCTACGCGCGGGGTCACTACCGGATCTGTCGTCGGCACGCGCGGTTCGTGGTTGATCATGATCGGCCAATCCGTGGGTCGGCGAAGCGTTCGGCAAGGTCCGACAGTGCCATGATCACCACGTAGGCGCCAGCCGATACCAGCGCTACGCCTGTAACCAAAGGGATGTCTCGGGACGTGACGGCGGAGAGCAGCGAGCGGCCTAGCCCCGGACGGGCAAAGATGGATTCAACCACAACGGCACCGGAGAGTAGCGAACCCAAGGCCCACCCTGAGAGTGCAATGCCGGGAAGGGCGGAGTGCCGCAGGGAATGACGCAGCAACAGGCCGATCTCTGATTCTCCGCGCGCCCGGGCGGACAAGGAAAAGGCTGACCTTTGTGCTTCCATCATGGTGTCTCGCATGACTTGGCCCAAAAAGCCTGCCAGTGGCAGGGCTAAGGTGATGACAGGCAAAATTAGGCCGGCAAGAGTATTGGTGCTTACCGGGGGAAGCCAGCCCAGCAAAGTTGAAAATACCATGATGAGCACGCTGGCCAGCCAGAAGTGTGGCACGGCCGCCGAGACGATTTCCAGTCCCGAAGCCAGCGCCGAACCGAGCGCCCCGCTGCGTGTGGACAGCATGGCGAGGACAAGCGCCAAGATCCAAGCAAACAGCAGCGCCAACCCCGCCAAGACCAGCGTGGAGGGGAGGAGCTCGCCAAGCACCTCGGACACTGGGCTCTTGAGCGAATAGGAGGTACCCAAATCGCCTTTCGCCAGTTGCCCCAACTGGCGAAAGTACTGGACGTACAGCGGCAGGTCCAGTCCGTAGTGAGTGCGGGCAGCTGCGAGGGCCTCGGCTGAGGCCTGGGAACCTGGACCGCCCATGATCGCTTCTGCAGGATTTCCCGGAATCAAACGGATACCGAAGAAGATTGCTGAGGCGACAGCCCAGAGTACGAAGATGCCCCCAGCAAACTTAGCTAGCAGCCATCGCAGGATTAGCCCAACACTGTCAGGTAACCGGGTGCGCGTGGCTGCAGAAGTACTCACTGGTGGGCTGTCTTTGGATGGAAGTTAGTTGGCCAGCCAGGCGTCAAAGAACGTGGGCGTGGCCACTGCCGTGGTCGCGCCCACATTCTTAAGCTTGTCTGAGTAGAGGAAGTGGTTCTGCTGGTTGTAGAGCGGCAGCAGGTAGTAGCCCTCAAGAACCATTTTCTGAGCTTGGGCGTAGAGGTCCTTGCGCTCGGCCTCGTCCTTGGTGGACCCTGCCTTATCAAGCAACTCGTCCAGATCGTGGTTCTTGACCTGGGAATGATTAGCGAAATAGCCCGAGGGTGCAGGAGTAGTCGAATCGGAGTGGAACAAGACGGACAGAACGCTCGGACCAACCTTGGTGTACGGAGCCGAGACGAGGTTGTAATTGTTCTTGGCCAAGTCGCCGTACCAGCTGGAGAGATCGAGCAGGTTGATCTTTATCTCGATGCCCGATTCCTTGGCGGTAGCTTGCATCTGCTCAAAAATTGACTGTTCGGCAGGGATCGACTGACTGGTGCTGACCGGGAAGGTCAGGGATAGTCGCTTGCCGTCCTTGACACGGTATCCAGCGGAATCACGTTCACTCCAGCCTGCGGTATCGAGAAGTTCGCCGGCCTTCGCAGGGTCGTACTCGAAGAGGGCTTCTTCAGAGTAGGCCAGCGGTTCGGCGCTTGAGAGGGGAGAATACGAGCGCGTGGCGGTGCCGAAGAAGAGGGAGTCAATGCTTGCGTTAATATTCACCGCGTGGATGAAAGCTTCCCTGACACTGGCGTCATCGAAGGGTGCCTTAGATGAGTTCAGCTCGATCCGGTTGGATGCTCCGGGGCGCGGTGCATCTAGGTGTTTGATGGTGGAGTTTTTGGCAGCTGCGGCGATGGTGTCCGGCTGGGCGTTGTCAATGATCTGCACTTCGCCGGCTTGCAGCGCCGCGTAGCGAGTTGCCGCCTCGGGAATGAACCGCCAGGTGATGGCATCCAAGTAGGCGGTTCCCGCATGTGCAGCCGTCGGGTCGGGGAGGACGTAGTCGGTGTTTCGTACCAGATTTACGGAATCTTGCTTCTTCCAGGACTCAATCTTGAACGGACCGGTGCCCACCGGAGAAACACAGTTTTCAGCCTGAGTGCGCTTGAGCGCCGTCGGAGATTCGATGGCCACCCACGGCATCGAGAAGGACTCGAGCAGGGAGTTGTCCGGTGTCTTGAGTTTGAGCTCGAGGGTGCGGGCATCGATGGCCTTCATGGAATCGATCTTGCCCAAAGCTAGGAATCCGGTGGAGGAGGCGGTGTCCGGATCCAGAAGATGTTCAAAGTTTGCCTTGACGGCTGCTGCATCCAGGGCAGTGCCATCTGTGAAAGTGATCCCGTCACGGATCGTCACCGTGCGGGTCAGACCATCGTCGGAGACTGTGGAGTCCTCGGCCAGCCAAGGGATCAGCTCGCCGTCGGAGTTCTTGGTGTAGAGCGTCTCAAGGTACTGGGAGGCAACGAGTGCCTGCGGGTAGTTTCCACCAACGTGCGGATCCAGGCAGCTTGGTTCGGCATCTCCCGAAGCGTAGACCAAGGTGCCGCCCGTGACAGGCGTGCCAGCGTCGGCGCTGCCATCCGGGGTGGGGGTTGCCGGCGTGCAACCAGCGAGAACGAGTGCCGCGGCCAAGGCCGTCGCGGCCGGGAAAAATCTATTAGCCAAAGGGCGAGCGAGCGTCATGAAGTTCTTCCTGCAAACCGGCGAAGGGATCGATGCACGATTATTTACCATCCGTTCCTCTCGACATGTGGCCTCGAGAAACGCAGTGGAGTGCACCGCCATCAACCTTAGCGTTTGTGGTGCGTCAGGCTCAGTGGCTTGTGGGGCAGATCATAGTAGCCGCCCTGAGAAGGTCCTAGGCAAAGCGGATTGACTACCCGGTGATTCCGGTGGCGTCGTTGGCGGCGCCGACAGGTTTGGACTCAGGGGATCCGCGTTGACGCAGGTAAATAGAAAGCACCACCATGGAGCCGACTGCTAGGAACTCCGATTGCCAGTTTTGCAAGGTTCGGTTCCAAAATTCGGGGGAGATCACGTATTGGCCCCAGGTGAGCGTTTCCTGCTTATCCTGAAGCTGCTCGGCGTTGAATGCGCTCACGCCCGCCACGGACTGGGCGAACCACGAAAGGAAAAAGATGGTGGACATGACGAGGAGCAAAGAGTTTGAGAAGAGCCATTGTCGCCAGCCAGAGATCCTGGCCCATGCAGGCGACTCGCTCGTGGCGAAGGCTCCAGTCAGCTGTTCCTTGTCGGTGCCCGTTCCAGCCTTGTTGAGTTTCTTGGACTCCGGAGACCCCTTCTGTACCAACCAGATAGTTGCCGCAATGTAGAGCAGGAACTGAAGATATTCGGATTGCCAGTTCTCCGCCACGTCCACACCAAAACTGGACGATGATATGTATTGTCCGAAGCTGACGGTGGGAAAACCAGCAGTGAGCTGCTCTTCGTTAAACAGTGCGTGCCCTGTGACCGCCTGGCCAAAGAGGGCCAGTAGAAATATCACGGCGAAGAACAGGCCAAGACCATTCTCGTGCAATGTTCTTTTCATAGGCACCCCTCCTAGCTATCTGTAAAACCGACGATCAGAATAAATACCAAGACAGCTACGATGCAGGCTAGGTACCCGAAAAATTGCCACCTCATGGTTGCTCCTTTCGCCGCCAACGCGTGTACCGTGTCCTAGTCAAAGCAGAGATGAGGCAAAAATGCAGCCAAAGGATACTGGAAATTCAAGATTCGAGGGCGGGCAAGCGGCAGATAGCGGTCGGAACGAAACCCGCAATGAGCAACGTGATCGAAACTGGAACGACCTGTTGCAAGAACTCCGGGTCATGCAGACTGGCACGCAAATTATTGCCGGTTTTCTGCTGACACTGCCATTCCAGCAACGGTTCAAGGAATTGGACCAGTTGGGCATTACTCTCTATCTTGCTCTGGTGGTACTGGCCGCCGTCGCCACGTGCTTAATGCTCGTGCCGGTCGCCATGCATAGAAAGTTGTTTGGCCTGCGAATTAAAGACCGCCTGGTGGAGTCCGGGCATAGGGTCGTTTCGCTCGTGTTGTGGTTGGTCGCCATGCTGGTGGCCGGGACCACGTCGTTGATCTTCTACTTGGTGCTGGGTGGCATGGCAGCAGCAATTACGGCGGGACTGTTTGCCGTGGGCACGTTGCTTGCGCTGTTGCTGTATCCGCGGTCTGTTCGCTCCCGGACGTAGCCACGCCAGGCCTGTTGAGGGCCAGGCGTGTTGAAGGGATTAATCTGCTTCAAAGCTCATGTTGCCGTCCACCTTAGCGTGTCCCGCTACTGTTTCCCCTTACTGCGTCCCCTTACTGCGGCCGGCTACAAAGGGTCGCCAGCCGCATCCGCATCAGACTCTGAGGAGAACGACTCGCGCTCGGGCCTCCCTGGACCGGAATTGCCCTCGTCCAGTGGTGCGTCAGTGGACGGGACGTCAATCGGCGCATCGCTGTCTGCTGCGGAGGTAGTCTCATCGGGCCCTGAACGGTCCAGTTCTTCGCGCAGCTGGTCATCCGTGCCACCTAAACGCCCAGCCCCCGGTTCGCCGTCGCTGCCGGTATCCTCTTCCTGGAAAAAATTCCGGTCCGGGGCGCCCAAGCTTTTGTCGTCTTGGAGCGCCTCCTCATCGCTTTCCTGACCTGCAAGGGTGGGATCGGGCGACCCAGGGTTGGTGGCCGCATCATCCGGCATTTCCTCTTCCGGACTGGGGGATCCGTAGCCGCCTTCCTCGGGTTCGCCGTGGTGACTGGTGGATTCATTGATGCTCATGATGTTCTCCTCTATTGACTGGATGGCTGGTCGTGTTCGGAGCTTCTAAGTTAGTTCTAAGTTCGGCGGGCCTGTACATAGTTCCTGTACGTAGTTCCTGTAGGGAGCTTGCGGGTGCGATGGACTTTTACCGTAAGGAAGGCGCGCCAATGATCGGAACGACATCCCGGAAACGTCTGTTCGAGCGCTAAATTACCGGGGGAGCTTCCGGGAAAAACGGGTCAGGGTGACCGGGGTAGTTCGGCTCTGGAACGGGGGCCGGAGGCGTATTTGGCTCGTCCGGCTGAGGCGGCTCAGGTGACGGAGGATCGGTGGGGTCTGGCGATCCCGGAAATGGCTCGGGCACGGTGGGCTGGTGTTCATTCATGGCTGTTCCCTCTCATCAGTGGTGTCTGTTCGTGGGTTCATGCACTTTCACGTGTGCCGCCCCCGTTGCTCAGGGGCCGGAACGTTTTCCATGCTAACCAGCACTCCCGGATGAGTCTAGGGTTGCCCGGTGGTTCTTTGAGCGGAAGGCGTGCTGGACCGGACGCCGCGCGAGGGATTTCTGAACCGTTTTTTGGGCATTCAAGGCCCGGAAATCCGCGGCCCTAGAGCTAAACCCAGGCGTCCGACGTCGTCAGTGTCATGGAAATTTCTGGCTGGCCTCGCTAGAGTCAAGATGACCGATGACGCCGGGAATCTCCGCGTGACACTTGCGGTGTGGCGTGCAGCCAGCTAGCGGTGGTTACAGTCCATCGGTCCAAGGAGTCACGATATTTCCCAATGCGAATGCGGAGGAGAAACTTTGTTTGAACACGTCGCCACTGCGGAAACTCGCCAGCGGCTCACCCGGCTCACTCCTGGTGTCGCCAGAAACTAGATACCCCCAGAATTCTCATTTTTCTCATTGAGAGGCACGGAAGGTTGGGATCATGCCCACGAAACGAAATCCTAGTTTGAAAGATCCAGAGATGTACGCGGCTCAGCGAGAGGATGGCGCATCTGAACAAAAGGCGGCCAGAATTTCAAACGCGGCGGCAAAACGTGGCAGATCTGCCGTGGCAGCCAAGGGCGGAAAATCAAAGGACTATGAGGAATGGACCGTGGCGGAGCTGAGGGGCAAGGCCAAAGAAATTGGGCTTACCGGATATTCGAGGCAGCGCAAGGATGAGCTGATCTCCTCGCTGCGCAATTCCTAACCCCTGCATCTAGCCCCCGTCTCTAGCAAGGCCAAGTTTTTGTGACTACCTTAAGGAGAACCAGATGGACAGCAACAGCACCGAACCAGTAGAGATTTCCACACGTATGCCTGAAGGTGAGTGGACCCCGGAGACGCTCGAGGAACTGACCGGCTCCTACGAAACCAAACTGCGCGAAATGGGCGCACCGGACGCTGAAATTGAGACGTCCGTTGAAACCCCGGACGACGGATCCGCCATGGTCAAGGTGAGCTGGCATCGTTCAGGGGTTCACACGTTTGCCGACATGGGCAAGAGCTCGGTGGACGAGGCGGAAAATTCGAGGGGACAAGGTGAGGCCATTCCTCTCGGCGAAGCAACGGATGACTCCAAGGGACTTGGCGCCCTCTACGGTGATGCCGAACGGTCCGCGATTGATGAGCCGCCCACTCGGCGCGCGATGGAAGCTCAAGAGAATTTGCCTGATCCCGGCCTGGTGATTTTCACCGATAGCGATGGAAAGAGCTACGTCGAAGATGTGGGAACTGCCAAGGAATGATCCGCCGAGTGATCCATCGAAGCAAATGAAACGAGAAGCCGTACCCGGAGTTGCGTGCCGCTTCGGCGATGTGGATCTATTTTGTTCTATTCTGTGGACCATGGGACTCATGACTGAGCACATCGAATGACTGAGCACGACGGACCCGATGCCGAGCATCAACGCGGCGATGGCGTGAGTGACGCAACCGTGGCGGCCTTGGGGAAACTATCTGAAGCCCTTGAAACCGTGGAGCACGCAAGAGGCCTGTTGTATGGCTTTCACCGTTTAACTGGAAGGGCAGACTTGGCCCTGGGGGAGGCCGTGTCGATGCTTCGTGATGCTGGCCATCACGAACTGGCAGGGAACCTGGAAAAACGGATAGTTGGCCGCAATGTCATCAGCGGACGCTGGACATTTCAGATCGTTGAAGACTATGACGACGGGTATTACGCCGAGTTCAAGGAAGCAGAGAGGCAAGTCCGTCAGGCCCTTGTAGACGGTAAACGGCACTTGTTCGAGGCTGAGATGAAAGAGGACCGCAGGACCCACGGGACGGCGAACCATGAAGCCGTGCCAGCCGAAGCACCTGATCAATGAGCATGCAGTTCCGCTTTTGCGCCGTTGAGGAAACCAAAAATCAGCCCCGACTGCATGTTATCGTCGACCCATTGGCGTGAAAGTGCGTCGAGGCACAACTGGGAGAAACTAATTTGAACAGTCAAGGAACGCTAAATCCGTGTGTCACTCCGACGGTGGAAGTCAGCCGTCTCTTTGAGCATCATGACATCACCATCTACGCCAAGCTTGACCTGCTCCAACTCGCTGGCAGCACTAAGGAACGCACGGCGAACGGGCTCATTGAGGAACTCCTAGGTTCGGGTCAGCTCCACGCTGGCGGAATGATTATCGAGTCAACCTCTGGAAACTTGGGAATTGCACTGGCGCGGCAGTGTGTTGTGCGTGGGATCAAGTTCATTGCTGTCGTCGATGAGAATGCCAATCCGTTGGCGCTGGAGCTCATGAAAGCCTATGGGGCAACGGTCGACCGTGTGGTGACCCCTGCCGCAGGAAACAAGCTCGCCGCGCGTCGCCAACGCGTGCAGGAACTACTGGCCAAGCACGCAGGTGCTGTGACCACCAACCAATATGGATCGCTCGCCAACCCCCGCGCACACTTTAGTACCACCATGCCCGAAATTGTTGCGGGTTCAGGAGGCAATCTCGACTATCTGTTCGTGGCCACCAGCACCACCGGCACACTCCTTGGGTGCCAGCAATATATAAGGGCACAGGGCCTAGACACGAAAGTCGTCGCCGTGGATGCCATTGGCTCGGTTCTATTCGGCGGCGAGTCCGGCATTCGTCGCTTACCTGGCCTCGGTGCCGGCATCCTGCCAGAACTTGCCTCAGCCGCAGAACCAGACATGGTCTTCCAGATCCCGGAAATTGAGATGGTACGTGGCTGTCGACTTCTCGCCCGTCGGGAGGGAATTCTGGCCGGCGCATCCACCGGTGCCATAGTTGCCGCCATGGGACAGTTGGTGCCAACTCTCGATGCAGGAGCCCGGATTGCCTTCGTGGTTCACGACACCGGTGTGCCCTATCTGCAGACTGTCTACAACGACGAGTGGGTTCGCTCCACGCTCAATGAAGAACCTGAGCTGGAGCGCAACACCGAGCCGAGCGATCGTTCGGAGAAATGATCAGAATTGCCGTGGTGGGCGGGGGACCGAAGAGCCTTTTTGCCCTCCTCGCACTCCACGACAGCCTGCCGTCGACCGCGGACTCGCACATCGCCGTCGACGTTTACGATCCTTCGCCGCCTGGTTCTGGCAGTGTATGGCGAACCGATCAGCCAGAGGTTCTGCGATTGAACGTTGCTGCGGGCATTGTGGATGCATCATCCTCGATCAGTAGCGAAGATTTCGCAGGGTGGGTGACCCGGACGGCACCAGAATCCCCTGGAGAAAAATATCCACCGCGGGCATTGGTGGGCCGGTACCTGCGCGAGCAGTACCAACTCTTGACCCAATGCGCGAACATGACGTTGATCCATAAACCCTTCGCCGTCACAGCCATTGAACGAGAAGAGTCGCATTGGCAAGTGAGTGGGACATTTGGAACTGGTCAGTATGAGGAAGTTCTCCTGGCTATGGGACACGGACTGGCCCATGATCCTCTCTGGGAACCGCTGCCGGGTGCGCTCAATCAGCACCCTCTCATTGGTGATTACTCCTCGCTATCGATGTCAGATATTCCTCCGGAGTCCGATGTCTGGATTCGCGGTGCTGCGCTGACGGCCTACGATGTGGCGCTGCTCCTTACCGAGGGGCGGGGAGGGTCTTGGCGGCAGTCGGAGAACGACGGCGGAATGGTTGAAGGCCTGCGCTATGTTGCCTGCGGACGTGAGCCGCGGCGCATCACCCTCACCTCCAGAAGCGGTTTCCTCATGGACCCAAAGAGCGAGACCGTTCCGGCAGAGATTTCCGCTTCCATGGAACCGTACAAGCGGCTGATCCGCGAGTGGGCAGGGGAGGTCCGCGCCACCATGCCCGACGACACTTTGCCCGACGGCGGTGTGAGCCTAGCCGGGCTGTGGACGGTTCTGCTTCACTGCGCCCAAGAATGTGCTCGAATCATGGGCTCTCCGGTGACGCCGCTTTCTCTGTGGCGAACCGCATTGACGGGACGGTCCGTTCAAGCTGGGCCAGACGGTGCGAGTGTGGCGATGCCTCTGGACGCCCTTGGGCATCTTCGGAACAGCGTCGCCGTGAATCACCGCAAGGCTCCACTCACCACAGGGTGGCTTTGGGCCAGGGTCTGGTCGGGACTTTATGCCGAGCTGGTACAGGCGATGGACCGATTACCACGCAGTAGCCAAGCGTGGCGGGAATTCTGCCGCGTGGCACACAACCTCGAAAGGTTTACCTTCGGCCCGCCGGAGTTCACAACTCATAAGTTGCTTGCCCTCTTTGACGCTGGGATTCTCCATCAATCAACAGGTGACGATTGGCCCACGGAAGGAGTCTTGATTGATGCAGTAACTCCAGGGCCTGGAGCCCTTCGGGTTGCCGGTGGCCGCCCCAACAGTGAAGTGATCGCTGGACTCCTGGACGCCGGCGAGGTCTTGATCAGACCCGGTGAGCGGGGTCTATTTACCGAGCCGGACGGAACGTGCCTAGCCAATGACGGGTCCAGAAATGAATCGTTGGCTGCACTAGGCCGCCTCACCGAGGACCCGACGTTGGGCCACGACACATTAAATCGTGGCCTCCATGGGGACTACCGCTTGTGGGCCCGCCGAGTCGCAGCCCTCATCACCGAACCAGCCGAGCCCTAGGGAGCCATGATGAACGAAAAAATGTACGGGACTGCCCGGTTGACTGCCCGACTGGAACCATGGATGGAGGAACTCCTCAACAGTCCCACACAGTGCCGGGAACTGATTGAGCGCCACGGTTCCCCTGTCAATGTCCACAATTTCACAGCACTGGGATCAAATGTCAATGATTTGCGTGCCTCGGCAGCGGACCACGGTATTGACTTTCAAATCTATTTCGCGCGTAAGGCGAACAAGACCATGGGGGCGATCGACGCCGCGATCCGCGAAAAATGTGGCCTCGATGTTGCAAGCCTGAATGAACTGCGCCAATGCCTTCACCGTGGCGTTCCCGCAGAGCGCATCATCGTCACTGCTGCAGTGAAATCCAAGGAATTACTCCAGCTGGCCATGAAATCCCGAGTGACCATCAGCATTGACAACGACGACGAGTTACGTGACCTGTTGGACCTCGCCGGTGACCGGGGCGATGACCTCATCGTGGCCCTACGCCTTGCCATCTCCCACACCTCGATCCCGCCTACACGCTTTGGACTCCTTGCTTCCCAATGGTTGGAAGTGCTTTCCGAAATTGAGCCGGGGGCGCGTATCAGGGTTGCTGGCATTCACTTCCACCTCAACGGTTACGAAGCGTCCGCACGCGCTCACGGAATTACCGAGGCACTGAAGGTTATCCAAGAGCTGCGGATCATGGGCCATCAACCGACATTCGTCGACATGGGGGGCGGAATACCCATGTCGTATCTGTATAGCGGATCGCAATGGGAAGAGTTTTGGTCAATCCTGGAACAATTGCCCGCCGGTGATGAGACGCTAACGTGGAAATCAGACAGGCTTGGCGTGTCCGGAGGTGCTCCGACTGCTGGCGTCTACCCGTATCACCAGGACCTCGTGAGGGGGCATTGGCTGACCCGGATACTCGACTTCGAACCCGAATCCGGATCGTCGTCCATCGCCTCCTCACTGCGGGCTGCTCAAATTCAGCTGCGTTGTGAGCCGGGCAGGTCACTGCTCGATGGGTGCGGATTGACCCTCGCTGAGGTCGCGTTTACCAAAAATCGCAGCGACGGAGTGCCGCTGGTTGGGTTACACATGAATCGAACGCAGTGCCGGTCCACGTCCGCTGACTTCTTGGTCGATCCGGTCCTGGTTCATGAGGACCCTGTGCGTCGAAAAAGAACTCCTGGCAGCGGATTCCTTGTGGGCGCTTACTGCATTGAGGAGGAGCTCCTGCTACGACGCCGCTTCGAATTTCCGCTGGGAGTGGGCGCCCGAGACATCGTTGCATTCCCCAATACAGCCGGCTACCTCATGCATATTGTTGAAAGCGCCTCACACCAACTGCCCCTCGCCGCCAATGTGCTGTGGGATGGTGCGGCCTGGCAGGGGGACGACATCGACAAGATGTAGCTCGTACGGACGTTGGACCACGCTATTAGTAGAGGGAGATCCATGGGTGAGCTGAAAAAGTGGGTGACATCATCTAGGGCGGCTCAAAGGGCCTTGCTTGCGGCCAAAACTGCGTTGGCAGTCGGCCTTTCCTGGATTCTGGCGCCATATATGCCTGGGGTTGTGGACGAATACCCCTATTACGCACCTCTAGGCGCTTTGGTCAGCATGTATCCCACTTTTATGGGTTCAGTGCGTTCGGGCCTGCAGACACTCGTTGGGCTACTCTTCGGGATCATGCTGGCCACGGGGGTTTTGCTATTGGGCACCCCCAACATCATTACGATCTCCGTGGCTGTAGGGCTGGGCGTACTTCTGGCAGGGCTTCCTCGATTGGGTGCCGGTCGTGAATATGTGCCTGTTGCAACGTTGCTGGTGTTGATCATTGGTGGCCAAAACGCTGAAACCTTCTCGGTTGGATACGGGGTACAAATGGCACTCGGAGTGGTGGTTGGATTGGCTGTCAATGTCACCATTTTTCCGCCACTGACGTTGGATACGGCCAGGGAGGAGATTTCCCGCGGCCGCAACGCTCTTATGACTCAACTTCGGGACGCAGCCAAGGCACTCGTTGAGGAATGGCCTCCAGAACACGAGGATTGGGCCAGTCGCCAGCACGACTTGGACGTTGTCATAGGAGAGATCCGCAGGGCGGTTGATGCAGCGGGGGAGAGCCACCGGGCCAACCCACGAGCCTATCGACGGTCGCGGCACCAATTTGTCGCCCAAACTTATGAGGATCTGGCCGTATTGGAGCGAATAACGTACTACATTCGCGATCTGTCAGAGGTGCTCGCCGCCGCTATCTGGGATGGTCCCCTCAATCTGCAGCTTAAGGCCGATCTGCGCGAACCGTTGAGCATATGTTTAACTGCGACGGCGGAGGTGCTGCGGGCTTGGGAAGAGGATGCTGCCATGGCTGGGATATTGGACTCGGCCGACGACAGCCTTGCGGCACTCAATGCCGCGGTCTCCACCGCTGCCGAGTCCGATGCTTCCGCCGCAACCTCGGGAGCAGCCGTGGCACTTGATGTACAGCGGATTCTGACAGCCCTCCGTCACAGACTGTTACCCAAAGACGATCCTGACCAGCCGGTTTGAGCAGGCCGGTGGCGCGCACCCAAATGAGCCCCAGTTTGGCTACGCTGACTAGGGCTCACGCACTAAGCCGGGACAAGCTCCTGCCACACAGCTAGTTCAATGCCGTGTGCGTTGCACACTGACGCATTCGTAACTTTCCCGCCCATGACATTGAGGCCTGCAGCCAGCGCTGGATCGCTCTCCAAAGCAGCTTTCACGCCAAGATTCGCGAGCGCAAGTGCGTAGCGCAGGGTCACGTTTGTCAGGGCATAGGTGGATGTGTTGGGCACGGCTCCAGGCATGTTTGCCACACAGTAGAACAAGGCGTCGTGAACTTTGAACGTCGGTGCCTCATGTGTGGTGGGGACGCTATCTTCGAAGCAGCCACCCTGATCCACGGCAATGTCTACCAACACTGAGCCCGGCTTCATACGCGAAACCAGCTCATTGCTGACCAATTTTGGAGCTTTCGCACCCGGAATGAGTACTGAGCCGATCACGAGATCGGCATCCACAACGGACTTGTCTACTTCGTAGCTATTGGAGGCGACCGTCTTGAGGCGCCCTTGGTACAGGGCATCAAGCTCCCGCAGGCGGCCGATATTGATGTCCAGAATCGTGACGTCGGCGCCAAGACCCATCGCCATCGAGGCCGCGTTGGTTCCGGCAACACCTGCCCCGAGCACCACCACCTTTGCTGGCCGGACACCAGGAACGCCGCCGAGGAGAATGCCTTGACCGCCGGCGGGTGCCATCAGTGAGGAGGCCCCAACTTGTACGGCCAGCCGGCCTGCAACCTCTGACATGGGAGCCAGCAGCGGCAAAGCACGGTTGGTGGTTTGGACTGTTTCGTAGGCGATGGCCGTCACGCCAGCTTCAATGAGCGCACGTGTGAGTTCCGGTTCTGCTGCCAGGTGGAGGTAGGTAAAGAGGATCAGGCCTTCACGGAATCGGCCGTACTCGGAGCTGATGGGCTCCTTGACCTTCATGACCATGTCTGCGCGGGCCCACAGTTCGTCGACGTCTGGGACGATCTCGGCACCGGCCAATGAGTATTCCTGATCACTGATGCCTGACCCAATTCCGGCGCCGGCCTCGACTAGAACGCCATGACCGGAGGCTCGAAGTTCCTGGACACCAGCAGCGGTGATGGCGACGCGGAATTCGTTGTTCTTAATCTCTTTGGGGACTGAGATGATCATGGTTGCCTTTCGAAGAAGTAGGAAATTTATGTCCCAAGAATGACAGTATCTATTGAGTCACACCATAGACCACGTAGAATCTACGAGAATGGAGACTATATTGGATGTTTTCTTCAGAAAGTAGGATGAATCGACATGCTCGAACCGAAGAAACTGCGGCAGGCTTTGGATGCCATTGATCACAAATTGCTCGCCCTCCTGGAGGAGAACTCGCGGCAAACGAATCAGTCCTTGGCCGATCTCTTGGGCATTGCGCCGTCGACCTGTCTTGCGCGGCTGAAGGCGCTAAAAGACGCTGGCGTCATTGAGCGTTTCACCATTGACGTTGACCCGGAAGCGTTGGGGCGCTCACTTCAAGCGCTCATTAGCGTGCGGCTCCGTCCAGGTGCGAGGCACCTCATGAAGGCCTTTGGCGAGGAACTTCGTGCCGTCCCTGAGATTTCACAGTTTTTCGTCCTAGCAGGAGCGGATGACTTCCTCCTTCACGTCACGGCTCGGGATACCGAACACGTCCGGCAGTTCGTTCTGGAGCATCTCTCGTCGAATCCTGCAGTAGCTGGCACGCAGACAAACCTGGTGTTCGAACATGTGCGGGGAAAGTCATTGGGCTAGGTCGTCACATTGGTTGTGGGTACCTATTTCACCGACAAGCTCGTGCACGTTGGCTTCCTAGCCCAAGCGCCGATGAAAGGAAGCTACGTGGCTAGATCTGAGGCTCGTTGAAGCCCCACCGCCCACGGGGATCGGAGTGCATTGGCGCCCGATCCCCGTCTGGAACTTTCGTGGCTCGGAGTGCTTCAAGGTCACCGGTAGTGCAAGGTGCCAAGATATTTTCGACTTGCTGAGATTGCGTCCGAGCGTGGGACTACTCACGTACAGCGTTGCCAGCCATGGCGAGGGAGACTTGGCGGGGCAGGCGCTGGGCGATGCCTGCCAGCATGCGATTGCCCAATCCTGAGACCACGCTTACAGGCGTAGTGCTGCGATCGAGAGCCCGGAGTGCAGTCTCAACGACGGCACTGGCGCTCTGCAGGCGACCCACCGCCGCGGCCTCGCTCCCGAGTACATCAAAGAACTCGGTACGGGTAGCGCCCGGGCAGAGCGCAAGCACGCGAAGTCCGGATTTCTTCGTCTCATAGGCGACCGCCTCAGTGAAACTCAGAACAAAGGCCTTGGTGGCCCCGTAAACAGCCATCCCAGGTACGGGTTGAAAAGCGGCAGTACTGGCCACATTGACGAGAGCTCCCTTCCCGGTGACGAGCATTTCAGGAAGGAAGGCTCGGGTGATGTCAACCAGAGATGCCACATTGAGAGAGATCTCCGAGGCGATGACCGCTGGTTCCTCCTCGGCTAGGGGTCCGCTCGTGGCGAAGCCGGCGTTGTTGATGAGTGTGTCGAGGCTAATGCCCCGTCTTGCGAGCTCATCTCGAATTTCCGCTCCGGAACCCTGAACGCTCAAGTCTTTGGGGAGAGTTGTCACGTTTATGCCGTGGGTGTCGCGAAGGGTTCGGGCCAGAGCTTCAAGCCTGTCCGTTCGCCGGGCCACCAAGACAAGGTTGGCCCCTCTGGCCGCGAACTGAGTGGCAAACTCGGCACCGAGCCCGGAGCTCGCTCCGGTAATTAGTGCGGTTGTATCGGAGTAGGTCATGGGAGTGCTCATGGTGGTTCCATCTCTGTCATAGAACGACTAGAAGTAGTCGCTGGCAACATAGTAGGCAGTGTCACCATTGTTGTCAACGACAACCGAATTGCTACAATCGAGATATGACAGATCAGCCTTATCACCACGGGAAGCTCCGAGAGGCACTTCTTGCTCGAGCCATGGATTTCATCGAGCAAGCGGGAGTCGATGGTCTCTCGTTGCGCCAGCTGGCCCGGGACCTTGGCGTGAGTCACGCGGCGCCCGGTAAGCACTTTCGAGATAAGCAGGCACTTCTTGATGCTCTCGCCCTTGAGGGCTTTCGTTCCATGAACACCCAAATAGTCGGAGCGGCTCAAATCATCGGAGACTACAGATCGCGTTTTGTGCGAATCGCTAAGGCCTACATCGAGTTTGCGATCGCTCATCCTTTGTTGTTGGCTGTGATGCATTCAACCAAGCATCACTCTGACGCCAGCGATGATCTGCGCAGTATCGGCGAGGAGAGCATTCGGGTCGCCCGGGTCATGATCGCTGAAGCTCAGGGTGCCGGTGAGTTAGGGGCGGGGGACCCGGAGTTGCTGGCGCTTGTCTGCTTCGTGAGCCTGCATGGAGCCGCCGTTTTGGCGGCCGGAAAGCTCATCGACGGAACGTCTGTCGAGGCACTGACTATTGCTACAACCGACCTTTTGTGGGCAGGAATGGCAGCAGGAATGCCTGCATTGTAGGAAGTTTGGTGGCGGAGGCTACGACGCACCATGACATGGTTCGTTGTCTACCCTCGCCTAGTCTCACCGTCGACAGTTATCTTATTTCGGCCCATGAATGAGGCCTTGAATGGCGCCCATCAATTCGTTGTCGGTCCCCTTGGACTGTAGGCCTGCAAAACCAGCGCTGACAATCACCGCTCCTTCGAGAAGAGCAACAATGGCGTTGGCCTTGGCTTGGTGCACGTTGGCAGCCAACCCGGGCTGCGCACGCCTGATGATGACTTCAACGTACTGCGCGTATTGCCTGTAGAAATCTCGGAGCACGGTAGCTATCTCGGTGTCCGATACCGCCAAGGCCCAGATTTCAACGTATAGCCGGACAGTTGCTGGATCATTTTGTTGCTGCATCATAGATGCGACGATCCTGCCGCTCTCTGTCCGGGAGATAGCTGTATTGTCGCCGATTTCGAGGTCAATTCCCGTGGTTTCACGCATCCACGCTAGGGACCGTTGAAGTACGCGTTCCAGCACAGCCCGCATCAGATCCGAGCGGGCGGGAAAGTAGTGCTGCAAATGGCCAATGCTGACGTTGGCGGCAGTCGCGAAGTTGCGCATCGTGGCATTGGCGTTGCCCGAAGTCACCAGTACATGTTCGGTGGCATCGAGAAGAGCAGCCTTTCGCAACTCACCCTTAGTCGCTGTCATGCGGCTTGGATGGAAACGTCGTGGGACTGCAGCTCGGCAAGGGCGCCAGCAATGTCGTGCCTGGATTCAGGGAACATTACGCCCGCGGTGGCGTCAGCGGCCAGGACTTGCTGGAGTCCAAGATAGCCCCCCAGCGCAGTCAGGTGGGCCTGGCCTGCGGGGTCAGTAATGGTCAACGAGCGGGATTCTTCATGACCCCGGGCGTCGATGCGGATGACGGCGCTTCCGCCTTGTCCAGGGGAGTAAAGGAGGGAGCGTCGCAGACCCGTCCATCTTTCGCCGCGACCCCAGCGAAAGAATCCTAGGGCCTTGGCGGCGAGCAGTGTCGTGGTTGAGGTGTTGGAACTAAAACCGATTCGGGTGGTGGCGGATTTCACGCCCAAGGTGAGGGGCAGTGTGAGTTGTTCCGGCGTATCCAGCAGGGCCACCTTCGTGCGATGTCCGCCGATGTCAACCCACTGGGCGTCGGAGAGGGGACTGACCATTTCCGGTTTCCCGTCGCGGCGCACCTCGTAGTCGTGGCCGAGTCGATCGATGAAGTCCACCGAATCCTTCCCGGCGCGATCATTGACGTCATACCTAATCGCGACCTCCACGTTTTGTGCGCCGCCGAGTTCGTGGCTTAAGGAAGCTGCCACAAGATTGACGATCCCGCCCATCCAGCCTGACGACAAGAGAACGGGCGCCGTCGGCTGGAGCACCGTCGCCACCGTTGCTGCCCGCATCATTCGACTTGTCCAGCGGGTGACATCCACGTACGGAATACCTCCGCGTACGGCTGCGCGTAGGACTCTATCTTCGGGGTCGTTGACCGTGCTGATGACGGCCCTGGGCGAGGCGGAGAAAGGTTCCTGGTCGCTAAGGTCCCAGCGTCGAACGGTGGCTCCAAGCTCGGCCGCAAGCGTTTCCCCCTTTGCGGGGTTTCTTCCGGTCAGGAGTAACGGCCATGAGGGCGCGCAGAGCCGTGCGAGTTCGCTGCCCACTGTGCCATAGCCGCCGACAATGAGGATGGGTCCGTTGGGTGAGTACTGCAGATTATCTGTCATGCAACAAATTTAGGTCAGGCGACCTATTAAGTCGAATCACCAAACCCTAACCTGACCCTGTTGCCGGAGCGCTATTCGGTGTTACTATCTAGTGGTAGTCAATATCACCAAGTAGTGAGAAGGGGGGTTCCATGAGCAAGCAAAGAACAGAAATGCTCAAGGGGACGCTTGAGGGCATCATCCTGGCGATTCTTGCGGTCAAGCCGGCGTACGGCTACGAAATTACGGCCCGGCTGCGAGACCAGGGCTTCTCCGAGATCGTCGAGGGCACGGTATATGCCTTGCTGGTCAGGATCGAACAGCGCGGTTTCGTGGACGTTACGAAGGTCCCCTCAGAAAAGGGTCCGCCTCGGAAGGTCTACTCGCTCAACCCCCAAGGGAGCGAGTACCTAGAAGAGTTCTGGAAAACGTGGAACTTCCTCTCGGAACGCATTGACCATCTCCACGACGTCATCAAAAACCCACAGAAAGAAGGAAAGTGATCATGGTTGCAGAATGGATTGAAAAGCTCACCGGATCGTTCGAGGACAAGAAGCGCTGGCGCCAATACAAGGCCCGCAAGGATCTGCTCCCAGAGAACTACCGAACCACTATCGACGGACTCGAGCGCTACTTCATGTACGCAGGGTCGATCGTCAAGGGGGATATTTTCATGCAGATGTTTGAGGACCTCATCGACCTGATCGAGCGCGCTGCCGCCGACAGCAGTCCCATCCGAGACATTGTTGGGGATGACCCGGTTGACTTCGCTGAAACCTTCATTGAGAACTACTCCGACGGCCAGTGGATCAACAAAGAGCGCAAGCGCCTAGCTGACACCATCGACGGCGTCGCAGACTAAGCGCCAAGACCAAAAACAAAGAGAGAAACGTTCATGACAACAGACCAGGCCCTCGAACCCGCCATACGGGTGGAGGGCATCGAGAAGTCGTTCAAGGACCTGCACGTTTTGCGGGGCGTCGACTTCACCGTGAAAGCCGGCAGCATTTTTGCACTGCTTGGCTCGAACGGAGCAGGCAAGACAACGCTGGTGCGTATCTTGTCGACCCTGCTCCAAGCCGATGCCGGTTCAGCGGCTGTCAACGGCTTCAATGTAGCCACAAACCCACAGGAAGTGCGGCAATCGATCAGCTTGACCGGGCAGTTTGCAGCCGTCGATGAGGTGCTCACTGGCCGGGAGAACTTGATCCTGATCGCACAGCTGCGGCACCTGAAGAATCCGGGTGAAATCGCCGATGAGTTGCTGGCCCGGTTCTCACTCACCGAGGCAGGGAACCGCAAGGCGGGGACCTACTCGGGCGGCATGCGACGTCGGCTAGACATTTCGATGAGTTTGATCGGCAACCCGCCGGTCATATTCCTCGATGAGCCGACAACCGGACTCGATCCGCAGGCCCGCATCGAGGTGTGGCAAACGGTCAAGGAACTAGCCAAGGGCGGGACCACGGTGCTGCTCACCACGCAGTACCTGGACGAGGCCGAACATCTGGCGGACCGGATAGCAATCCTGCATCAGGGCACGATCATCCAAAACGGCACTCTCGCCGAACTCAAGCAACTCCTCCCGCCCGCCAAGGTTGAGTATGTCGAGAAGCAACCCTCACTCGAGGAGGTCTTCCTCGCTCTCGTTTCCGACAAAGGGGTGTCCGACGGCGGATCGGACAATCGCGACGAGGGGTCCGTCCGCGCAGGAAAGGAAATACGATGAGCAACCACATCCTTGGTGACACCGCCGTTCTCACCGGCCGCTCGCTGCGCCACATCCTGCGTAGTCCGGACACCATCATCACCACGGCCGTCACACCGATCGCGCTTATGCTGCTGTTCGTTTACGTGTTCGGGGGAGCGATCAACACTGGTTCCGAGGAATCGTATGTCAACTACATGCTCCCCGGGATCTTGCTGATCACCATCGCATCCGGCGTCGCCTATACGGCGTACCGGTTGTTTCTCGACCTACAGGGCGGCATCTTCGAACGTTTCCAATCCATGCCGATCGCCCGGTCGAGCGTACTCTGGGCGCATGTGCTGACCTCACTGGCCGCGAACGTGGTCTCGGTGGCGATCGTTATCGGCGTCGCGCTCATCATGGGCTTTCGCACCGGAGCATCATTGGCGCTCTGGTTGGCGGTGGCCGGCATCCTGGTCCTGTTCACCCTGGCCCTGACCTGGATCGCGGTGATTGCTGGACTTTCAGCCAAAACGGTCGACGGCGCGAGTGCTTTCAGCTACCCGTTGATCTTTCTGCCGTTCATCAGCTCGGCGTTTGTGCCGACGGCGTCCATGCCCGGGCCGGTAGCGTGGTTCGCCGAAAATCAGCCGGTGACAGCTGTCGTCGACACCCTTCGGGCAATGTTCGCCCAGCAGCCCGTCGGCAGCGGAATCTGGATTGCACTGGCCTGGCTGGTTGGCATCCTAGCCGTGGCCTATGCCTTCGCGAACAGCATCTATCGCCGAAGAATCAGCTAACGAACGCCAGGCTTAGGAACAACGGCCCGCCTATCACCCTCGACAGTCGGTGGTAGGCCGGGCCGTTTCGGCCTCCAGTTGCTTCTCTAAGCGCGAGGACTAGATTTCCGCCAGGACTCTCACATCCCAAGCCTGCAGGTCAAGTACCGTACCCGCGTCATACGCTTCATTGCTGATGAGGTCCCGAACTTGAGCCGGAATAGTGAAGCTGCTTGGCTCCCACGACCAGTTGTGGACAAATCGTATTCTGGTTCCGTTGGCCGATGTCGCACTGGTTGACGTCTGCGATTCAGTAGCAGGCGACCAGTCTTTTGTGGCAGACTGCGAGGACATATTGACGGCCCAGGACATGAATGACTTTGCCAGCGCAGCATCCGGGACGGTTCCCACATAAGTGACCCTGCCGTTGCTGTGGGGGCGGGTGGTTATTGCCGGCCACCGTTCAAAATGCGGATGCTTGTACGTGGCGAGAACCTCCGCATCTAGTATTTGCAGCCCGTCGATGTACCTTGTTGCGTTACCTTCCAAGACTGCGTCGCCAGCGGACATGATGGGCAGTGCGGCGTTGATGGTGCTGAACTCGTCGTACCAAACTCCGGTTGCGTCGGAGAGAATGGCCGGCTTCCGGTCCGTCCGCGCCCGGGCTTCGTGATCCTCGTATCCGGTGCGGATACCAACGATCAGGTGTCCGCCAGCTTTGGCGTAATTTTCCAGCCATGCCAACTGCTCGTCGGTGGTGATGGAGAATCCAGCTGCGACGAGCACGGGATGAGCCGCCGCAAATACTGCGGGATCGTGGTTCTCAGTGAGCTGGGAGCCGTGGATGATGCGGGTTTGGAGTCCAGCGTCAAAGGCGCCTTGGTAGAAGGAATCAAAGATGGACTGGAAGGATCTGCGGTCGGGTTCGCCGTCGTGATTGAGTTGGGGGTACTCGGAAAGCGCCCACTTTGAATCATTGGAATAGATGATGGCAACATCGCTGTCCGGGGTCAGTGAGGCGACCAGTTCTCCGGCAGCAGCAAATTCCGCGCCGATCTGGGCCACCTCGGCGTAGACGCGGCCCGGTTCTCCGCTATGCGGCAGCACACCACCCCAATATGTTTCGGCGCCGAAGTGAAGAGTGTGCCAGTGCCAATATTCGATCATTGTTGCCCCACGGGAAACGAGCGCCCACGCAGCCTGGCGCCATTGGCCATCGAAGGCCGGCTCGTTGTTCCATGACATGCCAATGGCTTGGGCATTCGTTTCGGTGACAAGGAACGGTGCCTGCTTTGAGGCAAACATTCGATCTGCTGTGGCGTACAAGGACCACGTGCCCGTGGTTGTCCACGACTGGTTTCCGTCGTTGGTGACGGGAAGGGCAAGCTGGTCCTGCATGCGGTAGTAAGGATTGCCCGCGGTCACATCTAGGTGCTTGGTTAGTTCTTCGTCTTGGATCGTGGGGCGCTCGTAGGAGATGCAGGTGGTCACGAATTGTTCATCGTTGGAATACTCACGCACAATGTCCGCCTGCCAGCTGATGAACTTGGTGGTTAGCTGGGCTTGGAATCGGCGCCAGGCGAGTGCATATTGTGGTTGGGCGTTGGCGTCGGGAGTCCAAAGGTCAGCCCACGTGGACAGTCTGTGTGACCAGTAGGTGAGGCCCCATTCCTTGTTAAGCGCCTCCACTGTTCTGTACTGCTGGCGGAGGGCATCGGTGAATTGTTGGAAGACTCCCCGGTTATAGAAAATCTCGTTTCCGGGCTCGTTATCGACCTGAAAACCAATGATGGCAGGATGGTCGGCGTAGCGATCCATGATCTTGCGAATGATGCGTTCAGCGTGGAAAAGGAAGGCCGGGTGTGTGTAGTCAATTTCTTGGCGTACACCCCACCCCATGGGGGCACCCGTGCGCCGGTCAACATTGATCTCCGGGTACAGCCGCGCCAGCCACGGGGGTGCGGCGTAGGTCGGTGTTCCAAGAATGACGCTGATGCCACGGGCGTGGGCGCCGTCGAGAACGGGCAAGAGCCAGTCGAGATCGAAGACTCCGTTTTCGGGTTCCCACGTGGACCACACAGACTCGCCGACACGGATCACGCTAAAGTGCGCGGCCTGCATAAGATCTAGGTCCCGGTCGAGCCGGGGAGTTGGCTGGTACTCGTGATAATACGCCGCGCCGAAGAGGACACGGTCCTGAAATGAGGCCATAAGGATTGCTTGCCTTTCTTAGCCCTTGACTGCGCCTGCGGAGAGGCCATCAAGGAGTTGTTTGCGGAGGAGGAAGAAGACCAAAATAGTCGGTATTGAGGCGAGTACGGATCCTGCCAGGACTAGATCAAAGGAACGGTTTTCGGCAGCGAAGAGAATGTTCAGGCCAAGGGGAAGCGTGTACTGGTTGGAGTCTGAGACCAGGACAAGAGGCCATAAGAAGCTGTTGTAGGTCTGCAGAAAGCTCCAAACAGCCAGGGCTCCAAGGGAGGGGCGAAGCAGGGGTAGAACCAGTCGCCAAAAGATGCCGAACTCGCTGTTGCCATCAATTCTGCCGGCCTCGATGATTTCGTCGGGGACCGCTTGAACAATGTACTGCTGCATCATGAAGATCCCGAAGGCGGGGGCCACCCACGGAACAATCAAGGCGAACCAAGGTTCAGACAGTCCGGTCTTGACGACAAGGATGAACAATGGGACCAGAATTACGGCAAAGGGCACGGACAAAGAACTGAACATGATGTTGAACAAGATCTTCTTGCCGCGGAAATCGAACTTGGCGAACGCATACCCGGCCAATGAACAGACGAAGACCGAAATGATGGTGGCAATGAGGGCTGTGCCAACGCTCATGAAGAACCAGTTCCAGAATGGTTGGGTATTCAAGAGTGTGGTGTAGTTTTCCACCGTGAACGGGTTGGGGATCAAGCTAGGGGGAGAGGCAAAGATGTCCCCGCGATTCTTAAAGGAGCCGCTCAGGGCCCAAAACAAGGGTGCTACAAAGACAAGCAAAAGCGCTGTCAGTGTCAAGTACAGCAGACTGCGGCGGGCAATGAATCCGGTCCTGCCAGGTTTCTTCCTTCGGCCGAAGGATGACGTGACGGATGATGTTGTGGACGGTGCTGAAGTTGTTGTCATGACGTTTTACCGATCGACAGGGCGCGGTTAAGGATTTGGCTCAAGGTGAAGACCAGGGCAAAGAGGATGATGCCAGCGGCGGCGGCATATCCGAATTGTTGACGTTCGAACGCAGCTCGGAAGATGAACATGGCGACGCTTAGCGTTGATTCTCCGGGCCCACCCTTGGTCAGTAGATACGGTTCATCGAACAGTTGCGCAGCGCTAATGAAGGATGTGACGACGACGAATGCCGTTACCGGGCGTAGTGCCGGCAGCGTGACGGTCGTGAACTTGCGGACCATGCCTGCGCCGTCGAGCTCCGCGGCTTCATAGAGTTCGGCAGGTACTGCTTGCAGTCCGGCCAGGAAAAAGATGGTCAGATAACCCACCCAGCGCCAGAGCAGCACGAAGCTCACTGCCATCCGGGCAAGATCCGGCGTACCCAACCAGTTGATGTCGCCAACCCCGAAGAGAGCCTTCAAGACGGCGTTGAGAAGTCCGTAATTTGTGTCTAGAAGCAATGAAAAGACGAGGGCGATCACGATGGGGGACAGCACCATGGGGATGAAGAACGCCAAACGGAACAGGTCCCGACCCTTGAGTCCCTTGGCATGCAGTGCTTGCGCGATCATCAGGGCGGCGGGGACCACAATGAAGATTGCCACTAGAACGTAGACCAACGAGTTGGTCAGGGCCGTGCCAAAACTGGTGTCGTGGAGGAGGTTGGTGTAGTTGCGTAGTCCAACCCAGGTCGGTGCTCCCAAGCCAACCCACGAGGTCAGACTCAGTACGAAGGCTGCTATGACGGGCACAATCATGAACAGTAGATACAAAACGTAGAACGGAGCGATGAAGGCATAGGGGGCGATACGGCCACCGGCCTTGTATGGACGGCGCCGGATGGAGGGAGACTCCGTGCGTCGGGCGAGTGGACGTTCTTTGGCAAGTGTTGACATGGGGTGACCTTAGTTTCGAGTCTGGCCGCGGAAGTCCCGGGCAGCGGCGGTGAGGGCCTGGGAGGGAGTGAGGTCACCGTTGTAGGCACGCAACAGGTATCCGCTGAGAACTGTATTGAGGATCATTTGATTGCCGCTTTGGTAGATTTCGGGAACGTCATCGATGATGTCGCTGTAGACCTCGAAGACGCGTTGGCCGCCGAAGTACTCGTTTTCAAGGGAGAGCAACTCAGGATCGTCGAACACCGAGCGCAAGGTAGGCAAGTAGCCGAGTTGCTTATAGCGCTGAACTTGTTGAGCCTTGGAAAGATAGGCGCCCTTGATAAGTTCGACGGCGGCAGCTGAGTTGGCCTTCCCTCGGACCGCCGCGAATCCCGTACCGCCACCAACGGATGTCCGGCTTCCTCCACCGCTAAATGGAGGCAGGGCCCGGATCCGCCACTTTCCCGTCTGCTCCGGCACATTTGGCACAATCCCGTAGGCGGCGTACCAGGATGGCATGGCCACGCCCAAGAGGTTGTTGGATTTCAACGCGGCCTGCATGCCGGCACCGTAGTAATCAGAGACCGTCGTGTAGACGCCGGACTGCACCGATTTGGACAAGAAGCTCAGGACTTCTTCGGCCTCCGGAGTCTCGATGGTCAGGTCACCGTTCTTGTCGAACAGGTTCCCTCCTCGCTGAACGAGGGGGATCTGGAAGCCTTGGACCACTTGTGGCAGATCAGTTCCAGTGGCCAGGGCCCCGAAGGAAACTCCGTGCTTCTTGTTCGCCTGACCGCCGGCCTGGGCCAGGTCTTCCCATGAGGCGAGGTCTGTGGGAATGCCGAGTTCGCGGAATCGGTCCTCACGGTGATAGTAGACAGCCAGTGGAGTGTCGGAGTCTAGGGCAAATAGCTTGCCATTTTTAGAGAAGGGTGCCGTTCGGGCCTGGATCAGGTCGTCTCCAAATTCGGCGGCAACTTCGGAAAGGTCCACGAGCAACTCGTCGGCCAGGTCTCCGTTGAGCAGCCGGGCAAACTGCCCTATTTCCAGTCCGGCAACATCAGGTGTGCCGCGCCCCGCAACGGCTTGGGCAATCAATTTTGTGACGATGTCACTGGAACCGATCTTGGTGAAAGCCAAGGTAGTGGAAAATTTGCTGCCCGCATTGACTGCCAGCAGCGAGGATTCGAAGAATTTGATGTAGCCGTCATCGTGGGTCCACATGGACAGGTCGACGGCGCCAGCGCTCACCGCCGTGGGGGTGGAAGATCCGCATCCGGTGACAAATGCTGCAAGAAGTGAAGAACCTCCCGCAATAGTCCCGATACGGAGCAGCTCGCGACGGCTTAAATAGCTCTTTTTCATGCGTCTTCACCCGTTTTGGGCATGTTTTTGGGCATGGTTGACTCCAGTGTCAGTAATGGTGCTGAGAGGGAACGGCTCCTAGGGGAGTCGTTTAGTGGGAACGGCGGAGATCCGTTTAGATGGAACGGATGTGGTGCCGTTCAGGTGATCGCCGGGCGGTTGACTCGCGGATGATGAGCTGCGCGGGGACGGATCTGTGCAAAGTAGTTGGTGGATGGCCTTCGATCGTGCGGATCAGACGGTGCACGGCCAGGCGTGTTACTTCGTCAAAGTCTTGACGAATAGTGGTCAGTGGTGTGTGTAGAAATGCGGATTCGGGGCTGTCATCAAATCCAACAATGCTCACATCCTCCGGAACGTTCAGCCCTGCCAGCTGAAAGGCCCGCATAGCTCCGACGGCCATGGTGTCATTGGCCGCAAAGATGGCCGTGACGTCAGGCCGGTTCAACATTGACTGCGCTGCGGCATAGCCTGATGCCGGGGACCAGTCGCCGTAGATGATGGCCGGTTCGGCTGCGCCTGCGTCACTCAACGCCTCTTGCCAGCCTTGAATTCGGCGCCGGGTTGCGGCCCAATTCTCATCGCCAGCAATGTGCCACACGGTTTCATGCCCCAGTGCCAGTAGATGCTCTGTTGCACTGCGTGCCGCTGCACTCTCATCAAGGCCGACCACCAGTTCGTGGTCACGCGTTATGGACGAGGGCTGGTCAAAACTGAGGACGGGCAACCCCATAGGGACGTCCATGATCGGATGACCAACGTCGATTGGCTCTGACAAGATAATTCCGTCCACTCCTTGTGTCACCAGTTGGTCGATGGCCGACTGGATCTGGGCAGGGGTTCCATCGCCGGTGCGGACCACGCTGAGAAAGTATCCCGCAGACTTTGCAGCAGCTTCAACACCGCTTAGTATCGCCGTCGGACCAAAGAGAGTGGTTCCGATGGTTACCATGCCAATTCGCTTGAAGCGTTGTGTCACGAGGGCACGGGCTGCCGCATTGGGGCGGAATCCGAGCTCATCGATGGATTGCTGAACCTTAGCCTTTACATCTGGCGATACATGAGCCTCTCCGTTGACAACCCGTGAGACAGTCTTCTGAGACACACCGGAGTGCCGCGCAATATCCATCATTGACACGCGTGCCCCAGGTTTGGGTGATTGTGTCACTGCTGCGCCGATGTGCTGCAAGATGTGCCTCCAGTGGTGTTGACTACGTAGTCAATCTATCTGATACGAATTCAATCACACCATTGACTACGTAGTCAATGGTAATTTGTCGATGACTTTTCTGAGTGGGTCCGACGTCGTTGAACTTCGGTAGGGGAAAGGAGCGACGCCTGTGCTTGAGGAATACTCGCGGCCAAGGAATTAAGAGAAAGGGAGCCGGTCAGCACTTGCTGACCGGCTCCCTTCACACCCAGAGGTGCAGATCAGGCAGCAACGGTTCGGGGTGACCCGGCTGCAACCCATGAAGCGATGACTGCGGTGACAATTTCGGCCGAACGTTCAGCCGCGTCGTCCACATGAACCAGGAAGTCGGCATCGGACGCGGGTCCACAGAGGTCGGAGATGCCGCGGATGGAGAGGAACGGAGCCCCGTAGACGTGACAGGTCTGGGCGATCGCGGAGGACTCCATATCAGTAGCGAGGACTTGATCAAAGAGTTCCTTGACCACCACCGAACGATCCTGGTCCACAAAGGAATCACTGGAGAGCAGCAATCCTTGGTGCAGGGTCTCACCAGTGCGATGCTCAGGCACCACGACGGAGCTAAGATCCAACAGGACCTGCGGGACAGGGTAGGACACCGGCATGCCGGGGACCTGTCCAAGCACATAACCGAAGGCGCGTGCGTCGGCATTGGCGTTGATGTTGTCAGTTCCCACCACAACGTCGCCGACCCTGACGGAATCACCCAAGCCACCGGCGGTGCCAGCGCTGATCACCAAAGGGCGGAGTGCTTCCGGGGAGTCCGGATTTGCCCGAAGGAGCGCTGACGTGGCCGCGCCGGCGGCGTTGACCAGGCCGATCCCGCCTTGCACCAGTAACGTCTGTACGCCGTTGATAACCACGTTGCGGTGGATGGAATTACCGACGCGAATCGGATCACTGACGTCCGTGGAGCGCTGAAGAAACGGTGCAATTTCTTCTTCCATGGCTGCGATGACAATGACTTCAATCGTGTTCATTTCAATGGCGCTCAAGCGGAAACCTGTTCCCACTCGTCACGCTTTGCCAAGAAGTCCCGTGCAGCATCCTGAGCGGCACTGAGCGAGTGGTTTTCGCCCCACCCACACTGAATTTCATTGGCGGCAGGAACCTCGGTGGCCTTCAAAATGTCCGTCAGTGTGGCCTCGATGAGGTCCAGTACGGAGGGGATATTGGGCTCGCCCTGGAGGATGAGGTAGTACCCCGTCTGGCAACCCATGGGGGAGAAATCGATGACCGAATCTGAATGGTTCCGTGAGCATTCAGCGAACAAGTGCTCCAGCGAATGGATCGCCTTCATCTCGAGATGAGCCACGTTCGGCTGGGTGAAACGTACGTCATATTTAGTGATGACATCGCCGAGGGGAAGCTCTTTGCGATCGGCGATCCGCACATACGGTGCTGCGACCGAGCGGTGATCGAGGTTGAACGACTCTACATTCATGCGTGAAGGATTCATGATTTTGCTTTCATGCTGGGGTGTCAAAGCGGGACTTGCTCGCGGCCAATTCATGCCACATTCATAGTAGCGGCATTGCTGCCAGCGGCCGCGGGCCAAACGGATCAGAGCTGGCGGGACCGTGATTCAAGCAGCAGTTGGTTCCGGACATCGCCGTCCACATAGTCGGAACCGGGCGATAGCTCGTCACGGTTGCCTTGAGCAAGATCGGGGTGGTCGGTAACGAGACCGTCGACGCCGGCCCTCAGGAGCGCGCGCATGCTGAGCTCGCCGTTAACCGTCCATGAGTACACATCCTTACCCTGCCCATGAGCGGCCTCGATCATCTCCGAAGTCAGCGAGGCCTGCTCAATGACGTAGAAATCGCAGGGCGTGGTTGGCAGTGAACCGTAGAGCAGGCCGATGGTCAGTCCCACCCGGAGTTCGGGCCGCATGGTCTTGATTCTCTCGACGGCGGCCGGGTTCAGTGAATGGAAGATGTTGCCTTCAAAACCATTGACCGCGTCTAGTTCTGCGAGGAAGTCTTCAACGTAGCCCGGTTTCTCATGGCCGGTAACCTTGAGCTCGATCAGCAGGGGCATGCCAATGTCATGCGCCATTTGAACGTAGGCCGCCATGGTGGGAATCGTTCCGCTATGGCCCTTCATCGTCACCGTTGTTGCCGCGACTTCCGCCGCGGTCATTTCGTAGATGTTCTGGTTCTTTCCTGCCAGTACCAGCAGGTTCGTGTCATGACTGGCGACAAATACGCCGTCGGACGTTTGCTGGAAGTCAGCCTCGACCATGTCCGTCTTCATCGCGGCGGCAGCCACCAGCCCACCGAGGGTATTCTCCACCCCACCGGAGTCATATCCACGGTGCCCGATGACGAGGGCTTGCCCGTTGCCGCTCGATGTGGGGGCTGGCTCGGTCACCTGGATAGTTGCCATGGCTGGCTGGATCACAGCGGCTCCGGTGCCGCAGATGAGGGCGATGACGACGGCCGATCGAAGCGCGGTCCGAGCATCCGTGCCGCGACTCAGCGGCGCGCGAACGTTGAACTTAGTAACTGTTGAAACGAATGGCATCTTGTAGAAAATGCGAGCTTCACCGGCGAACAAGTTGGCAAAACCTTGTGCCGTAGCAAGAGACAACGAGGCGAACGCGAATGTCGCTGCGGTGACTGCAACACTCGTGTGATCGAATCTGGAGTTCAAGGCATCGACACCCCGACCGAGCAGCCAAGCACCGCCGCGAGAGACCAGGAGTGCCCCCAGCGCGGCAACTGCGAGAGTCAGTGCCAGCCTGATGCCGCCTTGCCGAATGGCGCGCACGCTATCGATAAAGCTGCGTCCCAGGGTTTGATTCCGCACCAGTGCGAAGGGCATGGTGAGGATCGATACGTAGATGATCACAATGACAACTGCGGCGGCCGCTATTAACAGCAGCGCCGAAAGCGGCGTCTTCATGTATTCGCGGCCAATAAACGGCGGGATGCCGAGATTTCCTGTCACGGGAGCAAAGAGCGTGTAACCAACTAGAGGGGCAAGAAGCGCCAGTTCTGCAGCGACGATGGGGGCTCCGGGCCGGTACGCCTTCTTGGCCAAATGGAGGAGGCGCCCGGCAACCGCGGTAATTGAGGGCGGTTGCCGAGTGAACTGAAGATCGGCAATGATCAGCATTGTGGCAAAGGAAAGGAGGGTCGCGGCGGAGATAATAATGAAGGTACCCGCCAGGATTCCAAGGGACGCCGGGGACGTCAATAGCGTGCTCATCGTGCGGTCAGTGAGTGTAGCCAACCCGGCCTGATGGACGGCCGCCAGCAGGAGCCGGGAAATGAGTGGGCTGACCCAAAGATCCAGTACGGCATACATGCTGCCGGTGAGAAGCCAGTAGCGCAGTGGCAGGATGTATAACTGCCTGATGGAGCGCCCCAGCAGTGCTGTCAAGGGCGATAAAACACGTTTCGACATCCTTCCAGTATCGCCACACGGGGCCAGAACGCGCATTTTTCAGGGATGATCTTCGTCTCTCCACCGCTGGCGTCGCTTCAGTGGGCCGGTGTGTGGCTAGCCGCCCACCGGCCCGTGAAGGCCGGGATTACTCGGCTTCAGTGACGACATGGGGCGGGCGTGGTTTCATATAGGTATCCGCAGTGTCATCTGGGAACCAGATGGTGCACAATCGTCGCGCGGGCAATGGCGCCCCTTGTAGTTGAAGGGTGAGAGCATGCTCGGACTTGAGATCGTCGTCATCCTAGGGGTGACCATCATGGTGTGCAGCGGGCTATCCCGCCGCCTCCACATCGCACCGCCACTGCTTTTATTGATCAGTGGGGTGCTGCTGGGCTTCGTTCCAGTTCTACGAGGGGTCTCGCTTCCCCCAGAAGTGGTGCTCTTCCTGTTCCTACCTGCACTGTTGTTTTGGGAAAGCTTGACGACGTCGCTGCGAGAGATCCGCGCAAACTTTCGTGGCATCCTGCTAAACAGCACACTCTTGGTGGTGGTGACCGCGGGCGTACTGGCTGTGATCGCTCACCTATTTGGCGTGCCATGGGGCCCGGCTTGGGTTCTCGGCGCGGCACTGGCGCCCACCGACGCGACGGCCGTGGGTGCCCTGACACGAAACCTACCGCGTCGGCATGTAACGCTCTTGCGTGCCGAGAGCCTCGTCAACGATGGAACGGCCCTGGTCATTTACGGCATCGCCGTCACCTACACCCTCGGAACCGAAGCAATCGCGCCGCTGCACATCATCTGGCTTGTTGTCCTCGCCTATGGGGGCGGCATCTTGATCGGCGCGGTCATGGCCTGGCTCGTCATCCGCCTGCGTGCCCGGCTTGATCATGCCCTGCAGGAAACCGTGTTGACGATCTTGACGCCCTTTGCCGCCTACCTGTTGGCCGAGTCCATTGAAGCATCGGGCGTACTTGCCGTTGTTACGGCCGGGCTGATCATGAGCCAAGCCTCACCGCGCCGGGGGCGGGCTGCAACCCGCCGGCAGTCACAGGGCTTCTGGAGCTTGTCGACATTTCTGCTCAACGCCTCCCTGTTCGTTCTTGTTGGGCTCGAACTGCAGGTAGCCACGAGAGCCCTCGACGCCGGACTCATCCTTCGCGGGTTGGGCCTGGTTGGCATCATCTCGATTGCGCTGATTGTGGTCCGCATTGCCTTCTTGTTTGCGGTCACGCACGCGATCCGCTTGCTGGACCGCCGTCCGGCCCAGCGCCTGCGTCGGATTGGTTCTCGGGCGAGAATCGTGAGCGGTGTAGCCGGTTTCCGTGGTGCCGTTTCTTTGGCGGCCGCACTTGGCGTCCCGCTTCTCTTGGACTCGGGTGAACCTTTCCCCGATCGTGACTTGATCGTGTTCGTCGCCGCAGGTGTGATCGTGGTGACCAGTGTTGTGCAGGGGATGTTGCTGCCGATCGTGGTGCGGTGGGCGTCCCTGCCGCACGATGTTGGCATTGAGGAAGAGCGGCTACTCGCGTTGACGGCCGCCACTCAGGAGGCTCTTGAAGCCCTCGACGGCGTTTCTGCTCGGCTGGGTATCGATGCCCCGGTGACCGAGCGACTCCGAGAAGAGTACTTGGCGCATCTTTATCTTCTCCGTGCCGGCGGAAGCGCTTCGGAGGATGTCGACGACGAGGTGCGTCGCGACCGGCAATACACGGCACTACGTTTGGAGATCCTAGAAGGCAAACGCGCCACCGTTGTGCGCTTGCGCAATGAAGAGCACATCGACGACACCGTGCTGCGCCAGATCCAAGCCAAACTCGATTCAGAGGAACTACGTCTTGTGCCTGAGCATCTCACTGATTGATCGGTGCACGATGATAGTCATCAAATAACTTGATCAAGTTGGTTGCAGAGTTTCCTCATGGCCGTTCCAGAGGGGGCGACCATGTCAGAATTGGCTCTTGCCATCCACATCAGTCTTCAGGGTAATTCGCTGGCAGACCGTGAGCTGTTGGCGCTGAACTTCGTTGAACGGACCCCGGATGAACACGAGCGACGAAAGGTGTGGATCCACCTCACGGAGACCGGACGGTAAAAAACTTGCCGCCGAACAGATGACCGGCAATATGTGGTTGGACAAAGCCGTAGGCGAACAACTCACACATCGTGAGCGAGAAATCCTGGAGACCGCCGTCCCAGTCCTGGCGTAACTCGGATGCAGAATACCCATGAGTATCTCATCGGTTCGCCTGGTGCCGTCGATCGCGGTGGAAATGAACGTTCCCGTGAGCACAGCCCAGTGGATGCTCACCATCAACCTGCTGGCGGGAGCCATGGCCACGCCGGTCATGGGAAGGATCAGCGACGGGCCACATAGGAAGCAGCTCCTTCTGGTTGCATTGTCACTGATCCTGATCGGCTCCATCATCGCCGCCGTGGCGCCCAACTTCACCATTTTGCTGATCGGACGTGCCTTCCAAGGATTGAGATATGGAATAGTACCGTTCACGATTTCACTGGCGCGACGCCACGTCCCAGCAACCACGGTGCAGGCTACTGGCCAGGGCGTTTCCCTCAATTCATAAAGTGGACATGACGGAGCCCACGCAAGGGCCAGACGGCACACATGCCTCAGCCGGATTCGCCACGTAGGCGGTGCAGGAGCAGTGCCACATGCAGGGAGGTGCGGGATTCGGCGTCGTCCAGTTCGGCGTCGAGCAGCTCTTCCAAGCGCGCCAACCGGGCGTACAGCGTTGGCCGGCTGAGATAACCGCTGCGGGCCAAGGCCGCCTTGTTGCCGCCCGATTCGAGGTAACGACCCAAGAGGTCAAGGAGCCCGGTGTGCCCCTGTGCCTCCGCCTCGAGGATGCCGGCAAGTTCGGATTCGGCGAATTGTTGAACGCGAGGATCGTCGCGCAGGAGGGCGAGCAGGCCCCTGAGCCGGACATCCGTGCTCCGGTAGAACAGCCGGGAAGAATCGCGGAGCGTAGCGGCCGTTTCGGCAACGTGAGCGGCTTCATCGATGCCGCCGGCCGCCTCCAAAAGGGTTCCCCGCAGACGCCCGACGCCGATGGTCCACAGCGTTGACCCCTCACCGGCGTGGCTGGCCAAGGACTGCGCCAGCCGTTCCAAGGTGGCGTCCTCAAGTTGACTGGCCGGAAGGGCAAGGATCATGCCCACCGAGCCGGCCTCAATGCTGGCCTTCAGGGCACTGCCTGACATGGATTTCATGACGAGGGTCAAGCGTTCGAGCAGCTCTCGTTCTGCTTGCTGGGCGGCCAGCGGGTCGCGCTGGGAGTTGCCCTTCGTGGATTGGGCCGTTCCGTTCTGTCCAGAACGATTCAGTGCAGCTCCCGCCTGGGCAGCACGGAAAGCAACGGGTACATAGTACGGCGAGCGCCTTAGCCCCAGAGACGCTGCGCGGGCCACGGCCTCGGCTTCGCTGAGCCCTCGGGGATTGCGCAGAATGTTGAACAGGCCAGCCTGAGCTTGTTGGGAGAGTTCGCGCTGGTCGCGTTCTGCCAATCGATTGATGGCCAGGGTTTGGGCGGCGCGCTCCAGCACCATCACGGCTACCTCGTCGTCCTGCGGTGGCATTGGCACCACCAAACGCCCCCACAGTTGGTTGCGCACGCCTACCGGAACCTGCAGCCATTGTTCTGCACCGGCACGTCCCGTTCCGGCAAGGGCGGGTGTGGTTCGTGAACGTCTCTCCCAGTCATGGAGCAGCTCGGACGCGTCGACGTTCCGGGCCGCAAAGGCCAGGGCCAGGTGGTGGAGGTCTTCAAGAACTACGGGTGCGCCAATCATGGCGGCTGCCTGTTCCACGACCTGTTGCGTGCCGGCGCTTTCAAGGCTGAGCTGCGTGAAGGCTTCGTGGATGTCCCGGGCACGCTCAACCTTTTCCAACTGCTCGGCGACGATCATGCGGTGCACGGTCTCCGTAATTGCCACGAAACGCACCCGGTGCTCGAGGACGATCACCGGGAAACGGGAGTCAGCAGCGGCGGACCGCAGGGCCTCAAGGCTGCGTGCACGGTTACCTACGAGTTCAACAATGAGTCCGGCAACACCTGCTTGGGCCAGCGAATCCAGGTACGCCGTGGCAAGATCGGGATCCTTTTCTAGCTCCAGGCCGGTGGTCAACACCAATTCGCCACCCGAAAGGAGGCCTGCCATGTCCAGCAGTTCGCTCACATGCACCCAGCGCACAGTGGAGTCCAAGGCGGCTGCACCACCCAGGACGGACGGGACGGCGTCTCGGAGCATGGTGAGCTCGAGAATGGAGCGAATCGTGGGCAGCATTTACACAGTGTAAGTCAACGGTTGAATGTTTTTACAGCTTGCTAATTATGTCGAGCTAACGGGGAAGGAAGACTTGGCATGACGGCACTAAGCATTCAAGGCACCAGCTATGGCCGGCAGCAACCATCCCGGCACCAACCATTCAAGGAGAAGCATTGAAGACGATCGCGCACTGGATCAATGGCGGCTATGCACCGGCGGGGGAGCGCACGGCGCAGGTCACCAATCCGGCGACAGGGAAGGTCACCGCCGAGGTGGCCCTGGCCAGCGTCGAAGATGGTCTCGCCGCGGTGGCCGCGGCAAAGGCTGCGTACCCTGCATGGCGGGACACCTCACTGACCCGCCGCACCCAGATCCTGTTCTCCTTCCGCGAGTTGCTCAACGCCCGCAAGGGCGAGCTGGCCGCCATCATCACAGCCGAACATGGCAAGGTCTTTGACGATGCCTTGGGAGAAGTCAGCCGCGGATTGGAAGTGGTCGAGTTTGCCTGCGGCATACCGCACCTGATCAAGGGCAGCTACACGGAGAACGCGTCCACACAGGTCGATATTCATTCGGTGCGCCAAGCGCTTGGCCCGGTAGCCATCATCAGCCCCTTCAATTTTCCGGCCATGGTTCCCATGTGGTTCTTCCCGCTGGCAATTGCGGCAGGCAATACCGTGATCCTCAAGCCCAGCGAGAAAGTTCCGACGGCGGCCGGCTGGATGGCGGAGTTGTGGAAGGAAGCCGGGTTGCCGGACGGCGTGTTCAACGTCCTCCAGGGCGACAAGGTTGCCGTGGACACCCTGCTGACCCACCCGGACATCAAGGCCGTCTCATTTGTTGGGTCAACGCCGATCGCCAAGTATGTGTACGAAACAGCCACGGCCAATGGCAAGCGTGTCCAGGCTCTTGGCGGCGCGAAAAACCACATGATCGTCCTGCCGGATGCTGACCTGGACCTTGCCGCCGATGCCGCCATCAATGCCGGATTCGGTTCGGCTGGTGAACGGTGCATGGCCATCTCGGCCCTCCTGGCTGTGGGCGGCATCGCTGATGAGCTCGTCGCCAAGATTGCCCAACGCGCCACCTCCCTCCGTACTGGCGACGGGATGCGTGGCTGTGACATGGGCCCGCTTGTCACCTCTGCCCACCGGGACAAGGTTGCCGGTTATGTCGATGCCGGTGAAGAAGCCGGAGCCACTTTGGTGGTGGACGGGCGGACGGTCACCCCGGATGCGGAAGGAGACGGCTACTTTGTTGGCCCCACCCTGTTCGACGACGTCACCACTGACATGTCCATCTACCAGGATGAAATCTTTGGCCCGGTCTTGTCGGTCCTTCGGGTTGAGGGCTTCGATGAGGCACTCGCGGTGATCAACGCAAACCCCTACGGCAACGGCACGGCGGTTTTCACGAACGACGGCGGGGCGGCCCGCCGCTTCCAGAACGAGGTTGAGGTCGGCATGGTTGGCATCAACGTCCCGGTACCCGTACCCATGGCCTATTACTCCTTTGGCGGCTGGAAGAATTCCCTGTTCGGGGACACACATGCACATGGCAGCGAAGGTGTCAGCTTCTTTACCCGCGGCAAGGCGGTCACCACGCGTTGGGCAGACCCAAGCCACGGCGGCATTAACCTTGGCTTCCCCCAAAACGCGTGACCCCAACCCCTTTCGTTCAACCATCGGAGACGGACATGACTTTTACCGTGGCGAATCACGGCACACCCACCGAAGTGCTCCAGGCTCCCGCAGTGGATACGGCTGCCGCACGGAGAGCTTATGAGCTGGATCGCAAACATGTATTCCATTCCTGGGCGGCCCAGGATCTGCTGGATCCCATGGTCATTGCGGCCGCTCAGGGATCGTGGGTCTGGGACGGGGACGGGAAGAAGTACCTCGACTTTTCCTCGCAGCTGGTCAACACCAATATCGGCCACCAACACCCGGTCGTAGTGGCGGCGATCGCCGCACAGGCCGTCAAGCTGTGCACCATCGCCCCCAGCTATGTTAACGAGGCCCGCTCCGAGGCCGCCCGGCTTATCGCCGAGCGGACCCCGGGGGAGTTGAATAAGATCTTCTTCACCAACGGTGGCGCCGACGCCAACGAACACGCCGTGCGCATGGCGAGATTGCATACCGGACGGCCCAAGGTCCTCTCGGCCTACCGCTCCTATCATGGCGGCACTCAATTGGCGGTGAATATGACCGGTGACCCAAGGCGGTGGGCCAACGATTCCGCCAGCACCGGTACGGTGCATTTCTTCCCGCCCTACCTGTACCGGACCAGCTTTCATGCAACAACGGAAGCAGAAGAGAGCCAGCGCGCCCTGGAGCACCTTGAACAACTGATCGGCTTCGAAGGACCCACAACGATCGCGGCCCTGGTCCTGGAATCCATTCCAGGATCGGCGGGGATCTACGTCCCTCCGGCCGGCTATATGCAAGGGGTACGGGAGCTGTGCACCAAATATGGCATCATGTTCATCGCCGACGAGGTCATGACAGGATTCGGCCGCACAGGCAAGTGGTTCGCGGTGGAGCATTTCAACGTTGTCCCGGATCTCATGACCTTCGCCAAGGGCGTCAACTCCGGCTACGTACCCCTGGGCGGAGTCGCGATCAGCCCGGAAATCGCCGCCACCTTTGGCAAACGCGTCTACCCTGGGGGCCTGACCTACTCAGGGCACCCGCTAGCCACCGCAGCGGCAGTTGCCACTATCAACGCTATGGAAACCGAAGGCATGGTGGACCACGCCGCCATGCTGGGCACCGACGTCATCGGCCCGGCACTGGCCGGCTTTGCCGAGCGTCACGTCTCTGTTGGTGAAGTGCGTGGAAAGGGCGTCTTCTGGGCCATCGAACTCGTCAAGGACCGGGCCACTCGGGAACCGTTAGCACCCTACGGCTCCTCCAGTCCCGAGATGAACCAACTCATCGCGGCCTGCAAGGAACGAGGATTGCTGCCGTTCGCCAACTTCAACCGCATTCACGTGGTCCCGCCATGCAACACCAGCAGGGAGTATGCCGCTGCGGGCTTGGCAATCCTCGACGAGGTGCTGGACATCGCTGACGGGCTCGTAGCCTAACCCTCGCCACGAAAGTTTGCCCTGGGTATCACCAACGCATTTGGTGATACCCAGGGCATCTTCGTTAACTGTTGTGTGATTCTTAGGACAGTGCTGCGGCCTTGATGCCATCCATGACGGACATTCCAGCCAGTAGCGGTTCCCGTCCGGCAGCAATGTCGTTGAGGGCATAAGCTACGCGCTGCCCAATCTCCTGCGTATTTCCACCCATGTCCGGACCGCTCAACCCCTTCATGGTTCCCAAGACGGCAACTGTGGCGGACTCAATCGCGAGGGCGGCTTGATCTTCGCCAAGGTGGGCTAGGCACATGGCCAGTGACAGTACGGCGCCGGCGGGGTTGGCATAGCCTTTACCGGCAATATCCGGTGCAGATCCATGGATGGCCTCGAACATGCTGGGGGCACTGTGATCAAGATTGAGGTTGGCGCTCGAGGCGACACCCAGGCCGCCCTGAATCACCGCACCAAGGTCTGTGATGATGTCGCCAAAGAGATTGTCAGTGACAACAACATCAAAGCGTTCCGGGGCGATCGGCAGGTGGAAGCACATGGCGTCCACATGAACATAGTTAGTTTCAACGTCAGGGTATTTTGCGGCCAGGTCATTCACCGTGTCCTGCCACAGCTTGCCGGCCTCGACGAGAATGTTCGTCTTGTGGCAAAGCGTTAGCTTCTTGCGGCGGGAGGAGGCCAGCCTGAAGGCGTAGTCAACAACCCGTTCAACGCCGGCACGCGTGTTGACTGATTCTTGGACGGCCACAGCGTTGGGTGTGCCGGCATGGACGGTTGAGCCCCTGCCAACGTAGGCGCCCTCGGTGTTCTCCCGGACGATCACTAGGTCGCAGCGATCGGGCGTCAGCTCGGCGATCGGTGTTTTGACGCCGGGGTATAGGCGAACTGGGCGGAGGTTGACGGCCTGCTCAAAGACCTGGCGCATGGTCAGGATGAAACCGCGCTCCAATATTCCGGGGGCCACGGACGGATCGCCCATGGAGCCGAACAAGATGGCGTCATTGTCTCGCAGCCTTTCCTCGATGGCTGGGCTGAAGAGCTCTCCGGTGGCCACATAGTGCTTAGCGCCGGCGGCAATGTGCTCACGTTTGGTGGTGAATCCGAAGGCCGTCTCGGCCGCGTCCAGCACGGTGAGGGCGGATTGGATGACCTCCGGACCAATCCCATCCCCTGGCACGACAGCCAGGCGATAGTGCCGCTGCTTGTGCGCCAAATTCGTTTTGCCTGTCATATCCATTGCCTCCGGCATATTTCGCTAGTAGTCTGCTTATATTACTGGTAAGACCACTCAATGGCTAGGGTGTTACTCGTCCTGCACCAACCCCCTCGGCACCACAGCGGCGCTGGAAAGGAACTGCGATGACCATCGCCCAACCGTCCCTTGAACTTCTCGGTCAAAGCCTGCCCATCGGCGAATCTGGCGTTCGGGCCACGGCGCAAGCGGACATTCGCTTTCCTTTCGACGGTTCCATCATTGGCAAGGCTCCCGTGGGTGACGCAGCCAGTGCATCCCTGGCCATGGCCGAGGCCGCTGCCGTCCTTCCCGCCATGGCGGCGGCAGGCACGGGCAAACGACGTGCGCTCCTGATGGACATTCAAGACAAGTTGTCCGCACGGTCCGAGGAATTTGCGCGCCTCCTAGTCCTGGAAACGGGTAAGCCCATCCTCGATTGCGCTGTGGAGATGGCACGCACGCTCACTACCTGGACGGCCGCAGCCGAGGAAGTGTCCCGGACAACGGGAGAGACCGTTCCGCTGGACCTACAGCCACTGGGCGAAGGCATGCTGGGCTATTACACCCGCCGGCCAGCCGGCGTCGTGGTGGGAATTGCCGGCTTTAACTATCCGGTCCTGCTCGCCACGCACAAGATTGCCCCGGCGCTGGCCGCCGGCTGCCCCATCGTCATCAAGCCCTCACCCGATACACCGCTTGCGACGCTGCTCCTCGTGGAGCTGATCCGTGACGTGCTGGCCGCCCATGATCTTCCCCGCGCCGCCGTGCAAATGGTCAATGGTGGGGTGGACGTGGGCGAGGCCCTCGTCGGTGACTCCCGGGCCGCCGTCGTGTCCTTCACCGGCTCCGCGGCCGTGGGACATCAGATCGCCCGTGCGGCCGCACCCCGAAAAACAGTCCTGGAACTAGGCTCCAACACGGGCCTGATCGTTGATAACGACGCCGACGTGGACGCCGCGGTCGACGCCGTCATCCGCGGTGGCTTCTATGCCAACGGGCAGGCGTGCATCTCCGTCCAGCGTGTGGTCCTGCTGACCGGGATCGCAGAGGAATTCACGAACAAGCTGGCCAGCAGAATTCCGGAAGTTGTGGTGGGCGATCCCCGCAACCCGGCCACGCGCGTTGCCCCCGTCATCAACTCAGCATCGGCTGTGCGGATCACGTCCTGGGTGGCAGAGGCGCTCACTCAAGGGGCCTGGATCGTCGCCACGAATTCACCGGTAGACGGCGTCAGTGATGACTCAGGCACTGACTCGGAATCGCTGATTTACCCGACGGTGCTTGCCAATGTCCCGCACTCCTCACCGCTCTGGTGCCAGGAAATCTTCGGTCCCGTTGTGGCTCTAGAGACGGTGGACAGCATGGAGGCGGCCATCGAGTTGGTCAATGACTCCCGGTATGGACTGCAGGCCTCTGTGTTCACCCGATCCCTGAAATCTGCTTTTGCTGCCATCAACGGCCTGGACGTGGGCGGCGTGGTGGTCAACGAGATTCCCGGCTTCCGCTCCGACATCATGCCCTATGGGGGAGTGAAGGACTCGGGCGTTGGCCGGGAGGGCCCGCGCTGGGCCATCGAAGAATTCACCACCACCCGCATGGCCATGATCCGCCCGGCCTGATCTCTCTATTTCTGATCCGCATCGACCCGAGGAATGAATGTGAACTCAACCACCGACTACACCCAACTGTTCCGTCTGGATGGACGCCTTGCCATGGTCATTGGGGCCGGTAGCGGCATCGGCCGCGAAGCGAGCCTTGCCCTGTCCGCTCAGGGAGCTACCGTCATTTGCGCCGACCGCAATGTTGCGGGTGCGCAGGAAACTGCCGCACTGGCTGGCGGCGGTGCCACTGCCATTGACCTGGATGTCACCGACGTGGATGCCGTCACCGCAACAGCCGCGGCCTACCCCGAGCTGGACGCCCTGGTTTTCACGGCGGCGACGAATGTCCGCAAGCGGATAGCCGACTACTCGATGGAGGAATTTGACCGCGTCGTCAATCTTAACCTCCGCGCGTCCTTTGCCCTGATCCGGGCCTTCGCTCCGCAGATGGCTGCCCGTGGCGGCGGCTCCATAACGGGCTTTTCCTCGATTCGCGCTTCGGTGGTTGAGCCCGGTCAGGGCGCCTATGCCGCCACGAAGGCCGGTCTGGTTCAGCTGATCCGCACGGCGGCCGCCGAGTTCGGTGAGCAGGGTGTGCGGGTCAACGCCATCGCGCCGGGCGTCGTCGAGACACCACTAACGGCCCAGATCAAGGCAAACCCGGAGTGGTACAACGCCTACGCAAACAAGAGTGCGTTGGGACGGTGGTCGCGCCCGGAAGAGTTGGCAGGCGCCGTGGTCTACTTGGCGTCGGATGCGGCAAGTTTTGTGACCGGCTCGGTCTTGACCGTCGACGGCGGCTGGACCGCCATCGACGGTCGGTTTACCCCGCCGGCTTAAGCGCCCCGTGCGAGGAGGCGTGGGCCCAATCCGGGACCGCGTCTCCTCGCACCGTTTCAAACCAAGCAGCAGCTGCCAATACCTTGTCGTCGGCACCCACGGGGCCTGCCAACTGTAGTCCGATCGTTCGCCCATCGGCCATGAAACCACAGTTGACGGTCGCCGCAGGCTGGCCCGACATGTTGTACGGCATGGTGAAGGAAATATGGGCCATCGGCAGATCGGGATCATCCACCGGCATGGGCTGCTCGGCCGCAAAAGCCGCCATGGGCGCCACAGGGGAGAGCACCAAGTCAAAGCCTGCCGTAGCCGCGATGGTGGCCTGCTGCACCTGGGCGAAGCGATGGTAATGCTCCATTGTGGCGACGCCGTCGTAATCCTTGCCACCTGAACACCAGCGGGCAATATAGGGCAGCACCTTCCCCTGCTGTTCCTCGTCGAGTGCACTGTAATCCGCCCAGGATCGCGTCCGCCAGAAGGCGTCGATCCCGGCAAGCTGGGCCGGGGTCATGAACGGAGAAAGTTCGACGACGTGGGCGCCTGCCGCGGCAAAGAGATCCGCCGCGCGTTGCACGGCTTCGGCGATCTGGGGATCGAGGTCGGCACCGGACCCGGCGTCCAGCTGCAATGCGACTCGCAGGCCGGCAGGGTTGGCCGGGCCGGAAAACCACTTCATCGCCGGGTAGGGGCGGGTGGAGTAGTCGCGAATGTCGGGCCGCGCTATGAGGCTCATGAGGGTGGAAGCGTCCGCCGCCGTGCGGGCCAGGGGACCTGCGGCCCGGCCAAGATAGGGCACGTTGAGCGGGACCAGCCCGGCGCTGGGTTTTAGGGTGGCCAGCCCTGACCAGGACCCTGGCAATCGGATGGAGCCGCCAATATCGGTGCCAACATGCAAGGGACCGTACCCGGCGGCGGCAGCGGCGCCAGCCCCGGCGCTCGATCCACCGGTTGTCAACGACGGGTCCAGCGCATTGCGGCTGATCCCATGCAGGGACGATACGCCCGAGGACAACATTCCCCAGTCAGGCATGGTGGTGGAACCCAGAATGACGATTCCAGCCTCCAACAACCTGTCTGTGACAGGTGCGTTCTCCGTCGCGACAGGTGGATTGGGGATGGCGGTTCCTGACGGAGCTGGCACACCGATTCGGGCGATGTTCTCCTTGACGGTGGCCGGAACGCCGTCGAACGCGGATAGTTGGGTGCCGGCCGCCCACCGCTTGGCCGATGCCTCCGCATCGCGGCGAACCTGATCCGGCTCATGAACATAGAAGGCGTTAAGAACCGGTTCAAGGTCCGCTATGCGAGCCAGCACCGATTCGGCAACCTCCCGCGGATCCAGTCCGGAAGCATAGGCGGTGGAGAGTTCAAGTGCCGTGAGATCGCGTTCAGCCTGATTCATGACGGTCCTTTCGGTGGTGATTGCTAATCGTTCTGAAGCGCCAGGGACTCGCGGGCGAGCACCTCGGCGCGGAGATTCATTGAACTGGCCACGAGCTTTTGCGTGTACGGGTGCTGCGGATTTTGATAGACGCTTTCGGTGTCGCCGGCCTCCACGATCTCTCCCTTGCGCATGACGACAACCCGATCACACAGGTGCCGTACAACAGCCAGATCATGAGAGACGAACACGAGTGTCAGCTGGTATTGGTCCACCAGATCCGCCAGCAGGTTCAGCACCTGCGCCCGGACCGAGACGTCCAAGGCCGAAACGGGTTCGTCGGCCACCAGCACCCGGGGCCGGCAGATGAGTGCCCGGGCTATGGAGATGCGCTGGCGCTGGCCGCCGGAGAACTGGTGTGGATACCGCTCGAGGGTTTCCGGACCGAGTCCCACGGCCTCAAGCATTGAGACTGCCATGTCACGTCGTTGCGCGGCCGATTCCGAACGGCCCGGAACCAAGAGTGGTTCGGTGATGATGTCAAGCACCCGCATGCGTGGATTAAGCGAACCCATGGGGTCCTGGAAGACGATCTGTAGCTCCTGGCGCAATTGGACCAGGCTCCGCTCGGCAGCACCAGCCACCTCGTTGCCGGCGACCACTGCGGAACCAGAAGTAGGTCGGTCCAGGCCTGCAAGGATGCGCAGGAGGGTGGACTTTCCCGAACCGGATTCACCCACAACGCCAAGGCGTTCGCCCGGCCGCACAACGAAGCTCACATCCTTGAGTGCATGCACCTCTGCGGCCTTGGCAAAGAGAGACGTTCGATCGCGTCGGTAGGTGCGGGTCAGCTCCGTCACGGCGATGACCGGAGGCGCAACGTCCGCCTTCTGCTCGGGGCTGGGTTCGGCGTCGTCCTTCACTGCCCCAGCGGTAGCAGCTGGCGCAACGGCCGCAGCCTTGGCGCGAAGGAGGGCCTCCTCCGGGCTTGGCGGCACATACGCCGCCGCAGAGGCGACGGTGAACAGGCGCCCGTCATTGTCCTTTGCTTCCATGTCGCTGGCGGCGAGAAGGCCCCGCGTGTAGCTGTGCTGGGGTCGGGTGAAGATGTCTTCCGTGAGCCCTTCCTCAACCACGCGGCCATGGTTCATGACCAGGACCCTCGTGCACATGTTGGCAACAACAGCGAGGTCATGGGTGATGAACAGCAGGCCTGTGCCGCGTTCCTGAACTGATTCCAAAACCAAATCCAGGACCTGGCGTTGCACCGTGACATCCAGTGCTGTGGTGGGCTCGTCACACAACAGCAATGCAGGATCGTTGGCTAGAGCCATGGCCAGCATGACGCGTTGGCGCTGGCCGCCGGAAAGCTGGTGGGGGTAGGCATGGGCCGCCTCGGCGGGATCCGGCAGCTTCACGGCGGCCAGCATCTCGATGGCCTTCGCCTGCGCTTCCCGGCGGGATCCGGCCGTGTGGTGCACCGTCATGACCTCGGCAACCTGGGCACCCACGCGCATGAGTGGATTCAGCGCCGTGAGGGGTTCCTGGAAGACCATGGTCATGTCACGGCCGCGGATCTTGCGCATGGAGGCATCCGTGGCGCCGATGAAGTTGTGGCTGTGGCCGTCAAGATGCACGGCGCCACTCGATTGCAAACCCTCGGGCAGCAGGCCCATGAGAGCTGTTGTGGTCAAGGACTTGCCGGAACCGGATTCGCCAATCAAGCCGATGCGTTCACCGCGCGCCATGGCGAAGGAGACATCCCGGACAAGACTGAAGCCGGCGTAGTTTACGGACAGGTTTTCAACGCTCAGCAGCTTTGGTGCCGTGGTGCTCATGGGCGGTCTCCGTTCAGTTTGGGATCAAAACGATCCCGCAATCCATCACCCAACATGTTGAAACCCATCACAGCAATAGCGATGGCAAGACCAGGCCAGAAGGCAAGCAGGGGGAATGTGCCAAGGAATTGTTGGGACTCCTGGAGCATGCGTCCCCAGCTGGGGATTGGCGGCGGAGTGCCAAGCCCAAGGAAGGACAAGGCCGCCTCCGCCAAGACGGCCAGCGCAAATGTTACCGAGCACTGCACCACCACCATGCCAATGATGTTGGGTAAAACATGTCGGCGGGCAATGCGAAATGCGGGCTGGCTCGATGCCTTGGCGGCCTGGACGTATTCGGTACTCATGACCTGAAGCGTGCCGGAACGGGCCACCCGGGCGAAGCCGGGAACGGACCCAAGACCAATGGCGATCATGGCCGTTACCGTGCTGGCACCGAAGATGGCTGAGAACATGATGGCCAACAATAGAGCCGGAAAAGCAAGCAAGATGTCAGCGAACCGCATAGTCACTTCTTCGGTGGCACCGCGCTTCATACCAGCCAGGATTCCCAGCGGCGTGCCCAACAGCAGCGCGATGCCGACGGACACCATGCCAACGAGCAGCGTGATCCGGGCACCGTAGAGGATGCCGGAGAAGACGTCCCGGCCATATCTGTCCGTGCCCATCAGGTGCGTAAAACTTGGGCCTTGTAACCGGTCAAGCGGATAGGCCTGAACCGGGTCAAAGGGTGTCCAGAAATAGGAGAGCAAGGCGGAGAGAACCACCACGCCCACCAATACGGCGCCCACAAGCATGGATCCCCGCCACCGCCGGCGGCGCTTCACGGGGCTGATGGTCTTGATTTTCGTAGCCATGGCGATTCCCCTATGCCGATTTCCGAATGCGCGGATCTAGGACGGTATAGAACACATCGACCAGCAAATTGATGACCAAAGTAATCCCCACCAGCACCATCACCACGGACTGGACAGTGAGCAGGTCACGGTTGCCAACGGCATCCAACAGCATGGAGCCGAGCCCTGGGATCACGAAGACCCTTTCTATGACGACGGCGCCAATGATCAAGGCGGCCAGCTGGACCGAGGTGACGGTCAGGACTGGAATGGCGGCGTTCCGCAGTCCGTGCTTGAGCAGCGCGCCCAGCGGCGACAGCCCCTTGGCCCGCGCTGTCCGTAGGTAGTCCTCGCTCATGACCTCGAGTACCGCCGAGCGCACGTACCGGGTAAGAATGGCGGCCTGGACGGAGGCCAGAGCCAGCACGGGCAAGGCCACCCGGGAGAGGAACTGGCCAAAGTCCTGCCCCGGCGGGGTCCAGCCGTTAGCCGGGAACCAGCCCAAGTTCAGGGCAAACACCACCACGAGCAGAATTCCGGCAAGGAAGCCGGGAATGGCAATGGCAAGTTGGCTGATGGCACTAATGACTGCACCTGAGGCCTTGCGATGCTTGACAGCAGCCAACGTTCCCATCGGAATCGCAATGATCAAGGCCACCAGCATGGCCAAGATGACCAAGATCAGCGATACCTGGACGCGGTCCGCGACCAGGGGGCTGATGTTTTGGTGGGTGACATACGAAGTGCCGAACTGACCAAAGGGCAGTCCGCGGGCCCACTCCAGATACTGCACAATCTGCGGACGGTCCGTTCCGAACTCGGCGCGGGTTTGTGCGATGAGCTCCGGCGTTGCATCAACGCCAAGTGCAATCTGCGCTGGATCTCCCGGCACGGTGCGCATAACAAGGAACACCAGGACCGTGGCCACCACGAAGGTCGCCACAAACCTGAGCAGGTTGGTCAAAATACGCATCACCATGCCGGGTTTCCATTCCGTCGATCCAGTAATTCATCCCCAAGGGACAACCCCATACTCAGGGTATTGCTACTTCAACATCATCTATTTCCACCCCATGGAACTGATGTCCAGGCCCGTTGAGACAGCATTTGCTGGAATCCCGGTGACCGTGGACTTTGCCACCACAATGTTGGGGAACAGGAACAAGGTATCGGAACCGGCGTCGTCAACGATGCTCTTAACGACCTTCTTCATTCCGGAGACATAACCGGCCTCATCGGCAGTATCTGCCGCCGCGGCATCGTCCTTGATCTTCGAATTGTCGAAACCGATGTAGTAGTTCGGGTCGTTGAACATGGTCAATACATCCCGGGTTTCAACGGCAAGGATGACGGACATCTGGTAGTCATGCTTGGTAAATACCTGATCCAGCCATACGGCGGGGAACTCGGTGGATTCGATCTTTGCGTTGATGCCAACGTCCTTGAGCTGCGAGACGACGATTTCCGAAACCGCGGTTGCGTAAGGACGCGTGGGAACCGAGAACGTGATGTCAAGGTTCTCCACGCCGGCTTCCTTCAGCAGGACTCGGGCCTTGTCGGGGTTAAAGGGGTACGCGTCATTGAGGTCTTCGTAATAAGGATCCGACGGCGGGACGGGGCCGCCGATGAGTGTCCCCATGCCATTCCACGCTGTATCCATGACCGCCTTGCGGTCCACGGCGTACATCACGGCCTGGCGGACGCGCACGTCGTTGAACGGCGCAGCCTTGTTGTTCATCGACAAGATGATCTTGCCCGTGGATGTACCTTCTAGGACTTGGTAATCCTTGTTGTCCTTGAAGCTAGAGAGCAGCTCAGGTGCCTGCATGTTGTAGACCACGTCAACATCGCCCGACTGAAGGGCGTTGGTGGTGGCAGTGGCATCGGCAAAGTAGCGCAGAGTCGCGGTTTTCAGCGATGGCGCGGTGCCCCAGTAGTCAGTGCGTGCAGCCAATTCAAGGGAATCGCCCGGCTTCCATGCGCTGACGGTAAACGGACCCGTTCCTACTGGCGTGGTCGCGAGAGCGTCGACCCCCTTGGGATCGAACATGGCCCCGATGGGGGAGCCCATGTCATAGAGCCAGGCGTTGCTTGGCTGGTTGAGCTCAACCTTGACCTCGGTATCGCCCACTACCGTCACGGCCTTGACGACGTTCATCTTGTTTTTCAGGCTGGACTTCCACGCATCTGACTTGACGCGTTCAATGCTGAACTTGACGTCGTCGGCCGTGAACGTATCACCGGATGAGAAGGTGACGCCAGGGTGGAGCTTAAACGTATAAGTCTTGCGGTCCTCGCTCAGTTCCCAGGAATCGGCTAGCAATGGCTGCAATTTACCGTCCTGGTCAATCCGCACCAAGCCCTGATAGATGTTCGCCATGAGTGCCTGGGGGATGGCCGCACCTGCCGTGGTGGTGAAGTCGAGGTTTACCGGGGGACCGGTAAGGGCCACAGTCAGCGACGTCTTGGGCTCAGCGTCGTTGGTGCCTGTCGACGAGCCGGCGTTGCAAGCGGTGAGCGACAGCGTGGCTGCGACGAGCAGCACCATCGACCGGCTGATTTTATTTGAGCGAAGCATGTGTACCCCATCGGTTGGAATCTGGTGTTCGATCGACTCTTCAATGTGACTTGTCCAACACCATTGAAGTCCATTGACGAAAATAATTCAATGGTCAGGCCAGTTATATTGTGTACATGCATTGCTGGATTCGGCGGGGCCACGCGAGCCATTGCTCATAGCGGACACCAAAGATGACGTTCACTTGGGCAATGTGACCACGCGGCGCTGTGCATCCCACCGATGAAGCGGACCCGCTCGCTGAGGATTCGATTCGCCGCAGGGGACTGACGCGCAAACATCAATGGTTGTATATTTCTAATAAGTTGGCTGGTCCTACCAGTTCATCAACTGCTCGCACATCCATAGTTCCCACGACCTAAGGCACCAGATGAAACCAGTTACCTTCACGCCAGCCGTCGCGACCCTCACCTATGAACGGGTTGTCGAGCAGATTGAAACGGCCATCACTTCCGGAGCGATAGCTGCCGGTGACCACTTGCCCTCCGAGCGTGAACTGATGGTTCAGTTCTCGGTCAGTAGGCCAACCGTGCGTGAGGCACTGCGGGTTTTGCAGTCCATGGGCTTGGTTGAATCCAAACCTGGCGGACGCGGCGGACCCAAGGTGCTGGAACCCTCACCGGAATCGATGACCCGTTCCTTCGTCACCATGGCACGGATGGATTCGTTGTCCATGTCGGAGCTGGTGCAATTTCGTCTGGTCCTGGAATCATCGGCGTGCCGCTTGGCTGCCGCGTTGCATAACGAGCAGCAATTGGCCGCCATGAGTTCAGCCATTGAACGCATGGAGGAGGCGGTTGGCAAGGATGCGGCGGCCTTTGCTCGGGCCGACGTCGACTTCCACCTGGCTGTGTGGGAAGCCAGCGGCAATGCCCTGCTGACCATGTGTGGGCGTGCCGTGGCAGGGGCGATCGTTGGATTGATTACCCAGCAACTTTCGGATTCGGGCGCCACCGAGAGAACCGAGGCGGCGTCGGCGGCCTTGGATCGGGAGATTTTCGAGGCCATTGCCGCCAGGCAAGGTGTTGACGCTGGGCGCCGAGCCCGGCAAGCCATTTATGACCGCTATGTCCCGTTGCTTCCGGAGGGAACGGCGCTCGGAATGGACGCCCTGCTGGGCTAGGCGCTTCTGCGCTGGTCAACTCCGGCGGGCGCCCGGTTGAGGGGCACCGACAGGGACTCCCATGCCAGCGGCACTGTGGTTAGTGTGGGGATATGAACAATCGAGACAATCGAGACGAGGTACGTGAGTTTCTATCCTCACGCCGCGCCAAGGTCACGCCCGAGCAGCTTGGTCTGCCAGCCGGCACCAATAGGCGTGTGACGGGGCTGCGCCGCAGTGAGGTCGCGACGGTGGCGGGGGTAAGCATCGAGTATTACACCCGCATGGAGCGCGGAGCCATCAGCGGCGCTTCTCCGCAGGTGCTCGATAGCGTAGCCAAGGCGCTGTGCTTGGACGACGCCGAACGTGCCCACCTTTTCGATCTGGCTCACGCGGCCAGTCCGGTGGCGAGGCCACCTCGACGTCGAAACTCCAAGACGTGGGTTGCTCACCAAAGCCTGCAGTGGACGCTCGACGCCGTGACGGCCGGGCCTGCTTTTGTCCGCAACGGACGCATGGATTTGTTGGCGGTAAATGACCTGGCCCGCGCATTCTACAAAGATGTATACGACATGCCGGGCCAGCCCCCTAATATTGCGCGGTACACATTCCTTGACGAACGAGCCAAGTCCTTCTACCCGGATTGGGGCCTGTTTGCCGAGGTGACGGTGGCCATTCTCCGGACGGAGGCCGCCCGGGATCCGCACAACAAGGAACTTCACGACCTCATCGGCGAACTCAGCACCCGATCTGAGGAGTTCCGCCGCCGTTGGGGTGCGCACAATGTTCGGCATCACGGCACGGGGTCAAAAAAATTCCGTCATCCGGTGGTTGGTGAGGTCACCCTAGCCTTCGAGGGCCTGGAGATGGCCGCCGAGCCCGGCCTGACCGTGACTATTTATGCTGCGGAACCAGGTTCTTCCTCGGAGGAAGCGCTGCGCCTGCTGGCCTCCTGGGCCGCAACGGAATATGGTCCCGAAAAGCTAGTGCCGCCCGGACAGAATTCAAGGGATCGCAGCGGCAGGCAGTGAACCAATTTGGGCGTTAAACCTGTTCTGCCTGCACTCCAGGAGTGCAGGCAGAACAGGGTTAGCTCACCTCAAGGTTGCCAATGAGTTTGTTTAGTCGTCGGAGACGGAAATGGTGACCTCAATATTGCCGCGGGTGGCATTTGAATAGGGGCACACCTGATGTGCCGCGTCAGCGAGAGACTGGGCAACGGTTGCCTCGATGCCAGGCAGGATTACCTCCAGTGCAACGGCCAATTCGTAGCCACCCTTTCCGTTGGGGCTGAGGTGGACCTGGCCGCCGACGGACGAATCGGTGATGTCGACCTTTTGGGTGCGGGCCACCAGCTGCAAGGCGGAATGGAAGCAGGCTGCATAGCCAGCGGCGAAGAGCTGTTCCGGGTTTGCGCCGTCGCCGGAGCCGCCCATGGTCTTGGGCATGGCCAGATTCAAATCAAGTTGGCCATCGATGGTGCGGACCTTGCCGTTGCGACCGGCTCCGGTAGCGAGTGCTTCTGCGGTGTAAAGGGGAGTCATGGGGTACCTTCCGTAAGGGGTTGGGGTCTTGCTTTGGTTTGTGGGTAGGGTGCGTCAGGACTGCGGTGAAGCAGTCAACTGGCGCATGCCTTCGGTGATGCGATGGAGCTGGTTAACAAGCTCCTGTGCCTGCGCGGCTGATTCAAAGCCGTACGCGGCACGCAGAGGCTGTAATGCAACAAGAACGTCCTTGAGGGTGGCGGTGCCGTCCTTGGTAAGGGTTACGGTGACCACCCGTTCGTCGGATGACGTTCGCTGACGCAACACGAGCCCGCGCTGCTCGAGCCGGCGCAGGAGGGGTGACAGTGTGCCCGAATCCAGGCCCATTCTGGTCCCGAGATCGCTGACGGTCAGGCCGGCGTCGGAGGTGTCGGTTTCAAGCAGGACGATGTACTGCGTGTAGGTCAGCCCCCATGGCTCCAGGGCTACGCGGTGCGCCTTGGCCACGGCGTTCGATGCAGAATAGATCGCAAAGCAAACCATGGAGTCAAGGTGGTAATCGTTCGTCGTCATGGTTTGATTGTACACAACTTAATTACGCACAATCAAGTTAAGCCGAAAGTGCGACGAATTTTTCGCGGCTCAGATTAGTGCCCTAAGTCAACATATTGGCGAGGTGAGGCTTACGGGAGATCTAACAACTGGCCAACGGCGGCAAAACCAGTCACTCAGCGCAAGCAAACGCTGGATAAACATCCTTGTTCTTGATATGTTGTTGATCACATCAAATTAAGTAATAGCTAAGAGAACAGGATGGTTCCCATGACGGCGGAACTGGATACGATCGAATGGAACTGGGCCGGGAACTACAGCTACGGTGCCAGCGCCATCCACAGCCCGGAGTCCGTTGAGGATCTCCGCGCGTTGGTGGCTGCAGCGCCGAAAGTCCGGGCTCTGGGATCGCGCCATTCCTTCAATCCGTTGGCTGACTCAGAAGGCATCCTTGTGAGTTTGGCGAACATTGCACCGAACATCACCATTGACGCAGAAAAGCTCACCGTGAGCGTCAGTGCGGGGACCAGCTATGGGGTGCTGGCAACGGAACTGGCGAGGCATGGCTTTGCCCTGCACAATCTGGCCTCCTTGCCCCACATTTCCATTGCCGGTGCGATCGCTACGGGCACCCATGGATCGGGTGATGGCAACGGAAATCTTGCCACGTCGGTACTGGGCCTTACCTTCGTTGATGCAGGCGGTGACCTCTGCACCGTGACGCGCGAGGGCACGCCCAACTTTGCCGCCTACGTGGTGGGCTTGGGCGCGTTGGGGATTCTCACCGAAGTTACCTTGCGGATCGAAGCTGACTTCACGGTGGCTCAGCACGTCTACACGGAGCTGCCGTGGGATACGGTGCTGGCGAACTACGATGCCATCACCGCGAGTGCCTATTCCGTCAGCCTCTTTACCGACTGGAGCGGCGACACCGTTGGCCAGGCATGGTTCAAGCAACGGCAGGGTGACGGACGCACCGGGGACTTCCCTGAAGATTTCTTTGGCGGAGTGGCGGCACGTACCGAGCTGCATCCACTGCCAGGAGTCTCCGCCGTGAATTGCACCCCACAGTTGGGCTTGGCTGGCAACGCCTCAGGCCGGCTCTCACACTTCCGTATGGACTACCTTCCCAGCAATGGGGATGAGATTCAGAGTGAATACTTGGTGCCTCGTGAGCATGCGGTGGCGGCCATTAACTCCATGCGCCAGCTCACTGACGTCATTACGCCCTTGCTGTTGGTGGCAGAGATTCGCACCGTTGCAGCCGATGACTTGTGGCTCAGTGGCAACTACGGCCGCGATGGGATTGCCCTGCACTTCACGTGGACGCTGGATCAGGAAGCCGTTGAGGGTGTGCTGCCCTTGATTGAACAAGCGCTGGCACCTTTTGCTGCCAGGCCCCACTGGGGCAAGGTCTTCACGGTTGATGCAGCCGCGATTGCGCCCCTGTACCCCAAGTTCGATGAATTCAAGGCGCTTGTGAAGAAGCTGGACCCAACGGGCAAGTTCCAGAACGATTTCCTCAAGCGGATTGTTTTCGCAGAATAGAAGTCCCGGCCGGCTTTGCAGCCAGGCTACAGGAACTGAAAAGTCCGCCCACCTCGTTCTTCTGGACACGGGGTAGGCGGACTTCTTGTTGAGCTAGCCCTTCGCAGAGCCTGCCAGCGCATCTGTTGCGGCGAGGACGGTCAACGGAACAGCCTCAGGTCGCGAGCAGGTGCTGGCGATATCTACGAGTTGGCCTGTATGGGCGGACTTCAAGACAGATTCCATGACTTCTAAGGCGTGGAAGGCAAGGGCGCCCCCAGCGCGTGGCTCCGCACCTACAGGAGTTGCGGCGAGATCGTGCAGGCCAATCCCGCGGGCACCATCAACGTAACCACCCGAGACCGGGAGGGTTTCCCAGCCGTCACCGCCGAGACGATGCAGCTTGACATCGCCATCGAAGCGATTGGGATCGGGCACAATGAGTGAGCCGCTCTCCCCGTGGATTTCGATGTTGGCGGCTTGTGTGGCGACGGCGTCAAAGCTCATGACGAGCGTGGACAGGGCGCCGGACTCGTGAATCAGCACTCCACTGACATGGGTGTCCGTGGAGACCGGGATCTCCTCGCCGGCGCGTGGCCCGGAGCCAATGGTGCGTGAATCGCGTGTGTAGCTGGCGGCGCCGATTACCGATTTCACCGGTCCCAACAACGTCACCAAGGCGGAGACGTAGTACGGACCCATGTCCAGCAAGGGGCCACCACCTGGAACATAGTAGAAGTCCGGATTGGGATGCCAACGCTCATGCCCGGGGCACATCATGGTGGCCGTCGCCGAGATGGGTCGGCCAATCAAGCCATCATCAATCGCACGCCGGGCAGTCTGGGTGCCCGTTCCCAACACAGTGTCCGGGGCGCACCCGACGGTGAGTCCGGCGGCCGCCGCTGCAGCGAGCACTCCGGCAGCCTCTTCGGCCGTAGCGGCCAGCGGCTTTTCACCATAGACATGCTTGCCCGCCGCGATGGCCTGCAGGGCCACCTGCGCGTGGGCGGCCGGGATGGTGAGGTTCAAGACCAACTGCACCTCGTCGTCGTCCATGAGCTCCTGCACCGACAGGGCACGGACGCCGGGCAAATCTGCGGCCACGGCCTCGGCCCGGGCAACATCCAGGTCAGCCACGGCAACGAGCCGCAGAGTCTCCAATGAGGGGAGCGTGCTTAGATACTGGGCAATGATGTTTCCACAGCCCACAATGCCAATGTTCAGGATGTTTAGCGGCTCGCCCACAACATGCCCCTTTCGATGATGGTTTTGACGTTGGGATCTTCCAGAATTTCCACGCGGTGGCCGGGGGTTGAGACGAAGATCCGGCCCTTGCCCCATTGGCGCGTCCAGATGGCGGGGGACGTGACCTCACGGTTCCAGGGGTCCCACTCACGAACCTTTTGGGTGGTCGTGGCCAGGACGTCAATGTAGTCGTCGGCCAAGACCCAGTACTGTTCGGTGACCAGCTCGAAGTCTCCGATGCCCTCCGTGATGGGATGGGTCGCGGCTGCGGCATTCATGGTGACCGTGTACGGAACGTAATTATCCGATTGTTCCCCCGTGGCCTCGTCCGGGTGGTGGCCCGGGTGGCAGGCAAACTGGCCGCCAATCAGGTGCAGGTAGTCGGAGTTGTTGCGGTAGGAATCGGCGATTCCGCCGTGCCAGCCGGCTAGGCCGGTGCCGCTTTCGACGGCGGCACGCAGGCCCTTGAACTCCTCCGGCTCAATGGTGGTCATGGTGTTGCACTGCACGATCAAATCCACGCTGGCCATGTACTCGGCATCTGCGTAGACGGCGGTGTTTTCCTCAACTCGGACGTCGAAGCCCTTCTCGCGGAGGTAGGGAATGAATAGTTCGGTGGCCTCGACGGGCTGGTGTCCGTCCCAGCCGCCGCGCACAATGAGTGCATTTTTCGTGCTCATGCCTTATTTCCTTTGATGGTTGTCCAGTGGCTGTTGTTGGTGGCACTTTCCTCGACGGCGGCCAGAACGCGCTGAACGCCCAGGGCTTCCGCGAACGACGGCGTGGGCTGGGTCTTGGCGCCCAGCGCGGTCACGAGATCCACCACCTGATGCGTGAAGCCGTGTTCGTACCCGAGTCCGTGACCCGTAGGCCACCAGTTGCCAACATAGGGGTGCTCGGGTTCGGTGACCATGATGCGGTGGAAGCCACGTTCGCCGGCAGCATCGCGCTCGTCGTAGTACTGCAGGAAGTTCATGTCCTCGAAGTCGAAGGCCAGCGATCCCAGGGTGCCGTTGACCTCCAATCGCATTGCGTTCTTTCTGCCGAGGGCGGCGCGAGTCGCCTCGAACACACCGATGGGGCCGCCGTCGAACCGCGCCGTGAAGATGGCGGCGTCATCCACCGTGACAGGTCCCATCTCGGTGTTTTCGTCGACCGCACCGGTGCCGCCCAGGCCGATGAAGTCGCCTCCGATGGGCCGTTGGGTGATAAAGGTTTCCATGATGGCGGACACGCCCGTGATGTTCAGGCCCGTGACGAATTGGGCTGCGTCAATGCTGTGGGCTCCGATGTCGCCGAGTGCGCCCGAGCCGGATTTTGACTTGTCCATACGCCACGTCAGTGGTGCGCTCCCGTCTGTTAGCCAGTCTTGGAGGTACTGGGCGCGGACATGGCGGATGGTTCCGACCTTGCCTTCCGCCACCATGCGTTTCATGAGTGCAAGGGCAGGGGTGCGCCTGTACGAGTAGCCGCACATGGCAAACACGCCATTCTTCGCAGCTTCCGCGGCAACTGCCGTCATCTCCTGTGCCTCGGCCACACTGTTGGCGAGCGGCTTTTCGCACAGGACGTGCTTTCCGGCTTTGAGCGCGGCGATGGCGATTTCCGCATGCGTGTTTCCGGGGGTACAAATGTCGATCAGGTCGATGTCATCGCGTTCGATCAAGGCACGCCAGTCGGTCTCCGTCGACGCCCACCCCATTTGCGCGGCGGCCTGTTCGACGGCGGACCGGTTGCGCCCGGCGATCGCCGTCAGTTCCGGGGTGAGGGGAAGATCAAAGAAGCGGTGTGCACTGCGCCAGGCGTGGGAGTGGGCGGCTCCCATGAACGCGTAGCCGGCCATGCCCACACGCAGGGCAGCTTTGTCCGTCGTCATGTTGGTGATGTCCTTTCGGGGATTATTTGCTGAAGCCTGCGGTGAGGCCGCTGAGTAGTTGACGGCGGCCAAGGATGTAGAGCACCAGGATGGGCAATGTTGTGAGAACCACCGATGCAAGGACGGCCGGGATATTGACCGAATATTGGCCTTGGAAGGTCCACAGTGCCAAGGGCAGAACCCGCAGTTCCGGGCTTTGGGTCAGGATCAGTGGCAGCAGGAACCCGTTCCAAACACCCAGTCCGTTGTAGATCGCCACCGTGACAATGGCCGGCTTGGTGAGCGGAAGCGCTAGGCGCCACATGGTCTGCCATTCGCTGCAACCATCTAGGCGCATGGATTCAAACAGTTCGTTCGGCACATCGCGGATGAAGTTGGAGAGGATGAGGACCGTCAACGGGATGGCGAAGGCGATGGACGGCAACACCAGGGCCAGCAGGGAATCATACAAGTTCAGCTTGATGATCATGAGGTACACCGGAATGATCGTCGCCTGCAAGGGGATAGCCAGACCCATCAGGAACAAGCCATTGACGCTTTTAAGGAAGGCTCCGTTGCCGCGCACAATGGCGAACGCCGCCATGAAGGAAAAGACGACGGCCGGAACCGTGGCCCCCAAAGTAACGATCACGCTATTGAGGAAGTACCGGCCAAAATCGTTGGACAGCACCATCTTGTAGTTATCCAGCGTCGGTTCGCTGGGGATGGCCAGAGGATTCTGACTAAAGTAGCCAGCCTGGCTCTTGAAGGAGGTGACCACGATGTAGTAGATCGGAATGATGATGACGGCCAGCCAGATCCAACCGGCCAGACCGGCCGGAAGATTGAGCTTGCGCAGCCGTGCGCCGGCTGCGCCGCGGGAAACTTTAGCGGGAGCCGCCGTCGTAGGCAGTGTTGTTGCCATGGTTACATGCCTTCCAGTTGGCTGCCGTTGTTGTCTTTGCCGCCGAGACGCTGCAGCCACAAGGCCAGTCCCAAGCCGAGGACTACCAGGATCACGGCCGTGACGCTGGCCTGGCCCATTTGATTGGCTTTGAAGCCGGTGAGGTACATATCCAAGGCTAGGTTTCGGGTGGCGTTGCCGGGGCCGCCGCCTGTGATCACGAAGATCATGTCAAAGTAGGTCACGGCACCAACCACCATGAGGGTGGATGAGGTGATAATTGTGTACTTCAATTGCGGCACCGTAATGAAGAAGAATTGCTTGACCCTGCCGGCCCCATCAATCGAGGCTGCCTCATAGAGAGACTTGGGAATCTGGCGTACACCACCCTGATAGATGAGCGTGTGGAACGGAATGAACTGCCACGACACCACGAAGATGACCACGCCAAGGGCCAGCTGCGGTTGGCCTAGCCAGTCCTGAGCCAGAATGGGCATGTGCAAGCCGGCGGCGAGGCCAAAGTTCGGATCCAGCAAGGCCTTGTAGGCGATGGCGACGGCAGCCGATGAGAGCAGGAGCGGGAGGAAATACAGCACCGCCAACAACGCCCGGTACTTCTGGGATCCGGCGGTGAACGTTCCCAGCAACAAGCTGATGGGAGTCTGGATGAGCCAGCTCAGGGCCATGATGACAAACGTCAACCACAACGCCTGGTACATGGTCGGGTCGCCAAAAGCTCGCAGCCAGTTTTCAATTCCGGCGAAGCCGATGGCACCGATGCCGTCCCAGTCGGTGAAGCTAAGGAGGAGTACCCCGGCCAGCGGGAGGATGGCAAAGACCATGAAGATGATCAGTGCCGGCAGCACCATCCAGTTCAATCGGCCCGTGGCGGTGTTCCCACTGACACGTGAATTGCCAAGGCTCGTTTTGTCAGTCTTCCGAGCGTTCCCTGGCGCTTTCCGCTGTCTCCGAGATCCGGAGATCTGCTCTCTCGCAGTCACGGTAGAGGTCATTTGCCCAGCGTCGCGTTCATGTTCTTGGCAAACTGCTCCGGCGTGATCGACTTCGTGAACAGCTGGTCAATGTTGTTCAGGAGAGCCTCGGCCGCAGTGGGGCTCAAGGCCTGATCCCATGATTGCTGGAAGTTGGGTGCGTCCTTTGCCGTCGTGTAGACGTAGCCCAAGAAGTCCTTGTCTTCCGTCGCCGCCAGCTGATCTTCAATCCCGGTGACGATCGGCACGGCACCGGAGGCGATCCAGGCAGAGACCTCGTCGGCGGTGAGCATGCCTTCGGCGAAGTACTTCTTCGCGCTCGCCTGCTCTTCCTCGCTCGCCTTGGCCGAGATGGACATGTACTGGCCGGGGTTGCCCACGGTATTCTTCGGATCGCCCTTGCCGCCGTCGACGGTTGGGAAGTCAAACCATCCGAGCTTGCCGTCCTGAACGAAGTTGGCGCCGTCGCTCTTCATACCGCCATAGGTCCAGGCGCCATGAAGCATCATGGCGGCCTTGCCCGTGTACAGCAAGGCCTGGTCCGCATTGGAATCGGCAGTTATGGATGAGAAACCCTTGATAAACCCATTGGCCGAGACGAGATCCTGAATTTTGGTCAGGGCCTCGATGGCTGCGGGGTTGGACCACGCGTTTTCCTTCGCGGCGAAGACGTCGTTGAAAACCTCAGGGCCGCCCACCCGGTCAAACAGAAACTCAAGCCACATCATGGACGTCCAGCGGGACTGGCCACCGAGTGAGATGGGTGCGATGCCCAGATCGTTAAACGTTTTGACCAACGTCATGAGCTCATCCCACGTCTTAGGGGGCTGAGCTCCGGCCTTGTCAAAGAGCTCCTTGTTGTAGAAGAAGATGATGGGGGCAACGGTCTCGTTGGGGAGGGCATAAACCTTGCCGTCAACGGTTGCCGCACCAAAAGCGGAAGGGAACAACCTGTCCTTAACCTTCGGGTTCTCGGCCAGCCAATCGCTCAGATCGATCACCTGACCGGCCTCTGCGTACGTCTTGAGCCCGCCGCCACCCCACCCGTAGATCATGGTGGGCGCCTCGCCGGCGCCGATGGCGGTCTTGATCTTCGTTTTGAACGCGTCATTCTGGAAGAACGTGAGCTTGATCTGCTCGTCAGCGTTGGCCTTGTTGTACGCATCGATCGAGGACTTGCGGATGGTCTCACCGGGAGCGCCGGTCAGTGACCACATGCTGGCCGAGCCAGCGCCGCCCGAAGTTCCGCCGGGGCCAGAGGTACCGCAAGCAGTAAGTCCCCAAACGGCCAAGGGCGCCAGCCCGGCCAGCGTGAGGAAAGATCTGCGCGATGTGGTGTTGTGTTCCATTCTTATCTCCATTGAAAAGAGCCAATACGTGGCTACGTTGAATGCGGATGACGAACAAGAAAAGAATTAGATTCGAAATATTTCGCAACTAATTCTACGACTGGATTGAACATAGTGGTGATTGTCGTCACATGTCAACCCTTCGTGGGGACTATTTGACTGATTGGCCGGGAATGTTGCAGACTTCGATGACTGAAACATTTCGAAAGAGTCGGGTGATGGCATGAATCAAGCGGGTTTGAAGGCAAAACCGGTCCTTGCGACTGTTGCGGCCCTTGCCGGAGTTTCGGCACCAACGGTGTCCAAGGTGATCAACGGACGCGACGATGTTGCGGAAGCAACGCGTGTACGCGTTCAAGCCGCACTGGCGGAGCTTGGCTACGAGTCACCGATGCAGCGTCGGGCCAGGTCCACCGGACCAGTCATGGTTGACCTGGTTATTGATGGCACAAATACCCAATACTCCATGGAGTTGCTGACCGGCATCCTTGATTGTGCGGCGGCAGAAGATGTTGACGTAGTGGTTGGCAACGTCACGCCAGCAAAACTGCACCGGGCCAATCCTGAGGAATGGGCCCAGCGCATGGTGGAATCCGGGCGCAAGGGGCTCATCCTCGTCACGTCCGAACTGACGAGCCAACAGCTGGACTCATTTCAACAGCGCAACATTCCGGTGGTGGTAATTGACCCCTTGAATCCGCCACGTCAGGGATACACCAGTGTTGGCGCAACAAATTGGGCCGGCGGCAAGGAAGCTACGGAGCACCTCATCGGGCTTGGGCACGAGCGAATAGCGTTCCTGGGCGGGCCCAATGCCGCTGAATGCAGTGTCGCCCGGCTTCATGGGTACCTGGCGGCTCTGATGAGCCACGGCATATCCTCGCGTCCCGAGTACATCTTGGCGGGGGAGTTCAAGAGGCAGTTTGGTGTTGCTGGCACTCGAGAGCTTCTAACCCTTGACGAGCCACCGACGGCCATATTTGCCGGGTCCGACACCGTGGCCCTTGGTGTTTTGGAAGAAGCGCGGCAGCATGGGCTGCGGGTGCCTGACGACTTGAGCCTTGTGGGCTTCGACGGCACGCCGTTGACCGAACAGACCCTGCCACGGCTCACGTCCGTGGCTCAGCCTCTTCAGGAAATGGGCAGGGCGGCCTTGCGGGCCGTGCTTCGCTTGGTCAAGGGTGAAGCACTGGATTCGGCGCATATGGAATTGGCTACCGAGTTGGTTGTCCGGGACTCAACGGCTCCACCGCGCCTCAGATAGGCGTTGGCGCCGCGGTGAGTGGTATGGCGGAAAGGCAGTGGGTGCCGGGTAATGTGATGGTGTCATCGGCTGTGCGCCGGGACATTCGTGAAACAAAAGGGGAACGATGCGGGCCACCGTCAAAGATGTTGCCGCTCGTGCGGGCGTGTCACCCAAAACTGTCTCGAACGTGGTCAACGGCTTGGTGCCGGTCAGTGAAGGAACACGGGTAAGGGTCGAGGCTGCCATTGCCGAGTTGGACTACATACCGAATCTGTCGGCACGGGGCCTGCGTAACGGACGCTCAGGCGTCATTGCCTTGGCACTTCCGGATTTGGGAACTCCGTACTCCGCCGAGGTGGCCCACCACATTGTGGAAGTGGCGCATGAGCAAGGGTGGAGTGTCCAGCTGGAGGAAACCGGTCACGATCCGCAGCGTGAGTTGGATCTTGTCTCCAAGGCCCGGGCCAACCTCATTGATGGGTTGATCCTCAATCCCGTTGCCCTCGATGAAAGTGCCACCCGCGTGGGTGGGAACCTTCCGCCCATGGTCATGATTGGCGAGGTTGAACAGCGGCGCGTGGATCACGTAGGTGTTGACAATTTCAATGCGGCCCGTGAAATGTCGCTGGCCCTTGCCGCTGGCGGCCGGACCCGTATTGCCATCCTGGGCGGCACGGAAAAGAAGCGCACGGACACCGCCAGTGTCCGCACCAGCGGCTATCGGCAGGCCCTGGCCGAACTTGGTATTGCCCATGACCCAAGGCTTGAAATCCCGTGCGACGAATGGACACCCGGGGGCAGTGCCCACGCGTTGCGTGACTACCTCCTGAGGAATCCGCTGCCCCAGGCAATTTTCTGTTTCACGGACTCGTTGGCCATCGGGGCACTCAGTGTTCTTGCCGACGCCGGACACCGGGTGCCCGAGGACGTCCTCGTGGCCGGGTTTGACGACATTGACCACGGCAAGTTTGCGGTGCCGGCGCTGACAACCATTTCCTTCGACAAGCGGGCCCTTGCCGTGGAGGTTCTCCGGCTGCTGACAGGGCGCATGGAGGACCGGCGGCGGGATCCGGTGGAGGTCATTCTGCCTTATCGGCTCGTGTCCCGAGCCAGCACGGAAATCCGCTAACTTTCCACACCAGATTACGCAGCTGGTCGCGAGAAGGAGCTCGCCGCTGCCAGCCAAGAGGATCACAACCGCGTCAAATACGGGCCAGCCCGCTCAATAGTGGCACCCGGGGGCTGTTGTGGTGATTCGCCCCCGGTCCACCTAGAGCGAATCACCACAACAGCCCCCGGGCAAGAATTTGGTGGTCATCGCGGCCCTTGTTCACCAGCACCCATGACCACACGCCGTCGAACAAGAAATATTGTGCACGCTAACAAAAAGGTCTTGTGCCACACATTACAACGATGTAATCTGTGGAGCAGATCACAATCACTGATGTGTTTCTTGCTTCTTGAATGTTGGGGGAGGCAGGGAATACTCAGTTCTTGAAGTGCAATCGCATCCAAAGGAGTGAGCGATGAATCAAGTCAATAATTTCTCCCGCCGGCAATTGCTGCGCGGTGGGGGACTGGCCCTTTCGGCTATCGGCATAGGAAGTTTACTCTCCGCCTGTGGTGGCTCGGCCAACGCAGCACAGAAGGAGCAACTGCGTTTCTGGCATCTGCTCTCGGGCGGGGATGGCATCAAAATGCAGGCCATGATTGATGCGGCCAACGCGTCGCAGCAGGAATTTCATGTCAATCCAACAGTCTTGGCCTGGGGACCTCCGTACTACACGAAGCTGGCCATGGCGTCGGCTGGGGGTAGGCCGCCGGAAGTGGCTGTCATGCACGCCTCTCGCGTTGCTGGCTACGCCCCAGGTGGACTTCTGGACTCTTGGGATCTGGAGCTGTTGGCCAGCAAGGGTGTGTCCGAGCAGGACTTTGCGCCCCGAATCTGGGAAAACAGTCTGCAGGATGGGAAGTTGTTCTCCATCGCCCTTGATTCACACCCGTTCATTCTCATGTACAACACCGAAGTGGCGGAGAAGGCAGGTCTCCTCGGCGCAAACGGCCAGCTGGAATCCGTATACACCCCCGAAGGCTTCAAGGAATTGGCCGTTGAGATGGCCAGGGTAACCGGCAAACACGGCCTGTCCTATGGCTATCTGGGTGACGGGGCGCAGATGTGGCGTTTGTTTTACACGCTGTACAAGCAGCATGCGGCACCCATGGAACTTGTCCAGGGACAAAAAGCCGTGGTCGACCGGGACGTGGCAGTTGATGTTCTCGAATACATCCACTCGCTGCTGGATGACACCATCGCCACGCCCAGCGGTGACGGTGGGACAGCCATTGCAGAGTTTGCCGCGCAGGACTCTGGCATGTTCGTCAGTGGCGTCTGGGAGCTGCCCACCATGCAGACAGCCAAGGTCCCGTTTGATGCCATGCCCATTCCCACGTTGTTTGGGACACCGGCGGCCTACGCAGACTCGCACTCTTTTGTACTGCCGCACCAATTGAATCTGGACCCACGCAAGCGCGAACTTGTCTACTCATTCGTTGCGGACATCTTGAAGGGCTCATTCAGTTGGGCCCAGGCCGGCCACATCCCCGCCTACCAGCCTGTGGTGCGGTCAACAGAGTACGCGGAGCTGCTTCCGCAATCGCACTATTCAGGCGCGGCGGACATCATCAACTACGATCCGCGAGCCTGGTTCACCGGTTCGGGATCGGATTTTCAGTCCTTCTTCGCCGAGAACGTCCAGAACGTTTTCCTCGGCCGCACCAAGGCCAAGGACGGCTGGGACTCCTTCATCAAACGGCTGGACACCTTGTTGTCCAAGCCCAACCCGGTCTAGAGCCGGCCAGAGCACCTCATAGGCATCGCAAGTCATCTTTGGGAGAGTCATCTTTGCGGCAAGGGAGCCAAAGCAATGAGTACGTCCACCGTTTCTAGCACGTCAGAAATACCCGCGGTACGAACACCTGAAAATAATCACGCCATCAAGCTGCGGCGAGACCGCAGACACGGATGGTCCTTCATGGCACCGTTCTTGGCGTTCTTTGGGGTCTTCCTCATCTGGCCCCTGATTTACGGGCTCTATATGAGTTTCACCGGAAAATCACTCACGGGTGCCAATAGCGAATTCGTTGGGTTCGCCAACTACCTCGAAGCTCTCGGTGATGCCGATATGTGGCATTCCATGGGCAACACGTTCTACTTCACCCTCATCAGCACCGTGCCACTGGTTCTTGTGGCCCTGGCGATGGCGGCCCTTGTCAACATGGGATTGCCTGCACAGTGGTTGTGGCGGCTATCCTTCTTTGCGCCGTATCTACTGGCGTCCACAGTTGTTTCGTTGTTCTTCGTGTGGATGTACAACCCCCAGCTGGGCCTCATCAACGAACTCCTGGGGAAGATCGGCATTGCCCCCATTGACTGGCTCAACAATCCAGATGTGGCCATGTGGTCGATCGTCATAGCCACACTCTGGTGGACTGTTGGTTTCAATTTTCTCCTGTACTTGGCCGCCATGGGAAACATTCCCCAGGCGCACTATGAGGCGGCCCAGCTGGACGGAGCCGGCGGATGGCGACAGTTCTTCTCCATCACTTTGCCGCAGATCAAGGCCACTACGCTCATGATCGTCATCCTGCAGGTGCTGGCCTCGTTGAAGATCTTTGATCAGGTTTATCAAATGACGGCCGGCGGCCCGGCAGGATCCACCCGAACCGTCGTGCAGTACATCTTCGAGTCCGGCTTCACAGGATATCGCTTGGGATATTCAGCAGCCATCTCCTACATCTTCTTCGCCATCATCGTCATCGTCTCGATTTCACAGTTCTTTGTCACTCGTAAGAGGAGCGCATAAACCATGACTGCCTCGACACTCACTCCCACCCATCAAAGCGCCGGCGGTGCGCGCCCAACTCTCGTCATACGACGTCGGAAACGCATCAAGCCGAGCCGAGTTCTCGCCACCTTCATCGTGGCCGTCCTAGCCGTCACCTGGCTTGTTCCCTTCGCCTGGGCCACCATCACGGCACTCAAAAGCGAGACGGAAGCAGCGGCCACCCCCATCACCCTTGTCCCTAAGTCCGGGTTCACCTTTGATGCATTTGCCAAGGTTCTGCAACAAGGAAACATTCCGCAGTGGACAATCAACTCGCTCTTCACCGCGGCAGCCATCACGATCATCACCTTGGCCATCTCGACGCTGGCCGCCTATGCGCTGTCGAGGATTGATTTCAAGGGCCGGAAGGTCATGATGACCATCATCGTCGCCTCGCTCATTGTGCCGCCCCCGGTGCTGATCATTCCTTTGTTCTACCAGATGGTTTCATTTCACATGATTGACACGTACTGGGGGATCATCCTGCCGCAAGTCATTGCTCCGGCCATGGTGTTTGTACTCAAGAAGTTCTTTGACCAGATTCCCCGCGAACTTGAAGATGCCGCTCTCGTGGACGGTGCCGGACGGATCCGGATCTTCTGGCAGGTAGTGCTTCCGCTGTCACGGCCCATTCTGGCGGCCGTTGCCATCTTCGTGTTCATCGGAGCTTGGAATAACTTCCTGTGGCCCTTCATTGTCACGAACGAAAGTTCCATGCTCACCCTGCCGGTTGGGCTGCAGACCATCAAGAGCGCCTATGGCATCCAGTACGCCCAGAACATGGCCTCGGCCCTGTTGGCGGCACTGCCACTGATCGTGGTGTTCCTCTTCTTCCAACGCCAGATCATCAAGGGCATTTCCACCACCGGCCTGGCCGGCACCTAATTTTTTCCTACACGTCAACAACTAAAACACAACAGGAGAACAGCGCCATGTCACGTGCACGGATCAGTATTGACCGCGATTTCACCATCTCAGAAGTTCCGCACCGCCTCTTCGGATCGTTTGTAGAGCACATGGGTAGGTGCGTCTATACAGGCATCTACGAACCCGGCCATGCCCAGGCCGACGATCAAGGCTTCCGCAAGGACGTCCTTGCCCTCACCAAGGAGCTGGGCGCCACGGTGATCCGTTACCCCGGCGGAAACTTTGTCTCGGGCTACAACTGGGAAGACGGGATTGGCCCCGTGGCCAACCGCCCGCGCCGCCTCGATGGTGCGTGGCACACCTTGGAAACGAACGCCTTTGGTCTGCACGAGTTTGTCGATTGGTCCCGCAAGGCTGGGACCGAAATCATGGAGGCCATCAACTTGGGCACCCGCGGGGTGAATGCGGCCCGCGAGATCGTGGAGTACGCCAACCACCCCGGCGGCACGTACCTGTCGGATCTGCGTGCCAAGAACGGGCACAAGGATCCCTTCGACATCAAGCTCTGGTGCTTGGGTAATGAGATGGACGGTCCGTGGCAGATTGGCCACAAGACAGCCCACGAGTATGGTCGCCTAGCGCAGGAGGCCGGCAAGGCCATGCGTCTGGTTGACCCCACGATTGAATTGGTGGCATGCGGCAGTTCTAGTTCGGCCATGCCCACGTTCGGCGAATGGGAGCAGACGGTCCTGACGCACGCTTACGACGAGGTGGACTACGTCTCGCTGCATGCCTACTACCAGGAGCACGACGGCGACGCGGCCAGTTTCCTTGCCAGTGCGGTCGATATGGACTACTTCATAGAATCAGTGGTGGCCACGGCAGATTCGGTCCGCGCCAAGGGCAAGCACAAGAAGAACATCAACCTGTCCTTCGACGAATGGAACGTCTGGTACCAGAGTGGACTGGACACCGAGGATCAGCCCCACCGCGTCAACGCTTCAGGCTGGCGCGAACATCCTCGCGTCATTGAAGACAAATACAACGTGACCGACGCCGTCGTCGTAGGTACGCTCCTGAACTCACTGCTCCGTCACGGTGACCGGGTCAAGATTGCCAACCAGGCACAATTGGTCAACGTCATTGCACCCATCTTGGCCGAGCCGAACGGGCCGGCCTGGCGTCAAAGCATCTTCTACCCGTTCTCCCGCATGGCGGAACTGGCCAAGGGCCAGATCCTGCGAACCCAGGTGGAGTCCGACAAGGTTGAAACGGCCAAGTTCGGTGATGCGGATCTGGTGGATGTCAGCGCAACGTGGGATGAGGAAAATGGCCGGATGGCGTTGTTCTTCGCCAACCGTGGCCTCGATGAGGCGGCCGACGTCGAGGTGGCCCTGCGTGGCTTTGACGCAGGGCGAGTAACTCGGGCCGAAGTGCTGGAAGCCCCGGAGGGACAGGACCGCTTCACCAAGAACAGCCTGGATGGCCAGGACCGGATTGGCATGGCAGCTCTTGCGGGCGTCAAGGCCTCCGGCGATGAGCTGCGGCTGACTCTTCCGGCCCTGTCGTGGGCAGTGGTGGAACTGGAAGTCACCAAGAACTAGCGTTTCGCAGGAAGAGCAGAGAAAGTTGAGGGCACCGACCGTTTTCACGTGGTCGGTGCCCTCAGCTATTTCGTAAAGCTTCAGCGTGAGCGAGGCGTTCGGAAAAGTTCCGGTGCGTCGATGCCGTCGGTGAGGTCAGCCAGGATTCGCCCGATGGCCGGAGTGAACTTGAAGCCGTGCCCGGAGAAGCCTGCACCGACCACGACGGGACCGAAGCGGTCCAGGATGAAATCGCCCGAATCCGTGGAGGTGTAGGTGCAGCTGATGGTTTCGAAGGAATCGGCGTCAAGCCCGGGGAACCAATCACGCACGTAGCGGCGAAGGGCCTCCAATTGGATCGGTTCGGCCGTGAAATCCCGCGCATCGGGATCAACCACGGGCCCCACGCCATGCCACCCAATTTTGATGCCTTCACCGGGAGTTGCCATGCCATACGTCGGGCTGTACCAGTAGTCGTCATCGGGCGTACCGGGATCCGGATTGTGATTGAAGCTCGGCCACTCGAGAGTTGAACTCACCGGCCGGAAGTGCGCCGGCTGTTCCTGGGTCACCACGAGCCGGGGGAGTTCGACGATCCCATCGAGCAGTTTCCGGGTCCAGGCTCCAGCCGTGACAATGACGCGCGTGGCCCGGTATTCGTTCGTGTCCGTGGACACTGAGACGAGATCCTCACTCAGGACCTCAACAGTTCGCACAGGTGTTTCGTAGAGAAATTGTGCACCCTTGGCTTCGGCGCCGATGCGCAGCGCCTTCAGTGCCTCGGCCGCCCGTACCCGTCCTGATTCCGGGACAAAAAGCACGTCGGAACGAAAGCGCATGCCTTTCCACCGGGCCATGGCCTCTTGCGGCCCCATGAACGAGCTGCGGATACCAAATCCCTGATGGGCCCTGTGGATCTCCTTGAGCACTCCGAGATTGCCGTGATTGACGAGTCCCACAAGGTCCAGCAGCGCGAGGCCGGTCTCCTGCGCAAGCTCGTCCCATAAGGAACGGGCCTCGCTGACCAAGCGAAGGTACTCGGGTTCCCGGTAGGCAATATTGAAGTTTCGGGTTGCGCCATGGGAAGCACCAAGGCTGTGTCCAGAAGCGAATTGTTCCAGCAACACCACTGACTTCCCACTGCGGGCCACACTCAATGCTGCGGCGGAACCCATGGCTCCGCCGCCAATGACAACTACGTCGACATTAGTAACCATGGCTCCAACTCCTCTTCCAGTCCGCAGAGTGCTGGACTTGCCCGCCAATCATGCCACGGAGGTTGCTCGCAAGACCCGGCAAGACCCTGCAAGACACAAAAAACGGCATTAAAAACGCTATGCCCCAACCCCGCAGGGTCAGGGCACAACAGGCAATCAGGAACTCTAGTTCTTGGCGGCTACGGCGCGGATGCCTTCAAGAACGGCAGCAACCTGGCCGACAACTTCGGCGTCGTCCTTCGGGTGAAGCTCGGCGAAACGCACCACCGAGTTGGGGATTGACAGCTTGACGTCTTCAAGGACGTTCGCGCCGGCAATGGTCAGGGCCTTGCGGGCCTCGTCCTGGGCCCAGACGCCACCGTACTGGCCGAATGCGGTGCCGATAACGACGGCGGGCATGTCCTTGGCGGCACTGTTGCCGAACGGGCGGGACAGCCAGTCAATGGCGTTCTTCAAAACGGCAGGCATGGTGCCGTTGTATTCGGGGGAGACCAGCAGCAGTGCGTCGGCGTCGGCGGCTGCGGCACGCAGCTCGCGAGCAGCTTCCGGAACCTGACCTTCAACGTCGGTGTCCTCGTTGTAGAACGGAATGTTCTCCAGCCCGGAGAACACGTTGACGGTCACGCCGTCGGGAGCGTTCAAGGCTGTTGCCTCGGCCAGCTGACGGTTGGTGGAACCGTTGCGCAAGGAACCTACGAGGGTGAGGACAGTTGTTGTCATAAGGAAAACTCCCGGTGTTGAAGGATTACGGATAAGTGCAGCACGCACGGACCCGCGAAGTTTCAAGCTTCAACTATTGATAACGGCCCGTAGTGCTGCGGGATTCCAAGAATCTCTGGTGATGTGCAACACATTCAAGGTTTCCCTGACGCTACTCCACCACGGAGGTTTCACTCAGGGAGTGCCATGTGCGGTTGTGGTAGACCAGCGGACGGGATTCCTGTGCGGACCGGCCAGTCTCGCCGGGTAGATCGACCTGCAGGATCTGCACGGCGACGACTGTCGAATCCCCGGCATCCATCTGATTGACGATCCGGCCGCGCATCCACGCGTTTGAGGAAGGCAGGTACGGTTCACCGGTAATCAGGCGAGACCAGATCGAGGTGTCTTCGAAGCGGTCAATGCCACTGGTGGCAAAATTCTTCGCCAGGCCGATCTGCTCAGCCCCGAGTAGATGGATCACGACGGTCTCAGCACGCTTTACCGTGGGGGTCGACGACGATGCTGACGACAATGAAAACACCACCAAGGGCGGGTTGGCCGAAACGGAGATGACGGACGTTGCCGTCAGCCCTACGGGTCCGGCGCCAATGTCGGCGGTGATCACGGCTACGCCGGCAGGATGGTTGCGAAAAGCGGATTTGAAGTCGTCGGCACTGAGCATGTCGGCAAAGCCGTGATGGGTGGACGGTCCTTGCTCGGCGATGGCGGGTGACTGTGACATGGCGACTCCTTCATTGCGGCCAAATTTGGCCTGGACAGCGGCTGCCGTCCTGAGTGAAAAATTACCACCTGACTGAACTAATGAACGATTTGGGATTACGAACTATGGCTCTCTACCGCACTTGTTCCACATAGTGACCATTTATTACCCGGAAATTTGGCGACAGGGCTGCTTATGGGGTCTAGTTATGAAGAAATATTTCTTGCGGCCAAGAGACCTGGACCATTGAGGCCGCGGTACCTGAATTGCTCGCGGAGGCTCCTTAGCTACCCGCTGGCACGCAAGGGTGCGACAGCCAGGATTGATGGAGTTTTCATGAGTACCACCAGCATTGCCCCCGAACCTGCCACACGGCGATCAGTAGAAGACGCCCTGAGGGTGGACTTTTGGGCTGAACAAGCCCGCCGGCTTGATTGGGTGCAGCCGTGGCACACCGACCACACCTTTGTCCCGGCCATGGATCCCGCCTCCGGTGAACTTCGGGTTCCAAGCATTGAATGGTTTGCTGGCGGCAAACTTAATGCCGCAGTCAATTGCGTGGACCGCCATGTTAGTGCCGGTAGGGGAGAGAAGGTGGCCCTCTACTGTGAGGGTGAGCCCGGTGATCGCCGCGCCATCACCTACCGCGAACTCCAAGACGAGGTTTGCCAGGCAGCGAATGCCCTTGAGGCGTTGGGTATCGGCAAGGGCGATCGGGTGGTCATTTACTTACCTGTCATTGCTGAAACCATCATCATCACCTTGGCCGTGGCGCGCATCGGGGCCATTCATTCATTGGTGTTTGGTGGTTTCTCTGCTGAAGCCTTGAAGTTCCGTGTTGAGGACACCGGAGCGAAGTTATTGGTCACCACCGATGGCCAGTTCCGCAGAGGCGCCGCCGTGCCGGTCAAGGCCAATGCCGATGCTGCCGTGTCCGGTGAAAACTCAATCGAGCACGTCTTGGTGGTTCGCCGTACAGGTTCAGATATCGACTGGACCGAGGGCCGAGACGTCTGGTGGCATGACGCCGTCGGCGGTGCCAGCACCGAGCACACGGCCGAGTACTTTGACGCCGAAACACCGCTGTTCATCATGTACACCTCCGGGACAACCGGCCAACCTAAGGGCCTGGTCCACACCACCGGCGGTTACCTCACGCAAGCCTCATACAGCCACGAGCTGTTGTTCAGCAACCCTGACCCAGCACTGCGCGAGCAGGATGTGCATTGGTGCACGGCGGATCTGGCCTGGGTCACGGCGCATACCTACGAGATCTATGGGCCGCTGTCCAACGGCGTCACGCAGGTCATCTTCGAGGGCACTCCCAACACTCCTCACCCCGGCCGTCATTTTGAGATCATCGAACGCTACGGTGTCACCAGCTACTACACGGCGCCGACCTTGGTCCGCTCACTTATGGGCTGGTTCCCCGACGGCGTTCCGGCCCACCACGACCTTTCCTCACTTCGCCTCCTTGGCACGGTGGGCGAGGCCGTCAATCCGCAAGCCTGGAACTGGCTGCGGGATCAGCTTGGCGGTGGCACCCTGCCCATGGTCGACACCTGGTGGCAGTCCGAGACCGGCGCCACCATCCTCTCGCCCCGACCCGATGACACAACGTTCAAACCCGGTTGCGCATCCCGTGCCCTGCCCGGAGTGAGCGTACGCATAGTGGACGACGCCGGAACGCTCGTTGAGCGCGATGTGCAGGGTCTGATTGTGGTTGACGGAATAGGTCCTGCCATGGCTCGCACGGTCTGGGGAAACCCGCAGCGCTACCTCGATTCATACTGGCGAAAGTTCGCCAAACAGGGTTACTTCCTCGCTGGCGACGGGGCCCGTTATGACGCGGACGGTCACGTCTGGATCCTTGGCCGCATCGATGACGTCATCAATATTTCCGGTCACAGGCTCTCCACCATCGAGATTGAATCGGCGCTGGTGTCCCACCCCAGCGTCATTGAAGCCGGCGTCACCCCCGTTGCCGATTCGCTGACGGGGCATGCCGCCGTCGCCTTTGTGGTGACCCACGGTGAGCCGGAACCCATCGCGTTGGAAGCCGAATTGCGTGCCCACGTGGCACACATGATTGGGCCCATCGCCAAGCCGGCCGCCATCGTCGTGGTTCCTGATGTCCCAAAGACACGCTCCGGAAAGATCATGCGCCGGTTGCTGACCCAAATGTTTGAGGGGACGCCCCTGGGCGACACCACCTCGCTACAAAATGAAGAATCGATGGCCGGCATCGTCGCGGCCGTTACCCAATACCAAAATGACCAGAACAAAAAGAAGGATCACTCATGAGCAGCGCACCAGAAAACATTGCAGACTTCGCCACCCCGCTCAAGTTTGCCTATTGGGTTCCCAACGTTTCCGGCGGTTTGGTGGTGAGCACCATCGAACAGCGCACCGACTGGAGCTTTGACTACAACAAGAAGCTGGCGCAGATCGCCGAGAACAGTGGCTTTGAGTACGCACTGACGCAGACTCGCTACGCGGCGTCCTATGGCGCGGATCAGCAGCACGAGGCCACGAGCTTCTCCTTGGCCTTGCTCGGTGCAACGGAGCGCCTGAAGGTTATTGCCGCCGTTCACCCGGGCATGTGGCACCCCGGCGTGTTGGCCAAGTTCATGATCACCGCCGATCACCTTTCCAACGGCCGCGCCGCCGTGAACATTGTTTCCGGCTGGCTCAAGGATGAGTTCGTCAACTTTGGCTTGGACTGGCTGGAGCATGACGAGCGCTATGTCCGCACAGAGGAATTCATTCGCGTGTTGCGTGGTCTCTGGACCGAGCAGGAATTCTCCCAGGCCGGCAAGTACTACAACATCAACGAGTTCACGCTCAAGCCGGCTCCCGTGGACGTACCCGGCCGCGCACACCCGGAGATCTTCTTTGGCGGCAACTCAACAGCTGCGCAGGCCACCGCCGGGCGCGTGGCTGATTGGTACTTCTCCAACGGCCGCACACTGGAGGGCTACACCGAGAACGTCAACGGCGTGCTGGCCGCGGCTGCCGAAAGCGGACGCAAGCCGCGCTTTGGCCTCAATGGCTTTGTCATTGCCCGCGACTCGGAAAAGGAAGCCCGCGAGACGCTGCGCGAAATCGTGGCCAAGGCGCACCGCCCCGCCGTCGAGGGATTTGCTGCCGCAGTCAAGGAAGCCGGCGCCTCCACCAAGGACGGCAAGGGCATGTGGGCGGATTCCTCCTTCGAGGATCTGATCCAGTACAACGACGGTTTCAAGACCCAGCTGATCGGTACCCCCGAGCAGCTCGCAACCCGCATTGTGGAATACAAGAAACGCGGCGTAAACCTGCTGCTGACCGGCTACCTGCACTTCCAGGAAGAAGTTGCCGCGTTCGGCAAGGACGTCATGCCGATTGTCCGCGAGCTCGAGGCAGACCTGGCCCGCAAGAACGGAACCGAGCTGGACACCTCACTGTTGCCGGAAACCAACTTCGAGAAGGTATCCATCTAATGGCAGAACACACATTCGGATTCCGTACCCGGGCCCTCCACGCGGGTGGCACACCCGACGCCGAGCACGGCGCCCGCGCGGTGCCGATCTACCAGACCACTTCGTTCGTGTTCAAAGACACTGACGACGCCGCGAATCTGTTTGCGCTGCAAAAGTACGGCAACATCTACTCACGTATCGGCAACCCCACGGTTGCAGCCTTTGAGGAGCGCATTGCGTCTCTGGAGGGCGGCATCGGAGCTGTTGCAACGGCGTCGGGCATGGCTGCGGAATTTGTCACCTTTGCCGCACTAGCAGGGGCGGGGGATCACATTGTGGCCTCCTCCAAGTTGTATGGCGGAACCATCACGCAGCTCGATGTGACGCTGCGTCGCTTCGGCGTGGACACAACCTTCATCGACTCCAACGATCCGGCCGATTTCGCAGCTGCCATCAAGGAGAACACGAAGGCCGTCTACACGGAGATCGTGGCAAACCCCTCCGGCGACATCGCCGATCTGGAAGGTCTGGCTGCTGTGGCCCACGCGGCCGGCGTACCTCTCGTGGTGGATGCCACCCTGAGCACGCCGTACCTGATCCGCCCCATCGAATTCGGGGCCGACATCGTCATTCACTCGGCTACCAAGTTCCTCGGCGGCCATGGCACAACGCTCGGCGGTGTTGTGGTTGAATCGGGCCGCTTTAATTGGGGCAACGGTAAATTCCCTTCGATGACCGAGCCGGTTGCGTCCTACGGCAATGTGTCCTGGTGGGGCAACTTTGGCGAGTATGGATTCCTGACCAAGTTGCGCTCCGAGCAGTTGCGTGACATTGGTCCGGCGCTCTCGGCACAGTCCGCGTTCCAGTTGCTGCAGGGTGTTGAGACGTTGCCTCAGCGCATGGATGAACACCTGCGCAACGCCACCGAGGTGGCAGCATGGCTCGAAGCCGATGAGCGCGTCTCATGGGTCAAGTTCGCCGGACTGCCCAGCCACCCCGACTTTGAGCGGGGCCAGAAGTACCTCCCCAAGGGCGTTGGCTCCGTGTTTGCCTTCGGTGTGCGCGGCGGCCGTGCTGCCGGAAAGACGTTCATCGACTCGCTGCAGTTGGCCAGCCATCTGGCCAATATTGGTGATTCCCGGACCTTGGTGCTGCACCCGGCCTCCACCACACACCAGCAGCTCTCGGCCGATCAGCTCAACGCGGCAGGTGTGCCCGAGGACTTGATTCGCATCTCCGTGGGGCTCGAGGACCTCTCCGATATCCTGTGGGATCTGGATCAGGCACTTACTGTGGCCCAAGAATCCGGAGGGGACACCACCGACGACGCTGCGGCACCGTCCTGCACGATTGGAGCAATCGCATGAGCACCACTGAACGTACTTGGGTAGGGCCAACAGCTCCAGAACGTCTGGCCATTCTGGGCCGGACAAAGTCCATTGCCATCGTTGGGGCCTCGGACAAACCTTCCCGTGCCAGCTACTTCGTGGCCACGTACCTGCTGTCCTCTAGCCGGTACCGGGTCTACTTTGTGAATCCGGTGGCTACTGAGATCTTGGGCCAGCCGGTGTACAAGTCGCTGGCCGATCTGCCGGAGGTCCCTGACCTAGTGGATGTTTTCCGCCGCCATGACGATCTTCCGTCGGTGTTGGAGGAAACCCTTGCAATAGGCGCCAAAACGATCTGGCTGCAGCTGGGTTCGTGGCACGAGGAGGTTGCGGCGAAAGCCGAGGCCGCCGGATTGGCCGTGGTCATGGACCGCTGCGTCAAGATCGAGCACGCCCGCTTCCACGGGGGACTGCATCTTGCCGGTTTCGACACCGGCGTGATCTCCTCAAAGCGCCAGGTTTTGGCGTAAACAGCTAGAAAAAGCAGGAGGAAGACACCCTGAACCAAGGTGACTTCCTCCTTTTGTGCGCCTTGCGCCTGGCGACTTCTGGCTTGTGGCTTGAGCCTGGCGCGGCTATGGGGCCGTTGGTTCAGGCAAGCCCAGCAGTGCGTTCTCCACCAACTCGGACAGGGCCGGGTGGATCCAGTACTGGTTACGGGCCACGTCGTGGGCACTCTGGCCGAAGTGCATGGCCTGAATCAGGGGCTGGATGATGGTGGCCGCCTCGGGGCCAATGGCGTGCGCGCCGAGCAATAAGCCCGTGGCAGGGTCCGCCAGAACCTTCAGGAAGTGCCTGGCATCCTCCCGCGCCCAGCCGGCCGCGATATCGGCATACTTCTGCACCTTCACGGCGTAGGGGATTCCGGCCTTGACCGCGTGGTCCTCGGTGATGCCAACGGATGCAACCTGCGGATCGGTAAACACGGCGGCCGGAACAAAGCGGTGATCCGAGCTGATCCGAGCGTCCGGGTTGGCAAGGTTATGTTTGACGACCTTCGCTTCGTGGTTGGCGACGTGCTTGAGCTGGAACTTGGAGGAAATGTCACCCAGCGCATAGATGCCCTCGACGGCCGTGCACTGGAATTCGTCAACCACCACCCTGCCGTGGGCGTCCAGCGCAACACCGGTCTTTTCAACCTCAAGACCTGCACCATTGGGGCGGCGTCCCGTGGCGATCAGAAGAATGTCCGCCGTGATCGTTGCTGCCCCGTTGGGTCCATTTACGTCAAGTTCGACGCCGTCACCTGACTTGGCCGCGTGACTAACCGTCGTCTCCAGAAGGACCTCATAACGCGCAGAAGCTTCCTGAGTGAAGAGGGCGGACACGTCTGCGTCCTGCGACTTGAGCAGGCGCTTGCCGCGCGCGATCTGGGTGACCTTGACACCAAACGACGAGAATACGTGGGCGAACTCCGCGGCGATATAACCTCCGCCCAGAACAATGATGCTGGCCGGCAGCTCGGCGATGCGCATGATGGTATCCGAGGTGTGGAACGGTGCCCCGTCGCTCTCGCGAGCTGCCGCATCAGAACCCGCTGATGCTGCGAGGCCAGACACGTGGGGGACCACGGCGTGCGAGCCTGCAGCGAGGACAAATCTGTCGGCCGTCACCTGGGCGGTGCCGCCGTCGTGCATGTCAACGTGCAGGCTCTTGTGTCCGGTAAAGCGACCTCGTCCGGCAAACACGGTGATATTGGGGCATTCGGCCCCTCCACGGTAGCTGCGTCCACCGGCCTCAATGGCGTCGATGCGAGCAAAGATCCGGTCCCGGATGGCGGGCCAGTCCACGGAGTTCAGCTGGGCGTTGATACCCAGCGGGCGGCCGTGGCGGGCGGCGTCGGCCAACTCTGCCGGGTGGACGTACATCTTAGTGGGGATGCACCCCACGTTCAGGCAGGTCCCGCCAAACAGACCGTCCTCAACAATGGCGATGTTCCAATGATCGAACTCCGGTCCCGGAATCGAGTTGCCCGATCCCGTGCCGATGATGACTAAATCGAAGTGGGGCATGATTTTCGCTTTCGGTGGCGGTGTCTCGGTGACTGTGACTAATTGCGGGTGGATCCACCCGCCGTGGCCTACTAGTGCTTGAATCATTCTAGGATTGAGATCCAATCACCACGGCAACCGGCGCGGATACCCCGCGAGACTGATTCTGCGCATCGACGCCATGGCTTTTTCAGAAAGCGTTGTGCCATGAACCAGCAAAGCACTGCTCCGGAAAGAGAAGTCCTCGCCGCTCTCGACCCCGCCATGGACTGGCTCACGGAGACGTACAAGCAATTGCATCGGAACCCTGAATTGAGCTTCCAAGAGCATGCGAGCAGCAGATTAGTGAGCGATCAACTCAAATCCTTCGGTTATGCGGTGCAGCACATCGGTGGAACGGGCATGGTTGGCGTGCTGGTTAACGGCGAGGGTCCCACAGTTATGTCACGTGCTGACATGGACGCATTGCCTGTCACCGAAGCCACCGGACTGCCATACTCGTCCGAGGTTGATGGCGTTATGCATGCCTGTGGTCACGACGTGCACGTGACGGCTTTGCTCGGTGCCGCACGGCTGATGGCCGAGCGCCACGACGCGTGGTCGGGGACCTATATTGCCTTGTTCCAGCCGGCGGAGGAAGCCGGAGGGGGCTCCCGCGTCATGGTCGAGGACGGCCTCGTCGGCAAGGTGCCCAGGCCTGACGTCGTCCTTGGACAACATGTCATGCCGTTGCCTGCAGGGACGCTGGCCATCGCGGCCGGGCCCGTACTTTCCGCAGCTGATTCGCTCAAGATCACGGTTTACGGGAAGGGTTCGCACGGGTCCATGCCGCACATGTCGGTGGATCCTGTGGTTCTGGCCGCGTCCATTGTGCTGAAGCTGCAGACGATCGTTTCGCGAGAGGTCAAGCCGGGGGAGTCCGCCGTGGTGACGGTGGGTGCGTTGAATGCCGGCACAAAATCCAACATCATCCCCGATCGCGCCACGATGCTGCTGAACATCCGCAACTACGACGACGACGTTCGCGCGCGCGTCCTGGCTGCCATCGAGCGCATCGTGAGGGGAGAATGCGCTGCTGCGGGATCACCAAAGGAGCCGGAGTTCGAGTTATACGATCGGTTCCCACTCACGAACAACGACCCCGGTGTTACGGCGCGAATCACGGACGCCTTTACGTCCCATTTTGGTCAGGAGGCCGTCCATCTAGCGGTGCGACAGACCGCTTCCGAAGACTTTAGCGCTATCCCTGACGCATTCGGCGTCCCTTACAGCTACTGGTTCCTTGGCGGCAGTGATCCGGAACAATATCGGGCGGCTGCGAATCGGGGCACGCTAGATGCGGACATTCCAGCGAATCATTCGCCGTTCTTTGCGCCCGTCATTGATCCGACACTGGCCGTAGGTGTTCAAGCTCAGGTGGTCGCCGCAATGGCTTACTTGGGCGGGCGGATGCCCTCGATCAACAGCTGAAGTGCGCGCTGGCCGGACACCGGCCATCCGGACTCCTTGACCGGCGCAGCCGCGTTGGCCATTGCTGTCATGAGGAGCACGTCCGTTGGCTCGAAATCGCTCCTGACGGAGTGTTGGGCCTTGGCTCGGGAAACGAGATGCTCAAGCTGGTTCGTGACTCGGTGTTCGAGATTGTCAAGAGCCTCGATGAGTTCTGCGTGGGAAGAACCTCTGGCCCAGCCAACGCCACCGACATAACCGCCGAGAATCAACTCGCGCATGCCCCGATCTGCCATGAATTGATCCGTGCTGCGGCTCAAGAAGAAGACGAGCCCTTCCCAAGCATCCTGGTAGTCGTTCGCCTCCACGGAGAGTTTCTCGGCATAGGCCATATGATCCTGGTACACCTCAAGGATCAGCAGATCCTTGTCGCGGTAGCGGCGGTACAGGGTGGCAACACCGATACCCGCCGCCTTGGCCACATCCGCTAAGGGCACGCCAAGTCCGTCTCGGGAAAAGAGTTCATGGGCCGCGTCATGTAGCTGCCGGTCACGTGCATGCGCCAGATCTGTGGCCGTTTCCGCCCCGGCGGGCACGACGGCGATGTCCGCTCCAGGGAGCTGGTTGGCGGGCGTCTGGTTATTCAATGATGGCGGCAGCGGCATGCGGGTGAAGCCTTCGATGGTCGGTTATAAAGCTTGGTCAATACAAGACAACACAAGTCTAGCCTGACTTCCATTCGTCCGGAATAGCTGTTCCGCATGTAGTAACATGGTGGAATAGCTATTCCGATGGGATGGCTTCATCATTCGCAAGAGGCAAGGTATATGAGTACTGCAACGCAACCGAAACAGGTCAACCAGACCCAACCGTCAGCTCCGGATTCAAAATGGACGGCCCTGCGCTGGTGGTCAATGCTTGCCATTGGCATGTCCCAGCTCATGGTGGTTCTGGACGCAACGATTATGAATGTGGCACTGCCCAGCGCCCAGATTGACCTTGGGTTTTCCGACATACTCCGTCCGTGGGTCATCACGGCCTACGCCCTCGCTTTTGGCGGACTGCTCCTGCTTGGCGGTCGCATTGCTGACCTGATGGGCCGCAAGCAAATCTTCCTCATCGGACTGGTTGGCTTTGCTGTGGCCTCCGCGTTGGGTGGCGCGGCGCCGACCTTCGGCGTTCTGTTGGCAGCCCGTGTGCTGCAGGGTATTTTCGCAGCGCTACTGGCCCCGGCTGCCCTGTCGCTGCTTACCACCACGTTCACAGATCCGGCCGAACGCGGAAAAGCATTCGGTATCTACGGCGCCCTGGCTGGTGCCGGTGGCGCCGTCGGTCTTCTGCTGGGTGGGGTCCTGACGGAATTCATGACCTGGCGCTGGACGCTTTACGTGAACATCGCTTTTGCCGCCGTCGCTTTCGTTGTTGGTGTCATCACCATCGCACCGACAGTGCGCGAGCGTGGTGTCAAACTGGACGTGCCCGGTGCGGTCTTCGCCACGTTGGGTTTCTTCTCCTTGGTCTTCGGATTCACGAACGCCGAAGAGCACGGCTTTTCCAGCAGCAGCACGTGGGGATTCCTTGCTGCCGGCGTCGTATTCTTGATCGTCTTCGTGATGATCCAGCGCAAGGGGAAATCCCCTCTGCTGCCACTGCACATCGTGACTCATCGGGATCGCGGCGCCTCCATGCTTGCCATCTTTGTTGCTGGCGCTGTCATCTTCGGGGTGAACCTGTACCTGGTCTACTATCTGCAAATCGTTCTGGGCTTTACGCCGTTGCAGACAGGACTGGCCGTGTTGCCGTTGTGCCTGGGCATCATGGTTTCCGCCATGCTTTCAACTTCGATCCTGATGCCCAAACTTGGAGCCAAGGTGTTGGTTCCGGCTGGCATGTTGGTTTCCGCCATCGGTACGGTCCTGCTCATGCTGGCCAAGGCGGACAGCGGCTACGCACTGCACGTGGCAGTGCCGATGTTCATCATCGCCATCGGTCTGGGCGCCATCATTTCAACGGCTCTCAGTGTTGGCACACTGGGCGTAGACCGGCACCACGCGGGTGCCGCATCGGCTGCCGTGAATGCCTCGCAGCAGCTCGGTGGTTCCATTGGTCTGGCTGTTCTCAACACCCTCGTCGCAGGTGCAACCATCACCGCCGTTGACGCGGGCGCGGGCCAGCTTGAATCCCTCGTCAGTGGTTACCAGGGCGCTTACCTCGCTTGTGCCATTCTTCTGGTGGTTGGTGCCATCGTGACGGCCCTGATGTACCGCAGCCGCGAGCACACCGCCGTCAACTCTGGCGAGGCCGCCGTACATATGTAGTCGTGCGTGGTCATCGCTCAGACAATGACATAGAAAGGCGTCGTCCCCACGAGTATTTTCAGTGGGGACGACACCTTTCTATTGCGGTCAGCGATCGTGGGCACTAGTCCACAGGGGGTCGTTTTCGCAAGGATTTTGTCGTTGATCGCTGCGACTTGGCTGCCTGGTGTCGGCGTTTGGATCCCCGGGTTGGTTTGGTGGCGCGGCGGGCCGGACCCGACGGCGCGAGGCCCGTGGCGATGAGTTCCGCCATTTTGATTAGGGCAATCTCGCGGTTGCGCAGTTGGGAGCGTTGCTCGGAGGCCACCACTGTGAGAACCCCTGCTACCAAACGACGTCCCAAGCGCTCGCTTAGCAGGACTCTTTGCTCTTCCGTCAGGGCAGTCGAACCCATCGGGTTCCAAAACAGCTCAACCCGGCTGTCCGAGGTGTTCACATGCTGCCCGCCGGGTCCCGATGACCGCGAGAATCGCCATCCCAGCTCCGAGGCCGGAATGGTCAGCTCGGGTGTAACGTCCAGATCCATGCCCCAAGTCTTACATGCCACCCGTCACAAGACTTTCCTGGTTTCTGTTTCTCCGGTCGCTGGTTCAGGCAGGCGGACCGAAAGGAAGTCGGCGTTCGTTGACTGGCCATGACAGCGGGGGAGCGCTTCATAGCCTTGGTGAGAAGACGTTTGAGAACCACGTCAACGAAAATATTTAACGGTACGTACTGATGAATACGATGGAGCGTCTACCCAGATGACATCAATCATGCCGTGACACTTCGCGGCAAATACGTCATCCTTGACGACCATTGAATGAGGACCACCATCGCTCCAACCTCTCCGAAGTCACTGCGAAATTTGCACCTTCGGTAAGTCCCATGGACTCGTAGAAGGCGCGCTGCTGCGGCTGAGGTCGCCCGGGCCAAGCCGATGAGCTGGCTACTTTCACTCCAGGCCGTGACGACAACCCATGAATTCCTTACCGCCCGTCAAAGCAATTCAGGGTGGCTGGCGAATTCGGCACTTTCCCGGTTCGAGCCGTATCCGCTAGTGCAGACACTTATGAAGATGACTCTGAAAATGATCGAGGTAGGGTCCGGGTGTGACCTCCGTCCGCGTCAACGAGCGGCGGCCCGTCCAAGCGCATTTGCCGGCCACTCATTCCATGGCCAACATCGATTGATTTTTGCTTTCAGCGAATCGATCAACGCCCACCACATAGTCAATAAGTCCAGCTAAATCGGGTCAGCTGACCTTCACGTTCTGCCGGACTATTGCGTTGATAATTTCGGCGGCTGTTTCCGACGCCAGTGTTGGGAGAGGAATTTCCACCGGCCACTCCTTACCGCGGGAAACCCAGCCCGTTTCTAAACCTGCGGCCTGACCGCCAGCGATGTCTGCGACGGGGTGATCGCCGACCATCCAACCGCCCGTGAGTCCTAGACCCAGCTGGCGAGCGGCGATCCGGAAGATCTCGGTATCCGGCTTCTTGACTCCTACCGATTCAGATATGACCACGGCATCCACATACGGTTCAAGACCTACCGTTTGGATTTTGAGAGTCTGCTGGGACGTTGATCCATTAGTGACAACTGCGATCCTCCACCCATCAGCCCTGGCGTTAGTGAGAGCTTGCATGGTGGCTAACTCAATGTTCATCGAGTCCACGTGTTCAAAGAGGAGCCTTTCCACAAGATCTTCGACAGACGCGTCCAGGCTGTATCGTTCCTTCACTGCGCGCGCCAGTGAATCCCGTGCCTCGTAGCCGTCTCGGTCTGCTCCGATAAGCCAGGCTGCCTCCGAGACAGGTTGTCCGAGCAAGTGCACGAAGTCGGTAGACCAGGCGTTGAACGCGGCGGCCCTGTCGATCAAGGTGTTGTCCAAATCCACGAGCAATAGCATTCCTTCACCCTAAATGAGGGGCGAAAAATATGCTTGTCGTGCCGGTAGTTGGATCACTTTCGACTTCAAATGCCACGGCCGAGAACCCACGGCACGGGCGTCGTTGAGAGTTCCGTTCTTTCACCAGTTGAGAAACTGCTAACGGACCATTGAAACCAAGTCGGGATGGATGACTTTGGGTGAAGTGATGTCGGTGTTGTCCACGATGATGGTGGCACGTTCCCAAGGCCGGGCTGCAGCAAAGTAGAGCCGTTGACCTTGGACGTACCGGTGCATCGGTGGGTGCTGCGGGTCCGGATTGCTGCCATTGCGAACCGCCATTCGCGCGGCGGTTTCGCTGAACGGAACCAAGAGAACTGAGGATGTCGGGTGCCAATGCCTGCATGAAATTTCCCATACTCACATGTTCTCAGCGGTGGACCGTAAACTCAGCTTCTGGTCGTCGCGAACAATCAAATAACCGAAGGGCTCACGATCGCAGCCACTCGCGGCACGCCGTGACCAGGGCAGCTACACCGCGGTCAAGCGTCGGTTGGATTACCGGAGCGAAATGGGACGAATGATTCGATGGAATATCACGTTCGATGGTGCCCGCGTTCGCTGCTGCGAGATACTTTTCCGGATCTGCGCCACCAAGTATCCAGTAAACCAGAGGTGCGCCCACCGCCGTCGCGAGCAGGCCAACGTCTTCACTGCCGGAGACGGGGCCCGGGTCGATAACTGCCTCGTCGCCAAACTCTGACCGGAATGCTGTCATCGTGCGCTCAGTGGCAAGCTGATCGTTGACGGTCACCGGAAAAGATTCGGCAAATTCGAATAGTGGTTCGGGCGCTCCCGACGCCGCAGACTCGGCGTTAACTATCCTTTTAATCGCGGCAATCATGCGCAGCCGCACGTCCTCGCTATAGGCGCGCATACTCAGCCCCAGCTCCGCGTCATCCGGGATGATGTTGTTCTTTGTGCCCGCGCTGATCCGTCCGACTGTCACAACCGAGGTGTCTTGCGGTGAGATCTCCCGGGAGACGATCGTCTGCAGCCGCCCCACGACGGCCGCCGCAATCACGATCGGATCGATCGTCGTCTCGGGCCGCGAGCCGTGGCCGCCGCGTCCACGCACCGTGATATCGATACTGTCGGCCGAGGCAAACGCCACGCCAGGGTGAGCTCCGACCATACCGGCAGGCGCGGGCCCGACGTGCTGACCCAGCACCACATCCGGGACCGGCACTTTCTCATACAACCCTGCATCGAGCATCGCTTGGGCACCGCCGCCGGCCTCTTCAGCTGGCTGGAATACGGCGATGACAGTGCCGGCCCATTCCGCTTGCGTGGCGGCCAGTTCCCTGACCGCACCGATCAGACACGCAACGTGCACATCGTGCCCGCACGCATGCATGACACCGGTTGCGGTGCTCGCATATGTAAGGCCGGTGTCTTCCGTAACGGGCAGCGCATCCATGTCAGCGCGCAGTAGTACAGTCGGTCCGGCGCCATTTCGAAGCACCCCGGCTACCCCCGTAATCCCAATGCCCTCGATGACATCGAACCCGGCGGCACGGAGTTCAGCTGCGGCAATCCCTGCCGTACGTGTCTCCTCGAAAGATAGTTCCGGATGAGCGTGCAGGTCGCGGTACAGTTCCTCGATGGTCATGAACTCATCCTGCCGTGTCCTGCTCTCCGAACGCAAAAGATTATCGAATAGCCAACAAGGAGCCTACGCCAAACGCGATCGCCAACGCGTGAGTTCAGTAGTGAACTCAGGTAACTCTTCGGCTTCCTCCCACAGTTCCGCCAGCTCGTTTTCTTCCGCGCTGAGCATACGGTCAAGCACCTTCGAAGCTTTCGCGGGGAGGCGTGCAGGTAACAGCTCGTTGTTCCGCGGCCAAGGCGACAACGTTTCACTGGTCAAGTTGGCCAGCAACGCCGGTTCATTCCAGGCAACCACGAGTGCCGCGGCCGCTATGCCCACAGCGCCTTCCGAGGATTCAATCTCTGTTGTCGCTTCAAGGACTGTGTCCAAGGCGTTCTCAAGAATCGGGACAACTTTCGCCACAGAATCGGCGTCGTCAAACTCGTACAAAAAATCGGCGGCGTCGTCATTGCCGAAGGCCGATGCATCCCATGTACCCATGCGTATTTCTCCTAATCCAATGTTCGATTGCAAGACCGGGACGGGCGATCCCTGAGAACCTCAGCGTGGGGTGGGCCAACAGCGAAAGGGCCCTACGCCGTCGGACATCAGGAAGAAGGGATGTCTGAAACGCCCGTGTAAGTGGCGTAGTCAGCGCTTCCCGTGACCTGGTAGGTATGCAAGGCCAGGCCCCCCGGGGTGGTGCGGCTGGAAACCAAACGCAGGCCGGTGGGTGCGCTGCCGTCCGGGAACAGGTGGCGGCCGCTGCCCACAATGACAGGTGCCACAACTAGACGGAGTTCGTCGATGAGCCCGGCAGCAAAAAGGGATTGGGCCAGCAAGGCGCTTCCGTGGATCTGAATTTCCCGGCCGGGCGCGGCCTTGAGCTGTGCGATGGCGGCGGCTGTGTCCCCGGAAAGGACGGTGGTGGGATTCCAAGAACCTTCCGTCAAGGAATTGGAGGCGACGTACTTGGGCAGGCTGTTCATGCGCGCGGTGAACGGATCGTTCGGGTCGTCGATCTGTGGCCAGTCCCGCGCGAACGCATCATAGGTGCGGCGCCCCAACAGGAGTGCGTCGGCCAGACCGAGCCATTCGGAAGCCTGATCGATGAAGGCCTGGTCCATATGGGGGACCAACCAACCGCCCTGGGTGAACCCTCCAGTGGTGTCCTCTTCGGGCGAACCAGGTCCCTGCGACACCCCGTCAAGGCTCACGAATTCAGTCAATGTCAGTTTCACGATTGTTCTCCTTGATGAGTACGTGCCGGTGGGAGGAGTCTAACTTGATGCCTTCTTCACGCGAGCTGCGGCGTGAACCTCGTGATCGAGTTGCCCGATGCGAAAGTCACGTTCTCGACCATGGAGAACTGGGCAGGATTGAACCCATGAGCAAAAGCCGGCAGTCCGGAACCAATGATGACGGGATATCGCTTGATGATCAGCTCGTCTATTTCAGGCAGCAGCACTCCGGCTAGTTGCCCACCTCCCGCAAGGTAAATATCAAAGGAAGAGGCTTCGGCCTTGAGCCCGCGAACGGTGTCAAGCGGGTCTGCTGCCGTTATCTGCACTTGAGGGTCAGGCGAGCTGAGGCTCCGCGAAAATACCACCTGCCGAAGATGCGAGTAGGGGCTGGTGACGCCCATTTGAAGGGCTGGTTCATAGCTCCGACGGCCCATCACCACAGTGTCGAAGCGGGCCAGCGGCCGCTCCGAGAGGGCCAGCTGCACACGTGCATGGTGCGGCAAAAGGTCCGCAAAATCGCTGGTCATGCGCTTCAGATAATCATCGGACCCGGCGAAGAAATCAACCTCGTCCTCGGGGCCGGCAATGTAGCCGTCCAGGGAGAGTGAAACAAAGTAGACCAATTTGCGCACAAGTGCACTACCTTCCGTCGACCGATTGTGCCTTCACGCTATGTCGCCCTGTTGCAGGAGGTCAAGAGTACGGGCACGAGGATAAACCTCTAGCAAGCATGGACGGGCAGCAAGGGAAGAAGGAGAATGAGGCATGCGATACACACTGCTTTTGCATTATCCGGAGATGGACCCCGCCTCGCTGGGCGCGTTGGCCATGGCCGAGGGGCAACGCGCCTTCAGCGAATATGCGTCGGCCCTCCAGCAGGCCGGAGTCCTTGTCAGTGCCGAGGTGCTGCAACCGTCGTCGGAAACGATGACCCTGACGCTGGTGGACGATTCACCGCACCTCGCGACTGGGCCATTTGCGAGCGCAAAAGATCACTTGGGCGGGATCGTTGTGATCGATGTACCCGACCTGGACGCGGCGCTCGATTGGGGCAAGTCGGCGCCTGCTCTGGCGTGGGGCGCCGTCGAGGTCAGGCCTGGAGCGTTGTTTACGGTCGACGGCGCGTGGCGGCCAAATACGTAACGGCCTGTAGCGGGTGAACCCCGGAACACGCAGTCATATTCTTGGTCCGGGAACAATAACGTTATCTAATTACTGCATGGCTATTGATAACAGGGCAGCTGAGATCGCCGAGATGCTCAAGCTCCAGGCGGCGTCCATGCGCGCGGGGGACAAACTTCCCTCGGTGCGGGAGTTGTCCAAGACCTATGGGGCAAGCCCCGTGACCATCACGCAGGCCATCACGACCTTGTCCGCATTGGGGATGGTCCGGGCGGAACCCGGCCGGGGAACCTTTGTTGCCAAGATGGAAACGCCAACCGAGCCCGACTACGCCTGGCAGTCCTCTGCCTTGGGCCGTTCCAGGGTGGAACCAAGCCGCGTGAGTAGGCCCGGTAGTCACGGTGCCGAAGATGTGCAACTGTCTTGGGGCTATCTGGCGCCCGAACTTCAGCCCTTCGATGAGCTGCGCACCATCGGGGTGCGGGCTGCGAAAAGTCATCGAGCCTGGACCATGGCACCTCCCATGGGGCTGCCGGAATTACGTCGCGCCTTTGCTGCGGAGTTCAGTGCAGAGGTCGATGACATGTTGATCATGCCCGGTGGCCAACAATCCTTGGTGTTTGCCATGCGCACGCTCGCGGATCCGGGAAGCATGCTGATCACCGAGAGTCCCAGCTACCCCGGCGCGACCATTGCTGCTCAGGCAGCGGGCTTGGGATTGGCGGCTGTGCCTTCCGACGCCGAGGGAATACTGCCCGACAAACTCGCCGACGCCCTTGAACGGACGCATGCGAAGCTCATTTATCTGCAGCCTTGCTACGCCAATCCGACGGGTGCAATTTTGAGTGCCGAACGTCGGGTCGAGGTGCTCGCACTGGCCAAGCACCATGGCGCATTCATTATTGAGGACGATTGGGCCCGGAACCTTTCCTTGGATGGAGCCGCACCGCCGCCACTATTCACTCAAGATCCGGATGGCCACGTTGTTTCCATTGCGACGCTCTCCAAGCCAGCAGCCCCTGGTCTGCGCGTGGGTGCCATCGCCGCGCGGGGCCCCGCCGGCGAACGATTGCGCAGCGCCCGCATAGCCGATGACATGTGTGTCCCCCCGCTAGCGCAAGAAATCGCCCTCGGTTTGTTGACCTCAGGAGCCTGGCCCCGCCACATCAAGCGCCTTCGCTCAGGCCTGCTCGAAAGGCGTGACGCCATGGTGGCGCAAGTCCACGATTCCATGCCGGGAGCGCGTGTGGTCAACATTCCCACCGGCGGCATCCACCTCTGGGTGAGACTGCCGGAGGGAAGCGACTCCACTGCACTGACAGCTTCGGCTCAAAATGCAGGCGTACTCATCGGCGATGGTAAGCATTACTACGTGGACGAACCGTCAGCACCACATATCCGACTGTCCTTCAGTGCTGCCTCAATCCAGCAGATACAGGCGGGAGTACGCAGAATCGCTACACTCCTGTGAGCCTGTGAACGTATTGCCAGGGAGGTTACACGTGTTGGTCTACGATGACCGGGTTGCCATCCGGATCGAGGACAATAAAGCTCGCAGGCCCCGTGGTTGATTCGTCGGCCTCGGCCATGAACTCCACGCCTTGCTCCCGGAGCCCTTTTTGAATTTCTCGGACATCGGTAAAGTCCCCAATTCCTTGGGCGTCCTGATCCCAGCCAGGGTTAAAGGTCAATGCGTTCTTCTCGAACATCCCCTGGAAAAGCCCAACGACGGCGTCACCATTTTTCAGGACGATCCAGTTTTGGCTGATGTCACCGACATGTTTACTGAAACCCAATTTTTCGTAAAACGCGAGGGACGCGTGGATGTCCTGAACCGTAAGACTGACCGAAAATGCGCCTAGTTGCATGAGGGGCTCCGCTCGTGAGAAGTGCTTGTTCTGCGATAGTACCGCCCCAGACGGAGTTCATCATTGTCTCCGGATAACTTGGTAGCCGACAATGCCGGTCTCTGGAGAAATTCGACCGGAGAGTTCATGATTGAAGGAGGTGACCGCGCGAGGACTCTTCCCGTTTTTGCGATCACCCACCGGACCGGTCGCCGGTCCTCGACCAAGGAGCTGACTCGTCATGGACATGATGGGACTTGCCGTTGCTATTGCAGTCATTGTTGTTCTGACCATCATTCTGGGCTTGATCGCCACGCATGGAACCCACAAGCGGCCCGGCCATTAATCGCCCGCCCGTGAATGGATACCCCGCGCCTAGCATGGACACAGATTCCACATAGAAACCCTGTTGATGATTGAACTAAGAACTCAATCATCAACAGACAGGGCATGCCATGCGTACTCGAATCAGGGGCAAGAAACTGGCCGCCGGCATCACGGCCGCCGTGACAGTGGGCAGCCTTGGCGTGGCCGGTGTTGCGGTTGCAGCAATGGCCGCAGCGACTCCGGAATCCACCACTAGCGTCTCATCCACCTCGGCGCCGGAAACTTCCGAAGTAGCCGCGTCAGAAGCAACGGTGCCTACAACGACCACACCGGGAACTACTGCCGCCACTAGCGAGGCGGCAGACGACGGCGCGGCAACAGACTCAAGTGGCGCCTCCGGAAGCGATGAAGCCGCCAGCCCGGTTCAGCCCGGCACCGGCGGCAGTATCAGCGGCCAGTCATCGGGATCCTGAGATGGTACGTACCTGGAAAGTTTGGGGCCTGGAAGCCACCGTCGCAGTAACCAACCAAGCAGCCGCGGCCGCAGCAGAAGTGATCGTGCGGTCGGTGATTGACGATGTTGATCTGGCCTGCAGCCGTTTCCGCGCAGATTCCGAACTGACACTCCTGGCGTCGAAACTTGCTGATGGGGCTCAGCTCAGTCCCACGCTGGCGCACCTGGTCTCGGGCGCGCTTGACGCCGCGCGCTGGACCGACGGTGACGTTGATCCGACCCTCGGCAATGACATGAATGCATTGGGGTATGACAGGGATTTCACCGAGATACATCTGAACCCATTGACCGGGGCCATCGCCCATCAAGTACGACGCCGAAACGTGGGTTGGCGGGATGTTCGCCTTGAGGGGGACGTCCTGACGGTACCGGAGTCACTTCGGCTGGACCTCGGGGCCACGGCCAAAGCTGCCGCTGCCGATAGGGCCGCACGGCGAATTTTTGGTGAGTTGCGATGCGGGGCGTTAGTTTCGCTCGGTGGCGACATTGCAACGGCCGGACCGGCTCCGGGAGGTGGTTGGCAAGTTCTGGTTCAAGACACTCTTGAGGATCCTGCCCAACAAATTTCATTGGTGGCCGGCAAATCCGTTGCCACCTCCAGCACCCAAAAGCGGCGCTGGCAGCATAACGGCAGAAGCGTCCATCACATCCTCGATCCTCGTTTTGGCCTACCCGCTTCTGAGGTCTGGCGCTCGGTTTCTGTTGCGGCCAGTTCATGCCTGGCGGCCAATGCCTTTAGTACTGCCGGAGTGGTTCGTGGCTTTGCTGCAGTCCAATGGTTTAGGGACAAGGGGATTAGCGGCCGGTTTGTTGACCAGCGGGGGCGAGTAGTCGTAACCGGCGGATGGCCCCAGCAGGAGTTCCCTGAATCAGATTTGCCGAAGCCGGAGTTCCTCAGCTCTGACAATTCATGGCACGGAGTCGAGGCAGGGGTGACTTCGGGTGGATAGCCTTATGTGGGCCATTGGCCGCGTTAGCGGGTTCGTTTCCATGTTCCTGCTGACCGGAACGCTCCTCCTGGGCATCCTTGCACGATCTGGCAGGCCGCTCCTGGTGATTCCGCGCTTCTCTTTAACCTTGCTCCACCGCAACATCTCTTTGCTAGCCACGGTGTTCCTGATCTTGCATGTCTTCACACTCCTACTGGATTCCTATGCCCAGCTCAATGTTGTGGACTTGATCGTGCCGTTCCTGGGCAGCTACGAGCCGTTTTGGCAAGGTCTTGGCACGGTGGCCTTCGATCTGGTGTTGGCGCTGATCATCACGGGACTATTGCGCCAGCGCATGAGTCAACAAGCGTTTCGCGCCGTTCACTGGCTCAACTACGCCATGTGGCCCATCGCGTTGGCGCACTCCATCGGCAATGGCACCGACGGTGCCGACCCATGGTTCATCACCTCTGCCGCACTCTGTGTGGCCATGGTTCTGGGCGCCGTGACGTGGCGCCTTTCCGCAAGATTCCTAGAAAATGCTAAGAGCCGTCAGGAGAGCGTGCAATGACAACACTTATTGGCACACAACAAATCGCGAACCATCATGAGGGGACCATTGAGAGCGGGAGGCTCTTTGCTGCCGGTGCGAACGCATCCCTGATCGACCACGAACAGGCCTACGGGCCACTTGAACTCCACGGCATCAATGCCAGCTTCATCGACGTCGTGGCTCGTGCGGGACTGACTGGCCGGGGAGGCGCCGCCTTCGCCTCGTGGCGCAAGCTCGCTGCTACACAAAGCAACACTAGTGCGAGGCGTTTCACCAGGACAGTAGTTATTGCCAACGGTGCCGAAGGAGGGCCACTGAGCTTTAAGGACAAGACACTGCTGGCCAACGCGCCCCACCTGGTGATTGACGGAGTGTTGGTTGCGGGGCGGGCAGTCAACGACGCGCAGCTCTACATGTATGTCAATGCCGGGTCCATGCCCGCCGTCAAGGCTGCTATTTCCCAACGTCACGATGCGAGCAAAATCAAGGTCATCTTGTCACCGGATACATTTCTCTCCGGTGAGGCCTCTGCGGTGGTCAACGCCGTGGCAAGCAACACTGCCCTTCCTCTGGACAAGAGACTGCGACTGAGTCAGGCAGGATTGAAGGGCCAGCCCACACTGGTGCTAAACGTCGAAACGCTGGCACACACAGCGCTCATTGCCCGTTTCGGTGCGGCGTGGTTCCGTGACATGGGGACAGAGCATGATCCCGGCACACGGCTGATATCCGTCTCCGGGCATGGTTCCGAGCAGGTGCTGGAAGTTGCAGGTTCTGCCAGCGTGGGAGACATACTTGCCACCGCCGCCGTCGACCCGTCAGCGGTGCAGGCGATACTGATTGGCGGCTATCACGGACGCTGGGTCAGGCCACTGAACTACCGGCTAGCACCGCAAGGGCCACGCAATGAAGTCGTTCGGCCTGGGGCAGGTGTGATCCATTTGCTGGGAATGGGGCAATGTGGACTCACGTCGACGGCGGCGATCGCTCGGTATTTGGCGGGGGAGTCCGCCAAACAATGTGGCCCTTGCATGTTCGGCCTCCCTGCCATGGCCAAGACGCTGACGGCTCTAGCAAGTGGCGACCGCGATCCGCGTTTGCCGGCTGAACTGGCGCGCCTTGCGATGTTGGTTTCAGGGCGAGGTGCGTGCAATCACCCCGATGGCTTTGTCCAGCTGATTGACAGTGCCCTCGAGACATTTTCCGAGGACGTGGACGCCCATCTTTCCGGCCGGTGTATGGCAACCCAAGGAGGACAACTGTGAGCAAGAACCTCCACATTGACTGGATCGCCTGCGATGGACGGGGGCTGTGTTCCGAGCTCCTCCCGGCGCTGCTGGGCCGTGACGAATGGGGCTACCCCCTCGTCAGGGAGCCTCAAAATGGGGATGGCAGCAATCTCTCAATAGCTGCCAGTGACGAGGCAGCAGCGGCGGACGCCGTGCAGCTGTGCCCCGTGCGAGCGTTGCGATTGGACGCCTCCCACCAGCGGTGAAGTGCAAGTTGAGACGCGCCGAAGTCCACATGGTGATCACTGCTTGCAAATTGACCGTAGACTTGCGCAGTGCAAAAACTTCAACCCGTGACCGTGTCCATTGCCCGCACCGTCCAGCCTGGCCATCACAGGCAATTCGCCGCGTGGGCCCTTGCCGGACAGGAGCTAGCCCGTGAATGGCCAGGCTATCTGGGCTCGGGCTGGGTACGCACCGATTTGGACTCGGATGAATGGCACGTCATGTACCGATTCTCCACGGTCGAGACGCTGCGGGACTGGGATAACTCCCACGAGCGCAAATGGTGGATTGACAGCGGTGGTGGACTCATGGAAATCACCCGTGTAGAGCATCGCACCGGCATCGAGGGGTGGTTCGACCAACCCGGGGACGTTTCCATCAGTGTCCCTGAAACCGTGGTTCCGCCGCGCTGGAAACAGGCGGTGGGCATCTTCCTGCCATTCTTCCCCATGAGCCTGCTGGCAAATATATTCCTGCGTCCCGTCACGGAAGAGTGGCCCCTGGTCCTCGCCGTGCTGCTGAACGTGGGCATCCTGACACCCATCATGACCTACCTGATGCTGCCCTTGAGCACCCGCATTTTGAAGCCTTGGCTCCAAGCTCCACGAAAGGCCCGTCGCACTAGAAGCACAGCGCCTCAGCCAGCCGGTAACTAGCCCCAGAGGAATAGGTCCGGAGGAGTAGCCCACGGGGTACTCCTCCGTGTCAGTAATCAGCCTCTGTCGCGATCCAGTATCGGCGCTTCCCAGCACGACTGTCCTCGTAGATTCCGCCATTGTGCTCAATGGTGGACCGAGAACCTGCGTTGTCCTCATCGCAGGTGAGGAGAGCCCGGTTGATACCCAGCTCGGCGGCAACGATCAAGGAGTCCTTCAAAGCTTGGGCTGCGTGGCCGCGGCGACGGGCGGTAGGTCTGACGCTGTAGCCAATATGGCCACCCTCGTTAAAGAGGAAGTCGTTGAGCTCATGGCGCACTGCCAGGGAACCAAGCACGGTGTCGCCATCAACGATCCATCGAAAGGTGCAGGGGACATAGCCGTCCTTGCGCGGTGATTCCGGCAGGGTGTCAGCCACAAGCTCGTCAACAAACCGGGCAAAATGTGCTGGATCACGAAGACCCTTCAGCGTCCAGTCCTCGCCTCCGGCGCCGTCACGGTGCGCACCCTCAAATTCGAGGGCCGCCTCAAGCCATGATTGGTGGAATCGTGCATCAGGAACTGTCAGGGTAGGCATCACAGGATCCTATCGCGATGGAAGCCCCGTTTCCGGAACGGAGGGTGACACCTCGCATTCCGTGCCCCATGTGGCCAAGAAACATATTCGTAATGTCACCGATTTCTTGTTGAAATCTGTTGATCTTCCGAGTCATGAAACCGTTTTTACTCCTCGATTTCTCTCTGATACTCTGGCCATATTCCACGGACCTCCCGGCACCTTTTCTTGCCGGTCGCAGATAACGGGTGGACGCTTGTATCCGTTAGCTACCCGAGGAGGAATATATGCATTTGACGCCCCGTGAACAAGAAAAGCTCATGATCGTTGTTGCCGCAGATCTGGCCCGACGCCGGCAATCACGCCGCCTGAAGCTCAATCACCCAGAAGCTGTCGCCATACTCACCTACGAACTTATTGAAGGTGCACGTGACGGGCGTACAGTTGCGGACCTCATGAGTTGGGGGAGCACCATTCTCTCCCGTGCGGACGTCATGGAAGGTGTTGCCGACTTGATTCCGGCCGTTCAGGTCGAGGCAACATTCCCTGATGGAACCAAGCTCGTCACCGTGCACAATCCCATTCGCTAGAGGAGTCGTAGCCATGAAACCAGGGGAATACATTTTGCGTGCGGATGCTGTGACCTGCAATGCCGGGCTGATCCCGTTGTCGCTGAAGGTTACCAACCGTGGCGATCGGCCCATTCAGGTCGGATCCCATTACCATTTTGCGGAAGTCAACGACGCCATGGAATTTGATCGAGAAGCCTCTTACGGTTTCCGGCTGGACATTCCCGCTGGAACCGCCGTGCGCTTTGAACCTGGCGACGCGAAAACCGTTAATCTGATTGCACTTTCAGGCGCCCGTGAGGTGTTCGGGCTGCGAAACCTCGTCAATGGTCCCTTGCATCCCTCACGGGGTCTCGTCTCGTTGGAGGATGACACCAAATGAGTTTTGAACTTAGCCGCAAGGAATACTCTGACCTCTACGGACCAACAACAGGCGACGCTGTCCGTCTTGCGGACACTGAGCTTTTCGCCGAGATCGAATTCGACCACACCAATTACGGTGAAGAAGTGGTCTTTGGCGGCGGCAAGGTCATCCGTGACGGCATGGGTCAAAATGGTCAACTCGTCCGCGACGAAGACATCCCGGACACCGTCATCACGAACGCGATTGTGCTGGACTATACGGGCATTTACAAGGCCGATGTCGCCCTGCGTGATGGGCACATCTTCAAGATCGGCAAGGCCGGCAACCCGCAGATCTCGGCTGGCGTCAATATCACCATTGGCGTCTCCACGGACATCATCGCCGGGGAGGGAAAAATCCTGACCGCCGGCGCCATCGACACCCATGTGCACTTTGTCAGCCCCGACCAGGTCCCGGTCGCACTGGCCAGCGGTGTTACCACCTTGATTGGCGGTGGCACCGGCCCGAGTGATGCGAGCAAGGCAACGACAGTCACACCCGGCGCTTGGCATATCGGGAAAATGCTTCAGGCGGTGGATAACTTGCCTATCAATATTGGGCTGCTCGGCAAGGGCCATGCCAGTGCCATGGAACCATTGGCCGAACAGGTTCGGGCCGGCGTGATTGGCTTGAAGGTCCATGAGGACTGGGGATCCACAACCGCCGCCATTGACATGTCCCTGCGTGTGGCCGACGAATTTGACGTCCAGGTTGCCATTCACTCGGACACCCTCAACGAATGCGGCTTCGTCGAAGACACCATCAGGGCCATCGACGGCCGGGTCATCCATACGTTCCACACCGAAGGTGCCGGTGGCGGCCACGCCCCTGACATCATCAAGGTTGCCGGACTGCCCAACGTTCTGCCGGCCTCCACCAACCCGACCCTGCCTTACACAATCAACACCGTCGATGAGCACCTTGACATGCTCATGGTGGCGCACCACCTCAATCCCGACATCCCCGAGGATGTTGCCTTCGCCGATTCGCGCATCCGCAAGGAAACCATCGCCGCCGAAGATGTCCTGCATGATCTGGGCATCTTCTCCATCACCAGCTCGGACTCCCAAGCCATGGGCCGGGTTGGTGAGGTGGTTCTGCGCACCTGGCAGGTGGCCGACGCCATGAAGCGTCAACGCGGAAAGTTCGACGACGACCCCGAGGCCGGTGACAACGCCCGCCTCAAGCGTTATGTCGCCAAATACACGATCAACCCAGCCATTGCCCACGGGATCGCGGATTCGGTGGGAAGTATCGAAGAAGGCAAATTCGCGGACTTGGTGTTGTGGGAGCCGGGCTTCTTTGGCGTCAAGCCCGAGATGGTACTTAAGGGCGGCCAGATCGTGATGAGCCTCATGGGGGATCCCAACGGATCCATCCCCACCCCGCAGCCGCGGACCTTGCGCGGCAACTTCGGCGCTTTGGGCGGCGCTGTCCATTCCTCATCCATTACGTTCATTTCCCAGGCAGCCATGGATGCCGGGGTGCCCGAGGCCTTGGGCCTGCGCCACGAGGTCCGGGCCTGCCACGGTATCCGGAACCTCACCAAAGCTGACATGAAACTCAACGGTGAAACGCCCAACATTGAGGTGGATCCGGAAACGTACGAGGTCCGCGTGGACGGCGAAGTGATCACTGCGGAGCCCTCCAGCGTTCTTCCCATGGCCCAGCGATACTTCCTGTTTTAGAAGGAGCACCCTTGATCATCGAATACATTCTTGGCAACAAATTTGATCCCGCAACAGAACACTTCGACCCTGCCGTACTCGAAAATTTGCATGAAGAACGGGTGGTATTGCCTTCGGCACTGCTGGTTAAACGCATCCAGCGGGTCACCACAGATCACGGCCGGGAGCTAGGCCTTCGCCTAGCGGGCGACTCCGTGGCAGACCTGCGTGACGGTGACGTCCTCCATATGGACGACAAGGACGCCATCGTGGTTTCGGTGGAGCACAGCGACGTCCTAGTGATTGCGCCGGGATCCATCAAGGAAATGGGTGTCGTGGCCCATAACTTGGGCAACCGTCACATGCAGGCCCAGTTCTTTGGCGAGGACAGCGAATACTCAGCCCAGGTCATGGTGTTGGCCTACGACCACACGGTTGAGGACTACCTCAAGCACGTTGGCGTCCAGTATTCACGTCAGGACCGCGTCCTGCCCGTGCCCTTCCGCCACGCAGAGCACACACACTGATATGCAGGGCGCACCGGATTATCTGTTGCCGCTACTGCAGCTGAGCGATTCGGCTTTGCCGACCGGAGCGTTTAGCCACTCTCTCGGCATGGAAACGCACCTCCACACGGGCCTGGTCCACGACGAGGAAAGTTTTGCGAATTGGCTGACCCAGTTCATCCGCATCCAGCTTGTCCACGGCGACGGCTTGGCCATTCGATTCGCCGTTGAGGCGGAAACCCTGACCGAATTGTTCAGGGTGGATAGGGAACTGAACGCGGCTGCCCTGCCCCGGGAAATCAGGGAAGCGGGAGTGAAAATGGGTGCACGCATGCTTGAAATTGCCGGCTCGGTTTTCCCTTGCAAGGATCTGGACGACTACGCTGCGGCGCTCAAAAGCGGCGAGTGCTCGGGCCACCCGGCCCTTGCCTTTGCGATCGCCGGAAAGAATTTGGGCGTGCCCTTGGCTGAGTTGCTCACCACGTACCTGTTTTCAACTGTCACCTCACTGACCCAAAACGCGATCCGCGGCATCCCCCTTGGCCAAAATGCCGGCCAGCGGGTCCTGTGCGCCGCCCATCAGGAGGTGCGCGACGCCGTCGTTCTTATCCAAGCCCTGGGACGTGAAGATTTTGGCGTCACGGCCCCCGGGCTGGAAATCGCCCAAATGCAGCATGAGCGGCAAAGAGCCCGCATGTTCATGTCCTGAGCTGCGCTCGAACCTGTCCCCGGTGGTCGAGCTTGTCGAGACCCTGTCACACAACGATTTGAAGGAGAAACAATGAAGCCGATCAAGATTGGTGTTGGTGGCCCCGTCGGCGCCGGCAAGACCCAGCTCGTGGAACGCCTGACCCGCGCCCTAGACGGAAAAGTATCCAGCGCTGCCATCACGAACGACATTTACACGATTGAGGACGCCAAGATCCTGGCTGCCAACGGAGTCCTGCCGCTGGATAGGATCATTGGGATCGAGACCGGTGGCTGCCCCCATACGGCGATCCGCGAGGACACCTCAATGAACTCTGCTGCGGTCGAGGAGCTTGAGGCTCGTCACCCGGACCTGCAACTCATCTTCATCGAATCCGGTGGCGACAACCTCTCGGCAACGTTCAGCCCCGAGCTGGTGGATTTTTCTATCTACATCATCGATGTTGCCCAAGGGGAGAAGATCCCACGTAAGGCCGGGCAGGGCATGATCAAGAGCGATCTTTTCATCATCAACAAGACCGACCTTGCCCCCTACGTTGGTGCCGATTTGTCTGTTATGGAGGCCGATACCCTCGAATTCCGTGGGCACAAACCGTACTGCTTCACGAACCTGAAGACCGACGTCGGCTTAGAACACGTCATCAACTGGATCAAACGTGACGTGCTCATGCTTGACCTGGCAAATTAGAGGGTCCGGTGGTTGAGCTCGCCACGGTGATTAAGCCCACCGCAATCCCCGTCCCGGCCGCCACGGTTGGGACCCTCGCCGCACCGGCCACGTGGGCTGGCACGCTCTCCCTGGACATTGATCGGCGCGAGGGAAAATCCATTGCAGTCCGGCAGTTCCATGATGGTGCCCTGCGGATTCTCAGACCGCATTACTTGGATGAGAGCGGTCAGGTTTGTTACGTAGTGATCAACCCCGGTGGGGCATATTTAGGCGGTGACAGATACCGCATCGACGTCTCGGTCGCGGACGGTGCAGACCTGTTGTTGACCACCCAGTCGGCGACTAAGATCTACCGCACGCCCAACAACAGGGCTGAGCAGCACATGCATCTTTCGTTGGGGGCGGGTGCCCGTTTGGAACTCCTACCTGATCCGTTGATTGCGTATCGAGAAGCCAGCTATGGGCAGGTGACTACTGTCAGCATGGATCCGAACGCATCGCTGGTGATGGCTGAGGTGGTGACTCCCGGGTGGTCACCGGATGGGGCATTGTTTCGGTATGACGAGATCCGGATTCGCAATGAAATCTCGGTTGGCGGGCGGCTCACCGTCATGGACAATCTCCTGATCAGGCCAGGCAGCGGTTCGCCGGTGGACAGCAGCTGCACCATGGGGCAGTACACACATTTAGGGTCACTGATTGTCGTGGACGCCCGTGTCGACGCTGCTCTCGTTGACGAGCTTCACTCGCTCTTGTCGGGGGTTGACCCCGGTGGCCAGTTTGGCATCACGCGCCTAGACGGGCCCGGCTTGGCCCTGCGGGCATTGTCTGACTCGACTGAGCCCCTGAATGAAATGCTGGCTGCCGCCGTGGACCTGCTCCGCGGGCGGTGGTACGGCCAAGAACCTCTGAATTTAAGGAAATACTAATGACTGCCGTTGCCCGCCTGGGATATCTGGATCGAGAAAAGCTCCCGGTTGCCCGAAGGATGGCAGTGACGTTCTTGGCCGTGGCCGTCTTGCATATAGCCGTGGTGTCCCTCATGATCTTCTCCCTCCTACGCGATGTGCACCCGTTGGCCATGGGCTTAGTCCTGACTGCCTATCTGGCTGGCGTGAAGCACAGCTACGACTGGGACCACATCGCCGCCATCGACAATTCGAGCCGCAAGTTTGCCGCCCAAGGCCGTGCACCGGTAAGCGTGGGCTTCGCTTTCAGCATGGGCCACAGCTCAGTAGTCATGCTGGCCGGCATCTTCGTCGTCAGCGGTGCCGGAATCATGAGTGCAGTATTGCAGGAAGGGTCAGCGGCAAACATGACACTGGCCGTTTTCGGAGCCAGCGTTTCTGCGCTGTTCCTGCTGGCTATCGGCTTGTTCAACGGCTCCGCATTCCTGAAGGCCAACGTGCTCTTCCGCCGCGTCCGTGGGGGAGGGACGGTCGAGGAAACTGAGCTGGCGCCGACAGGCATGGTTGCCCGTCTCATGGACAAGCCGCTGTCCAGGGTAAAGCGTCCCCGAGACATCTATGTGCTGGGATTCCTGTTTGGCCTTGGCTTCGATACGGCGTCCACCATCGCCTTCCTGTTGCTGACGGCATCCGCCGCCCTAGCTGGCATTTCCTTTGCCGCGCTGATGGCATTGCCATTGGCCTTCACCGCCGCCATGACGTTGTGCGATACCGCCAATGGCATGGCCATGATGAAGATGTATCGTTCCGCCGTCATGAACCCGAGCCGCCGGATTGGCTTCAACATGGTCATCACAGGCTTGTCGGCAACGTCCGCATTGTTCATCTCGGCGCTGACCATCGCCGCGATCATGCACGATGTCCTCGACCTGACGGATCCGGTCACCACCTGGCTGGCCAACCTGGATCTCGGACATGCCGGCTTGCTGCTGGTGGGGCTATTTCTGGCCGTGTGGGGGATGGCCGTAATTGGCTGGCGACGGGTTCGACAAACATCGGTGTGATGTGCCGCATAAATCCCGACTGTCCTACGCTTTTGCGTGGGTCATGGCAGTAGGCTTGACGGTTGAAAAGATACAGGGTGGCACTTGTAAACCACCCCGAAAATTGACGACGAAATTAGGCCCATGAAGAAGTTTATCCAGCTGTCCGTCGCTGCAATCCTGATTGCCGGACTCGCCGCATGCGGCACCGACGCTCCTTCAACTACTCCGAGCGAATCCGCCAGCACCACGGCAGCAGCCACGCAGGAGAAGCGCGCAGTTCCCGATGTTGTGGGCATGACATACAAGGAAGCGTACGAAACCTTGGTCAAGGACGACTTCTTCGCCCAGCTCGTCGACAAAACCGGAGCAACCTGGGTTGAAGGAAGCCCATGGGCCGACGCCAAGGTTGGCTCCATGGACCCTGCCGCGGGCACGATGACAGATGTGTCCTACGTGAATGTGGCACTCGAACTGACGCAGGAAGAATACGCTGCACAGACGAAGGCTGCAAAGTAAGTCTCACGTCCGAAAACCACCGGTCCGCCACGGGCTCAACAGTGCAAACTGCTGTGGCGGGGCCGGTGGTTTTTTGCGCCTTCATGGGACAGCAACTATGGGTCACCGTCTGCCCGACGGCCGTGACTCCATCTCCGCCGCCGGGTCTAATGAGGCAAGCATTCACTAGTTCGGAAGAATCACGTGATGCACGCCACTGACTCCTGCTTTGTATCAAATTGCCGACATAATAGAGGGTGGCAGCCTCGTTTAGGCACGCTCACCTCGGATCCCAAAAGGTATATCGGGCCCCACCAGGACCACCAGCCAGGAGTCACAATCCACCCATGAGCCACGTTTCCATAGAACCCGAGATCACTGCCAAGACGCACCAGAGTGCGAGCGGCAGCGACAACGAACTCAAGCGCGGGTTAAGCAGCCGCCACCTCCAGATGATCGCCATTGGCGGCGCCATCGGTACAGGCCTCTTTGTAGCCTCCGGCGGCACCATCGCACAGGCTGGTCCGGGCGGTGCCCTGGTTGCCTACGCCCTCGTGGGCCTGATGGTCTTCCTGCTCATGCAATCCCTGGGAGAGATGTCCGCCAAGATCCCCGTTGCAGGTTCCTTCCAGACCTATGCAACCCGCTTCGTCTCGCCGTCGTTCGGCTTCGCCATTGGCTGGAACTATTGGTTCAACTGGGCCATCACCGTGGCCGCCGAACTCGTCGCCGCGGGTATCATCATGGACTTCTGGTTCCCAGGGGTGCCCGGCTGGGTCTGGGCCGGCGGATTCCTCGTCCTCCTCACGGGAATCAACGCACTCTCGTCCAAAGCCTTCGGCGAGAGCGAATTTTGGCTCTCGTCGATCAAGGTCGTGGCCGTCATCCTGTTCCTCGTGGCTGGCGTACTCATGATTGTCGGCATCCTGGGCAACAGCTCCGCGGGCATGAGCAACTGGCAGAACCGCGAGGACGTGTTCCACGGCGGTTGGGTCTCCATCATTTCCGTCTTCATGATTGCCGGATTCTCCTTCCAGGGCACAGAGCTCGTGGGTGTCGCTGCTGGCGAGGCCAAGAATCCTGGCAGGGAGGTGCCGCGAGCCATCCGCTCGGTGTTCTGGCGCATCATGATCTTCTACATCGGCGCCATCTTCGTCATCGGTTGCCTGATCCCCTTCACGGACCCGAGCCTGCTGGCGTCGGGCGAGGCCGACATTGCCGCCTCACCCTTCACCCTGGTCTTCGAACGTGCCGGCATTGCCTTCGCCGCAGCTTTGATGAACGCGGTCATTCTCACCGCGATCCTCTCGGCCGGTAACTCCGGGCTCTACGCCTCCACCCGCATGCTCTATGCCATGGCGCACGATGGCAAGGCCCCCAAAATCTTCGGCCGCACCAATTCGCGAGGCGTGCCCATGGCCGCATTGCTGGCTACGGCCGCCGTCGGGCTCTTCGGTTTCCTGAGCGCCATCGTCGGCCAGGGCGCCGCCTATTCGTGGCTGCTCAATGTCTCGGGGCTGTGCGGATTCATCGTCTGGGCCGGCATCGCCGTTTCTCACTACCGCTTCAGGAAGGGATTCCTGGCTCAAGGCAACAAGGCCAGCGACCTGCCCTACCGCGCCGCCTTCTTCCCCGTCGGCCCGATCCTGGCCTTCGCGGTGCTCATTCTTGTCATCGCCGGACAGAACTATGAGGCGGTCCTTGCTGGCCGTGGTGTGGAAGTCCTCTCGTCCTACATCGGCATCCCGATCTTCCTTGGCCTGTGGCTGGTCCACCGGATTGTCACTAAGTCCAAGGTCGTTTCGCTGGTGGACATGGATCTCACCGGCCCGGATGACGCCGAGGAAGTCCGCCGCGAAGACGTTCTGACTCGCTAATCTAGCGTCTCAGAACCATGAACGACGGCGGATCGCTCGCCTCGGCCGGGCGCTGACCACAAGCGCAAGCCTCCACCAACAACAAAGCGTGGCGTGCCGCGGCGGGAGTTTTAACGCCCCCGGCCCCCCCCCGTTTGGTTAGAGGAAAGGGTGTGTAAACCCCCCCCAAACATGGGAGGTT
>NZ_JAFCXC010000002.1:251597-666450 GCF_049897845.1 Arthrobacter sp. TWP1-1
GCGGGGGGCCCCCCCCACCCCCCCCCCCCCCCCCCCCCCCCCCCGGGGGGGCGGCCGCGCTCTATACCCCCCCCCCCCCCCCCGCCACGCTTTTGGTTTCAGGAACGGTTAGTGAACCGCCACAGAATCCTTGGCAGTTGCCGGAGCGCCGGGCGCCGAATCAGTGGCACCCTTGCTCATGAATGCCGCAATCACCACGATGCCAAGGGACACGCAGGCAGCAACCATGAAGCCGTTGCTGAATCCGCTCGCCTGAGCCGTAATCGCATCCTTGCCGGTCGCAGCTGCGGCCACTGTTCCGGCAGACATGACGCCCACCAGAAGCGCTGTGCCCGCGGCGCCGCCAAGCTGTTGCAGCGTGGAAAGAACTGCTGCGCCGTGCGAGTGCAGCGAATGCGGCAGGGGGTTTAGCCCCGCCGTGAAGGCCGGTGTGAAGATGAATGCCAGAGCGAGCGACATCAGCAGGTGCAGGCCGATGATCATCGGCAGCGGGGTGTTCTGATCAAGCTGGGTGTAGCTGAACAGGATGATGGAGAGCAAGATGCCACCGGGAATCAGCAGCGGGCGCGGCCCCACCTTGTCGAACAGTTTTCCTACCCAGGGGGCCAGCAGGCCCATGAGCAAACCGCCGGGGAGCATCAGCAACCCGGTGGTCAGCACGTCGAGCCCGCGCACGGTTTGCAGGTACATGGGCAGCAAGATGATGACACCGAACAGTGCAACCATGGCCATGACCATCAGCGCCAGGGCCAGCGTGAACTGGCGGTGCAGGAACGGGCGCATGTCCAGCAGGGCCGCATCCTTGCGCTGCAGGCGCAGCTGAAGGAGCACGAAGCTGACCAGGAACACCAAGGAGACGCCGAGCGCCCAAGTGGCGATCAGGTGAGTCTGGGCATCGGGTGAACCAATCCCGCTGAGCCCGTACACCAAGCCGCCGAATGCCGGAATGGACAGCAACACGGAGGGGACGGAGAGCTTGGACGTCGCGTGCTTGCTGTCGCGAGGCAGCAGACGCGAGCCGAGGATCAAAGCAATCACGGCGATGGGCAGGACAAAGAGGAACATAAAGCGCCACGACAACGAATGCAGAATGAGTCCGGAGAGGGTGGGGCCGATGGCAGGTGCTACGGCGATCACGATGGAAACGTTACCCATCACGGCGCCGCGACGGTTTGACGGGACCAAATCCAAAATGGTGGTCATGAGCAGGGGCATCATGATCGCCGTACCCGAGGCCTGAACCACGCGGGCGGCCAGCAGCACCTCAAAGCCAGGAGCAATTCCGGCCAGCAATGTGCCGGCGGAGAACAGGCCCATGGCCAGCATAAACACAGTCCGGATGGGCAGGCGGGTCAGGAGGTAGCCCGTTGCCGGAATGACAACGGCCATGGTGAGCATGAAGGCCGTTGCCAGCCACTGAATAGCCGAGGGTGAGACCTGGAATTCTTCCATGAGACGCGGCAATGCCACGTTCATGATGGTTTCGTTCAAAATGACGACAAACGCTGAAACCAGCAACACCGTAATGGTGGTGCGGTCCCTTGCCGAGAGCCTGTCAGGGGCTTCAAGGTGGGAGATAGACATAAGGGGTCCTGAATCCTTCGAGGATGAAAATATGTGGGTTGCCGGGACTGTTATGCGCAAGGGCCGGCGCCCGTGAAAGCAGAAGTCACAATGGTAAGCGCCAAATACGCCGCTTCTATTCCCAGTATTCACTCAGAAAGGAAGAAAGTTCGACGGCGGTTCCCCGGCTTTCTGAGCTGGTCCGCCAGGGCTTCTGCAGTCCGAGTTTAGGGATGACTTGGGGGTAACCCCGGGGTCGAAACCGGGGGTTTCCCCCATAGTGCCTCCTCGCAACTGTCCGTAGAGTTAAGGGCATGAGAATTCAGGCTTTGCTAGTGTTTCAAGGTGGTTTAGGGTGACTGAGTTTCTGCTTGCCGCGGCGGAACAGCCGTGGATCTACGCCGCCGTAGTGCTGGCATGTCTCATTGACGGCTTCTTCCCGCCGATTCCCAGTGAGGCCCTCCTTGTAGCTATGGCGGCACTGGCCGCCACCCATGGGGGACATGGTCTGTGGATGCTACTGCTGGCCGGGGTGCTCGGAGCTTTCCTAGGTGACAACGTCGCCTACGTTCTTGGTCGGTGCATAGGCAGAACACGATTCAAGTGGATGCGGCGCCCACTGATGCAGCGCTCTTTTGCCAGGGCTGCACGTGGCTTGGAGAGCAGGGCAGTGTCTATGCTCTTGGTGGCCAGATTTCTCCCTGGGGCCAGGGTGGCCGTAAATCTGACGGCAGGTGCCACCGGGTTTCCACGGAAGAAATTTGTGGCCATTTCAGCTCTCTCGGCCTCTCTCTGGGGCGCTTATAGCGTTGGCATTGGGACGTTGGCCGGCGCATGGCTAGGCGAGAATCCGCTCCTGGGTCTTGTCGTTGCCGTCGTTGTTGCCGGTGCCATTGGGGGCATCGTCGATGTTGTCGCCAGGAAGTTGAGCTCCCGTTCCCGCCGAGTTCTCAAAACTCGCCGGGTTGACGTTGTAGAAGGGGAGATTGAGTCCGCTCGTGAGACGGTCGGCGCCACCACCTTGTAGCGGCTTCAGGGCCTCCTGCTCTTGATATTTCGGTATGCCTAAACTAGCATCGTGGCATGCCGATCTTCCATGCGACGCCAATGAAGCCGCTACGCCGAAGCACCCTAGCCTGCTTCATAGTTCTTGCCCTGTCCCTCACCGCCTGCGGTCCTGACTCCAATTCCGCTGGATCTAACGCGGATGACGATAGGCCGGTAGTGCTGACCACATTTACTGTCTTGGCAGACATCGCCCAGAACGTCGCAGGGGATAAGCTACGCGTCGAATCCATTACCAAGCCCGGCGCAGAAATTCACGGCTATGAACCAACGCCGGGGGACATCCGCAAGGCGGGCAAAGCGGATCTGATCCTCGACAATGGCATGCACCTAGAGGCCTGGTTCGCCAAGTTCGTACAGGACTTAGACGCTCCACATGCCGTCATGACGGAGGGTGTAGCGCCCATCAACATTACCGAGGATGCGTACAAGGACATGCCTAATCCGCATGCATGGATGTCACCGGCCAATGTGCAGATTTACGTTGACAACATGGTGAACGCCTTCACTAAACTTGACCCGGCCAATGCCGCCACCTTTGAAAGCAATGGGGCTGCCTACAAAGCATCCCTCCAAAAGGTGCAGGACGAACTCGTTGCCAAACTCTCGGTGCTACCGAAGAGCCAACGCGCGCTTGTCAGCTGTGAGGGTGCCTTTTCCTATCTGGCTCGCGATGCTGGACTGACCGAGAAATACATTTGGGCAGTCAATGCAGAGCAGCAGGCCACGCCGCAACAGATCGCCAGCGCCATTGAATTTGTTCGAGACAACAAGGTGCCGGCCGTATTCTGCGAATCCACCGTTTCTCCGGCTCCCATGGAACAGGTCGTCGAGGCCACGGATGCCGCGTTCGGCGGGACCCTCTATGTTGACTCGCTTTCCGAGGCCGATGGACCCGTGCCCACCTATCTTGAGCTGATCCGGCATGACTCCAAGGTCATTGCGGACGCATTGACTGCAGACGCAGCGACAGGATCTGCAAAGTGAACACAGCCATCGACGTCAACGCGGTAACCGTCCACTACGGGGACGTTTTGGCCTTGGACGCGGCAACTCTGAAGGTTGAAAAGGGGCGAATCTGTGGCCTCGTCGGCATGAACGGCTCGGGAAAGTCAACACTCTTCAAGGCCATTATGGGCCTTGTGAAGCCCGACGCCGGAACCGTCACCATTTCGGGCGACACCCCAACTAAGGCCCGACGGTCCGGTGCCGTCAGCTATGTGCCCCAAAGTGAGGACGTTGACTGGCAGTTTCCACTGTCCGTCCAAGACGTGGTCATGATGGGCCGCTATGGACATATGGGCATGGCCCGGCGCCCGCGAAAAGCCGACAAACTGGCAGTTGCCGACGCCCTGGAGCGCGTGGAACTTTCTGCGTATGCGCAGCGACAAATCGGGCAGCTTTCGGGTGGCCAGAAGAAGCGCACCTTCGTGGCCCGAGGCATTGCACAGGGAGCCACTACCCTGCTGTTGGATGAGCCTTTTGCGGGCGTGGACAAGCGCTCCGAGGCCACCATCTGTGCACTGTTGAAACAGATGGCACACGAGGGTGCCACCATTCTGGTCTCAACCCACGACCTGCACGCATTGCCCGGCTTGGCCGATGAAGCCGCCTTGCTCATGCAGCGCGTCTTGATGCACGGTACGCCCCAGGAAGTCTTGCGTCCCGAAAATCTGGCACTGGCCTTTGGCCTGGACGTCATCAATCGAAGCGAGGACGCCCTGTGAGTATTTTTGAGTTCCTGCTGGAACCGTTCGACTACGTTTTCATGCAGCGCGCACTTGCCGTGACGGTTGTGGCCTCCGTCGTGTGCGCGGTGTTGTCTTGTTGGCTGGTGCTCATTGGCTGGTCCCTCATGGGCGACGCCGTCTCCCACGCGGTCTTGCCCGGCGTTGCGCTGGCCTACATCGTCGGCGCTCCGTTCGCCGTCGGTGCGGTGCTGTTCGGTTTTCTGGCCGTGGCCTTGATCGGCGCCGTGCGCGGCACCAGCCGAGTCAAGGAGGACGCCGCCATCGGCATCGTCTTCACCACGCTCTTTGCCCTGGGACTCGTCCTGATCTCCGTCACGCCGAGCCAGACCGATCTCTCACACATCATTTTCGGCAATCTGCTGGGGCTCAGCCAGGGCGATCTGATTCAGGTCATGGTGCTCGGCGCCATCACCTTCACCATCCTTGTTTTCAAGCGGCGCGACTTCACCCTGTACGCCTTCGATCCAACCCATGCCCACGCCATCGGGCTGAACCCGCGGCTTCTTGGGGCTTTCCTTTTGGGGTTGCTGGCCTTGACATCCGTGGTGGCCCTGCAGGCCGTTGGGGTCGTCCTGGTGGTGGCCATGCTGATCATTCCGGGTGCGACGGCGTATCTGCTGACCGACCGCTTTAGCCGCATGTTGGTTCTCGCGCCAGCCATTTCGGTGGCGTGCGCCATCGTGGGGCTTTATGCCAGCTACTACCTTGATGCTGCTTCCGGTGGCATGGTGGTGCTGACCCAAGGCGCGGCTTTCACGCTGGTCTACCTGTTCAGCCCGCGACACGGATTGATCGTTGCCCGCCACAATGCAGCACGACGCCGGAAGCTGGCTGCCGCCTGATCGATGCGACTACCGCAGAGCGAGCCTGGTCTGGGTTTGCGCTGCGCCGCCTTCTGATTTGAGCAACCGCAGTAGCTGATCCAAGGCCTTCGTCGTGGGGACAACGGCATGCAGGATGTAGTCGTAGGGCCCAGTGACATGGACCGCGTCCCGCACCGCCGGTGTTGTCTTTGCCCAAGCCAGAAACGTGGCAGAGTCTGCGTCGGGTTTTAGCCGGATGTCGATGAACGCTTCTAGGTTTGAGCCTGGCCCGGCCGCATCGTCGGCGAGAATTGCCTGGTAACCCAGGATGACGCCGTCGTCCTCCAAGCGCCGGACACGGGCCGACGCGGCATTGGTACTCAGGCCAATCCGGCGTCCAAGGTCACTGAAGGAAATTCGCGCTTCTTGGCCCAGAATCTTGAGAATAAGGCTGTCTATGGTGTCCATACCGCGATTCTAACCGTCGATCCACAAAATTCTCGGTCTGGACGAGTTGGTGGCGACATCATGGAGTCATGGAAATATATGTGGCGCTCGGAGCAGGAATGTTGGCAGGGGTGGGGCTGGCCGCACCCCTAGGGGCCATAGGCATTCTTCTAGTTCGCGAAGGAATGACGTGGGGATTCAGGGAAGCTTCGCCCGCTGCAGCTGCCGTGGCAACAATGGATGCAATCTACTGTATTCTCGCTGTCGCCTTGGGGCTGGCGGCGGCGCCCGTCATTTCCTCATGGGGAGCCTGGCCTGGCCTGTTTGGTGGGCTTGTCCTCGTGCTGCTCGGCGGAGTCGGAGTGGTCAAAGCGAACAACGGCAGGTCCTCGTCGGAGGATGAATCCACAGTGCAGCCACGCGGGCGGGCGCGACGATTCATGCTCTTCACTGGATTGACTGCCATTAACCCGGCCACACTTGTCTACTTTGTCGCCCTGCTGACGGGGTTCGGGCGTCCACTGGGTTCGTTCGCCGGCGCCACCGCCTTCGTGGCGGGAGTTGCCCTCGCATCCCTGGTGTGGCAGTTGGGTCTGGTGTTCGTTGGACAACTGTTTCGTGGCAGGATCACCGCCGCTGCCCAGCACCGAATCAGCACCGCGGGTTTCTCCTTGGTGATCTTGATAGGCCTTGCGGCCCTCGTGTCGAGCCTGCGCGCATGATCGCCACAGCCAGTGCTGCCCGGCGTGCGAGGATGGATCCATGAAAGCAAACACGCTCAAGACGTGGGCCCTAGCTACCCTGTTGGGTGCCAGCGCTGTCAACCATCTCCGGAACCCTAAGTTTTATTACCCAGTGGTACCGCCGTCCTTGTGCAGTGACAAAGGCGGCATGAGCGGCCTCCTTACCCGCCATCAATGGGTAATCGCCTCGGCCGCACCGGAGGCGCTGGCGGCCTTGGGGCTGGTAGTACCGCGTACGCGTAAGGCAGCTGCAACCGGAACCACCCTGATGTTCGCGGGGTTCACGGCCGGACACATTTCTGCCCTCAAGCGAGCATGGGGACCGGAAGGAACACCTCAGGCTCGGCGGATCCATGCTTTCCGTCTCCCTTTACAGGTGCCACTGATCGTTTGGGCCTGGAGCGTCCGCCGGGGATAGCAGCTGGACCACTTACATACCGAGTACCTTGGAGCGCACACACTTTGAACTGGACAAGAACACGGCCCATCCCTGCGGAATTTATCAGGGGAGCGCTTGAGCTAGAAACGACCAGCCGTGGGATACTTCCGCATCGGCTGCCAGCGCGGGCCAGAGCCCAGGCCGACGGCGACACACAGTTATTGATGGCGGAATCACAGCCCTCAGGAGTCCGGATCGTCTTCCGAACCGACGCTACTGAGCTCGAGTTGGATACCGTCCGTACCCGCATCATGTACCGTGGGGCCCCCGCCCGGCCCGACGGAGTGATCGAGTTGCTTGTCAATGGGGACCTCGTCGACAGCTCGGCGACCAACGGTGGCAATGCCACCGTTGTCGACATGAGCACCGGAAGCGCCAGCAGCAACGAAGGTCCAGTCTGCACCAGCAGCTTCGTTAATCTCCCCGCGGGTATGAAGGACGTCGAGATCTGGCTTCCGCACAACGAGGTCACCGAGCTCGCCGAACTGCGCAGCAATGCAGGCGTCGAGGCGCCAACCGCTGATGTCCCGCGTGCTTGGGTGCACCATGGCAGTTCCATCAGTCACGGCTCCAACGCAACGCGTCCGACCGCGATCTGGCCAGCTGTTGCCGCCCGTGCAGGCGATGTTGGCTTGACCAATCTGGGTTTTGGAGGGAGCGCTCTGCTGGATCCGTTTACGGCAAGGACCATCAGAGATACGCCGGCCGACTTCATCAGCGTCAAAATCGGCATCAACTTGGTGAATCTCGACCTCATGCGACGGCGCGCGTTTGGCCCTGCCGTACACGGGTTTCTGGATACCATCCGCGACGGGCACCCGGACACGCCACTGTTGGTCGTGTCTCCGATTTTCTGTGGCATCCACGAAGATACGCCTGGCCCCGGAGCCTTCGACATGGAAGCCTTGGCGGCAGGGGAAATGCGTTTCTGCGCAACGGGCAACCCGGCCGAGACCAGCTCGGGCAAACTCAGCCTCCGTGTGATCCGGGACGAACTCGAGAAGATTGTCGCCCAGCGTGCCACCACCGATGCCCATCTACATTACCTGGACGGTTTGGCCCTCTATGGTGAGGCAGACGCCGTCGTACGTCCCTTGCCGGATGCACTGCACCCGGACACCGAAACCCATCGCTTGATGGGGGAGCGGTTCGCCAACCTCGTCTTCGCGGCGGGCGGCCTTCTGAGCTAGACGGCTATTTGCTAGGCCATTGCGGTTGCACTCCGAAACGACGAACAGCAGTGCTTCGACGGCAACAACTGTCTCTTTGAAGGACCGCACTACCGGTCAATGAGAAAGCCGGGCACCCTATGACTAGGGTCCCGGCTTTCTCATCTAACTTCATGACTTCGTACGTGTTGCGCCTCTTCGGCCGCGCTGGTCAGCTCGGCCGTCGTGTCAACTGTCAGTTCCACCGTTGGCAGGGACCGACCTTGCCAGTGTGGCGAATCCGAGCAGCGAGCCGGTCTCGCCCTGCACAGTCACGCTGTAGTCGCCGGGCACCACGCCCTTCGGAACGCTCAACGGTGCAGTGCCCTGCGCGTTGCTGCGAACCCACACCGAGCCATCTGCATTCCCGCGAGCCTTCTCGGTGGCCTCGAGGGCCACGAGCAACCACGCGTTCGTTGGCAGGTTATTGAGCGTCAGGTACGCGCCGCCGTGAAACGCCGTTGCAGGAATAGCCAGGTCAATGGGGGAGACCGCCGGCAGTGACGAGGTATCGGCCAGGGCCGGGGTGGTGTCAGGGACCGCCGTTACTGTAGTCCAGTTGACGCCAGTGGTCTTGAAGTGGTTGATGCCTTCAAGGGCCATGCGTCCGCCAAGCGCTCCAACTCGTTTGCTGAAGTCAGCGTACTTGCGGTTTGTCTGTGGTGACCAGGCAACCTCGGCCGTGGCCAATGCACGCGGGTACTGGTACGTTTCGGTCTGGTCCATGCCGCGCATCCATTCGCCCCACTGGACGGTTTCCACTCCCAGCACACGATCGTCACCCACACCTGGTAGGTATTTTCCGGGATCCCAGTCGTAGTGGTTTTGCAGCGTGCAGGGGCCACCGCAGGCCCAGGTCCCGCCGGCAGTCTGGCTGGCATCTTGCTTCTGCGGGACATAGGTTTTCTCGGCGGGGGACAGAATGACCTTCGAGTCGTTCGCTAGAACCCGATTGGCGACATTCTGGCGGTTGCCGGCCCAGTACTGGACAACGGAGTTTGCGGGCAGAGTCGCCGCGGAATATTCATTCCAACCGATAACGCTCTTGCCAATGTCGGTCACTTGGTTGGCGAAGGACGAAACCATTTTTTGGTACTTGTCAGTTGGCGTGGAATGCGATTCGTCCCCACCTATGTGCAGATAAGGGCCTGGTGTCATGGCGGCCATCTGCGTCAGGACTTCCTTGGTGAATTCGTAGGTTGTCGCGTTGTCCGCGTCGAACGAGGACTCACCCACGTTGCCGGATCCCTGGGCCGGCGCCGTGTCAGTGCCCGCCAGCGGCTGAGGCGCAGAGCCAGCGGAGTTCAGCTCCGGAATGGCGTGCAGGGCAGCCGTAGTGTGCCCGGGCATGTCAATCTCGGGAACCACCACCATGCCGTTTTCACTGGCGTAGCTAACAATCGCCTGATAGTCGGCCTTGGTGTAGAAACCTGTGTGTCCAAGTTCCGTACCCTGAAGAACCCCGGCATCGTTGTAGGTCATGGCCGTCTTGCCGGAGATATCTGTCAGATCTGTGTACTTGATCCCTGCAGGATTGACCGCCGGTTGATCCATGGCGATGCGCCATCCTTGATCATCCGTCAGATGGAGGTGCAAGATGTTGAATTTGAACTGCGCAGCGTTGTCGATGTGCTCCTTCATCTCATCAACGGTGTAGAAGGAACGGGCAACATCGATCTGGATGCCGCGGTATTCGTAGCGCGGGTAGTCGCTAATGACCACCCCGTCCACAGTCCAGGGCGTGTTGACAACAGTGTCCGATTCGATCCACTGAGGGAACAACTGGCGCAAAGTTTGCACACCATTGAGTGCCCCCGCGGAGGTATTTGCGGCCACCTTGACACCATTGGCATCCGCCTGAATCGTGTAGCTTTCGGGCTTGTCCTCAGAACTTTCCGGCGCCACGGTGAAGGCGACGTCGTTCGCTGTAGCAAGTCCCGCGGTCACAGGCAGTTTGAACCCCGTGCTTTTGCGGGCCTTCTCGGCAAAATAGGTGGCCGCGTCTCTGGCCGCGCCCGAGGCAACAATTCGGCTAGATGGTGTCAGCTGAAAAGATCCGGCATCTGTCGTGGCCGATGCAACCGGCAGCGGTACCAATGCCAGATTGTCAGGAACAACCGGCTGGGCCCTGTCGTAGATTTCAAACTCTGAGATGGAGTAGCCAAACGTTGACCACCGCTTCGCACCCATCATGCGAATGAACTTAGCATTGGCAACACCCAATTGCACTTCATCGACCCGGCCAGGGCCCGTCGCTGATGTCATGGCCTTGACATCAGTCCATGTGACGCCATCCAAGGACGTCTGCAAGGTATATGCCCTGGCCGCGGCATTGGGCCAGCTGATCTTCACATGGTCAATGGGTCCAGCCGCAGCAAGTTCCACCTGGAGCCACGTTGCGTCGACATAGCTCGACGACCAGCGGGTGCTGGTGTTGCCGTCGATAGCCATCGCGGCTGTGTTGCCCGGCAGTGCCGATTCAACGCTGGATGCTGTGGCCTTCCCCGTCAGCGCAACGTTGATGGGTTGCTGCACCGGCGCCGGGGGAGGCCCCACAATCGGTGCCGCTTGGGCCGGCAGAGCAGTGAAGGCTGTGGGTAAGACCGCAGCAAACAAACCGAGCGCAGCGGCGCAGGCGAGCCCGGCCGTCGTCGTTCTTCTTAATGCTTTCAATCGAATACTCGCTTTACTTCTCGTGGACCGCAAGAGGCATCCGTTGGGGGTTGATTTATTGGATTTATTTACTGGGTGATGAACCGTTCGACGGCGGTTACCGGACGCACGCGTTCGTCTTCCGGGATGTCCCCGGCAAAGGCCAGCCACTGGCCAAATTTGTCGCCCCTAGCGTTCAGTTGGTGGTACATGGCCCGGCGCATGGTGGCAACTCGGTCCCGGTAGACAGGGACATTGATGACATTGTTGAGCTCGTCAGGATCGGTGATCATGTCGTAAAACTCGTCGATGCCTTCGGGATTGGCGATGTACTTCACCTCCTTGTTGCGCAGCATGCGCTGGGCATACGGGAAGTGATGGCCATGGAATTCGCACAAGATGTCCTCACGCCAACCTTCCACCTCCTCACCGTGTGCCAGGGGCAGCAGGCTGCGGCCGCGAACACCGGAGGCGTCCGCCCCGGCGATTTCATGGAACGTGGCAGTGAAATCCAGCAGACTGATGAAGCGGTCCTCGCGGCGCTCTTGTTCTCCGGGAAGGGCAAGGATGGCCGGAATTCGGTAGATGTCCTCATACATGGCCGGGCCCTTGTCATTGAGCCGGTGCGCACCCGTGAACTCGCCATGGTCGGCGGTAAACATCACGGCCGTAGAGTCCGTGAGTCCCAGTTCGTCCATGACTTCAAGGATTCGCCCCACTTCATGATCGATCATGGACACGTAGCCCCAGTACACGGCCGTGAGCTTCTTCCACTCATCCACGGTGAAACAGTCAGTGGACCAATACTCGGCGTAGGCCTGCTGCACCATGGGCTTACCCTGGAACGTCTCGGCAAAGGAGCCGGGCAATTCCACGGTGGCCGGATCCACCATGTCGTACCACTGTTGCGGAATCAGGTACGGAAGGTGCGGCCCGAAGATGTGACAGGACAGGAAGAACGGCTGGCCACCATCCTCCTGCAATGCCCCTGCGGCAAATTCACGCAGCTTGGCAATGGTTTGATCTGCCAGAAACGCCTCGAACGTCGCTTCCGTTGGTTGATCCGTCACGCCGGCAATCAAATGCCCCTGGCTACCATCTGCCCGCGTGGTGTAGACGGGGCTGGAAATATGGAAGTCTGGGTAGTCGTTTGCCTTGAGCCAGCCCTCATACCCCGGATCATCGAAAACATTCAAGGCACCGGGGAGATGAACCCCTTCGAAGCCATAATGTTCCGGTCCACGATCCTTACCAACATGCCACTTGCCCACATGACCGAGCCGATAGCCCTGATCTAGGAGTGCAGCTGAGAACGTCGGCAATCCATCGGGAAGCTCCTCGCGGTGTCCGGAGTTCCATTCGTAGTTGGCCAGCAAGCCATGTTCAAAGGGTTGCAAGCCTGTTAGCAAGCTAGCGCGGGCCGGTGTGCAGATGGCTGTCGGGGTGTATGCCCTGTCAAAGGTCGTACCGCGCGCCGCCAACCGGTCAAGGTTGGGCGTGTGGCGAGAGGTATTTCCGTAGCATCCTAGGGTGTCGATACGCTGCTGATCGGTCATGATGAACAGCATGTTTTGGCGCTTACTTGCCTGTGTTGCGGTTGTCATGGCTAGATTAGACCGCCGGGGCATCTGCGTAGAGGGCGGCATCGTAGAACGTCTTGGGATCAACCACTGCCGGAATCTTTTCGGCCGTCTTGAACTGTTCCTGCAGAGCGTTGAGCCAGGTGTTGACGGTGCCGTCGGTGGACAACTTAGCCAGTTCCTCGGAGCTGAAGAGCTTGGCTACGCTTGCCTGAGCAGCCATATCCGCATCCTTCAGCTTGAGGAATGTGGCCGTGGCGGAAATGGTTGTTTCCTGATTTGCCAGACGGTAATCGTTGGCGGCCTTGATGACTGAGATAAAGCTCGTGGCCAACTCCTTGTCCTTGGCCGCGCGTCCCGGAGCGGCAACAAAAGTTGAGGGGAAGGTGAACTTGTCGATGAAGTCCTCGTTTGAGAACAACTCCACCAGGTCCGGCTTGCCCTTCTTGGCGCTGTCGATGAGCGGGTACCACAGTGCTGCGCCGTCGATCTGGCCTGCAGCAAAGGCCGCGACGATGGCCGGCGGTTCCATGGCTGTCACTTCGAAATCGTCCCGGGTCAGGCCTTCCTTCTCCAAAGCCAAGGTGAAGAGCTGGTCTCCCGAGGTTCCCGTGGGCACTGCAAGCTTCTTGCCCTTGAGATCCGCCAAGGAGTTGATTCCGGCCTGAGCAATAATGCGGTCGGCATTAGATACGGAGTTGACTGCCCAAATCTCGGCCTTGCCTGAGGCCGGCAACCACAAGGCACCGGAGCCAATGTAGGCCACATCAACGTTGTTCGTGCCCAGCGCCTGGATAGCCAAGGGGCCGTTCGTGAAAGGAAGGTACTTGGGCTTCAGGCCTGCCTTCGCCCACAGACCTTCCTGATCTGCCACGGCCATCAACGCAGCACCGTTGTAATCGGCAATGTAGCCAACCTTGATCTCCACAGCCTCCTTGCCAGCAGCTCCGGCGGCTTTCGCGCCGTCGTCCTTGGCACCGCAAGCGGCCAGCAGTGAAATGGCGGCTGCGCCCATTGAAAGTTGAAGTACGTTGCGGCGGGAGAATGACGTGGACATGGGTCCTCCTGATTGTGTGTGCACAGGGCACTGTTTGAACGGTGAGTGGAGCAATAAGAGGTAAGAAGTAGAGAGGTGAAGCGGTGGCCCTATTGGTGCGCTTCGGCGACGCCGGGCTGGTGGTACACGGCGGCCCATACTTCGGAGCGAAGTTTGGCGAATTCATCGGAAAGGCGCATTTCCTCCGTGCGGGGGTACGGCAGATCGACCTTGATTTCCTTGAAGATTCGCCCCGGGCGTGCGGCCATGACAATGACGCGCGATGCCAGGAACACGGACTCGTCCACGTCGTGGGTGACGAACATGACGGTTCGGCGTTCCTTGGTCCAGGTCTGCAGCAGTTGCTCCTGCATATGTACGCGAGTTAGTGCATCCAAGGCGCCAAAGGGTTCATCCATGAGCAGGATTTCGGGGTTCACGGCATAGGCACGCGCGATGGCGCACCGTTGCTTCATGCCACCGGAGAGCTCCTTGGGCAGGGCCTCGGCGAAGCGGGTCAGGCCCACCAGCTCCAGGTAATGATCCACAATGACGCGACGTTCCTTAGCGGGAACCTTCTTGAGTTCCAGACCGAACTCAACGTTCTTGCGGACGGTGAGCCACGGGAAAAGTGCGTATTGCTGGAAGATGACGCCCGTGCGTGTACTGGGTCCCTGCACCTCCCGGTCGTCGACCAGAACTTGGCCACTGGTGGGTTGCAGAAGTCCGGCAGCGGCGTTGAGCATGGTGGATTTGCCACAGCCCGACGGGCCAACCACGGTGACGAATTCGCCGTCCGCGATGTCGAGGTTCACGCCGTCGAGGGCGGTGAAAGTTGTGCCTGTCAGGGTGAATTCCTGGCGGAGGTCCTGAAAGCGGATCATGGCATTTTTTGTGTCGGTTGTCATGAGGAAAGTCCTTAGCGGCGTTCTTGCCAGCGGGTCAGGTGGGCTTCGATCATCAGGAGGAGGCGGTCCATGACCAGGCCCAGGATTCCGATGACGATTACGTTGACGAGGATGGTCGGCATGTCATAGAACTGCTGGGCCTGCTGCATGCGCATGCCGAGGCCGTTTGGAGCCGCGAGTAGTTCGGCTGCAACCACGGTTGCCCAGCCGGCGCCGAGGCCGATCCGCATGCCTACCAGGATGAAGGGTGAAGATGCTGGAACCACAACACGCATGAAGATGACGTAGCTGTTGGCCCCGAGTACGCGTGCTGCGTTGATGAGTGTGTTGTCCACACTGACCACGCCTTGATAGGTGGAGATCACGCAGGAGAGGAATGCGGCAAGGAAGATCACGAAGATCTTTGGGGTTTCGCCGATTCCCATGGTGACCATGACGAGGGGGAGCAGTGCCAGAGGAGGAATGGTCCTAAAGAACTGCACCCAGGGTTCGATGATGGCCCGGCCAACCTGATACCAGCCCATGAGGAATCCCACGGGGACGGCTAGGAGGCTGCCAATCAAGAAGCCGCTCAAAACGCGGGCCAGGGAGGCGCCTGTATCTTCGGCGAGCGTGCCGTCGGCGAGGACTTCCCCTCCGCGGACGAGTACCTCGAGAGGACCGGGAAGTCCAACCATGCCCGTGGCTGCCAACGCGGCCCACAGGGCCAGTCCGGCTGCAACGGACACAACGTTGATGGCAAGCAGCGCCTTGCGGCTGAGCTTGCGGGTGCGTGAATCGCTCTTCTTTGTGGGGTGCTTAGCGGAGGCTGAGCCTCGGCGGGCCCCCGTCGCAACGGCGACGGGGGTGGGTGGGGTGTGGACCGAAGTGACGGTGTCTTTTGCTGCCATGGCACAAACGTATGACACGAATCACATGATGTCAAGGCTGTTTACATAAATAGACCGCGCATGACGTCGGATGAGCTTTTGTTGCCGTTGCTGACGATTTGTTGCGCCTAGGAAGCTGGCGTCCTGGCCCAGCGACTGAGTGCCATATGCGCCGCCCCGTCACTGCCGGCCGTGGGCGCAAACGGTGCCACGCCGAAGTCTATGACTCGCGGGCCCAGATCAAGGCGTTGTTCAGCAATGGCACGTCGAACGGGAGTTAGAAGCGGTTCGCCAAACTGGGAGAGTTCACCGGCAATCACGACGCGGCTCGGATCGAGCAGGACCGTCGCCCCAACCATTGCGCGCGCCAACATTTCACCAGCCCAGTCAACGATGCTGAGCGCAATCCCGTTGCCATCGGCGGCCGCTTCTGCCAGGGCGGCAATGGAGGGGAATGACTGCCCGCGGTGAGCAGCTTCGGCGAGTACGTTCGCTTCGTTGATGAAGCTTTCCAGGCAACCGTGCCGCCCGCACCAACACTGTGGACCACCAAAGTCGACACTGATGTGACCCAGTTCACCTGCGATTCCATTGCCACCGCGAAGGAGCGTGCCGTTGGTGACAATGGCTGAACTCACGCCAGCCGAAAGCACCACATAGAGCAGGTCCTCACTGTCCCTGCCGTACGCCATGGCGGCTAGGCGAATGTTGTTATCCCACAGCAACGGCCCTGGCAGGACGGAGCGCAGTGGGTCAAGAGTCACCCCCTGCGGATCCAGCTGGCGCTCTGCACCATCGGAGAGGGAGCTCGGGTTGGCGTGACGGCTGGCAATTCCGATGCCTGTGCCGATGATGGCCTCCGGCTTGATGCGACCGGCGTCAATGAGTTGACGAATCATGTCCGCAGCCAGCTCCACTTTGGTTTCCAACCCCAGAGAGCTGGAGATCTCACGGAGTTCGTTGGTTACAGGGGACCCATCGAACCCCGTGACGGAAATGCTGATGCGCCGCCGACCCAGTTCAATGCCAACGGCCGCCCCGGCATTGGGGTTCAAGGAGAGGACTTTGGTGGGCCTTCCATTGCGCCCACCAGCTATCACTTCTTGACCATGCTCGGTAATCACACCGCGCTGCCGTAGATCGCCGACTATCACCGAAAGGGTGGTCCGCGAGAGATTCGTATCAGTCTCAAGCTCCCGCCGGGTTCGGCCTCCATGGGCTACGAGCGATTCAAGGACTCGCAGCTCATGTCGTCGTCGAACCGCCTGCAAGGCGCTGTCATCAGGTGTAAGCACGTCCCCCCACTTTCTATGATTACAACTCGTCGTTGCCAAGACATCCATTGCTCTCATTATGAGACCGCTGGTGGCATTTACGTAAATACTATGAGCTTAAATGCCCTAATGGACGGTGAGACCCTCACCGTCAGAATACGGCGAGGGGCAGGAGCGAGCCATTTTTCACTGTGCCTGGTACAGACTGGAGCGGTTCGGCCTGACGAGGCATATGTGTAATCTGACGTATCTGACCCCATTCGTACCTCGCGCGGTTTCCACCGACATGGGTCGCAGCTTCCGCCCTACCGGCACCTTGCCAGCCGTGCGGCATGATTCAGCGGCGACAGGGGAGTGCTAGCTCGACTGGAGCGGGCGATGGCTCCGAACCGCGTGGATAAAGTCCCGGATCAGCTGTACGTCCTTGACGCCCCGGCTAGATTCGACGCCGCTCGAAACATCTACACCGCTAGGTGCCAGCTCGGTTATCAAGGCGCCAACGTTAGCGGGATTCAGCCCGCCTGCGAGTAGCCAGAATCCATGGGGCCATCCACCCTCAAGGGCGCTGGCATCGAAGGTGACACCGGCGCCCGGTTCGACGGCGTCAAGCAGGATCCGCTCCGACGCCCAACGGCGCCTCTCGACGGCGTCGAGGGAGCTGTAGGCCTCGACCGAAAATGCGCGGAGGGTCCGGAACCCTTCTTCATGGAGCCGTTGCATATCTCCAAGAGTTTCATCGCCGTGGAGCTGGACAGTGGTCACCTGTGCGGCGCGAGCTGTGGCCACAACCTCGTCAAGGGGTTGGTTGCGGAATACTCCAACGGTCTCAACACCCTGGGGAACAAGGCCAATGAGGGTGGCGACTTTCCCTGCTGTAACTGTGCGGGGGCTGCCTGGCGCAAAGATAAAGCCGATGGCATCAGCGCCGGCCTCGACGGCCGCGGAAACGGTTTCAGCATTCTGCAACCCGCAAATCTTTACGTACAAGGCTGTCATCAGTTCTTGATTCCTGTCTGAGTGCGGTGACTTACGGTCTCCTAGGGCCATGTTAACAGTTGTCCCCGGAGCCAGAGGAGCCGGCGTCTATGGTTGGCGTTGAAAATGGTGTGGCCTCAGGAAAACACGGCGTCTGCAATGGCCCAGATGACATATCCACTCATGGGGACAAGCAGTAGCCATTCGCGAACGGATCCGGCGTTGCCCAAGATGGGTAGGGCGATACTGCCGCTGGGTCGCCAGAATTTTCTCACCAGCGGCACCTTGCGCAGGAAACGAGGCGGGCGGATCCGCAGTGGCCACAGCAAATTGCAACCACCCGTGGTCAGCATGTCACCGGCAATATGGGTGGCCACGCCAAGTGCCATGGTCATTGGGAACCAATAGTGTTCCTGCGGGGCAAAGAACGTGACGAACGCTCCGACGGCAAGTCCGAGAATCCACGGAAATTTGCGCATGGTGTCGGGAATGATCTTCAGGGCCTTCGCCGCAAATGAGGCTAGAAGTACGGCAAGTATTCCGGCACCTGGGTAGATGGTGCCAAAATTTGGCAGCTCGATCCGCCACATGCCTGCGAGCGCGGCGATGGCGATGAAAACGGCCAAGCCAAGGATTGAATGTGTTCCGTGCCGGTGACCTCCTGAGAGTCGTCCCACCTGAATACACATGATGTTGGACAGGGGAGGCAGCGAGTGGGCGATCGTCGCGTGGCGGTGATCCGCGTCGGGCACCAGTGCGGCCCCGGCTGCCACTAAGGCTCCTGCTACCACACCCGTTGGGGAGACATCCATCAAACCCATGCCCAGCGTGATCTGCTCAGGCAACGCAGGGAACACCTGCGCAAGGGGAGCGAGTCCGACGTCGAACTGGGTAGTGAGTGCCAGCCATACGGCGGCTCCGCTGGCGGCGTGATGGGCTCCCATCATGGGGGATACGTCCTTGCATTCTCGGGTTCTTCGTTCTGATCCCGTAATACGTGGACAAAACCTGCTTGTTCAACCCTATGTGCAGCCACAGACATTTTAGAACGGACGTGACGGGCCCCACTCAATCGCAGATTAGAAGATATGTTCTAATCTGCGATTGCCCCGGTGAGACCTGACGCCGGGCTCCGCGATAGGGCTAGAAAACGGGCGATAATGGGCGTTACGGCCATGACCACACCCAAGGAGCAACGTGATGACTTTCAGCAATGCCGACGACGCCACCGAGTTTCCGAGATCTATTGGCAAGCCGGCCATGAGGGCCCTGGGACTGGAGGGGTTCGCGCGCTTCGATCAACTCACGCAGGTCAGCGCCGCTAAGCTGCTGGAAGTCCATGGCGTTGGCCCCAAGTCCATCAGAATTCTGAGTGCGGAACTGGAGCGGCGCGGAATGGGATTTGCCGACGGCGCGGGCTAGCCTGCGGGCTGGAGTTACTTGCTCAGCTGCAGCAGCATTTCAATCGAACCGGCGTCCTCCACCTTCACAAAGCCAAGATCCGGTGCAGAGATGCCGAAATCGGTGAAGGTGATGGGAATGCTGCCCTGTACCTCTACCGCACTGCCCGTTGTCTGAGCTTGCAAATCAACTGTGACTGATTTTGTGGTGCCGGCGATCGTCAGGTCACCGACCGCCTTGACCGTCGCGACGCCGGTGCTAACGGCGGCGATGTCTACCGGTTCCGTCAAGGTGAACGTGGCGCTGGGAAACTCTGACGTCTTGAGAATGCCCAGAAACTGGCTGTCCCTGCTCCCGTTGTCTGTTGTAACCCCTGTAAGGTCAACGCTTACCTGGGTCGCGGTGAGATTGGTGCCCTCGATGGTGGCCGATCCTTCAACGCCCTCCGTGCGCCCAACAACCGTAACGTCCTGGCCATTGAGGACTTCCTTGACCCGGTATCCGGCTTGGGAGCCATCGGCGACCTTCCACTCGCCGGCAAGGTTTCCGGCGTCGGCAGTGGCTTGTGAATCAGCTGTAGCACTGCCAGTAGCGGCTCCAGTTGCCGCTGCGCTCGCGGACGGCGTTGACAAGGCTAGATGGTCAGGGGCCTTGCTGTTTTCCAGACTTGCATAGATGGCACTGCCACCCCACAGGCCTCCGACGATGACCAGTACGGCAACGACTCCGATAATGATCCACTTCTTGCGCATTTGCTTCCCCTCGGTGGTTGTACGTTGCTTGGAACTATGACAGCGATGACTGAAGAGAAGCTGAGGATTTCCTGCGGTTCGTCATAAAGCTTCTAACTTAGCTGTAGAACGGTTGTACTTAGCTAGGGGTAGCGGAGTAGGCATCCCAAAAGGCAAGGAAGACGTCGTCGGGCATGAACGTGTACCCCAGCAAGTTGGAGACCCATTCCCTTCAAGACAGTGATCGTAGGTACCGCCAGCGCACTAGTCGCTGGATCAACTGAAGCCCAGGGTAGAGGGCACGCCACGGTTGCTGGGGAGAGGCTCGAGTCAGTGAGCGGATGGTGAGGAGGACTTCTTCTCCCTCTCGATGCACAATGAAAGCCTCCTCGCCATCGACAGGATGTCCCGGCAAGGTCCTATAGGCAAAGCCAACCCGTGCAACATCCTGAACAACAGCTACAACTTCCACCGGCTCCATAACTGTCACACCCAGAGCGGTAACTGTGACGGATACGCGCTCGCCGGGCACCACGGGGCCCGGCGAATCCACGCGAAAACCGCTGCGCGTCTTGACCTTCCAGTGCAGCACGTCCGCAGATGCCCGCACCCAGGCATCATCTCCGTAACCTACGACGGCGGTGATCTCGAAAGGCCGCCGGCTTCCGTCCGTCGGGGTCCAACTGAAACTAGCTGGCTCAGTCACGTCTCATACCCGAATCCGTCGTGGCTTCCGGACTGGCCTCAGCGGACCATCGTCCCTCCCGGTCCAGCTCCCATTCTTGCTGTGTGCCGGGAATGGGTTCTACATCCCGGAGCCAATACGTGGTGTCCGGGTCCCAGCCGGCCAGTACGGTAGCAAAGTCCTCGCCGACGGGGATGGCTAGTCCCGCAGTTCTCAGGTACCCACCCAGCGAGAGGTGGACGCCGTCGTACCTTTCTTGCAGGCGCTGCCAGTCAGGCATGACCCACGCGCCGGAGCGACCCGTGGTGCGGTACCAATCGTGGCGCTTGGAGCAGGTGACCGTGATTGACTGCTCGCGGCACAGCTGCGCCCACGCATCAGGGGAGTCAATCTCATAGATGCGGGGGTGGGTTGGAGCATCGAGCTTTTCGATGGTGGCCGCCCGCTCACCAAAGCCGTCTTCAACGAGCCATAGGCCAATGGGACCCTGCTCTGGCATTGCACCAGTGCTGCCGGTAACGCCTTCGGGGCGTGACCACCACGTTCCGCCCCAATTCGCCGTCGGATCGGAGGGACGATCCCGAGCCGCAGTGAATTCTTCCAAGATCAGATTCAACCGGGCCTGCTCCAGCGCCTCGGCAGCAGGCCTAGCTTCAGGCCGCGGGCGGGGCGGATCCTCCGTGAGGGCTACGCTCCACTGCCCGTTTACATTAACGGGTTCGGTCCACAGGGATGCGTGGGGCGATTCAACGATTGCCTGAGCAAAGCGGATGAGCGCTCGCCGCATCTCGGGGGTCGCCGCAAGATTATCCGCACCGTCGGGCAACTGCCAGTAGCGGGCGTTACCAACAGTCTCAACGAGGGCCTGCAGCAGGACCTCCGCAGAGGGAGGGGATAGAGGCACGGCATCCAAGAGGGCAGCCACCTCCGCGGACGTAAATTTCGGCGGCGCCGCATCACCGCCTACTAGGACTACCGACTGCCCTCGTCCCGGATCCAGCTCATAGGATGCATAAAACCTGGCATGGGCGAACCCACCCTCCCGCGACTCCACCGCATCTTCAGCGGCAATAAGTCCAGCAAGTTCCAGGCACAGACGCCTGCCCCGCGGCCCGGAGAGGAGCTCGGCAGCGGTCAATGCCCGGCTAGTTGGTGACATGGGGCCAGCCTAGCGCGCCGTGTCCAGCATGCCCGGGAACGCTCAGTCAAGTTGTACTTGGCAGCTTTTCCCCATGGGTTCGCCATTGAGTGTGAATTCGATGGTGAGATGCCGGAGGGTGGGCGGCGGCCCAGGCAGGTACGTCCAGGCTAATCAAGTCCCCGTGCGCCCACCCAATGATCGTCATGGCCCGAACCTAAGGCCCACATGCCATGGGGAGAAGGAGGTTAGAGCTTGCGGGCCGCCCACCCCGTCCGATGCCCGCGCACCACTAGGTCCCCACGACGCTCCACGGACTCGGGACCAGTGCCCAACAAAACCTCCAGAGAGGCCCGATCAGCTGAGGACGCCGTACCTTCCAACGCGAAAGCCATCCGGCCCAGGAAGGCGCGGGCATAGCGCGCGGAAAGTTCCGGCGTCGAACTACCCAGAGTAGGGAAGTGGCGCCGCTCGACGGCGAATCCGACACGTTCCAGTCCCGCCGTCCACTCGGGATACTGGTTCCAGCCGCTACCGGCCAAGGCGGCATGCAGGCGCCCTTCCACACCAGGGTCGACGGCGGATCCCTCGGGCATCGATTCGGGCAAAAAACTTGGCAGGCTGTCCATCTCAATGACAATCAGCACACCTCCGGGATTCAGAGCCGCAAACATCTCTTTCATGGTGCGCTCCGGGTCAGCCAACTCATGGAGAGACGAAGAAGCCCACATGAGATCTGCCGAGGCGCTCGCAGGCCATGCGTTGTTGAGGTCCGCTTCGATCGTGTCCACGCGCCCAGCCATGCCTTGTTCCTGTGCTGCGGCAAGGGTCTGCGCCAACATGACGGCAGATCTGTCCAACGCCGTGATGCTGGCCTGAGGGAAGCGGCGGGCCAGAGCCACGGTGCCGGCTCCGGAACCCGCGCCAACGTCCATGATGATGGCCGCGTCTGGAGCCAATTCTGCTGCCCATTCAGTGGCAGCCTCCAGGTAGGACCCCAGTATGAGAGCGTCGAGGTTGAGCGTTTCTGCCAACTCGGCGTCGGTTGTGTGGGTGTGGAAGTGGCCAGATGCTTGTCCGTGATGGTGTGAATGTTCGCTCATGGTTCCACGCTAGCGGCTCTGTGCGTTTTACGCATAGACTTTTGCGTATGACGCAAGAAACCGATCTCGACGCCATCATCCGCCAACGCATCCGGGGCCTGCGGCTGGCGCGCGGGTGGTCGCTGGAGAACCTTGCTGCCCGCTGCCAGCTGAGCCCCTCGACCCTAAGCCGAATTGAAACCGGTCATCGCAGGATTGCACTGGATCAATTGCTGCCGATTGCGCGGGCGTTTGGCACCACGCTGGATGCGCTAGTTGAATCCGGGGGAGAGGACGACGTGGTGATCCGGCCGCATCCCGGCCATTCGCAGGGACTGACAACGTGGATTCTCTCAAGTGAAGATGGCATCCATGGAAAAACCGTGGCCAAAATGCGCATCACTTCCGAGCGCCCCGAGGAACGCGGAGTTCATTCCGGTCGGGATTGGTTTACGGTGCTGTCCGGGATCGTCCGGTTGGAGCTGGGGGAGCGGACCATTCTGGTCCATCCCGGCGAGGTGGCCGAATTCTCCACCATGGTCCCTCACGCCATCTGCGCCCATCAAGGCCCCGTGGAAATTCTCAGCATTCTTAACCACGACGGCGGACAGGCCCACCTTCACGGGGCGCCAGCTACAAAGAGCTAAGTACATTCGCCTTCTGTTGCCCCTTCGGCCAAACCACGTCGTCACCGCGGACCACGTAGCGCCCTAGTCTCTCTGGCAATCGCAGCACCATCCCATCGGCGAAGCCTGGCAAGAAGTAGCGTTCGAATCCGGAAAAGCCGCCGATTCGTTGGCGGGTGTTCCGCGTACTAAGTTGCTGGCGTAGTCTCTTGTACGGCAACGATGCAGACCCGAACGTGAGGATACCCATGACTACCCTTCCCAACCGCCCGAAAACCGCACTGGTGGTCGTCGATGTCCAGAACGACGTCGTGGCAGAGGCCTACGAGCGAACTCCTATCGTGGCCAACATTCAGGTCCTAGTGGCCGAGGCCCGCAAGTCAGGCACGCAGATCATCTGGGTCCAGCACTCCGACGAGGACCTGCCCAAGGGATCCCCGGGGTGGGAATACGTCCCTGAACTGGTGCGGCTAGAGGACGAGCCCTTGGTGCACAAATCGTTCGGCGACTCCTTCGAGGGCACGGATCTCGAAGACATTCTCGCCAGTGGCAACATTGGCAAGCTGGTGGTTGCCGGCGCCGAGACGGACGCGTGCATCCGCTCCACAATTCATGGCGCCTTCACTCGAGGCTACGATGTCACGCTGGTTGGTGACGCCCACACCGCCTCAGACAAGACTCAGTGGGGCGCTCCTGCCGTTCCCGACGTCATCACGCACACCAACCTCTACTGGCAGTTTCAGGACGCGCCGGGGCGCACTGCATTAGTGGTCGCGGCCGCCGATGTGCGGTTCGGGGATTAAGTACGACGCCGCCTCGCGCCGGGGCGCTTAGCCTCGGCTCAGGTGGCGGGGGAGGCGGAGTTGACTCGCTCGAAGTGTTCCACCACGGGGAAAGGCTCGTAAAACTCGTGCAGCAGGCTCTTCCACTGTTGGTAGCTGGCTGACTTTCGGAAGCCCACAGTGTGGTCTTCGAGCCGCTTCCATTCAACCAACAACAGGTATTCGTTCCTCGATTCCACGGACCTGGACAGCGTCAGGCTGCGGAATCCGGGTATGGCGGAAATGATGTGGCGCGCCTGTTCAAAGGCGGCCTCAAAATCGGACTCCCTGCCAGCAATAACCGGCAAGATGGCGTGTTCAGTGATCATGGTCCCATCCTGCCAAATGGCGTACGGGTAGAGACTATTTTGCCCGTCATGTGGACGTCAGTTCGCACGATAGTTGTGGGTTCGGTAGCCGGTGGGGCTGACGCCATACCGTCGCTTGAATGCCGTGCTGAAGGCAAACGGGCTAGCGTAGCCAACGGCCTTGGCAATCTTTGCGGTAGTCATCTGAGCGTCCGCCAGCATCTCACTGGCTAGCAACATTCGCCAATTAGTCAGGTAGCTCATGGGTGGCCCGCCAACACTGGACCGGAATCTGCTGGCAAGTGTTGCGCGAGAAATGTTGAGGCTCTGGGCCACGGAGGCAAGCGTCCAGCCACTTTCCGGGCGTGAATGAAAGAGTTCGAGTGCGCCGGCGGAAACCGGGTCTGTGCTTCCGGCCAGCCAACCCTGTTCAGCGTCGGGGTGCAATTGCACCCAGGCCCTGACCGTGTGAACCAGGAGGACATCGAGCAACCTGTCTGCGGCGCTACCCTGACCTGGCGCATCGGTGGTGATCTCGCGTTCCAGTAGCTTCACCAGCTCCACCGAAACGTGTCCGGCAGGAACAACCGCCACGCGCGGTAGCCCCTGGGTCACCGCGGCCGTGACCTCTGTATCTGATTCGTACGTGCCGACGAGCATGGTGTTCTTGCCCTGGGTCGCGTTGCCCCAGCTGCGAATGCCATGGCTCATTTCCAGGATTAGGTCCTGTCCCGAGGCTGATGTGCATATCTGGCCGGGATGAATGATCGCGTCGGTGGCACTCAAGGGATCATCGCCGATGGTGTAGGGATTTGGTCCTCGGACCAAGACCACGTCGCCGGGGGACAGCCTGTGGCTATCTCCGTCTGCGGTCAACCACGCGTGACCGGTCATCATGGCGACAACGGTTAGCGGAGCCTTATCCTGAACATCGATTGACCAGCTCCCGGACATCACAACCCGGAGAGTGAAAGCACGGCGGGCTCGGGGTCCATCCAGCAGGTGGGTGAGTGGGTCCATACATTCAGCCTAGACGAATGAGCATGCAATATGCCCTTTTGGATATTCAAATCTATGAGTATTCGGTGTTCACTTTAAGCATGACAAACACAGCGATTGCCGCAATCACCACAGCATCCGTCGTCTGTACGGGGCTCGCCGGGGGTGTCTATCTCGCATTTTCGGCGATCGTTATGCCGGCCCTGCGAACCCATCCGGCGAAGGACGCCATTGCCACGATGCAACGCATCAACGTCAGTGCCATTAGACCTCCGTTCATGATTGTCTTCTTTGGTGGCGCGGTGACATCAGGGGCGCTGGCCATCATGGAACTCGCTTCGGGCACATTGAATGTCCAGTCCATAGCCAGAATTGCAGGTGCAGTGCTTGCACTGAGCTCATTTGGAATTACCGTCCTGCGAAATGTTCCATTGAACAACGCCCTCGCGGCCATGAGTTCCGGCGGCACTGACTCCCAGGCGGCGTGGACGCGCTTTGACGGCCCATGGTCAACAGCCAACCTTATTCGTGGAATCGCGGCCGTTGCAGCGACAACGCTGCTGGCCGTCAGCCTCGCCTGACTTCTGAGCCCCTTCATAGCTACCAAGCAGACCGATGGTTACGTTTCGGACCAGGGTCGCAAGCGGGTCTTCAAGGGCCGAGTCGGACGGATCACCAATGAAACGCGCGTGGAATCGTGGGAGCGGGCCGGAACCTTGGTCATTATCGACGACCAGCTGGCCGGAGTGCTGCGTCTTTCGTTTTGCGTTTTGCGTTCAAAAGCAGTGTGGACATTGGGAAATTGTGGCCCATATTCGTCGCAGCCGGCGCGCCAAATTCTGGCCCCTGGCCGCACTAGCCGCCTACATTGCAACTATCATCACGGCAAACGTCGGCGTTGCCTCAGCGGATCCCGCAGTCACCGGCCGGTTTGAATTCGGCGAAACGGCCCAGCTGCACAATGGCACCGGGATCACCGTTTATAGGTTGCAGTCCTTGAACGATTGAAGTGTAGACGCAGCTCACTCGGCGACGAGATTCATATGGTCTCGCCAGCACGCGATGCTAAACACCGGCTTTCTAGAATCGGGGCTCCCGGCCCCGAGAGCTCATGACAATAGACGCCGCGACCAGCCATGGCCATTGTCAATGCGATGGTTGTTCCCGTTACGAGCGGACCAGAACCGGCCGCAAAGGGACCATCCGTTGCTTCCAGTCGAAGTCCTGCAATATTCGCTTTACTGTCGACCGTAAAACTCGTCTTGGCGTAAAAGTTAGCGACTGTTGTGACGATTTCCATTGGGATGACTCTGTCAATCCCCAGTGGGCGCCGGATGTCCTCGCTATGTACAACAACTTCACCCAGCCAGGCCGCGGTGGGGCCAAAGGTCGAAGTTGTACTTGTCGTAACAGCTCGAAAGCGCCTGAGAGTGTCCGCGGGCGTGGAGCCAAGGTGTTCCGCGAGGCGTCGATCATTGTGCAGATCAAAATTGAACTTGGCGCCAAAAACGCTGACCAACCAGCGAAAACGGCCAACGCTTGCAGCGGCCGTGAGGTGCGCAAGGACCTCTTCAACATCCCATTGCCCGCACAATGAAGGACTAGACCATTGGGCATCTCCGATGAGCTCAAGGTCGTCAGCCAGGGCCGCACGTTCTACGTGCGCCGCAGCCCAAAGCAGTCTGTTTGATGTAGCCATTGCCATAGGTAGCCCCTTACTCTCACCCCTATGCTGGGGGATGCTCCGCGATGCAGAATAGGTTTCCTTCGGGATCCGCCAACGTTGTCCACTGCACGTGCGCGAATTCCTCCAAGACATCCCACTTGAAAATCGCACCGAGACCCATGATTCGTTCAACTTCGTTCTGGCGTGATCCCCAGGGAACAGTCAGGTCCAAGTGAGCTGCTTGGTGCTCACCACGAGGAACGGATCCGCGCTGGAAGAACATCCCAAATCCAGCGGGACCGCTCGGGGCCAGATAGACGCTATCGCCATTGACGGACTGCGCAGAACCGGTGACGGCTGCCCAAAAGTCCGCCAGGCCAAGTGGATCGGCGGCTTCCATATTGATGGCGCCAAGGGTGATTGCTGAGTTTGTCATGGTGGCGAGTCTAGCTGGTACCCCTGACATTTCACGCTTGGGTGTAGTCCTCGCGCAGAATCGAATAGAGCATGGAGTCACGGCGGGTTCCATTGACCGCCCGGTGGGAGCGAAGGCGACCTTCGAAGGTAAACCCGCTCTTTTCGAGCACCCTTATGGAGCCCACGTTGTCCGGATGGCAGGTGGCACTAATGCGCCAAAGTTCGAGTGGTCCGAATCCGAGTCGCAATAACTCGCACACCGCTTCGGTGGCGTAGCCCTTGCCCCAATGAGCACGATGAAAGGTGTAGCCAAGCTCGCCATTGTGATCTGAAAAATCCGTAGTCCAAACGGCTACGGATCCAATGACGTGGCCGCTCAGAACTGCGGCGAGCGAATAGGCTGCATGGTTCTGGGCGCGATGGGCGATTGCCGCTGATTCCACAAAGGCGGCCGTCTGTTCCAAGGTATTTGGTCCCCACGTTGACCACCGAGTGACTACCGGGTCAGAGGCATACTCGTGAACGGCCGCGATGTCAGCGCTGGTGAACGCACGGTAATCTAATCGCGTCTCGGTCGGCTCGCGCGTTGACGTGCTCATGCCTAGTCCGTCCCATAGATATCAGAACTCCAATCCTAATGGCGCATCGGGATAGGGGAGTGGCCGCCAAAACGGCACTGCCATCACGACGGCAGCCAGTCTCAGAGCATTGCTAGGCCCTGAACTCGACACCGTTCTAGGACTGACGATTCGAGCTGACCGAATGTTTCTGGAGAGAGCATCTCTGGATACCGTCATTGGCATTGGGGATTGGCGTGGAAGACATCGGCAATTCGTCCCCAAAACGGTCCGGAATCGGCAACGTCGATTGCCTAAAGGTGCATTGGTAGTCATCCTTGACAGGCTCGGTGGCAGCGGAGAAAAATAAGCCCTAGGTTGCCTACGTTGCCTATCAGGCAACCGTCAACCGGTCCTGGTGCCACTCAGGCGATGGCGCCTCAAAGGAGTTCCGCCATGTCCCGAAATCGTGCGTCGATCTTTGCATCCTGGAAGCTGGCATCGATTGCTCTGCTTACCGCTGCACTCAGTCTGGGCTGGCTGGTACCCGCGGCTACTTCTCACGACGATGTCGACCAGCAGTCTCATAACGGGTCCATCGCTTTCGGCCGCCGTGACCCAGTGCTCAATAATTTTAGTCTGTGGGTGGCGAGATCGGACGGTACGGGCCAAAAACGCATCACATCTGGGCCGGCAAACTTCTCGGACTGGTCACCTGACGGCAAGCGGATCGCGTTCGACTTCTCCGATGAGACCGGCGTCCACATCGCCACCATCGACCCTGACGGTAAGAACCGTCGCAACCTCACGACCGCCGTGGGAGTGCAAGAAATTCCCAAGTGGTCACCCGATGGGAAATGGATTACATACAACGCTTTCGCCTTCGGTGATGATCCATTCACTGTCGGCATCTGGGTGATGCGCTCAGATGGTTCCAATCCTCGTCAGCTCACTGATGGGGCGATCGACGTCGAACCGGTCTTCTCACCTGACGGGAAAACGATTGCATTCGGGCGCATCGGCGAGGACACACCTGACGGATCCATGGAATCCATTCACGTCATCAATACCGATGGCACGGGAATGAGAGAAGTCGTGCCCCCTCGTCCTGCTCTCGAGCACCCGGATTGGTCACCAGACGGGCGTTCGATCATCTTCAACATCGGGCCGGAACACCCGACGGCACCCGATTCAGGTGCGGTTCTGTCGGTTAGACCGTCGGGACAGGGGCTGCGCGTCCTCTATGAACCAACGGAGTACTTGCGCTTCTTCAAGCCTGTCTGGTCGCCCGACGGACGCAAACTGCTGGTCGGATGCAACGACACCCGTGTAGACCTCGATCGACTGTGCACCATCTCGACCAAGGGCAAGGTCACTGTTGTCGTCGGCGGGGACCAGCACGTGAACTACCCCTCATGGGGGCCGAAGCCGCGACCCGGTCGTTAGATGCCAATGACAGGGACGCTCCCGGCGACGTCGATGACGTCGCCGGTGCTGCATTAGCCCGGGGCGGTGTCATTGCGTGGTGCTTCGAAGATCAAGCGAATCCTCGTGCAGGATGTCTCTGATGTTGCGGGCATCTGCTGAATTTGGGCCTCCAGGATGCTTGTCACGCGCCAGCCAGAGCAGATTGGCGGCAGCGTGGCGGGGGAGTGCCCCAACTCTCTGGCCAACCCAAGTAGCTGTGTGGAGTAACTGTCTGGCAGAACCTGCCCGCGACGGAGAATACTTCCTGGTGATGCTTATACATGTGCCCGTCGCTGCGGACATCGATCACCTTGCATAAACCCTCCGCGGCCTTCACGGAGCAAGCCGGAACGTGAGAGTAAGTTGTTCCGTTGACTTTAGGATCGAGTCGGAATGGTTGAGAGGCGACGACAACAACTCGACGCCAACAACTCTAGGGTCCCGGTCGAGGCTGATTGGCCAGTGGCGTTCACACCAAGCCAAACGGCATACTTTGTACCCCAGGGCTGGATCTAGCACCGCCAGAAACAAGTTACTTGACATAATGTAGATTATCGGCGCATTTGATAGTTATCTAAATGGGGGACTTTCCACCGTTTCCTGTAGACGAAAAGTTCCCTACTTGACGCGTATCTCAATGCGCCAAGCTGGTCCAAGTGCGCGCCATGACTGGCGTTAGCCAACCATGCCGCATCCAACAGGCGCCACACCGCGGCAACGCCAGCGGAACCCGAACCAACGTTGACGTCGAGCTAAACCGACGTTTCAACAAGACTTTCAACCAGGCTCTCAACAAAGCCTCACATGACTGTCGCAATGCTCGAATTCGTGTTCGAACATTGCGACCGACACGTCTAGGCGCCTACATAAGCAGCCAAGTGCTCGCCCGTCAGCGTCGCCTTGCCGGCCACAAGCTCCGCCGGCGTTCCTTCGAAAACGATGTTTCCGCCGTCGTGCCCGGCGCCGGGACCAATGTCGATGAGCCAGTCGGCATGAGCCATGACGGCCTGATGGTGTTCAATCACGATCACAGATTTGCCGGACTCCACCAACCGGTCCAACAGGCCAAGGAGCTTCTCGACGTCGGCCAGGTGCAGGCCAGTGGTGGGCTCGTCGAGGACATACGTCCCGCCCTTCTCCCCCAGGTGCGTGGCCAGTTTGATGCGCTGACGCTCACCACCGGAAAGGGTTGTCAGTGGCTGGCCCAGCGTCAGGTAACCAAGTCCGACGTCGGACAGGCGGCTTAGGATCTTATGCGCTGCGGGAAGTTTGGCCTCACCTTCGCGGAAGAACTCCTCGGCGTGGTCCACCGACATGGTCAGGACCTCACTAATGTTCTTTCCGCCAAGGTGGTACTCGAGGACGGCAGCCTGGAAACGCCGGCCCTCGCATTCCTCGCAGACGGTGGAGACCCCAGCCATCATGCCCAGATCCGTGTAGATCACACCGGCGCCATTACACGTGGGGCAAGCACCCTCGGAGTTGGCGCTGAACAAGGCCGGCTTCACACCATTGGCCTTGGCGAACGCCTTGCGGATGGGCTCCAGAAGCCCCGTGTACGTTGCCGGATTGCTCCGCCGCGAACCCCGGATGGCACCCTGATCAACCGTCACCACTCCCTCGCGCCCGGACACTGAGCCGTGGATGAGTGAACTCTTGCCCGAACCTGCAACGCCGGTAATGACAGTCAGCACGCCTAGCGGAATGTCGACGTCAACGTCCTTGAGGTTGTTTTCCTTGGCACCGCGCACCTCAAGGGCACCGGAACCTTTCCGTGGCGAAGTCTTGAGGGAAATACGGTCATCCAGGTGGCGGCCCGTGATCGTATCACTGGCCCGCAGACCCTCAACGGTGCCCTCGAACACAACCTGGCCGCCCAGCGATCCCGCCCGCGGGCCCAAATCGATCACGTGATCGGCGATGGCAATAGCCTCCGGCTTATGTTCAACAACCAAGACCGTGTTGCCCTTGTCGCGCAACTGCAAGAGGAGCTTGTTCATGCGCGCAATATCGTGCGGGTGCAGGCCAATGGTTGGCTCATCGAACACGTAGGTGATGTCTGTCAGCGACGATCCAAGGTGGCGGATCATCTTGGTCCGCTGCGCCTCACCGCCTGACAGCGTGCCGGAGGGGCGGTCCAGGGAAAGGTATCCGAGCCCAATCTCAACGAATGAATCAAGGGTTTCTCCCAACGCATCCAGCAGCGGTCCCACCGACGGCTCACTGAGGGAACGGACCCAGCTGGCGAGGTCGCTGATCTGCAGGGCGCAGGCATCGGCGATGCTCACCCCGTTGATCTTGGAGTTGCGTGCATGCTCAGCCAGACGGGTACCAAGGCAGTCCGGGCAGGTGGTGAAGACGACGGCGCGCTCCACGAAGGCACGGATGTGCGGTTGCAAGGAGTCGACGTCCTTGGCGAGGATCGACTTTTGCATTTTGACGATGACGCCCTCGTAGGTCAGGTTGATGCCCTCGACCTTGATCTTGGTTGCTTCCTTATAGAGGAGGTCGTGCAATTCCTTTTTGGTGAACTTGCCAAGCTTCTTGTCCATGTCGAAGAATCCCGAGCCGGCGAAGATCCGCCCGTACCAGCCGTCCATGCTGTAGCCCGGGACGGTGATGGCACCTTCGGAAAGTGACTTCCCGGCGTCGAACAGGGCCTCCAAATTGAAGTCGTTGACCTTGCCCATGCCCTCGCAGCGGGGGCACATGCCACCCGTGATGGAGAAGCTGCGACGCTCCTTGATCTTCTCCCCCGCCTTCTCGATGGTGACAGCGCCGGCACCGGAGATTGATGCCACGTTGAAGGAATAGGCCTGGGGTGATCCAATGTGCGGCTGCGCGAGGCGACTGAAGACGATACGCAACATGGCGTTGGCATCGGTTACCGTACCAACTGTTGAACGAGGATTGGCGCCCATCCGCTCCTGATCCACCAGGATTGCAGTCGTGAGCCCCTCGAGAACGTCGACGTCGGGGCGGGCCAGGGTTGGCATGAAGCCTTGCACGAAGGCGCTGTAGGTTTCGTTAATCATGCGCTGAGATTCGGCGGCAATGGTGCCAAATACCAAGGAGCTTTTGCCGGAACCGGAAACCCCTGTGAAGACCGTTAAACGGCGCTTGGGAATGTCAACGCTGATGTCTTTAAGGTTGTTGACGCGCGCACCCTGGACCCGGATCAGGTCGTGGCGGTCAGCAGCGTGCGGCGCAGCAATGTGCGTTCCGGTGTCCGAGGTCATCGTCTCTCAATTCTGTGGGGCGGCATCACCTGTGTGGCCAGGGCAGTCATACCGGTCGGTAGGGTCAACTCTAGCTGGGTGGGCTGCTACCTTCGTGGCACGAAACGGGGTTCACTCTTCCGCTCCCCCAGCGGTTATCCTCTTGCTTCCTGCTCGCATGAGAAGTCCCCGCCCACCTGTAAAAGTCGTCCCATGGAACTGGGATCCCTGTGCCATTTCTACGAATCCCCACTGCTGATGCAATCGGATCGAGGGCCCGTTGCCGGCATTGACCACGTACCACGCGAAATTGTCCCGCGCCCAGATCCAGTCGAGCCGGGCCTGGGTCAGTCCAGTCCCAACGCCTCGCCTCCGCCAGATGGGAGCGACCGTGATGCCACCCAAATAGTGGCCTGCGGGTGTTTGCCCGTCCGGCTGGTCCCAGTAGTGGGTCTTTGCCCACCCAACAACTGTGCCACCGGCGATCGCCACAAGTATCAGCCTGTCCACATCTTCGATAGCGAGGGCCATCGACTCCCCCGTGGTGGCTGGCCAGCCAGCCACCACGCTGAGTGCCAGAATCTGCGGGATATCGTCCGCGGTCGCCGGCCGAATCTCCGCCGTTGAGCGTGCGCCGAGGTCAGCCATGGTCAACGTCGCTCGATTGCAACGAAGCCAAGTACTCTGCATCGCGCATGTACATTTGAGCGTCGTCGTTCAACCCGGGGTTGTCGAGCTCCACGGCCTTCGCGCGGGATAGGGCCGCCAGATCCCACAGCCGGATCACGGCAACCCGAAGCACATCATCCCAGCCGTCCTTTGAGCCGTATGCGTCAAGAATGATCTGCACGCGTGCTCTGGCCCGTTCCATGCCCGGCGCGCCGGGCGGAGCATCCCTGGTCAGAGGTACGACACGAGTCGCGAAATATGCAATGTCCCAGAGGCGTGGCCCGGGTGAGCACATGTCGAAGTCGATGGCGCCAATCATTCGCCCGCCCTCGAAAGCTAGGTTGTGAGGCGCGAAGTCATTGTGGCAAATGACTTCGGCAGGAATTTTCGACGGCGATTGCCAGAGGGCGCCATCCATCCCGAAGCCGGCACTTGCGTCGTGAAGCTGACGTAACCGCCGCGCACCATCAATAAGTACCGGTTCGTTCCACACCCAATCCGGCAGTGGATAGAGCGGCACCTCCCCCTCAACAAAGCTCAGGCGCTCACGGTCCCCCTCGATCGCCATCGGTTTCGGAATCCAGTCAATACCGGCCCGATCCAAATAAAGCAGGTATCGGTGAACCGTCGGTGTCCACGGGCCTGCATTCCGCAATACTGTATCGGCGTCACGTTCCACGGCGTTCATGTTGCCGCCTGGCATGGGACCATCCATGGATCCTCCTGAAGAGACTTAGCGCGAGAAACGCCCGGTTTAGGACTCCCTTGCCGGGTTCTTTATAAGAAACAACTCGCACTTGGCGTTGTAGTACTTCTTGGATTGGCCCTGGTGCTCCATGCCGATACGGCGGCACACACTCTGGGATGCCTCATTGGCGGGGTTGGTTACGGCCACAACGTGGTTCAGGCCCGAGGCAAAGGCGTGTTCAAGGACGGCTGTGGCAGCCTCGGCCGCGAAGCCATTGCCCCAATGATCGGGATGGAAATGCCACCCGATCTCCACGTCGTCGGAGGGCTGGAGGGGCTCTTCACCCGATGCCGGAATTGGCTTAAGCAATAGCGTCCCCACGGGCAGGCCGTCTTCCTTGCGGGTCACGGCCCAGATTCCGTGAACGGGGTGATCCAGGTCCTGGAATCGTCGAACCCGCGCTTCAGCTTCAGAGCGGCTCTCCATGACGGCAGGTTCGGTACCGATGAAGCGCTGCACCACCCACCGGGAGTACAGGTCATAGACAAAATCGACGTCAGAATCTTCCCAGGGACGCAAGGACAGGCGTTCGGTTTTAATCACAGAAGTCATTCGACCATTATGCACGGTCAGCAATTTTCCGATCCTGGGCGCTGGATTCGCGGGCAATGGGCGACGTCATAAAGACCGCCGCCGTTGGTAGAGCCGCCATTTGGCTGGTTCCGTGCCAATACTTGGCACAATAGAAGATACAACCAAACAATTCGGAAGGATCCACGTGCTCTTGACTCCCCTCATTGACGACGACTACCTCAAACAGTCCGTCACGGCCATCCTCGAAACCGGGACGCTCCCCGCGATCGTGCAGGCGGGACATCCGGTGTTGCGAGCCCAGGCGCTGCCTTTCAGGGGACAGCTCACCGGCCCGGAGCTCTCGGCGCTCATCAGCATCATGACCGAGACCATGCGGGCGGCCCCCGGCGTTGGTCTCGCAGCGCCCCAAATAGGGATTCCTCTTCAGTTGGCCGTCCTTGAAGATCAGTACGAAGTTTCGGCGGACAATGCGGCCGCCAGACAGCGCCAACCCCTCGAACTCTTCACCATCATCAACCCCCGCTACATTCCGGTGGGCCATGATCTGGCCTCCCATTACGAGGGCTGCCTGTCCATGTCTGGGTGGCAGGCTGTCGTTGACCGGCCTGCCACGGTCGATTTAGCGTACGACGACGAAAACGGCTCCGCGCGCACCGCCCGGTTCACGGGGTGGCAGGCAAGAATCGTCCAGCATGAGACCGACCATCTCTCGGGAACCCTCTATATTGACAAGGCGCACACCCGTTCGTTGGCAAGCAATGCCACCTACAGTGAGTTCTGGGCCAACCCTGACGTCGTAGCCGCCAAGGCCGGCCTGAACTTCTAGGCTCTTCAACTTATAGGCTCTTTCAGCTCCAGCGGTGCGAACCGTGTCACTGCCGAGTGGGCAAACAGCCGTTCCGTTGCGACCTAAGATTGAAACCATGGAAATCGCTGCCGTCAATGCCCTGTTGTGCCCTCATTGCGGGCTCAGCTTCAACAACCCTGCGCCCGGGGACAACGCCCTGGTTTGCGCCGACGGCCACAGCTTTGACATTGCCCGGCAGGGCTATCTCAACCTATTGACCGGGCACGGTACGAAGTTTGTCCCTGACACGGCCGCCATGGTGGAAGCCCGCGACGCTTTCCTTGACGCGGGCCATTACCAAGGTCTCGGTGACGCACTCGCGGAAAAGGTCGCTGCCCATCTGGCAACAAACGGGAGCGTCCCCGCCCTGATCGTGGACGCCGGCACTGGAACGGGCTGGTATTTGCAACAGGTATTGGCCGCTACGGCCTCGGGCAGTAGTGCCGCGGTTGGACTGGACATTTCCAAGTTTGCCCTCCGCCGCGCTGCCCGGCGCAATCCCCTCGCCGTGAACATTGTCTGGGATCTGTGGCGGGACCTGCCGCTGGGCGCCGACACGGCCGACGTCGTACTTGTCATCTTTGCTCCACGCAACGCTAGCGAGTTCGCCCGCATCCTCAAGCCGGGCGGAAGGTTGGTGGTGGTAACTCCCCTCCCCCAGCACCTCGCCGAGATTGCGAAGGAGGCCGGGATGCTGGGGATTCAAGAGGACAAGGAAACCGCACTTGTCCAGTCCATGGCCGCGGACTTCGAACTGGTGGACAGCCAGGAATTGCTGGTTCCCATGGAACTCTCGCCCGCCGACGTCGGCAATGTTGCCCTTATGGGACCGGCCGGACACCACATGGATGCGATCGAGCTGAGTCACCGGCTTGCCCACCTACCCGAGAAAACAAGGGCTACGGCGGCTTTCAGGATCTCCGTTTTTACTCCGCGAGTTTAGCCCCGGGCAGCTCCGCGAGGTGAGCTCCGGGGCTCGCGGCTAGTCCTTCGTGACAGGCTCCAGCGGTACGGATACATCGACCATCGAAGTCTTGCCCCGCTTGGCGTGGAGGTCCACGCGCAGCCAGCGCAACGTCAATTGAGTTAGTGGGCCCACACCTAACGCAAAAGCGGCCGTTCCAGCGCCCACCACGCCGCCGAGGAAGAAGCCAACCACCACAACACTGAGCTCAATTCCCGTACGAATGAGCCAGACGGGCTTTCCGCTGACCCGGACAAGGCCTGTCATCAAACCGTCTCGCGGACCAGGGCCCATCCCGGCGCCAATGTACAGAGCCGTGGCAAAGGCCAACAGGAACAGCCCCGCAGCAAAAACTGCTATCTGGAGAACCAGATGATTGGCCTGTGGAATAAAGGCCAATCCAAGGTCGGCAAAAAGGCCAACCAGAATCGCATTGGCAACCGTGCCAACCCCTGGCATCTGCTTAAGCGGGATCCAGAACAGCAGCACCACGCCGCTAATGATGATGGTGCACAACCCGAACGAGATACCCGTGGTTCGCGAGAGACCCTGCGAGAAAACATCCCAGGGTGAGGCGCCGATGTTGCCGCGAATCATCAGCGCGATAGACACGCCGTAGAGGGCCAGACCCAGGAGAAGCCGAATCACGCGGACCGTGAGGTTTTGGGTTGTAAAGAAGAGCTGCATGCTTCAAGTCTAGGGAAACTGGACTTATACAAAAGGTCCAATTCAACTAATGTGGATTCATGAACTCTTTTGTCACCGGTCGACGACTCGCGCGTGAACTGGGCGAATGGCGCAGCGGCGCCCCCGCCTATAGGGCACTGGCGGAGCGCATTCGGGTCCTACTGATGGATGGCCGTCTCGCCAGCGGCGCTCGACTTCCTGCCGAGCGGGAACTCAGTCAGGCCCTGGACTTGAGCCGGACCACCGTGGCTGCCGCCTATTCAAAGCTTCGTGACGACGGCTTTCTTGAAAGCGTGCGAGGGTCAGGCAGTACCTTGCAGCTTCCAGGACGCGAACGCGGCGAGCATGCCCTGCACCACGGTTTGGCCCTTGACTTCACCAAGGCCACCTCTCCCGCGTATCCGGGAATTCAGGCTGCTTATGCGGCCGTCGTGGAGGAATTGCCAACGTATTTGTCCCATGATGGTTTCGACTTGGTTGGCTTGCCAGACCTGCGTGAGGCCATCGCGCAAAACTACCGGGATAGGGGTCTACCAACCTCGCCTGATCAGATCATGGTGACCATCGGTGCCCAACATGCCCTGAACCTCATCACCCGGACTCTGTACTCCCCCGGGGAACGCATCCTCGTTGAACAGCCCACGTATCCACATGCCTTGGATACTTTCGCTTCGGTAGGTGCGCGCGTCATAGCTTTTCCTGTCCGGCAGGATGGTGGATGGGATCTGCAGGAGGCATTGCTACAGATCCGCCGGGCAGCACCCACTTTGGCCTACCTGATGCCTGACTTCCACAATCCAACCGGCATGAGCATGTCAATCCACGAACGCGAATATCTCGCAGCGGCCGCAGCCAGGGAAGGCACCGTGCTAGTGGTGGATGAAACCACTGCCCTTCTGGATATTGACCGTGGACCCATGCCGCCCATGGCCGTCTTCTCCCCCAACATCCTTAGCTTGGGATCGCTGGGCAAGATTGCATGGGGAGGACTGCGTGTGGGCTGGATTCGCGGATCCCGCGAAATTCTTGCCCAGCTCCTGCGCAACCGACCCGCCGTCGACCTTGGCACGCCCATGGTGGAACAGCTGGTGGCGACGAAACTGATTCAGGACATGCCATCCATGGTCGCCAGTCGCAGCCTTGACCTGCGTCGCGGCCGGGACACGGCCGTCCAGCTTCTGCGTGAGCATGTACCCCAGTGGCCGGTCCAAATCCCTGACGGTGGAATGTGCCTGTGGATCAACACCGAAACGGTCTCTAGTTCGGCGCTGGCTCTCGCTGCCAGGGCCGAGGGAATGGGACTTGTGCCCGGCCCAAGATTTGGCATTGATGGCGCCTTTGAACGGTATTTGCGCCTACCCTTCAGCTACAGCGAGGGGCAATTGCACGACGGCATACAGATTCTTGGACGCATTGGCCGAGAGGTCGGTTCCGATCCGCTGAGAATGCCTCTTCAGGCTGTCATCTAACCGGATTTTTCCCGCCCAGCGTAGTAGGCTCAGAACTACGGAATTGAGCCTCAAAGGAGGACGCAATGCTTGAATGGATTAACGATTTCGGCTGGATCATCTGGCTGACTGTATTTCTCCTGTTGGCCGTCGCCGAAATGTTGACGTTGAACCTCTACTTCATCTTAATGTCGGTGGGTGCACTTGCTGCCCTCGTGGCCTTCCTTTTCAACGCTGAGCTGTGGCTGCAGATCGTCATTTTCTGCGTTGTCGCCCTGGCCACCACCGTCCTGATCAGGCCCTTGGCGTTGGCCCACCTACATCGGGGACCGGCGGACCAGCTCTCCAATGTGGACCGCCTGATAGGCCACAAGGCCGTTGTTCTTGAGACCGTAGGATCCGGCGGAGGACTCGTGAAGATCGGCGGCGATATCTGGACCGCACGCATCACTGGTGGAAGCGAGATTCCCGTAGGCGCGGCCGTTGAGGTTGAAGCCATCGACGGCGCGACTGCCATCGTCACGTATCCGTCGGCACACAAGTCCTCAGGAACGGCCACAACAACAGCTTAGGCACCCTGCCAAGACGCGCCCATGAGCTTGTGCGTCTTTCATCGCAGCGGTGCACTGATTCTTTACACAGAAAAGAGGGGATTTCATGGGAGACGGAGCCGGCACAGTTGTTTGGCTATTTGTAGTACTAGTCCTACTGATATTCGTAGTGATTGTTCTTGTCCGATCGGTGCGCATCATTCCGCAGGCCCGCGCGGGTGTTGTGGAACGGCTGGGTAAGTACCAGCGCACCTTGAACCCTGGCCTGACGGTCCTTATTCCATTCGTGGACCGTCTCCTGCCGCTCTTGGATTTGCGCGAGCAGGTTGTCTCCTTCCCGCCGCAGCCGGTCATCACGGAGGACAACCTTGTTGTCTCCATCGACACGGTTGTCTACTTCCAGGTGACCGATCCCCGTGCGGCGACGTATGAAATCGCCAACTACATTCAGGCCGTCGAGCAGCTGACCACCACCACGTTGCGTAACGTCGTGGGTGGCCTGAACCTTGAAGAGGCACTGACCTCGCGTGACCAGATCAATGGTCAGCTTCGCGGTGTATTGGATGAGGCAACAGGACGCTGGGGCATTCGCGTCAGCCGCGTTGAGCTCAAGGCCATTGACCCGCCTCTGTCAATCCAGGATTCCATGGAAAAGCAGATGCGTGCAGAGCGTGACCGACGTGCCGCCATCCTCACGGCTGAGGGCACCAAACAGTCCGCCATTCTGACCGCCGAGGGTGAGCGCCAGTCGTCCATCCTCAAGGCCGAAGGTGACGCCAAGGCTGCGATTCTGCGAGCCGACGGTGAATCACAGGCAATCCAGAAGGTCTTCAGTGCCATCCACAAGGGCAACCCCACGCAGAAACTACTGGCTTACCAGTACCTGCAGACCCTGCCAAAGATCGCTTCAGGCACCTCCAACAAGCTGTGGATCATTCCCAGCGAAATTGGTGAAGCCTTGAAGGGAATCGGCAACGTTTTGGGGACCAGCTCCCCTGAATCGGACGACGCCGTCGACCTCACCAAGGCTTCAGAAGTTTAGTCAGAAACCCAGTTCCAAAGCCAAGGCAGCGTAGTGCGCGGCCAAGCACGTATAATGGGTGCTTGGCCGCGCGGCGTTTTGCCCGGCCACACTTTTCGCATCCGGCCCGTGCAGGAACAATTGCAGGCCGTGATGCGTTGAAACTAATGTCGAAAAACCTTCGGACACCAGCGCCAGCCGCTGAGATCCTGGGCATACACGCTTGCTTCATGGATGTCGTGAAGTAAGGGAATAACTTGAGGGAGAAGTCATGAGCGATCGCAGCCTACGTGGCATGCGCTTGGGCGCACAGAGCATGGAGACCGAATCCGGTGTCGAGCCGGCCCCCCGCCAGAGCGTGGAGTACCGTTGCGCCGACGGCGAGCAGGTCTTTGTCACTTTCTCGTCTGAAGCTGATATCCCGGCCACTTGGATGTCCAAGACAGGCAAGGAGGCCCTGCTGGTCAACGGCGAGGCTCCTGACACCTCCAACGACAAGCCGGTCCGCACCCACTGGGACATGCTCCTTGAGCGCCGGTCCCTCCCGGAGCTGGAAACCATTCTGGCCGACCGCCTGACCATCCTGCGCGAACGCCGCGGCGAAAAGGTCTAAAGCCAGCGTTATCCAAAAATGGTGGGCACCCCGTTACGGGGTGCCCACCATTTTTTTGCTGCCCGGGCCGCCCGTCACCCGGGCGGCCGTCGAAAAGCTACTTGTTGCGGCCGGTCAATTTGTTCCAGCGCGAAGTCAGTCCCCATTTGGTGACGTTGAGCATGGCTTCCTGAACAATGTTGCCGCTCATCTTGGATGCACCAAATTCACGTTCAACGAACGTAATGGGCACCTCAACTACCTTGGCGCCCATCTGCCATACGCGCCACAGCATGTCCACCTGGAAGCCGTAGCCAACCGACTCAACCGACGTGAAATCGAGAGCTTCGAGTGTGGTGCGGCGGAAGGCGCGGTAGCCGCCCGTCACGTCGCGAACAGGAATACCCAACAACACCCGTGAGTAGAGGCTGCCGCAAGTGGAGATCAGCTTACGGTGGAGCGGCCAGTTGACAACTTTTCCACCCGGAACCCAGCGAGAACCCAGAACAAGGTCTGCACCTTGGTCGATGGCGTCTAGGAGCAAGGGAAGCTGCTCAGGCTGATGTGAACCGTCTGCGTCCATCTCGACCAGCACGTCATAACCGGCATCCAGGCCCCAGGCGAATCCGGCCAGATACGCTGCTCCGAGCCCTACTTTTCCGGCCCTGTGCAGGACATGAACCTGAGGATCGTTGGCTGCAAACTCATCGGCCCACTGCCCGGTACCGTCCGGGCTATTGTCGTCGGCAACTAGAACATCGCTGTGTGGCACGGCCGCACGCAGCCGCGCCAGGGTCTTGGGCAGCGATTCGATCTCGTTGTACGTGGGAATGATCGTCAGGACACGCAACAATTGGTGCCTTTCCGTGGTGAAAGTGAAGTGGAAGGCCTCGTGCTGCAACCGCTGGTGCCAAGTTATGGCGAGTCACTCACGGCGGTTGGCGGCGAAGGCCGAAACACCAGTATAGGTGAGCAGACTGGGGAAAAGATAAGTTCACGCGCCTTCGGACCAATTAGGCACATGCCAAAGGCACGAAGCCCAATTGTTTTCTACTGGCGCGCGAACTTATCTCCCAAGCGTCGGCTGGACGGTTCCCCGTACCGACCGGGACCCTCCCATGGGAGGTTCTTCGCTCCCCTAAAACTAATTGCCGCCGGGGCCACTGTCAACACGGTGCTGACCTGCGTCGATGCGCATCGCCGCAGGTCAGGGGCATATTGTCCAAATGGATTATTCCGGGCAGACGCTTTCCCAGTTATCGAAATTAACCGATTTCACTTCCGTCTGTGAAGTCTTCACTAGCGTACAATTCATGTCCCAGATGCACGGTCTGGAGGCAGCGGGGATCGTTGGCCCCATCGAGCGCAGGCAGCAACGGTGTACGGGCGCGGGGGTCGGTCGACCACGATTGCACCCTTTCGTCGGCCACCTGGACCATGAGCTGTTCCACATCCCAAATGGCGAAGCTGGCCGGTGCTCCCGCGCCCAGCTGACCGTGGAAGGGGTTCTCGGACTTGGCTGCACGCCAACCGGCACGGGTATGTCCAATGAAGGCCGCGCGCGCGGAAATCCGTGAGCTTTGTTCATGGTGGTTCAATGCCGCGCGCACGCTGGCCCAGGGGTTCAGGTGTGTGACGGGTGAGTCTGAACCAAAGAAGGCTGGCACGCCAGCTGCGTAGAATCGTGCGAGCGGGTTGAGCTGCAGGGCGCGTTCTGCACCCAACCGCTGAGCGTACATACCGGAGCTACCGCCCCAGGCTGCATCGAATGCTGGCTGGACGGAAACCCCGACGGCGTGATGGGCTAGGGCGGCCATGGCCGCTTCGTCAACCATCTCCGCGTGTTCCAACCGGTGCCCGGCGGCACGGATTTTATCAATCCCCACTATCTTGGTGGCCTGTTCGAGCCCAGCAACCGCAATGTCCATGCCGCCATCGCCAATGACATGGAACCCACCGGTCAGGCCCAATTCTGAGGTGGCGGCCAGATGATTGGCTACCTGTTCCACGCTCAGCTGAGCGTTCCCAAGGGCGTCCGGAACGTCAGCATAAGGTTGGCGCAGCAGTGCCGAGCGCGATCCCAGTGACCCGTCAATATTGATATCGCCAGCCAGACCTAGCACGTCGACGCCAAGACCAGCCAAATGGGCCACTACCTCACGGGCCTCATCAGTGCTTGTCACCAATTGCCCCCAGTACGGCAGAACCTGAGGAAAATCAGATCCCAAGGCCATGAGCGATGCCAGATCCTCGCCCGACCCTACGTGCGGTGCGCTCATCTCGGCCATGGCTACGTAACCGTTGGCGGCAGCATGGCGAAGTGCACGTTGCTGAACTGCGGCACGACGCTCCGGAGTCAGTTCACGGGCAGCGTCCCGTGCAGTTGTGTGCGCAAGACCGCTGACCAGTCCGTCGCCATCCCACCCAGGCATGACGGCAAGACCGCAACGTTGGGCAAGGCTCGCCGAAACCAGACCCGAATGTACGTCAACCCGGGCGAGATAAACTTCCCGACCACCAGCTGCCCGTTCCAGCTCGGCGGCGCCGGGAAGCCTTGAGTCTGCCCACAGCGCGTTGTCCCAGCCGTGACCAAGCAGCAATCCACCGATCGGCAAGGAGGATGCGGCCCCGGCCACACGGTCCAGCAATTCGGCGGCCGAGGCTGCCCCAGAAAGATCCACTGACTCGAGGGCAAGGCCTGTTTCTGTGATGTGGACGTGAGAGTCAACAAACCCCGGTGCAACGAGTGCGCCATGGAGGTCCACTTCACGCATGCGCGAATCTAGAAGCGAGGTGGCAGCATGTTCGGAACCGACCCAGGCCACCACATCGCCGTCCACGAGCATCGCGGTGGCAAAGGGATCGGCGGCGCTGTAGACGGAACCGTTTCGGTACATGGTTAATGACATGGGAAAAGTAAATCCTTTCAACAATACGTTCACAAAATCTTTTGAGCCGGTTGCGGCCGGCACATCCTTGGTCTATCAGACCTTTAGTCCATCAGACCTTTGATCAGCCAAGGCCTAGTCCACTACGGCCGAGTAGGCTACGACACCGCGGCGCACCAGGTCCATGGCCTGCCGGCAAACGGCGGCAAACTCGGTTGGAAGTGATGGAACCTGTGAGAGCTGGCCGAGCAGGTCAATGACCTGTTTGGTCCAGCGGACAAAGTCGCCCGCCGCCAGATCGGTGCCGTGCAGCGAATCCTGAAGACTCCGGCCCTTGGCCCATTTGTACATGGGCCAGACAAGTCCCAGCTCGGGCTCGCTCGTCAAGGGCAGCTTGTGCGATTCCTCGGCATCCTGCAGCCTTGACCACAGCACCACCACGTCCTCAACGGCCTGTTCAAGGCTCACACTTGGCATCCGCGGCCGCGTGCCCTCGGCATCGCGTTTGGACTGGTACACCAGCGAGGTGACGAAGGCGGCCAGCTCCGGTGCATCCAGATCGGCGAAGGCGCCCTGGCGCAATGCCAAGGCAATCAGCAGGTCCTTCTCGCCATACACGCGGCGCAGGCGCTGGCCGTCGTCGCTGGGACGCAAGTTCCCGGCGTCGTCCGCAACCACAAACCCGTAACTCGCGAGCAGGTCAATGACCCTGTCAAAGGTGCGCGCAATGGTATTAGTACGCGCCTGAATGGCCCGCACAATCCCATCAGTCTCCTTGCGCAGCTTCCACCACCGCTCGGACCAGCGTGCGTGGTCTTCGCGTTCGCTACAGCCGTGGCAGGGGTGGGCGCGCAGATTCCGCCTCAGCGTGGCAATCGCCTCGTTCTCGGATCCGGAATCCGCATAGCCGAAGGCGGCAGACCGGTGCGGCCGCTGCTGCGACGGCTCGGCCAGCTTTGCCTCGACTGCCGCCAGCAGGTTTCGCTTGTCCTTGGGCACCTTCGGGTTGAAACCCTTCGGTACGCGCACCTGCGCCAACACTTCCACCGGTCCGGCAAAGTCGTGCAGGCTCAACCGCCGGTACTCCCGGTCAGTTCCCAGAATGCCCGGCCGAGGCACCCTGGCATTGGAGTCTGCATCAAGGACTACGGCGTACCCCGCATTGCGCCCACCCGGCACCATGATGAGGTCCCCCGGACGCAGGCTGGCGACGGAGTCCACAACGGCGTCCCGGCGCTGCTTGGCCTTGGACTTCGAGGCACCCGACTCATGGTCGGAGAGTTCGCGGCGCAACTTCGCATACTCGTTGAAGTCACCTAGATGGCACGTCATGGATTTTTCATAACCGGCCAGGGATTCCTCCCTGGAACGGACCTGCCGGGCCAGGTCAACCACCGAACGGTCAGCCTGGAACTGCGCGAAGGAGGATTCAAGAATGTCGCGTGTGCGGGCCCGGCCAAATTGAGCAACGAGGTTGATGCTCATGTTGTATGTGGGGCGAAAGCTTGAATTCAGCGGATAGGTGCGCTTGGAGGCCAGCCCACCGACGGCCGCCGGATCCGTGCCAGGCTGCCAAAGTACGACGGCGTGGCCTTCCACGTCGATCCCGCGCCGGCCAGCCCGTCCGGTCAGTTGGGTGTACTCCCCCGCGGTGATGCTCACATGTGCTTCACCGTTGTACTTCTCCAGTTTCTCCAGGATCACCGTGCGGGCAGGCATGTTGATGCCCAATGCAAGGGTTTCCGTAGCGAAAACGGCACGGACCAAGCCATCGGCGAAGAGATCTTCCACCACTTCCTTGAAGGAAGGCAGCATACCGGCATGGTGGGCTGCCAGTCCGCGCAGGAGTCCGTCGCGCCATCCCCAGAATCCGAGGACGTCCCGATCGGAATCGGGCAGCTCGGCGCAGGCCGTATCGACGCGGCGGGCAATTTCGGCCTGCTCGTCGGGCGATGTCAGCCACAGACCTGCCGCAGCACATTGCTGCACGGCAGCGTCACAGGCGGCTCGGGAAAAGATGAAGGTGATGGCGGGAAGCAGATCCTGACTGTCCAAGGCACGGATGACCTGTGGACGCGAGGCGGCCTTGGCCCAGCCTTGACTGCCACCCTGGTTTTGGCCACCCCGCTGGCTACCCCGCTCCTCGTGGGCGCTTCCCTGATTTTGGTAACCACGGCCACGCGAGCCACCGCCACCACGCCGGCCGTGGCTGGTGCCTCGGCCAATGCTGACAGATTCGGTGCGCGCCAACTTGAGAAGTTCGGGGTTGATCTTGGGTGTACTGGAACCCGTGGCCCCATGGTTGGTCGTACTGCTTTCAGGGCTGCCGGCGATCTCGTCGAACGCCACGTTCTCGGCAAATAGATCCACCAGGTCGCGACGCACCATGACGTGCTGCCACAGGGGTACCGGGCGATGTTCGGAGACAACCACAGCAGTGTCTCCCCGCACGGTGCCCAGCCATGCGCCAAACTCTTCGGCATTGGACACCGTGGCACTGAGTGAGATGACGGCGACTTCGCTGGGCAGGTGGATGATGACCTCTTCCCAGACCGCGCCGCGAAAACGGTCAGCGAGGTAGTGCACCTCGTCCATGACCACATAGGCCAGTCCGGCAAGAGTGTGAGAGTCCGCATACAGCATGTTCCGAAGGACCTCGGTGGTCATGACCACCACAGGAGCCTCGGAGTTGATGCTGGTGTCGCCCGTTAGTAGGCCTACGTTTTCGGCACCGTACTTCGCGGCGAGTTCCTGAAATTTCTGGTTACTCAAGGCCTTGATGGGAGTGGTGTAGAAGGCCTTGTATCCGCGTTTAAGCGCAAGGTATACGGCAAATTCACCAACAATTGTTTTGCCAGCGCCCGTTGGTGCAGCAACTAAAACACCGCGGCCCGCCTGAACGGCGCGGCACGCGGTGTCTTGAAAATCATCCAGCGCAAAAGCGAGGGTCTCCCTGAATTCCGTCAGGTCGGTCCCCTGGTCAGCCACACGGTTCTTGGCCGCCATGTAGCGTTCGGAAGGGCTGATCATTTCAGAGGCAGGCATATCTCCAGCCTACGTTAGATCAGAGAATTTCCAGGTCCTTTGAGGGCGTGGCCACATCGGCTGTGCCCTCGGATTCCTTGACCTTTTTCGCTTCCTTCCGGTCGCGACGTTTGTCATTGACAATGCACACTCCAATGGCCCCAAAATACAGCACCAATAGCGGCGCGGCGAGGAAGAACATGCTCATGACATCGGAACCTGGAGCCGCCATCGCCGAGACAATGGTGACGCCCAAGATGGTGAAGCGCCAAGCTTTCAAATAGGTCTTGCCCCGAACAATACCGACAGCATTGAGCGCCACAAGCAACACCGGAACAAGGAATGCCGCACCCATAAACAGCATCAGCTGCATGGCAAACTGCAGGTATTCCAGCGCCGTGATGATGTTGGCAGCCTCACTACCCGCAGGGGTGAACGAGGTCAGTGCCTTGACAATATTCGGCCAGATCAACCACCCGGCATAAATCCCCGCCAGGAACAGCGGCACCGAGGCGAACATATAGGACAGCGTGTAGCGGCGTTCCTTCTTCGTCAGGCCAGGGGTGATAAATGCCCAGAGTTGATAGATCCACACGGGCGAAGCAATGATCAGACCCAGAATCAAGGCGATCTGGATCTTCAAGTCAAAGGACGTGGTGACACCCTGAAAGTTCAAGGTGGCAACAATGTTGCGTTCAGCGCTGATATCGCGCAGTGGCTGCGTCAGCGCAACGAGCAGCGGATCATAGATAATCCAGCCAAGGATTACCCCGGGGATCATGGCTAGGGCACTCTTGAAAAGCCGGTTGCGGGCCTCAACCAGGTGCTCCTTGAGGGGCATCCGACCTTCAGGGTTGGCTTTACGGCCCTTTGTAGCGCCCACCGGCTCTGCGACCTTTTCTATGACTGAGCGCCGGTACCGGTTCCGGTACCCTCGCCCGAGGTGTTGCCCTGCGTCGGGTTGTTGACGATCTTGCCTTCAACGGGTGCCTCGGGCGCAGCGGAAGCGGCCGGAGCTGCGGATGCGCTCGGAGCAGCAGAAGGAGTCTCGTCCTTGCCGTCGTTCTTCATTTCCTTGACTTCAGATTTGATGATCCGCATGGACTGGCCGAGGCTGCGGGCCATGCCGGGCAGCTTCGGGGCTGCGAAGAGCAACAGAACAACGATGATGATGATGGTGATAGCCCAGGGGCTCTCAAAAAGTCTTCCCACGGTAACGCCTTTCCTTTTGGTTCATCCTACGTCTTGTAATGCTTCAATGTCGCGCAAGGATTGGAGCTGTCCGCGTTCTTTCCTGCGGGCGACGCGCCGTTGAAGGCGGGCGAAACGCCGTTCCTCTTTGGCAGCTAGGTAATCATCCTTCATTTCTTCAGGTGTTGCAAAAATCGCACTGCCGGGAACCGTTGTGCGCGGTTCCGTGACGTGCTGCACTTTTGCGCGTTCGAGACTCTGATCCCAGTATGCTTCGCGTTCTGCCGAAACCTCACTGAAGGTATGTGCCGTTGCACTTACTCCACGCCAGATTTTCCAACCCAAAAAAGCAACGAACAGTAGGGACAACGCAATAAGCGCAATCCATATGAGAATCCAAGACCACCAAGGCATTTTCCGAGTCTATCCGCCCACGCTGGGAACGGCCGGGGTGGTTTCGCCCACAGCGTCACAGCTTTCCGCGGCATGGACAAGCCAAGCAGTAGTTTCCTGCTGTGCGGACTCCGGTGCCACAACTCGCGCGCTTCCGCCGAGCCGGGCCATGAGCGGCGCCAGCGTCCCCGTATTACCCACGAGCAAACGAACGCCCACCATGTTGTCACCCACATCGAAAAGCTTGGCATTGTAGGCAGGAGCGAGCCGGATGGCCGTCGTGGCCTCGGCCACCAGCTGGACCTGGACATCGTCATTCCCGGGATCGTAAATGCCGCTCTGGGGTTGCCACGGCGTCAGGCTGGCGTGAAGATTCTCCTGCGCTCCGGCGTCGGCCAGGTTTCTAATATGGTCCACCCGGAAGCTGCGCATTTCCTCGGCTTTTCGGCACCAAGCACGCACATACCAGGCCGCGTCGACCGAGAACAGCTTGCGGGGCTCAATGGTGCGTTCGCTGAGCTCGTCGCGGGATCGCACCAGATAAGTGATGGCACAGGCCCGTTCATGGGCGATTGCCTCCTGCAAGAAGGAGATGGTGTCCATCTCCTTCCCCGATATCAGCTCAAGTCCGACGGCGTCTGCGAGCCAGGAATCTTTCCCCGCCACCGACTTGAGTGATGAGATGGCCTGCTCGAGGGCAATAGCTTGCTGACTCCCGGGGATGGCCGTGAGTGCCTGAAGTCCAATGAGTACCGAACAGGCTTCCTCCTGGGTCAGGCGGAGTGGGCTGGCAAGCGTTTCAGCATCCCGAATGAACACCTGACCTGCCTCCGTCGTGACGTCCATGAGGTCGCCATGATAGTAACCGGGCAACCCGGTGACATTGAGCGTGTCCTTGTCCTTGGCCCATTGCCCAGCGCTGATGCCAAATTCCGTCATGACCTCAACTTCGTCAACACCAGGGTTGGCCACGAGGTAGGGAACCATCGAGAGGAGCCGAATGAGCCTGTCCCGGGTATCTTTCTTCTTAGCCGTTGGTGCAGCCAGTTTGGAGTTCCAGTCAAGCTCCTCATCGACTGGGGCAAGTGCCGCAGCGGCGGCCCCTTGCAAGCGCCTCACTACTGCTTGATGCAGTTCGGCAGGCTCAAGCACTAGGGCCTGGGCGCCCAAGGCGGCGACGTCGTCGGCCATAAGTTCGGGTTCACGGTAGACGACGCGCAATACGTCCCAGCCCGGCCTGCTCCATGCAGAAGCGACAATCGCCTCCGTGCCGGCACGCTGCCGCAGGGCGTACGCAGAATTAGCAGGAACGGCGATCTGGGCCGTGTGCTGTGGCCCTGTTCCCAGCCGCTCAATCACTGAGGCAATGCTGAATCCGGTGGGCCGGGCAAAGGTGGCGTCGCCGTGGAGCTGAACGTTGGAGGTGATGCGTGAAAGGCGGAAGTTGCGCTCTACGGACTTGTCCACATCAAAGGCAGCCAAGTACCACTGTCCATACTTGTTGCCCAGCCCCAACGGTTGTACCGTCCGGCTTGTACTCTCTGTTGCTCCGGAGCCACGGTACATGAACGAAACTAGGTGATGGCTTCGAAGAGCCGTCCAGATCGGATCAAAGGCAGGCTCAGCCGTGCGGATACGTGATTGTGAGGTGGTCTCATCCTCGTACCATCCAGTTCCACTCCGCGCTGCAATCTTGCGGAGGGCTGACTGTGCGGCGGCGCCGAGCGTGGCCTCTGCCCAGAGGTTTGCCGCAATGAAGACCAAGTTCATGGCCGCCTCATCAAGCCTGACCTCCGGCACACGGTAGTCAACAGGATCAATCCTGTACAGGACTTGTTCCTGGGCATCGTCACCCTGCACCTCAGATTGCCGGATCGGTATCCCCAATTCCAGCAGCGTCCGCTTGTCCCGCTCGAACATCCGCTCGAAGGCGGGCTGAACCTTGGCCTCCTCGGCGGCGGTTTTGGCAGCAACGGTATAACCGTTGATGTTCTCCCGGATGTATCCCTTGCTGCGCCCCAGCCGGGTCCCCAGCAGGGCTATGACAAGGTTCAGGAGGCGCTCGGTGGCATCAATTTTTGTGGACACATGGCCCACAGTACTAGCCGTGCGCCGACTTGTTGATTCGCCGGAGTGTCTATGACGCTGCCGGCGTACTTGTTCAGCCATTAAAGTGTTCTGGCCTCCAAGCATGCGCTTGGAGGCCAGAACACCGAAAATTTTCGTTAGCGAACAGCTACGAGGTCAACAACGAAGATCAAGGCCTCGTTCGGGCCGATTGCTCCACCGGCGCCACGTGAGCCGTAGGCCAGCTCGGAAGGAATCTCCAGACGACGACGGCCGCCGACCTTCATGCCCAACAGGCCCTGGTCCCAGCCCTGGATAACCTGGCCGATGCCGGCCTTGAAGTCCAGCGGGGTACCGCGGCCCCACGAGGAATCAAATTCCTCACCCGAAGAGAAGGCAACGCCTACATAGTGGGTGGAAACTGTGCTGCCACGGACTACCTCGGTGCCGGTGCCCTCAATGAGGTCTTCGATCACGAGTTCGGTGGGGACAGCGTGTGCCGGGAATTCAATTTCCGGCTTGGTGCGGTCAAAGTTGCGCGTTCCAAAAGACATGGTGCTCCTTCAGGGGTTGTGGTTAGCTCTTGGCTTCAATCTTAACAACAAATACGAGTGCGCCCGCAGGATTGCCCTCTGCAGCGGCATTTTCGCCATAAGCCAACTCCGAGGGGATGGACAACTGCACGATGGAACCAACCTTTTGTCCGGCAAGACCCTTGGTCCAGCCCGGGATAACGCCCTGGAGGCTAAAGGTTGCTGCCTCGCCGCGATCAAAAGCGGAATCGAACTGTTTGCCATCGGACCAGGTCCATCCGGTGTACAGGGCAGAGATGGAATCGGATTCCTTCAGAACCTCACCGGTACCTTCCGTCAGCACCTGAACAGCCAAGTCCGCAGGTGCATCGTTCTTGGGTATGGTGATGCTGGGAACGCCCTTGTCATTGAACTCGGCGACAGGAAGCTTTCCCTCCTTCTCCAACGCAGAAACATCCTCCGCGCTCATCAGGCTCGGAGCGGCCTTTGCGGCCGTTACCTTAAATACGCTAAGCGCCGCGGGCGTGGCGGCAGCAGACGGCGCCGCTGTTGAACCCGCTACAGCATCGGTTCCGGGTATGCCGTAGGCAATGTAAGACCCTACCTTGGCGGTGAGAAAAGCGGTGTAGACCATGGGAAATTGGGTCTTGAAATTCTCGTTAAGGGTGAGGCTGCTGTTCTGCTCCGTCGTGAAGGTTTCTCCCGTGACGGTTCCGTCTTCGGCATTCAAGGCGATCATCTGGTAAGAGACGATCTGACCGTCTTCGAGCTGGGCACCATCACCCTGAGAAACAACCTTCATCGAATCCGCGGCGATGGCCAACGGCTTGTCGAAGGTGACTGTTGGAGCCTTCGCCTTGCCCTTGTCTTCCACCTTGACCGAGGCCAGTGCCTCAGCGTTGGCCGGGGGAATCGAAACGGACGCGGAGGCCGTTGCTGAAGTGTCGGCTGAACCTGATGAACAAGCGGTCACAAGGAGCAGCAGGGGAAGTAGCAGTGCAAGTAGTCGGCGCACAAAATCACTTTCGGTTGCGGAAGTTTGGTCAGAAACTCATGGCCACATCAAGCGCTGAAAAGCCCTGGGCCGCTAACAGCCTAGCCCTTGAAACTGTACGAAAGCTGTTGATTTCATAAGGAAGGTCAGTATGTGGACTGAAGGGAGGCTATGAGTTCGTCCACCCGCGGGTCCTGATTCTTGAACGGGTCCTTACACAGAATTGTTTGGTGGGAGCGGTCATTGAGTTTCAGGTGCACCCAGTCAACCGTGTAATCCCGCCCCGAGTCCCGTGCAGCTGTGACAAACTTGCCTCGCAAATGGGCCCGGGTGGTTTCCGGTGCCGTCCTTGTCGCAGCGGCGATATCCTCGGCCGTGACCACCTTGGCCGCCGACCCTCGGCGCTCAAGCATGTTAAAGAGTCCCCGCTCGGGAGAAATATCATGGTAGCGCAGGTCCAGTTGAGCCACTTCAGGCGATGACCATTCCAAACTGTGACGGTCGGCGTAGGCGCCCAAAAGCTTGCCTTTGATGGCCCAGTCGATTTCGGTGTCGATGCCGGAGTAGTTTTCACTTTCGACGGCGTCAAGAGTGCGTTCCCATAGCTCAAGGATGCGCGGCACCAGTTCGTGATGTGCACCGTGGGAGCGGACAAAGGTGTTGACTTTTTCAAGGTAGTGCCGCTGGATGTCGATGGCGGTCATGGTGCGACCGTCAGCCATTTTCAGTGGGTGCTTGCCTGTGATGTCGTGGGAGATCTCCCGGATACTGCGGATGGGATTTTCCAGGCGCATATCGGACATGATGGTGCCGGCCTCGATCATGCGGAGAATCAAGTCGACACTGCCAACCTTGAGCATGGTGGTGGTTTCGGACATGTTGGAGTCCCCCACAATGACGTGCAGGCGGCGGTACAGCTCGGCATCTGCATGAGGCTCGTCACGGGTGTTGATGATGGGCCGTGAGCGTGTTGTGGCCGAGGAGATCCCTTCCCAGATGTGATCTGCACGCTGCGAAAATGCGTATTTACCGCCCTGGTGAGAAGGAAGCACCCTGCCCGCTCCGGAAATCAACTGGCGTGTGACCAGGAAAGGAATGAGGATGTCAGCAAGCCTGTTGAACTCGCCTTTTCGAGTGATCAGGTAGTTCTCGTGGCTTCCATAGGAGTTCCCGGCGGAATCAACGTTGTTCTTGAAAAGGAAGATCTTCCCCTCATAGCCTTCTGCATGCAGGCGGCTCTGCGCCTCCTCCACGAGCTCATGCAGGATCAGTTCCCCAGAGCGGTCGTGGGCAATGAGCTGGGCTATCCCGTCACACTCGGCAGTTGCATACTCGGGATGAGAACCAACATCGAGATACAGTCTGGAACCGTTGGGCAGAAAAACATTGGAAGACCTCCCCCAGCTAACAACCTTCCGGAAAAGGTACCGGGCTACTTCTTCGGGTGAAAGCGGCCGTGAGCCAGGGGCCGAAAACGTTACGCCAAACTCAGTCTCAATGCCAAAAATCCGCCGGTCCACCAGTTACTTCTCCTTAGTTGTTTTCAGCGTCGTGTTGCTTTGATGTAAGTTGTTCGGCCACCTGAGCGTCCGTAAGCCGCCTGAAAGCCCGGTGCGAGCCACGTACACGGGTGGCATTACGGTCCAGAACGGCCACTTCCAGAAGGGGCGCAGCCAGAGGCGCAGCGACAGGATTTCCTGCGCTGGCTGCATCCTTGCGTGGCGCCTCCAAGGCGGACACTGCCCACCGCAGAGCCTGACCAAGGCTGGCTCCGGACGTCCAGAGTCTTTCCAGCACAGCCTGGACCAGATCTGCCTTTCCGCCCATCGCCAGGAATCCTGATTCATCCGAAATGGAACCATCAAAGTTGAGGCGGAAGATGTGGTCCTGGCCCTGCCGCTCCCCCACCTCCGCAACAGCCAACTCGACTTCAAATGGCTTTTGCTCGGCAGTAAACACGGAACCAAGGCTTTGAGCGTAAACACTGGCCAGTCCACGGGCGGTGACATCCACCCTGTCATAGGAGTATCCACGCACATCTGCGTAGCGCACGCCCGCTTGGCGGAGGCTTTCAAACTCGTTGTATTTTCCCACCGCAGCGAAGGCAATTCGATCATAAATCTCGCCAATTTTATGCAGTGTGGGCGAAGGGTTCTCGGCCACAAGGGCAATGCCGTCGATACAGCTGAGCACCACCACTGATTTTCCGCGGGCAATGCCCTTCCGGGCGAAATCAGCCCGATCCTTCATGACCTGCTCGGGGGAAACGTAAAATTGCTGTGCCATGCTAAGCCTCCCTGCGTTCAAGGGTCCGTCGCGTCACGATGGTTTCCACCACGGCAGCCAACGCCTCGGGAGCAATCCGGGTGGCGCCGTCGTGCGTCACCTCATAGACAACTGGCCACAACTGGCGCACCATGTCCGGCCCGCCTGTGGCGGAATCGTCGTCGGAGGCATCGATCAGTGCCTCGACGCCAACGGCAAGGGCTTCCTCGCTGGTGAGTTCCGGGCGCCAGAGCTTCTTGAGTGCGCCGCGCGCGAAGACCGCACCCGATCCCACACTGTGATGCTCAAGTTCTTCGTAGCGCCCACCCGTGACGTCGTAGGAAAACAACCGGCCGGCAGCCTCATCCGGCTCAATTCCGGCAAACAAGGGCACAACAGCAAGTCCCTGCAACGCCATGGGCAGGTTGGCCCTGATCATGGCGCCGAGCCGATTTGCCTTGCCTTCGAGGCTAAGGAGTGTTCCCTCGATTTTTTCGTAGTGCTCCAGTTCAACCTGAAAAAGGCGCACAATATCGATGGCCAGCCCGGCAGTTCCGGCAATGCCCAGCACCGAGTATCGATCCGCGGGAAACACTTTTTCAATATGCCGGTTGGCGATCATGGAGCCCATGGTGGCGCGCCTGTCCCCCGCCATCAGCACGCCTCCCGCAAAGGTCAGCGCCACGATGGTTGTGCCGTGCGGGGTGGCAGGCATGCTCCCGGCCGGAAGATTCTGAGCGAAAGGCAACAGGGCCGGATGGCTGCGGCTCACGTGGTCAAAGAACGACGACGAGCCCGCGGCTTCCAGCGCCGGAAAGTCACTCCCGTGGGCCACCATGGCGGCCTACTGGCCACCCTTTTGGACGAAGCCGCGGACGAATTCCTCCGCGTTGACTTCCAAAACGCCGTCGATCTCATCCAACAGATCGTCGACCCCGGAGGTGGATGCCTGCGCTGACGCAGGGGTGGGAGCCGGAAGCGGCAGCTCTTCGACGTGCTCCTCTTCGGCGCGGGAGGAGACGTTTTTCTGTTCCTGTGAAGCCATGATGCATCCTTCTAACGTGGTTCCCAGATACCTGCACCGGTACCTGCTCCCATCCTGCCACGGACGCGGCACGATTGTGCGCTACGCACGGTAATCGGCTGTGCAACCGTAATGGAGGCAGCAGGCAGCGACCTAGTGAACCGGGGCCGGACCGGCCAACAAATGTTTCAGGAAGTCCTGTAGATCACTGCTCTGGTCAAAGAGCCGGGCCGTTAATTCAGCCGTTCCACGGAGGGGCTCCTTGGTGGAAACCCGCTGCAGCCGGCGAAGCTCCGGGAGCTCGAAAATAACCGAGTCCCAACTGGCCCCCACCACGTGGGCACCAAATTGTTGAATGCACCGACCCCTGAAATATGCACGGGTATCCGCCGGCGGCTGTTGAACCGCGGCCACAATGGATTCGTCACTAACAACGCGTTGCATGCGTCCGTGCTGCAACAGCTTGTAGTACAACCCCTTTTCCGGGCGGATGTCAGACCACTGCAGATCAATCAGGCCAAGCCGCGGGTCGTTCCAGGCCATCGAATCCCGGCTCCGGTATTGCTGGAGGAGATTGAGTTTCGCCACCCATTCCAATTGATTGGCAAGGCTCATGGGATCGCTGCCCAGCGCGGTGAGAACTTCTTCCCATTTCGCCAGCAGGGGTGCAGTGTGTCCGTCACCTGTTTCAGCATGGCTTGATCCATTGGCCGCAGAATGGACCTTGGCCGCGTCGAGATAGAGCCATTGAACGTCAAGGGCACTGATGAGCGTTCCATCGGCCAGCAGGTGAGTTTCCTGCAGTTCCCAATCATGGCTGATGGCGCGCAAGGTGGACACGGGGTCCGCAAATTCCAGGGACGGGGCGGTGCCGTTTTCAATCATGTCCAACACCAGCGCCGTGGTGCCGAACTTGATGTAATTCGAGATCTGCGCCAGATTCGCGTCACCGATGATCACATGGAGGCGGCGATACTTGTCCGCCACGGCGTGGGGCTCGTCGCGCGTATTGATGATGGGACGGCGAATAGTGGTTTCCAGACCAACTTCGGCCTCGAAGAAGTCGGCGCGCTGACTGATCTGAAAGCCAATGCCGGAGCCATCCTGGCCAATCCCCACCCTGCCGGCACCACACATGATGGCGCGCGTGACAAAGAACGGGGTCAGCCCGGCCACAATGTTGGGGAAGGGCACGGAGCGTGGCATGAGGTAGTTTTCGTGGCTGCCGTAAGACACCGCTTTGTTGTCGGTGTTGTTTTTGTAGAGGTTGATCTCCGGCACGCCCGGTGTCGCGGCGATACGCCGCACGGCAGCCAACGCCACAAGATCCCCGGCGGCGTCCCAGCGGACAGCGTCGAGTGGATTTGTCACCTCTGGCGAGGAGTATTCCGGATGGGCGTGGTCAACGTAGAGTCGTGCGCCGTTGCCCAACACCATGTTCATCATGAGCGGGATAGAGGCGTCACCGCTCTCGCCGCCCTCAAGGGCAATCTGCGCGGCCGTCAGTTCTGTGTCTGTCAGCTGGCTTGGGTCCGCCGTTGCCCGGGGCATGGACCAGCCTCGGGCGTCGGCCAACGGATCCTCGTCCGTGTAGTCCCAGCGGGTCTCCCCTCCGGCTGCCGCCCGATGATTGGTCTCGCGTGAGTAGGCGTTAACAACCTGTGTGGAGAGCCAAGTTGCATTGAATGAGGTCGCGCCGGGAGCATGGATGCCGTATTCGGTCTCGGCGCCCATGACCCTCACAACACTCATAGGTATTGTCCGGTGTTGGGCAGCGTTTCCAGAGTCTTGCCGGGAACTTGCCCTTCCTTGCTTTGAACGATGGTACGGATATAGGTGATGCGCTCACCCTTCTTGCCCGAAATCCGTGCCCAGTCGTCTGGATTGGTGGTGTTAGGCATGTCTTCATGTTCCCGGAATTCATCCACCACGGCACGGAGCATGTGTTCGATCCTGATGCCCTTTTCACCGCTCGTCAACAGATCCTTGATGGCGTATTTCTTGGCGCGGTCCACCACGTTTTGAATCACGGCACCGGAGTTGAAGTCCTTGAAGTACAGCATCTCAGTGTCGCCGTTGGCGTAGGTCACCTCAAGGTATTCATTGGATTTGTCTGTTGCATACATGGCCTCAACGGTGCGTTGGATCATGGCATCAACGGTTTCCTGCAGGCTGCCGTGGTTGGCCGCCACATCATCTGCATGGAACGGCAGGGTTGTGGTGACGTACTTGGCAAAGATGTCGGCGGCGGCTTCGACGTCGGGACGCTGAATCTTGACCTTGACGTCCAGCCGGCCTGGACGCAAGATGGCCGGATCGATCATGTCCTCACGGTTGGAGGCGCCAATGACAATCACGTTGTCAAGACGTTCGACGCCGTCAATCTCGCTGAGGAGCTGGGGGACGATCGTGGTTTCAACATCCGATGAGACACCGGTACCGCGGGTGCGGAACAGCGAATCCATCTCGTCAAAGAAGACCACCACTGCGCTGCCATCGGAAGCTTTCTCCCGTGCACGGCTGAAGATCAACCGGATCTGGCGTTCGGTTTCACCCACGTACTTATCCAGGAGCTCCGGGCCCTTGATGTTCAGAAAGTAGCTTTTCTGGTCCTTGACGCCGGACCGTTCCGCCGCACGTTTGGCCAAGGAATTCGCAACTGCCTTGGCGATCAGCGTCTTACCACAGCCGGGAGGGCCGTATAGCAGAATGCCCTTGGGCGGCTTCAGACCATGTTCGCGGTACAGATCCGGATGTAGGAAGGGAAGTTCAACCGCGTCGCGGATCTGTTCAATTTGCGAGGCCAATCCGCCGATGTCCGAATAGGAGATATCCGGAACTTCTTCGAGGATCAGGTTCTCCACCTCGGAGCGAGGAATCTTTTCCAAGGCGTAGCCGGTGCGTCCGTCGATGCTTAGGGCGTCCCCCACCTTGACGGAGCCGCCTTGCAGCACGGCCGCGAGCCGGACAACACGCTCTTCATCGGCCCGGCCAGTGACAAGTACACGGTTAGTGCCCAGCAATTCCTTCACTGTCACCAACTCGCCGACCTGCTCAATGCCGAGGGCGGCAATGATGGTGAAGGATTCGTTCAGCAGAACTTCTTGGCCAACGCCGAGATCGTTCATGCGCAGCAGAGGGCTTAGCCCTACCCGCATCTTGCGTCCGGACGCGAAAATATCCACGCTCTCGTGAGTGACCGCGGTGTTGGCTGTGTTGGTTGTGTTGGCTCTATTTGCCCCGGAGGCAGCCCCTGCCGGGTTGAGCGCAAGGATGGTTCCGAAGCTATAGGGAGGTTCGCCGTCGTTCTCTAGGGCAGAACGCAGCTTCATGATCTCGCTCTTGGCCGTCTCTAGCATGGCCACAAGCTTGGAGTTGTTCTGCGTGGCCGAGGCAAGCTGGCGATCCAGATTGCGTGACTTGTCACGCAGGACGTTGAGCTGGCGCTCGAGAACTGCCTGCTGCCCGGGACCCGTCGAATAACGGGCCCCGGCAGTACCGGCTCCGGGAGTCCCCTGAGGAGGCGAGACGCCGTCGTCAGGGTGTTCCGGGGTGGAGTGCGTTGAGTCGTTCATGACCTTGTGTCCTTCCGCAGCCGTGGCTTGCCGGTACTGCCGATCTTAGTGCTATTGGTCGCCGAAACCATCGTGGCGGGTTTCAGTTTCCTCTGACTGCTCCTGGTTGCGCTTGGTTTGCACGGTGGAGGAAGCATCCCGCGCGGCGCGGCGCAGCTTCTTATCAGAAACCGAGCGCTCACCGACAGCTGCCGGCGTCCACGCGTCGAGGTCTTCCTGGGCAAAGTCCGTCTTGGAGGCGCGGCGCTTTGGCGTCATTCCGGTGACACCATCGGCCAGGCGCCGGGTCACCATGAGGAAACCGGTGTGGGCAACCATGCGGTGGTCGGGGCGGACGGCAAGGCCTTCGAGGTGCCAGCCGCGCACCATGGATTCCCAAGCATCGGGTTCCGTGAATCGGCCGTCGGCGCGGATTGCCTCGGCCGTGCGGGAGAGCTGGGTGACGGTGGCAACGTAGTTGATCCATACGCCGCCGGGGGCCAACACCGTTGCAACGGCGTCGAGGCACTCCCAGGGAGCAAGCATGTCAAGAACAACGCGGTCAATGCTGCCGGGTTCTTCCTGCGCAACTACCTCATCCTGGAAATCGCCAAGGGAAATCTTCCAGGCCGGGTGCGGCCCACCGAAGATTGTCTCAACGTTGCCGCGGGCAATGTCGGCAAATTCTTGACGACGCTCGAAGGAGTGCAGGTAACCGTTGTCGCCCACGGCGCGCAAGAGCGAGATCGAGAGCGCGCCGGAACCAACACCGGCTTCGACAACGCGGGCACCGGGGTAGATATCTCCCATGGTGATGATCTGGCCGGCATCCTTGGGGTAGACAACGGCGGCACCGCGGGGCATCGAGAGGACGAAGTCTGAAAGCAGCGGACGCAGGGCCTGGTACTGCTGGCCAACGTTGCTCTCCACCATGGAACCCTCGGGCTCACCAATCAGCAGGTCATGATTCAGGAAGCCCTTGTGCGTGTGGTAAGCCGTGCCGGGTGTCAAGGTAATGGTGTTCATGCGGCCGCGCTCGTCGGTGAGCTGAACGCGCTCCCCTGACCTGAACGGCCCCCGGCGTGCTGTCGCGCCGTGGGGTAAGGCTGCATTCGCCGCTGATGCGTTGGCGGGTGATGCTGGTGCGGCAGCGCCGGTGGTGTTGGCGGCTGCGGAATCCTGGTGATTCATGGTCGATCCTGTCGTTTTGGTACTCAAAATTTATTGTGCGTGTTCAGACTGTGGGTGTCCGGGGCAGTTACAGCTGACCGTGAAGATCCTTGCCACGTGGTCCCGCGAGAGTTAATCGCCCGTCATTGAAGTGGCTTGCCGGTGATGGCCGCAACGACCTTGGCTTGGCTCAGCAACCCGGTGACCTTCCCATCAAGGTTGATCACCGCATATTCACTGTCCGGAAGCTGGGCCAGGTACTGCACAAGTTCAGCGCCGGCCGCAACGTCTGGGACGTAAGCGCCCTGCGACAACGATCTTGCCACGGCCGTGGCGAGCGTGGTGGCGGCTGCCTCCGGCGGAACGTGCGCTAGAGCGTATTCATCGACGACGGCGGCCGGCCGGCCATCTGCGCCGAAGAGCACTATCGGTTCGCTGGGGTATTCACCACGCAATGTCCACAGCTGGGCAACGGTGCACTGGTTCGAGGCGCTCACGGCCGGCGTAGCCAAGGCACCGGCAGAAATCTCCGGCAGGCGCAGTCGGATCCCGGCACCCTTGATGGATGCCGTGGCCCCCATCCAGAGGAAACCGGCCATCAGGATCACAATAAAGGACGTGGTCAGATCCGGTTGTGAGCCCGTCAGGTAAGGCCCGCCAAGTGCCACTGCAAGGATCACAATAACAATGACGCGGCCGGCCCAGCCAGCAGCCACCGTGCCCTTTTCCTGACTACCGGTTGTTTTCCAGACAATGGATTCAACCAGTCGCCCACCATCAAGCGGCAACCCGGGCAGCACATTGAAGAAGCCAATGAGCAGGTTGGCCCAGACGAAGATGTTCGTCAGCAGGATGGCAATCGCCATGCCCAAGGAGACCGGACCCGATGCGGTGTCGGGAAGTCCCAGTTGAACGAGCCAGCCAAGGCCGGCCAGGACAAAGTTAGCAATGGGGCCAGCGAACGCCACGACAAGCGCCTTGCCGGGAGTTGCCTTGCTGAAATCAAATTCGGTGTGGCCACCCCACAAATTCAGGACGATCTTGTGCGTGGGCCAGCCATACATCTTGGCGGCCACGGCATGTGCCAGTTCGTGGATGAGCACCGAAAAAAGCAGCAGGAGCGCGTAGGCGAAGGCTACAGCGTATGAGCCAGCGCCAAGAGCCGGGTAAATACCCCTCAGCTGAGGCCCGAAGACCAGGACCGTGATGGCGGCAATGAAAAACCAGGAGTTCGCCAAGATGATGGGCGTTCCCCGAACTGAACCTAGAACAAGTCCTTCGCGGCGCGTCTTGGCACCATGCTCGGGACCGCTCACAAAGCAACTCCGGCAGAGCTGGAGTGGGCAGCGATAACTCGGGTGACGTCGTCGTACGTTTTCCCGGCGAGCGTCTGCCAGGTGGTCCGTCGCGAATCCTCGGCCAGTTCGACGGCGTTGGGAATGGCGATCGTGGCCGCGCCGGAAGCCAGCGCTGAGGCCACCCCAGGAACTGAATCCTCCATCGCCGCGCAATGGGCTGCTGTAATGGACGGATCGGTCTCTCGGAGACGTTCAATCGCTGTGAGGTAGGGCTCGGGATGGGGTTTGCCGTTAGTCACTTCATCGCCGGTGACAAGGAATTCAAAGTACTCAGCGTCAAGGGCGTTGACAACTTCGGTGGCAAGAGTGCGTTCACTCATGGTGACCAGAGCGCAGCGCACCCCCCGCCCATGCAGCTCGGAGAGCAATTCACGCGCTCCCGGTCGCCACGGGATTTCCTTGCGAATACCAGCGATGACTTCAGCGGACAGGTGATCAATGATCTCCCGAACCGACAACTTCACGCCGGCTCCCTGAAGAACCTTCGCCGAATTTTCCAGGGCGCTACCCACAAGGGTGTGGGCCATTTCTTCGTCCCAATGGCCGCCGTGGGCGGTGACAAGGGCGATCTCGGCGGCAATCCAATAGGGCTCGGTGTCCACCAAGGTCCCATCCATATCCCACAGGACGGCCTTGAGGACGGGTGTAGTCGTAGTCGCAGGGTTCACGGCGGCGGCAGAGGGAGCAAACATGCAACCAGTCTACGTGGAGTCAACGGCGGAACTGTTTACCAGCCAGTGCGAGCGTGGTGCATAGTGCCGCGCGTGCGAACTCGCCGTAGGCTGGAAGTGTGAGCAGAATCAACAATGGGGAACAGGGCGACAACGGATGGTTGTTGCAACCGGCGCCCGGCGAAGACCGAGTAACAGTCATGCTGGCCGCCTTCGAGGGTTGGAACGACGCCGGCGAGGCCTCCAGCCAAGCCCTGAAATACCTGCACAGGTTGTGGGACGCTAAGCGGGTTGGCGTGATCGAGCCGGACGAATATTACGACTTCCAGTTCACCCGGCCCGAGGTTCGACTCACGTCCACGGGCGGGCGCAAGATCAAATGGCCCGTCACAAAAATTGCCAAGGCCGCCATTCCCGGGACCAAGATCGATGTGGTCCTGGTCCACGGCATTGAGCCGTCGTATCGCTGGCGCGCCTATACGGCCGAGATCCTGGCCAAGGCGGCAGCGCTGAATGTCAGCCACGTAGTTCTGCTCGGATCACTCTTGGCTGATGTTCCCCACTCCCGCCCGCTGCCGGTCACGGCAACGTGCGACGACGACGTTCTCGCAGAACGCCTTGACCTCGAGGCGTCCTCGTACGAGGGGCCCATCGGCATCGTCGGGGTCTTGAATGAGGTGGCCTTGCTTGCAGGACTGCCCACCATCTCCCTGTGGGCCGCCGTGCCGCACTATGTTGCGCAGGCCCCCTCCCCCAAAGCGGAGCTTGCTCTCCTCAACCGCATCGAGGATTACCTTCACGTGCCGCTCTCCACAGATGAGATGGCCGACGACGCGCAGGCTTGGGAACGTGGCGTGAACGACCTCGCCGAGGGGGATCCTGAAATCGCCGCTTACGTCAAGCAGCTGGAGGAAGCCAAAGACACCGCTGAGCTCCCCGAGGCAACTGGCGAATCCATTGCCACAGAGTTTGAGCGATACCTGCGCCGCCGAGGCCACGAAAAGCCGTAGTACCCAAAAGCCCCATTGGGGAGAACCTCTGGCGGTTCTTCCCAATGGGGCTTTCTGGCGTGTTTGTCTCTGTTGTGCGGGTCCGTCTCGGCGAGCTGCTCCCGCCTTTTGCTAGAGCTCGATGCCCAGCAATGCCTCAACGGCATCGGACACCAGATCGGAATCCCGCGGGGAAACTTGCTCCGGGACACCGTCCACCACCGCGACAGGAACGGTGATTGACGCAGCGGTTGCCGCGGTCAGCGATGCAGTGGCCCAAGCGTCAATGGCTGCCAGGGCACGCGGTGCGTCCAGATCCTGGGAAAGTGCCGATCGCAGTTCCGACAGCAGCGGCTTGGCCGAACCTTCCGGAGCAACGTGCCGGGCCTTTCGCCAACGCTCCAAGCGGTATTCGGAGTCGTCCAACAATTCCTGAGTCCAGAACCAGTCACTGCGGTAGTGGTGGGCAAGGATGGCCAAGCGGATGGCGGCCGGCTCTACGCCTGATGCGCGGAGCTTTGAAACCAGAACTAGGTTTCCGCGGGACTTGCTCATCTTTTCGCCGTCGAGGCCAACCATGCCGGTGTGGGTGTAGTGACGTGCCATGGTGGTGTCTTCCAGGGCAAAGGCGTGGCCCGCACCCATTTCGTGGTGCGGGAACACGAGGTCGCTGCCACCACCCTGGACCGTGAACGGCTTCGGCAGGAAACGCTGGGCAATGACCGTGCATTCGATGTGCCAGCCGGGGCGGCCTTCGCCAAGGGAGGCACCTTCCCATGACGGCTCACCATCACGGGCAACGCGCCAGAGCAGGGCATCAAGTGGGTGGCGCTTGCCGCCACGCTCGGGGTCTCCCCCGCGTTCGGCGAAGACGGGAAGCATTTCCTCCTGGGTGAGGCCGGAGATTTGACCCAGCCACCAGGGTGCGTCCGGGCCGCTGACCTTAGCTGCAGCCGAGGCTGCCTCAACGGAGAAGTAAATATCGCCGTCGGGCTCTCCGTTGCTTCCGGCCACCGGGTAGGCAATGCCTGCCGCAATGAGCTTTTCAACTTCCGGCACGATCCAGCTGATGGCTTCGACGGCGCCAATGTAGTGTTCCGGAGCCAGAACGTTCAGGGCTTCCATGTCGGCATGGAAAAGTTCCGTTTGGGAAATGGCCAGCTCACGCCAGTCCACGCTGTCGCGGATTGCGCGTTCGAGCAGGGGGTCATCAATGTCTGTGACATTTTGCACATAACTGACGGTGCGGTGCTGATCACGCCACGCCCGGTTGAGGAGGTCGAAGGCTACATAGGTAGCCGCGTGACCCATGTGCGTCGCGTCGTAGGGGGTTATGCCGCAAACGTAGAGGCTGGCCGGTTCTGTCTCCGGCAATAAAACCACGCGCTGGGCGGTGCTTTCATGCAGATGGATGGCCGGCATAACGCCAGGCAGCTGAGGGAGGGCATAGGACTTCCAAGTTTTCACAGAGCTAAGCCTAACCGCCGAGGGGCCACAAGCGTGGGGCCACGCCCGCGAGGGGCCCGCCGCGAGCTTGCGAGCGAGTGGGAGCGGGTGGGGAGAAGCGAGGTTGGGGAGGCGGGTTAGGCGCTAACCGCCGAGGGGCCACAAGCGTGGGGCCACGCCCGCGAGGGGCCCGCCGCGAGCTTGCGAGCGAGTGGGAGCGGGTGGGGAGAAGCGTGTTCCAGGTCCCAGTGGGAGCGGGTGGGGAGAAGGGAGCTTTGGGAGTCGCATTAGCCGCTAACGGACGAGGGACCCGGAATACGCGAAGCGTGTTCCGGGTCCCAGTCTCAAGCAGCCAGAGAGGCGCTAACCAGCATTAGGGCGTGATGACGTTGGTGCCCAGGAGGATGAAGAGCAGCAGACCCAGCCCAATGCGGTACCAGACGAAGGGCCTAAAGCTCTTGGTGGAGATGAATTTCAGGAACCAGCCAATGATCAAGTAACCGACCACGAAGGCGATCACGGTGGCCAGGGCAGTTTCCCCAATACCAAAGTGACTCTCGGCACTCTCGTGCTTGGCGAAAATCTTGTAGAGCTCATAGAAACCGCTACCGAAGACGGCGGGTATGGCAAGCAGAAATGAGTACCTGGCAGCGGATTCACGGGTGTATCCCATGAGCAGTCCGGCCGTGATGGTGCCTCCGGAGCGCGAAACTCCGGGGATCAAAGCCAGAGCCTGGGCGAACCCAAAGATGATCCCGTGCTTGAGCGAAAGATCCTTGATCTCCCGCTTCTGGCTCGCCACAGTGTCGGCAACAGCAAGAATCAGGCCAAAGACAATCAAGGTTGTCGCTACGATCCATAGATTGCGCAGGGTGGATTCAATATGGCTTTGGAACACCACACCCAGGATCGCGATGGGCAGGCTTCCCAAGATCACCAGCCATCCCATGCGGGCATCCGGGTCGCTGCGCGGCACCCGGCCACGCAGGGAGCCCCACCACGCCTTGATGATGCGGATAATGTCACGCCAGAAAAAAACCAACACGGCCGACTCGGTGCCGAGCTGGCTAACGGCGGTAAACGCCGCTCCCGGATCGGCGCCTGAAGGCAGGAATTTGCCGACGACAAATAGGTGGGCGCTTGACGAAATCGGGAGGAATTCTGTCAGGCCTTGGACTAGGCCTAGGAAGGCTGCTTCAAACCAGTTCACGCGTTTTAGCCTAAAGCATGTCCGGGCGTGAAGCCGTCAGTGGCGGTATCGACGCGCGTTCAGAGGTGTAAGTCACCGTAAGCTTGCACGTATGGAACAACGATTCATGGGCACCAGCGGGTTGCGCGTCTCAGCGCTAACCCTAGGCACAATGACCTGGGGCAACGAGACGGATGCCGAAACGGCGAGGGCACAACTGCGTGATTTCGTGGACGCCGGCGGAACCACGCTGGACACCGCGGTGAGCTATGTTGAAGGCCGCAGCGAAGCCATCCTTGGCGAGTTGCTCGGCGATGTAGTGCCGCGCAGCGATGTGGTGTTGGTCTCCAAAGCAGGAATTAGCCACCGACACGGCAAACGCATGGTGGACACCTCCCGCCGGTCCATGCTTGCCGGACTGGATGCATCCTTGGCGAGGCTCGGGACAGATCATTTGGACTTGTGGCTAGCCAATATTTGGGATGAGAACGTACCCCTAGAGGAGACCCTCGGGGCCTTGGAACACGCCGTCACGAGTGGACGCGTCAGGTATGTGGGCGTGTCCAACTACAACGGCTGGCAGTTGGCCAGGGCAGCTTCACTGTGCGATGCCCCCATTGTGGCCAACCAAGTTGAATATTCCCTCGTGGCCCGAAACGTGGAGCACGAAGTGGTTCCGGCTGCCGAACACGTGGGCGCAGGACTGATGTGCTGGGCTCCCTTGGGTCGAGGCGTTCTGACCGGTAAATACCGTGGGCAAATTCCGGCCGATTCGCGCGGTGCCAGCGCCACGATGGGCAGTTATGTTGAGAAATACTTGCAGGGTCGTCCGGCCCGCATTACCGAAGCCCTCATCACGGCCGCCAAGGGGTTGGGGCGCACACCTCTGGATGTCGCCTTGAGCTGGCTCCTGGAGCACCAAGGAGTATCCGGAGCGATCGTCGGGCCGCGAACCCAAGAGCAGCTGAAGGATATCCTCAGCTCTTCCTTGGACCCCTTGCCCGAACAAATCGTGACAGTGCTCAGCGAAGTTTCCCGCCTCAAGGCGAACTGAGCTGCCATACTGCTCCACTATTCAGGCGCAGTTTCTGCGGCACGGTATCCGTGAAAGCAAAAAGCACGTCAGGCCCTCGTTGAGGGCCTGACGTGCTTAACTGACTTAACAGAGGTGATGAAAGTCTCTACTGCTCGTTAGCGGCTTCCGATTCCAATTCCGCGTCTTCATCATCTTCTTCAACATCATCTTCGTCGTCGTCAAAGTCATCGCTGTCTTCTCCGTCTTCTCCGTAGATGACCAATGGGGTCACCTCATCAAAGGCGTCAAACAAGGCTTCCTCATACGCTTCGAAGGCATCAATAATGCCCAGAAAGGTGGCCTCTACGATGGGGTCTTCTTCACCTCGACGCGCGGAGGCGGCCACGAGGTGTTCTTCTAAGGCTGTGGTCAAGGCACTCAGTGCTGCGCGGGGATCGATGCTCATGCGATTGACGGTACCAGTGTGTGTGCGAACTTGAAAGTCCTTTAATGGCGCAGGCACATTGAGCGTCCGGCACGCGGTAGCTTAGGTTAAGCACACACGCTACAAAGGCCATCAGCAGAAGGGACAGCCAATGCGAGAAACGTTGAAACCTGCAGCTACCGGTCGTGGCGCACCCATCCGGTCCTTCGAGTATCTGTTGATCACTGTCAGCCCTGGAGAGTCCGTGCCGGTGGCCTACCAGCGACTTCGAGAACACGCCGAATACGGCAAGTGGGAACTCGAACGCAGCACCCTGTACATGGGTGGTGAGCGTAAGTACGTCATGCGGCGAAAGGTACTTCGCGTGGAGCGGACCCTGGACATTTATTAGTCCATCACGACTGACTTAGCTCGACGCCGCACTAAGGCTCCATCGGCCCCAGCCACGCGGTGGCGATGGTCGAATGCGCCGACTCATCGTCAGAGGGATGGAACATTCCCGCGAGAACATCACGGTACAGCCTGCCCAGTTCATTGCCGGCAAAATAGCTCCCACCGCCGCTGACACGAATCATGAGGTCAACCACCGTCCGGGCCGTCTCAGTGGCACGAACCTTCAGCCCCACGAGCTTCGGGAACCACTGCCCGCCATGGTCGGCCATCTCGTCCACATCCTGGGCCAGGGATTCCAGTTGCGGATAGAGTCCGTCCATGGCCAACGCAGCATCAGCAATACGCCAACGGATATCCGGATCCTGAGCATAACTCTTGCCCGACTTCTTGGACATTCGCTGGTGAACAGTGGCAACACCTATCTGCAGCGCACGCTCACCCAACCCCGTATACACGGCTGCCAGGAGTGTTTCGAAGCAGGCAAAGATGGCGAAAATCAACGGATCGGCGTTTGGCCCCACCGGCAACTTTCGAAATACGCGGTCAGCCGATGCCACGGCACCGTTCAACACGGTTGTGTTCGACTGACTGGCCCGCATACCCAGGGTGTTCCAGTCGTCCTTGATGGTGTACCCCGAGGTGTCACGGCTGATGAAGGCGTGCACCAGCAACGGCTCCTCCCCCGTGGCATCCTTGCCGAAAATCCCCAGCCGCGTCCACGCCGGCGACAACGACGTGAAGATCTTCGTCCCCGTAAACGAATAACTGCCGTCACCTAAAGGAGCCGCCACGGTGTTTGAATCAAACAACACGGAGTCGTTGCCGGCCTCAGAGTTTCCGAAGGCAAAAACTTCTCCCGCCACCGCTTCCGTCAGGACATAGTGCATCGAGGTATCCCCACGTTGCCCCAAAAGATGTGCGACGCCGGTCCACACCAAATGCATGTTGATCGCCAATGCTGTGGCCGGGGCGGCCGTCGCCAACCTTCGTTGCGCGGCGGCGGCCTGTTTCAGACCAAAGCCGAGTCCGCCGTCGTCCTTGGAAGCGAACATGCGCAGGTAACCCTGAGCCTGTAGCTCCGCAAGGTCCTCGTGGAAGAACTCATTGCGCTCGTCATACCCCTTGGCCCGGTCACGGAAGCGCTCGAGCAACTCGTCTGGGAGGAGTTCGCTCACATCAAGGCTCATGTCGGCAGTCCTCATTAGTTGTTCAGTAGTTGCTCAGCAGGCGGTCCAAAACCCGGGCGCCAAATTTCAGTGAGTCCACGGGGACCCGCTCGTCGACGCCGTGGAACATTCCTGTGAAGTCCAGATCGGAGGGTAGCTGGAGCGGGGCGAACCCGTAGCCAGTGATACCGAGCCTGCTCAGTGACTTGTTGTCCGTGCCGCCGGAAAGTGTGTAGGGCAGGACGGTGGATCCGGGGTCCTCGGCGTGAAGTGAATCGATCATGGCGTCGACCAGGTTTCCGGCGAAGGGAGTTTCCAGGGAGACGTCGTTGTGGATGGTGGAGATGTCGATGCCGTCCCCTGCCAATTCGCGAACTATCTCAAGAACTTGTTCGTGCTGGCCGGGAAGCGTACGGATGTCGATCATGGCCTCGGCCGTACCGGGAATCACGTTGGCCTTGTAGCCGCTCTTAAGGAATGTGGGGTTTGAGGTGTTCTGCAAGGTGGCGCCGACAAAACGGGACACGGTCCCCAGCTGGCTCAGCAGGGTCTCGGGGTTGGACTCATCGAACTCGATGCCGGTCAGCTCGGAAACGCCTTCGAGGAAGGCCCGAGTTGTGTCTGTGTATTCAATGGGCCATTCATAATCACCGATGCGGGTTACCGCCCGGGCCAGGCGCGTCACAGCATTGTCCGTGTTGATGTGCGAGCCGTGCCCGGCACGGCCGTGGGCCGTCAGCCGGAGCCAGGCCAGCCCCTTCTCAGCGGTCTGTAAGAGGTAGGCGCGCTTGCCGTTGATGTCGGTTGAGAAACCGCCCACCTCTGAAATGGCCTCCGTGGCACCCTCGAAAAGATCGGGGCGGTTATCAACACTCCAGCGGGCACCATACGTGCCACCGGCCTCCTCATCGGCAAAGAACCCAAAAATAATGTCTCGCTTGGGCTTTCGGCCTTCACGACCCATGGAACGCATGACGGACAGGATCATGGCATCCATGTCCTTCATGTCCACCGCCCCGCGACCCCAAATCAAGCCATCGCGCTCCTCACCGGCGAAAGGATCAACGCTCCAGTCACTGGCTTCGGCGGGGACAACGTCAAGGTGACCGTGCACCACCAGAGCAGGCAGCGAGGAATCAGTTCCTTCGAGGCGAGTCACTACGTTTGCCCGGCCAGGCGCAGATTCATACAACTCCGGCGAGAGTCCAACCTCGGAGATCAAGGCGGCCGTATGTTCGGCAATCGCCCGCTCCCCCGGACCTTCGTTGTCGGCGTAGTTGCTTGTATCGAAGCGGATGAGATCAGCACAGATGCCGGCAACCTCGTCCTGCGGCCTAACGGTATTCACAGGGAAACTCCTTTGTGGGATGGCGTACAACCCACACTACCTTTCGGGATGTTTGGCCGCCTTTGGGAGGTAAAAAATGGACCCCTTTGGCTCAATTTTTGATTCTGAGAAAAGTCGTGTATTGTTTTCATCGCTGCTGCGGCGGACAACGGTTCAACCGAAAGGAAGAATCAGTTCGCTGTGATCACTGCGCGAGTGGCGGAATGGCAGACGCGCCAGCTTGAGGTGCTGGTCCTGGAAACGGGGTGAGGGTTCAAGTCCCTTCTCGCGCACTGACAGACTCCCTGAGAACTTCGGTTCTCAGGGAGTCTTTTGTTTTCCCACAAATTCTTCGCAGTGAATATACAGCTGTGTTTCGCATCACTAAATTTAGAATGTCGGACCCACGAGTTATTCTTCAATCCTCATCATGCCCAGCAAAAAGTAGAACTCGCAGGCCAGTTCCCGAATGAAGGAGCAGATCATCATGGAGTCCGCCGGCACAACCACCCATAAGGCGAAGAAAACCCTCAAGCTCATCACGGCCTTGTTGGCGAAGGCGGAAAGCACGCCCTTCCCGGCCGAAGCCCAAGCTTTCCAAGAACATGCCGAGCGGCTCATGGTCCGGTATGGAATTGAACAGGCAACCATCGACGCCGAGGCAGGCAAAGCCGGTAAGCCGCAGGAGGCCATGGTTGAGGAACGTGTGGAACTCACTGGCCAATACCGCGTGGGTCAGGCTCGTGGCTTTACGGCAATTGCCCTGGCCTTCACAACGGTCAGGGTTCTCCTCGCCACCGGCAGCACTAAGAAGATTCTGTACTTGATTGGGGCCGAGTCGGATGTGTCGCAAATCGTTCGTCTGTTTGACTCATTGCGAGTCCAACTCGCCGCCGCCATGCAAACGTGGTGGTTTGAATACCCCTACAAGCCGTACCTTTCCACGCATGAAAAGACCCTCGAGCGCCGACAGTTTCAGCTGGGATTCCTCACCACAGTGGCGCACCGCATTGAGAGCCTGTACAAGCAGGAGTCGGTGTCAGCAGAACCCGGAAACGAGCTGGTGCTCGTAGGTCGCAGAGAGCGTGCAGACGATCACGTGAAGCTCCTCCATCCAGCACTGCGCAGCGCCCGGCAACAATCCATGTCGCAGGGATCCAGCAATGCTCATGCGGCTGGAAGCTACGCGGGCACCATGGCCACTGTTAACAGTGAGGTCCAAGTGTCCGACCGCCGTTCCCTTCAGCTGTGAAGCACTCGGGCCTCGCGCAGCCGCTAGGCTAATAGCTCAACTCCCCCGGCTACTGAGGTATCACCTTTGATCCGCAACCATCGCACCACCACCGTCATTGCCCTGATTGCTGGGATTTCGGCGGTTGCCCTTGCGCTAACACCCTCACTCGTCCCGCGGCCGGCACTGTTCCAAGGCTTTCTCGCTGGCCTCAGCTTTGGGCTGGCCTATCTGGCAGCGGCCATTGCCTCGCGTTTCCTCGCTCGTACGCTGGCTCGACGCCGTGCGCGCACAGCAGCCGCCAATCACGCCATAGAGGTTGAATCAGTTCTGCCCGGCCAATCCAATATTCGTACCGGCCGCACCCAACCCTTTCGATTCTGGATTTGGTTGGCGGCAGGTGCCGCCGGGGTGGCCTACACCGCGGTGGTCGGCCGCCTCGCCATCGGCTGGCAAAACGATGTTCGTCAGAAAGTTGACATGCCGCGTGTGGACGGCCTGGATCTAGTGACCTTCTTCCTGGTCGCGGTGCTCATGGCAGCGGTGGTCTTTGCTGCCCATTGGGGACTGCGGAAGTTGGTGGATGTTGGCCGTGGATGGACCAGGCGAGCAACGCCCGTTCCTAGGCTTGTCACCGCGGGTGGATTCTTCACGGCCTTGCTAGGCGCGGTCATAGCCGTGACTCTGCTGGTTTCAGCCGCACTTGTGGGTACGGACGTAGTGTATGCAGCGCGGAACCAAACTACTCCGAACAACATTAGTGAACCATCTTCAGAATTCCGTTCGGCCGGGGCACAATCACTGGTCAGCTGGGACCAGTTGGGTATGCAAGGCCGAACCTTTGTTGGTGGCGGCCCCCATGCGGCGCTGATTTCTTCGGTGACTCAGCTGCCGGCCATTGAACCCATTCGTGTCTATGTAGGACAGGCCCAGGGAAATACCATGGAGGACCGAGCGAATCTGGCTGTCGCGGAACTAAAGCGGACCGGCGGCTTCAAACGGTCAACTCTCATGATCGCCACACCCACGGGCTCCGGCTGGCTTGAGCGGCAAGCTGTTGATTCACTGGAATACCTGCACGGCGGTGACACGGCGATCGTTTCGATGCAGTATTCCTACCAACCCAGTTGGGTGTCCTTTCTCTTCCACCAAGACCTGCCCCGAAATTCTGGGCAAGCACTGTACAAGGCCGTAAGGACCGAATGGCTGGCCATGCCCGCTGAAGATCGCCCCAAGTTGCTCGTATATGGACTGAGTTTGGGTGCGTCCGGAATGCAATCCGCGTTCTCCAGTGCCGAGGACTTGGTGGCCAGCGTTGACGGGGCCGTTTTTTCAGGGGCTCCGAACAACTCCCAACCGTGGGGCACATTGCAGGCACGACGCGATGCTGGCTCCCCTCCTTGGCAGCCTGTGTACAACGCCGGCAGGAACATCCGTTGGCTCTCCAACAGTGGCGATTTCGGTAACAGCCCCGGCGTTTGGGAACCTTCAAGAATTGCTTATCTGCAACATGGAACAGACGCCGTGAGCTGGTTGACGCCGCGACTCATCTGGACGAAACCGGATTGGCTGGCAGGCCCGGCAGCCAGCGGCGGCCGAGCCCCCGACGTCAGCGATTCGATGCTGTGGATGCCCTTGATCACCTATCTGCAGGTGGCCTTTGACATGTTCATGGGTGAATCCGTTCCTGCCAGCCATGGCCACAATTTTGGTGACGTGGCAGTGGAAGCATGGAATGGTGTGGCTCCGAGCGGTCTGGACGCGGACGCCGTCGCCCGCATTGAAACCGTCATAGCGACCTACGCCTATGAAGAATCCATGACCAACTGACTGGAACGCTCCCTTAGGGAGCGTTCCAGCCTCGTCGCCTGGTATTCAGGAAATCCGTAGTGCGTCAGCCCGCGGTGACAGTCCCACTGAAGAACTTCCTGGCACTGCGCGCATTCCAGGCCGTGAACTCCGAACTCAGCCACACGCCGTCGTCCGTCCTGTGATCAACCACTTCCAAGGAAACCGTCGCCGGCAGGAAGACAGGAGAATCGAAGGAGATGTCCCACGTGAAGGCATCGGGCTTTGACTGCGGGACAGTAGCCAGAACTCGCGAAGCGGCATACATGCCGTGGGCAATGGAGCGGCGCATTCCCAGCGCCTTGGCGCTCAGAACGCTGAGGTGAATCGGGTTGAAGTCACCGGAAACGGCGGCATAGGCCCGTCCGGTATCAACACCTAGCTTCCACTGTGCGGTAGGTGTCGGGGGCACAAAATCAACCCTCGCCACTGGGGCCGTGGGCTTGTCCAAGCCGGGCAGGTAAACACCCTTGGCCAAGTAGCTCGAGACCCCACGCCACAGCAGTTCGGTGCCATCAGCATTGTGAATTTCCGCCACAATTTGGACCTGAGTACCACTCTTGTGCCCGGCGAGATCTCGAGCCCACGCCCGGATGATCAGCTCATCTGTGAAGAGCACCGGGGCGAAGTGCTCCACCTGGTTGCTCAGGTGGATCATGCCTAGCAGGGGTAGCGGAAAGTCGTCCTGCACCATAACGCTCATGGCGACGGGAAACGACAACGCATGCAGGTAGCCCGATGGCAGGACATCGCGGGCCGGCTCGCCCATCAGGTGTGCGAACTCGGTCACCTTGGCTAAGTCAGCCCGCACCCCGCGGACCTCCACGGCACGCGAAGGCAAAGCCACGACGGGTGAACTTCGAAGGAGTCTGCTCTTTGCTGCACTTGCTGCCGCATTGACGTAGAGCTTGGATAGTGACGGCATCTCCGTCAAGAGCGTGGATTCCGTCATTGCCCAACCAAGTTCTGCCCACAAACACGCAGGACGTTCGCAGTTACGCCCGCTGCCGCAGGTTGGGCAAAGAACGCAATCGCCTCGGCAACATCAATGGGCCGACCGCCCTGCTGGAGACTGTTGAGCCTGCGAGCAACTTCCCTGGTGGCAAAGGGAATCTTGGCGGTCATGTCCGTCTCGATGAAGCCAGGCGCGACGGCGTTCACCGTACCTCCGCGTTCGGCCAGCAAGGGTGCGGTGGATCGGACCATGCCCATGACGCCGGCCTTGGAAGCGGCGTAGTTGGTCTGGCCGCGATTGCCGGCAATGCCACTGGTGGAGGCCACGCTGATGATGCGGGGGTTCGTGGCAAAGTCAGGGCTGGCCAAGAAGGTTTCATTCATGCGCAGCTGGGAGGCGATGTTGACGGCGATCACCGAGTCCCACTTGGCGTTGTCCATATTGGCCAGCAGCTTATCGCGCGTGATGCCGGCGTTGTGGACAACAATATCCAGGCGGCCGTAACGCTGTACGGCATGGTCCAGGATCCGCTGGCCAGCGTCAGGGTTGGTGATGTCCAGCTGCAACGCCGTGCCACGAATTTCATTGGCAACGGCAGCAAGGTGGTCACCGGCCGCGGGAACGTCAACTGCTATGACTGTTGCACCGTCCCGGGCCAAGGTACGGGCAATGGCTGCGCCGATGCCTCGTGCCGCGCCTGTCACTACTGCGATGCTTCCCTTCAACGGCTTTTCCCAGTCTGGCTGGTCCTGGGAACCGGCGGACGATGCGGTCAGGAACTGACCGTCAACGAAGGCTGAGCGTCCGGACAGGAAGAACCTCAGTGCCGAAATAGCACTGGCAGCATTGGCGGCGAGACCGTTGGCTAGCAGGATGCCATTGGCTGTGGCGCCGGCCCGTAGCTCCTTGGCCAGGGACCGCACAATTCCGTCAATGCCGTTGCGGGCTGCAGCAACGGCCGGTGCATCGGAGGTGGCCGCGGGCCGCGAGATGGTGACAACCCGAGCATTCTTATTCAAGTCCCGTAGTGCAGCACCGACCGTAAGCATCGTTGCCGAGAGCTGCTCCGGGTGTTCCAGCTCGTCGAGCACCACCACGATGGCACCAAGCTTTTCTTTGGGCGTTGCATGCCGACGCACGTCCTGGTGCCAATCGAGCAGCACCTTTGCGACGCCGTCGGCCCCGGCGCCCTGGCCCAGCACGAGGACAGGACCTTCAAGCAATGGGGCCTTGGGACTGTAGCGTCGCAAGATCACGGGCTGAGGCAGGCCAAGGCGCTTAGCCAGATCCTTGCCGAAACCACGGCTGACGAATTCCGTGTACTTGTCTGCTTTCTCGCGCATGTTCGGGCTTGCCATCGAGACTACCGCCCTTCCATGATGATAACGACGCCCTGGCCGCCGGCTGCGCAGACCGAAATCAGGCCGCGAGCCGGACGTCCGTCAACTTCTCCACGTTCATGGAGCATCTTTGCCAGCGTGGCGACGAGCCGGCCACCAGTCGCGGCGAACGGATGGCCCGCAGCGAGCGAGGAGCCGTTGACGTTGAGCTTGCTGCGGTCGATGGAACCGAAGGCGCCGTCCAGACCTAAGCGAGTGGTGCCAAAGTCCTCATCTTCCCAGGCGGCGAGGGTGCTCAGAACAGTTCCAGCGAAGGCTTCGTGGATCTCAAAGTAGTCAATGTCATCCAGCGTCAGGCCATTGCGGGCCAGAATACGGGGCACCGCGAAGGCTGGTGCCATGAGCAGCCCGTCTTTGCCATGAACAAAGTCCACGGCCGCGGCTTCCCCGTCCAGAACGTCGGCAAGAATCGGCAGGTCCCGGGCCTCGGCCCATTCCTCGGAAGCAAGGAGGACAGCTGAAGCGCCGTCGGTCAAAGGTGTGGAATTTCCTGCGGTCATGGTGGCGTTTTCACCCAAGGACCGGCCAAAAGCGGGCTTGAGTGAGGCCAACTTTTCCAAGGTGGAGTCTGCCCGAAGGTTCGAATCACGGTTTAGCCCGCGGAACGGCGTGACAAGGTCGTCGAAGAAGTTCCGGTCATACGCCGCGGCGAGGTTCTTATGACTAGCCAGGGCAAGTTCATCTTGAGCCTCGCGGCTGATCTTCCACTGGGCAGTGGTCAGGGCTTGGTGTTCTCCCATGGACAGGCCCGTGCGCGGTTCACCCGTGGACGGCGCGTCCGGCGAGAGGTCCTTCGGGCGGATGCGGCTAATGATCTTGGCCTTCTGCCCCATGGTCTTGGCACGGTTCAGATCAAGGAGGATGGCGCGCAGGCCCTCGCTGACGGCAATGGGTGCATCGGATGCGGAGTCCACGCCACCAGCGATGGCGGAGTCAATCTGGCCAAGTTTAATCTTGTTGGAGAGCCCAATAACTGCTTCCATGCCCGTGGCACAAGCCTGCTGTTGGTCATAGGCCGGCGTGGTGGCGGCAAGTGCCGAGCCGAGAACCGCTTCACGTGTGAGGTTGAAGTCCCGGGAATGCTTGAGGACAGCACCGGCAGCAACTTCACCGATTTCCTCGTCCGCAAGACCAAAACGGGCTACCAGCCCATCCAATGCGGCAGTCAACATGTCCTGATTGGAGCAGTGTGCGTAGGCGCCACCGGATCGCGCAAAGGGGATGCGATTCCCACCAACAACCACCGCCCTGCGAACACCAGTGTTCCTTGGGGTAACTGCTTTAGATGATGAAACTGGCTGCGGTTGCGTACCGGACTGATCGATCGCAGTTTCGTTGCCTGATGTTGTGGGGGTGGTCATGAAGCTCTCTCCTTCGGGAACGCCTTGTGTTACTGATACTCAGCGTACCTGATACGCTGAGTATCGTGAACATGTTACAGCGAGAGCCGGCCGCGCCGACTCCTTCTTCTGCGCCCGGCCAGGCCGTCGATGCCGCTGGCGCCGGGCCTGCCATCGGCGAACAGCCTGACGGCGCAACCATAGACGGGCGTTCGGCGAGGTGGGAAACCCACCGCGAGGAACGGCGTCGTGCATTGATCAAGGCCGCGCGCCGAGCCATTCACCGACTCGGTCCGGACGCATCCATGGAAGATATTGCCACAACAGCGGGAACATCAAAGTCCGTTTTTTACCGCTATTTCGGCGACAAATCAGGACTCCGACAGGCTGTCGGCGCCGTAGTGATCAAGCAAATGCAGGACACCCTTGCGGCGGCCCGGCAAAAAGCAACCCAACCCCGGGAAGGCGTGACGGCGATGGTTGCCGCCTACCTTGAAATGGCCCAGACCTCGCCGAATGTGTACTTCTTCGCAACAATTCCGGCCGACGGCGAAGGCCGCCCGTCCGGGGAACTCAGCGGATTCTTCGATTCCGTGACCGCAATGATCACCGAGCCGCTGCGCCACCTTTTGGGCGATCCGGAATCAACGTTGCTGGGCTACTGGCCCACAGCCGCGATCGGTCTGGTCCGTACCACCGGTGAATTATGGCTACAGGCTCCGGTGGACACCGCTAAACCGGACTCCGCGGCGATGGCGCAACAGATTTCAGCATGGCTTTTCGACGGCGTGGGACAGGTGCTCTCCGCCTCCCCCACTACATCAACCACAGCAGAAGGATAATCATGACCAATGTACTGACACCGGTTTCTTCAGCAGCTGAGCACGACGGCGCCACTGTTGACGTCGCCGCACTTGGCGAAATCTTGCTGGGCAAATGGTCCCAGGTCCGTTTGGCAGCCCGTGAGCTTGCCGGACTGCCCGAACTCCACAAGGTTGAGGGGTTGAGCCACACCGAACACCGCCGTCGTGTGTTTGAACAGCTCGGCATCTTGGTCACGAAAAACGGCGTTCACCGAGCGTTTCCAAAACGCCTCGGCGGAAGTGACGACCACGGCGGCAACGTTGCCGGCTTTGAAGAACTGGTCCTCGCCGATCCGTCACTTCAGATCAAGGGCGGCGTTCAATGGGGCCTGTTCGGTTCCGCCGTTATGCATTTGGGTACCGAGGAACACCAGGACAAGTGGTTGCCTGGCATCATGAATCTGGATATTCCGGGTTGCTTCGCCATGACCGAAATTGGCCATGGCTCCGATGTCGCCTCAATCGCCACGACGGCCAGCTACGACGAGGCCACCCAGGAATTCGTCATCAACACCCCATTCCGTGCTGCATGGAAGGAATTCATCGGCAACGCCGCCGTTGACGGCCTGGCCGCTGTCGTCTTCGCCCAGCTCATCACCAAGGGCGTCAACCACGGTGTGCACGCGTTCTACGTTGAGTTGCGCGACCCGGAAACCAAAGAATTCCTCCCCGGTATCCAGGGCCTCGATGACAGCATCAAGGGTGGACTGAACGGTATCGACAACGGCCGTCTGGCCTTCGACAACGTGCGCATACCCCGCACAAACCTCCTCAACCGTTACGGCGACGTAGCCGCGGACGGTAGCTACAGTTCGACGATCTCCAGCCCCGGCCGGCGCTTCTTCACCATGCTGGGCACTCTGGTTCAGGGCCGGGTGTCCTTGAACGGTGCCGCCGTTGCGGCGTCGAAGGTCGCCTTGAAGATTGCCATTCAGTACGCCACCGAGCGTCGCCAGTTCAACGCGGCTTCGGACACCGAGGAAGTTGTGCTGTTGGATTACCAGCGACACCAGCGCCGCCTTCTCCCCCTGCTGGCCACGACTTACGCCGCCGCCTTCGCCCACGAAGAATTGCTCGTCAAGTTCGACGGCGTGTTCTCCGGCGCGCACGACACCGACGAGGACCGTCAGGATCTGGAAACCCTGGCGGCAGCGTTGAAGTCGTTGACCACGTGGCACGCTCTTGACACGCTTCAGGAATGCCGCGAGGCGTGTGGTGGATCCGGTTTCATGGTGGAAAACAGGTTCACTTCCCTCCGCGCCGATCTGGACGTTTACGCAACATTTGAGGGCGACAACACCGTCCTGTTGCAGCTGGTCGCCAAGCGCCTTTTGGCGGATTACAGCAAGGAATTCCGCAACCTCGATTTCGGTGTATTGGCCCGATTCGTGGTCGGACAGGCCGCCGATCTGACACTCAACAAAACCGGCCTGCGCCAGGTAGTCCAGTCCCTTGCCGACACCGGGTCTGCCCAAAAGTCCGCCAAGGCACTCAAGGATGAAGACACCCAGCGACAGATGTTGGCCGATCGCGTCCAGACCATGGTGGCAGAGATTGCCGGTGCACTGAAGGAAGCTGCCAAGGTACCCAAGGAACAAGGCGCCGCAATCTTCAACGACAACCAGAATGCCCTTATCGAGGCCGCTCGCGCCCATGCTGAACTTCTGCAGTGGGAGGCTTTCACGGCCGCTCTTGGCCGGATCGAGGATGCCGGTACCAAACGAGTCCTGACCAAACTTCGTGACGTATTCGGACTTGGCTTGATCGAAAAGCACCTGGATTGGTACTTGATGAACGGCCGCATCTCCATGCAGCGTGCGCGAACCCTTGCGCCGTACATCAACCGCCTGCTGGGCAAGCTGCGTCCCCACGCTCTGGACCTGGTTGACGCATTTGGCTACGGACCCGAGCACCTTCGCGCCACGATTGCATCCGGCATTGAGCGTGAGCGCCAAGACGAGGCCCGCGACTACTTCCGGAATCTTCGAGCCAGCTCTGCCGGCCCTATTGACGAGAAGATCCTGATTCAACGGGCCAAGGCTTCTTCGAAGAAGTAGCCTTCCCTAAGATTCGACGGCGGCACCCACTCGGGTGCCGCCGTTTTGCGTTACCGAGTCTTTGGGTTTCCGCCGCCGCTAACCGGCAGTTAGCAGCCGATGCCTTTAACAGCCGATGCCTTGGGGGTTTTGGAAGCAGTTGTCGGCGTAGAGGTTGGTTTCTGCGCGCCAGACGGTGAGGGCTAGTGGTGGTGAGGGGATGTTGCCTTGGCCGGGGATGGGGAGTGATGGTCCGTTGTTAACGGTGTAGCTGCCGTTGAAATGGGTGGTGAGGTTGATGGTGAGGTGGCCGGTTTCGGTGTAGATGTGGCTGGTTTGGGTTTGTTCGCCGATGCGGTCTTTGTGGAGGGGTGCGCCGTGGGTGGGGGTGGGTCCCCAGATGGTGCCGTCGCCGTAGTTCCAGGTGTAGGCGACGGGGGTGGCGGTGATGGTGACTTTTTGGCCGAGCATGGTGAGGTTGAAGGTTTGGGTGGTGGCTTCTGCCCAGACGTTGGTTTCCTTGCCGCGGAGGGTGTGGGGTCCTGGTTGGCTGCCGATGCTGGCTGCGACGACGGGGCTGCGTTGAAATTCGTGGGCTATTGATTCGGCGATTTCAGCGAGGATGTCACGTGGCTTCTCACCATGGATACACTCGGGACCAGAAAAGAAATTCCAAATCGGAGGGCTAAACAGTGTGTCACTGAAATACCAGTAGACCGCTGTCCCGGGTTCCCCGTTGGGACTACCGTCCCCTGTGGAGCAAGAAGGCATAACCTCAGAACATTCGCTGAAGATGACACTGTCGCCATCCGTACAAGCGAGTCTCATCTCGTACACTTTCGAATCGGCGGGACCCGCATCTGGCACAGGTGCCCACTCTTTAGAACCAGGAATTCGTTCGTAGCCATCAATATCCAGGTCCGCACCTGACCAGACCGGCGGGTCCGCAGCGGCGTAGGACGCCAGCGTCAGTAAAAGTACGAACACGAGGCCTAGGGTCAAATGGCTCCGACGTAGCAAACGGTGAGAGCGGTTCATGACCCCTTCTTCATGGGTTCAGCAGTTTGCGCCTTCCACCGATCATCCTTGAACGTGGCGACGACAATGTTGGTCTCGGCAATGCCTTGAGGGTGGGCAGTCGATAAGGTGCCGCCAGCCTTATAGTACGAAACCTGACTCTGACGAACCAGCAGAATAGCCTGATAGGTCCCAATCTGCGTCGGTTCGAATGTGGCCGTCGACTGGAGCACATTCATTTGACCACCGACTGTCCACCCTCCCTCTGAATACCAGGCTCCTAGGGAGTCGTTGACTTGTGAGCACGTGTCACAGCTCTGATCTGTAATGCTCATCATGGGCGCGGGGTCGCCTGTTTCGAAGACGTAACCCAAGGTGCTGTACCAGTATTCGGCGAAGGCGATGAGACCTTCCTTGCTGAATTCCTTGGCTTTCTCAGGCAACACAGGGACGGGGACATTCTCGGCCGGTCCGGCATCGGTAGCTGGTTTGTAGGCCGCGGCCGTTGTCGGCGCTGGAGCAGTGGTGGCAGGGGCTGTTGTCGTCACCGTTGCGCCGGATGGTGAAGCAGTGCCCGGGTTGTTGCCACCACCGGGTGTGGTGCAACCGGTGAGGGCGAGAAGCCCGGCAAATACCACCACCGTCCCGCTCGCCAGGATGCTGTGGTGACCGCGGCCGTCAGCTCGGCGGTACCGGCGCCTGCCGTAGTGCCAGTCCTGGTGACGTCGTTGCTGTGTGGTTGTGGCGTGACTATCCATGATCGCCGGCCCCCATAGGTGTGGCATGAGTAGCGGGCCTCATCATTGGGGCTCGCCGCGTGTGGCTTCCTTCCAAAATACACACCGTGAAGAGAACGTGCCAGAACTTATCCACAGCCCTACCAACCTGAGATCCGAATATGTCCATTCGGACCAGTAACACCGCACTGTGGTTTCCACCGGTCCTAGGCGTGATTGTCTTTGCCGCCGCCAGCCGTGTCTGGGGCGTATTTCGCCTTTTCGGGGTTGATTCCTCCACCGCCGGTTTTAGGCCGCGGTTCTGCACATTCGGGGTGGCAGCAAACATGAATGTCAGTGCCATGAATTAGAATATGTGTATGGATACAGCGGCAAGGGCGCCGGAACAATCGGTACCCGATTCACGGGATATACGGGTTGGTGAACACATTCACCAACTTCTCAACCTTGCCCACGCCCTCGTCCAAGCAACCACCACTACTGCTGTCTCCATCCCCACTTCGGCGGCTTCGGCGGAGGATGATTCACCGGCGTGGGCCGCTTCTGCCACCAATGCTGCGAACTTTGTAGGTGGTACCGCGGGCTTTGTCGCCCCGACGGAGATAGGCTCCCCAACGCCGTATCGGGCGCCCTTTGGTATGGACATGGGCGGGTTGACCGATCAGGAATGTGTGGGCTGGGCCCAAGATTTGGAACACTTAGCCCGGTTCCAACAAGGCCTCGCTATTCAAGTTGCCGCAGAGATAGCTCAACGCACCACTGCCGGCCGTTACACGGCCATGGGCGTGCGAGGCCCGATCGATATGCTCGCCCAGGCCCTAATGATCGGTGCCGGTGAAGCCTCTCGCCGCATCACGCTGGCCGACACACTCCTGCCCACCATGGATGCCATCACCGGGCTCCCAATACCGGCCTCGCAAGCGGTTCTGGGAGAAGCGTTCTTCTCGGGCCGGATCGGACAAGAACAAGCCCTCATCGTGTCAAAATTCATCACCGATGCTTCCCGTCTTGCCCACGACGGGCGGATCAGCCCAGATACCTACACCGACGTACAAACCACCCTGGTTACATCAGGACAGGAAGAGGGACCAGACTTCCTACGCCGAATCGGTACCCGAGTCATGAGTTTGCTCGATCCCGATGGTCAAAAACCGGGCCCCTCCGAACTACGAGCCAAACAAGGCATCGTCTTCCGCAAAGCCCGGCGCGGACTCGTCGGATTCGATGGCTACCTCACCCTAGAACAACACGAAATCATCTTGACTATCATCGGCAGATTCGCAAACCCCAACCACCACAAAAACATCAACCCAGACAACTCCACCACCGACAGCACCGACCGGGCCGACAGAGACAACCTCGGAAGCGCCAGTCGGGACACGGTGGAGGACGATAGCCGCAATGAGACATCAGAACAGGCGAACTTGGCCCATCAGTTCAGCGAGTTCGCTAACATCTTCACCACCAACCCCACACCGCCTGCTCAACCCCCGCAAGAAGATCCGCCTATTCCACCACCCCATGAACCACTCGGCAATTCGCCAGACGTCTCGGGGCCGGCCGGGTCCGGGTGGGAGTCGATCTGGGAGGATAGCGGACCCCTGATTCCACCCAACACCGACAGCACCAGCACCAGCACCAGCGAGAACCCTGGCGGTACTGGAAATGCAAGCAATGCCCTCTTCGGTGCTGGCACGACCGAGGATGCCTCGTCGACGACAGCTGAGGTGGGGGCTCCCTGCCCCGGTTCCGGTTCTGGTCCTGGTTTTGATTCTGGATTCGGAGAAATGCTGGCAGGACTGGACCCGATCGACCCCGACAGCACAGACCCGGTCGTCGCCGATGATCGCACCTACGCACAAAAACTCCTCGACGGAATCCTAGACTGCCTCAAACTCGCCGCCCGCACCAACACCCTCCCGCTCAATGGAGGATTGAAAGCGCAACTAATCATCGTCACTCGCCAAGAAGACCTCGACCGCACCGATCACCAAGGCCTAGCATTCACCGTTCACAACGGCCCCGTGCCCCTGACCTTGTTCGAAGAATCCCTCTGCGATCCAGAAATCAGCCGAATCACCGTCGGAGAAGGCCAGAACATCCTCAATGCAGGACGAGCCGAGAGACTCTTCACCCCTGCCCAACGCAAAATCCTCCTCGCCCGCGACCTCGGTTGTTGCTTCCCGGAGTGCACGGCAAACGCCCTCTGGTGCGAAGCCCACCACATCACTCCCTGGCAGGAAGGCGGCGAAACCAACATCAACAACGCCGCCCTACTCTGCTCACGCCACCACAGCCTCGTTCACCACAGCGACTGGACCCTGGAACTCATTGACGGCACCCCGTACTTCACCGCTCCCTACCTCAAAGACCCGGCCCAAACGCCACGCCGCAACACCTACCACCACGGCCTACCCAAAATCATCCATCCGACCCGACGTATCCAAGGCTGGAATTAAAAACAACGGGCCCCAATCCAAAGACCGGAGCCCGCTGTCCAACTAGCTATATTGTTCGGCCTACGTCAATATGACGCCTAAAAGTCACATTTCAGAAATGAACTTCATGTAAACAATATTAATCTTGGGGAAGTACGCTTTTGTAAACTTCCAGTGTTTGATCAACAATGGATTCCCAAGAAAAATGATCCGCGGCTCGTTGTCGACCCTTTTCACCCATGGACCGGGCGCGGGCCGGGTCATTTACAACCTCGATCATTGCCGCGGCAAAGTCAGCAACGAACTTATCCGGGTCAAGAGGAGTCCCTGTCCCATCGGCGACCTGCTCAAGAGGTACCAGCAACCCCGTCTCACCGTGGGCAACAACTTCAGGAATGCCGCCAGTAGCGCTGGCAACAACAGCGGCTCCACACGCCATCGCTTCCAGATTGACGATACCCAGCGGTTCGTAAATCGAAGGGCAGGCAAACACGGTGGCGTGGCTAAGAACCTGGATCAGTTCCGCCCGCGGCAGCATACGTTCGATGACGACAACACCATCACGTTGTGCCTTGAGGCCCTCAATCAGTGCATTAACTTCCGCACCCAAGGCTGGGGTGTCAGCCGCGCCGGCGCAAAGCACCAACTGGACCTCCGGGGGCAGAGCCGCGGCAGCCTTCAAAAGGTACGGCACACCCTTTTGACGAGTCACGCGACCTACCCAAACCACGCTGGGACGGTCGGGATCGATGCCAAGGGCACGGACGGCGTCGTCCTTCTCATCCCTTTGCCATGCGGCAACATCGATGCCGTTGTGAATGACCTTGACCTTTTCAGGGTCCACATCCGGGTAACTACGCAGGATGTCTTGACGCATTCCATCGGACACGGCAATGATGGCCGCCGCACCCTCATAGGCGGTCTTCTCCACCCATGAAGAAACGGCGTAACCGCCACCTAGCTGCTCAGCCTTCCACGGGCGCAGCGGCTCCAAGCTATGGGCGCTGAGTACGTGGGGAATACCGTGCAACAAGGCTGCGATATGGCCAGCCATGTTCGCATACCAAGTATGGGAATGCACCAAGCTGGAGCCTGCGATCGCGGGAACAATCTGAAGATCAACACCAAGAGTTTGCACAGCAGCGTTGGCGTCTCCCAGTTCAGGGAGGTTCCCATACGAACTCACCGTAGCTCCATGGAAGTCCTTTTCACGGGGGTTGCCAAAGGCATGAACCCGTAAATCGACCTTCTCTGCGAGGACACGGCTGAGCTCGGCAACATGCACACCGGCGCCTCCATAAATCTCGGGCGGAAATTCCTTCGTCACAATATCTATACGCACACTCTCAAGGTAGTCTGTCCGGACGAAATAGTTCTAGTGTGAAGTTGTTGTGACCCGCACATGGCGCAACGAAGTGCCTATATCAAGCTGTCGGAGGTTAGACCATGTCAGTAAAGAAAGTTCTGGCAATCGTATTAGCAGGCGGTGAGGGTAAGCGATTGATGCCCTTGACAGCAGACCGCGCAAAACCAGCCGTGCCCTTCGCAGGTTTTCGGTTGGTTGATTTCGCCTTGTCTAATTTGGCAAATTCAGGTTATTTGAAGATTGTGGTGCTGACTCAATACAAGTCCCACAGTTTGGACCGTCACATCTCTGAGACGTGGCGAATGTCAACGCAGTTGGGAAACTACGTTGCTTCCGTGCCCGCACAGCAGCGGCGAGGCAAGAGCTGGTTCCTCGGCAGTGCAAATGCCATCTACCAGTCCATGAACCTCATTGTGGATGCCGAACCTGACATTGTTGTTGTGGTCGGCGCGGACCATGTGTACCGTATGGACTTCGAGCAGATGGTGCAAAGCCACATCAATTCAGGCGCCCGCGCCACGGTCGCCGCCGTGCGTCAGCCGTTGGAGATGGCTGACCAGTTTGGCGTCATCGAGGTCGACGGTGATGAAATTCCGGGAGCCATCGGAGCGCACAAGATTTCCGCCTTCGTCGAGAAACCCGAATCGACACCCGGTTTGCCCGACGCTCCGGATCAGTTCCTTGCGTCAATGGGTAACTATGTTTTCGACGCTGACGCCCTCGTGGAGGCGCTCGAAATGGATGCAGTCAAGGAAGACACCAAGAACGACATGGGCGGGGACATCATCCCCTACTTCGTAAACCGCGATGAGGCCTACGTCTACGATTTCTCCACGAACGACATCCCTGATGCAACAGACCGGGACCGCAACTACTGGCGCGACGTCGGAACGATCGATTCGTACTACGACGCCCACATGGACCTGATTTCGCCCGTGCCAGTCTTCAACCTGTACAACAGGGCTTGGCCGATCTTCACTCGGGGCACCACGTCCCCACCGGCAAAGTTCGTTCGAGGTGAGCACAACTCCGTTGGAGCAGCGCTCGATTCCATCGTCGCCCCAGGCGTCGTGGTTTCCGGAGGTGTTGTGGAAAACTCAGTGCTTTCCAACGACGTCTACGTCGCCACCGGTGCCCGCGTCCAGGATTCGGTACTCATGGATAAAGTCAGCATTGGTGCTGGCGCCGTGGTGCGCCGCGCAATCATTGACAAAAACGTCAAGATTCCGGCTGGCGCAACCGTTGGAATCGATCCCGCATTGGACTTGGCCCGCGGCTTTGCCGTGACGGAGTCCGGCTTGACAGTGTTGAGCAAGGGTCAAATTGTGCCGGTCCCGGATGCGGCCGAACGGGCCTTGTCCTTGGCGGCCGCTGCCGAGCTCCCGGAAGCCCTTTCACTGGCTGTCGCCCAAGCCAATCTTGATCAAGAAATCATCGATCAGGTCGTGGAAAACCAGGTCACTGCCATTGGGTCGGCGGTGTCCGCGGAAGAGGCTAAAATTGTGGGGTGACTGCCCCTGACTTAACCCCCGAAGAAATCCAAAATTGCATCAAAGTTTTGGAAAGCATCCATGTCTATGACGAAGAGCATCCTGACTATGTCCTGGTCCGCCGGGCTACAGGAAAGATGTTCAAGGCAGTAAAGCGATACCGTCGCAATGTAAAGCGCGACGCTATCAATGACGCTGACAAGGCCGTTATTGCAAAAACCGCAACGGCGGCACCTGATCGTATAGACGATGAAACTCGGGGCAACAAGCTCAAGCCGTCAACCACAGGCGCTACGGCGGGAACGCTTCTGCGTTCCCGCCCCTGCTACATCTGCAAGCAGCACTACACGCAGGTGGATTCGTTTTACCACCAGCTGTGCCCGGAGTGCGCCGCGTTCAACCATTCCAAGCGAGATGCCCGCACGGATCTGACCGGCAAACGCGCTTTGCTGACTGGTGGACGTGCCAAGATCGGCATGTACATCGCGCTGCGGTTGTTGCGCGATGGGGCACATACCACCATAACCACGCGCTTCCCGAAGGATGCCGCCCGCCGTTTCGCGGCCATGGAAGACAGCAGCGAATGGCTTCACCGGCTACGGATCGTCGGCATCGACCTTCGCGACCCCACTCAGGTGGTGGCACTGACCGACTCACTGATTGAGGCCGGTCCCATCGACATCATCATCAACAACGCCGCCCAGACGGTTCGCCGTTCCGGCAACGCCTACAAGCCGCTGGTTGACGCCGAGCTTGAAGAGCTACCCACGGACTCCCCCATGCCTGAGCTGGTTACTTTTGGCCACGCCCATGACAAGCACCCGCTGGCCCTGGCAACCCAGATGATGGACAAGCCTCAACTTGCGGGCGACGAAATCGCAGCCTTGGCCCTCTCAATGGGCTCCGCATCGCTGGAACGCATCGAGGCCGGAACTGCCATTGACGCCGGCGGCTTGGTCCCAGATCAGGCCACGATCAACAGCTGGACTCAGGTCGTCGACCAGGTTGATCCGTTGGAAATGCTGGAAGTCCAGCTCTGCAACGTCACAGCCCCGTTCCTGCTCGTCTCTCGACTGCGCCCGGCCATGAAGGCATCGGAGGCGAACCGCAAGTACATCGTGAACGTCTCCGCTATGGAAGGCCAGTTCTCCCGCGCATATAAGGGTCCAGGTCACCCCCACACCAACATGGCCAAGGCTGCATTGAACATGCTCACCCGCACCAGTGCCCAGGAAATGCTGGACGAAGACGGCATCCTCATGACGGCCGTGGACACCGGCTGGATCACTGACGAACGCCCGCACTTCACCAAGGTGCGCTTGGCCGAGGAGGGCTTCCACGCTCCTCTGGACTTGGTCGACGGCGCGGCCAGGGTTTACGATCCGATCATCATGGGCGAGTCCGGCGTGGACCAGTATGGGGTCTTCCTCAAGGACTACAAACCCAGTCCGTGGTAACGCCCGACGGCGTCAGCTCCACCTTTGGTGCAAGGGCGCGTCCCCTCGTGCCCGGCCTCGCCGCAGCACTGGCCGCGGTTGTCGTCTCGCTTCTGGTGCACACCCTGGTGCCAATCCTGCCTGCGATGACGGTCGCCGTCGTCCTGGGAATTGCGGCCGTGAATCTGCCCGGCACCTCGGCATTGTGCCAAGGTCTATGGCGGGCCGGGCTGAACTTTGCTGGCAAACACCTCATGCGCGTGGGCATCGTTTTCCTCGGCCTAAAACTGAGCCTTGGCGACATCGTTGATCTGGGCTGGCTGAGCGTCGGCCTTGTGGTTGCCGTGGTTCTGCTCAGCTTCGCAGGCACCTATGCGTTGGGCAAGCTGTTCAGGCTCGACGGCGACACTCCCCTGTTGATTGCCACCGGCTTTTCGATCTGCGGCGCATCCGCCATTGGTGCGATGGCGGCAGTGAAGGGGACCAAGCACGAAGACACTGTCTTGCCCGTTGCCCTCGTGACCTTGTGTGGGACACTCGCGATTGGCATCCTGCCACTGCTGATGACACCACTAGGGCTTTCTCCGCTGCAGTTTGGCCAGTGGGTAGGCGCAGGCGTCCATGACGTAGGCCAAGTGGTTGCCACCGCCCAGACGGCTGGCGCGGTTGCCCTGAGTGCCGCGGTCGTGGTCAAGCTGACTCGCGTATTGCTGCTGGCGCCCATTGTGGGAGTTGCCGGAGCCATCGAACGCAAACGCCACGCTCGTAGCCAAAAACTCAGTTCCGTTGCCACCTCGACGAAATTTCCTCCTGTGATTCCACTTTTCGTCATCGGATTCCTTGTCCTTGCTGCGCTGCGCAGCACCGGCTGGCTACCGGAAAGTGCCATCGAAGGTGGAGCACTGATTCAGGACATTGCCTTGGGTGCTGCTCTCTTTGGGCTGGGCTCAAGCGTGCAGGTGCGTGAACTGCTTGAGACCGGCCTGCGTGCAACCGTCATGGCCTTGTGCTCCTGGGCGCTCATTGCCACGTTGGCATTTGGCGCCGTGCATCTGATGGCCGGCTAACGGCACGCTAAATCCGAAGCGGTCCCACGGTGCCGAAGCTTCTGCCGTCGCGGCATGGCAGGATCGAGCCACGGTTGAGATCCGACGGCTGCGTCGCGGCGACGAGACCGTGGCTACCCAGATGATGGCGACGGCATCGCAGCCGGGCTCATACACAAACAACGCACCGCCGCGGCGTCAGTAGGAATCCATGAGGTATTCGTCCTGGCAGACAATGCAGATGCGGGGGCGCTGGCGTTCTACAGCGCACAGGGTGCCATCCATTCGCCGGTCACCCACTTCACATTGGCCGTCAGGCGCGCCTCTCATCGAAACCCCGACATTCCCTGATCGAAGCACAGTGTTAGCTCAGCTGCTTCGACAAATGTCGGAAGCATAATGTCCGCATGCAATCGCCAACTCGCACCCATACCTCGGTCCGCTTGTCATAGTTGTCGGCCAATCATGAGGCCTTTCCCGCTGTGTCAGCGAATTCCAGCACAACCACTAGGCAGTCTTCGCGGCCGCAAGTACCTCGAGATAGTGGGGGTTGGTCATGATTCCCAGAATGTTCCCGAACGGATCGACCACAGATGCTGTGACGAAGCCGGTGTCACCGCGCGCCGTGATGGGTGCATGCTCTGCTGCCCCCATGGATAGCAGTCGATCCACGGTCCCGGCAAGATCGTCGACATGCCAGTACATGACTGCCCCGGCCGCCCCAGTAACCGCCGAATGATTTGCCGCTGGCGTGGGTCTGTAGCGGCTGTCGACGATGCCCAACTCGTGCAGATAGTCGCCAATGCGGAACTCGACGTAAGCCGGTGCCCCATCCGGCCCTGGCCTCTCGAAGTAGGGCTCGATACCCAGGAACTGTGAGTACCAGACGGCTGCCGCCGCCACGTCGTCTGCCCAAAAATTGAGTGTGCTGAATCCTCGCAAGCTCATGCCGGTTCCTTATCTCAAGTGTGGACGCGATCTAAGGTGTGCTCGCACCCTTTGATCAGCGTATTCTCAATTGCGGAAGGCCCGGTTCCTCAATAGCTGGAAGACCTCGGAATATGTTGGACACCTCAGTTCGTCTACTTCGTTTGCTCTCGCTCCTACAAGTGCGCCGCGACTGGTCCGGGGCAGACCTCGCCATTCGGTTGGAGGTCACTACCAGGACAGTGCGCAATGACATCGGACGTCTGCGTATCCTGGGCTACAAGGTGCACTCCAGCGCCGGAGTCGCTGGAGGCTATCGTCTCGCGTCAGGTTCGGTTTTGCCGCCGTTGCTACTTGATGATGAGGAAGCTATCGCCGTGGCAGTCAGCCTTGCCGCCGCGGCATCCGGCTCCGTTACAGGGATTGAAGAAGTATCGCTGCGGGCGATGGCCAAGCTTGAACAAACTCTTCCCACACGTCTGCGACACCGCGTCGACGCCCTTCGGCTGACCACCGTTTCGGCGACCGAACGCGGCCCCACCGTTGATGCGGGGATACTCACGATCATTGCCGGCACCTGCCTTGACCACCAGCAATTACGTTTCGACTATCTGATCCGAGATGGCACGGCCAGCGAACGCCATGCTGATCCTCACCGACTCGTCTATACCGGCCGCCGCTGGTATTTGCTCGCGTGGGATCGCGATCGTGAAGACTGGCGTACCTTCCGCGCCGATAGAATCACTACCCCCTTAGCTACTGGCACCACGTTCACGCCGCGCGATCCACCAGAGTTGCGTACTCTGCTGCGTGAGCTTGCCGACCGCTACGCCGCTGCCGCCGACGAATCGCCTATACGCGCCCGCAAAAATGTCCCGTTCACGGGCGACGGGACGCCTCCGGCAGCCTCCCTTGCGACGGACGCTGGGACGGACGTTCGGACGGAACCATGATTGAATAAAATGATGGCCAACTTTAATCTTTTACGCAGCGAAGCCGCAGCCCGAAAAGCCAGTGTCAGTGTCCACCACTACGACGTCGAACTGGATCTAAGCCAGGCCGCCGACCTGTCCGTGCCTGGTTTTTCCAGCCGCACCACCATCAAATTTTCGGCCTCCGGCACGGCCGGGACCTTTCTAGACTTCATCGGCCTCAGCGTAGAGTCGGTTGAACACAACGGCAAGCAGCTAAACGTCGACGACGTCGTCGATGCACAGCGAATCAAGCTGCCGGAACTGGCCGCGGACAACGAAGTGGTTGTTTGCGCCACAGCCGCATATTCCAGCAGCGGCGAGGGCCTGCACCGCTTCGTGGATCCGGCGGACGGCCAAACGTACACCTACACACAGTACGAACCTGCCGACGCCCGCCGCGTCTTCGCCAACTTCGAGCAGCCTGACCTGAAGGCGCCCTATACCTTCCACGTCACGGCCCCGAGCGGCTGGGAGGTTGCCTCCAACCAGTCAGTGGACGGGAAGACTACCGCAGCCGGCGCAACCCGTTGGGACTTCGCAACAACGCTGCCTATCTCCACCTACATTACGACTGTCCTTGCGGGACCGTACTTCAAGGCGGAGGATCACTTCTCCATGACTTTCGGCCCCGAGAGCAAACATCAGGGCGAATCGCTGGAGATCCCGTTGGCCGCCTACTGCCGCGCGTCGCTGTCGCCGCATTTCGATGCTGATGAGATCTTCAAGGTCACCAAGGCGGGGCTGAAGTACTTCAACGAGCTCTTTGATTTCCCGTATCCGTTCGGTAAATACGATCAGGCTTTTGTCCCCGAGTACAACTTGGGCGCCATGGAAAACCCGGGCTTGGTGACGTTCACGGAGGCCTACATCCATGCCTCCCGCGCCACCGACTCCGCGTACCAGAAGCGCGCCAACACGATCATGCACGAGATGGCGCACATGTGGTTTGGCGACCTCGTGACCATGGGCTGGTGGGATGATTTGTGGCTCAAGGAATCGTTCGCCGATTTCATGGGGCATTTGGCCGTCGCGGAAGCCACCGCGTGGGGTCCCAAGTCCTGGACTATGTTCGCCAGCCGCCGCAAGGCATGGGCTTACACGCAGGACCAGCTGCCCACCACGCATCCCATCACGGCGGACATTCCCGACCTCGAAGCCGCCAAGGCCAACTTTGACGGCATCACCTACGCCAAGGGCGCCTCGGTCCTCAAGCAGTTGGTGGCATACGTGGGCAAGGAGGCATTTTTTGCTGGAGCCCGCGAGTATTTCGTGGATCATCAGTACGCCAACACCACGCTCAATGATCTGTTGACTCCCCTGAGCGCCGCATCCGGCCGCGATCTGGGCGATTGGGCACAGAAGTGGCTGCAAACCTCTGGCATGTCCACGCTGGCTCCGCGCCTCGAGACGGCTAATGGCAAGATCACCTCCCTCGCTATCACCCAGGACGCGGTAGATCCCGTCACTGGCTTGGCGGCTTTGCGCCCCCATCGTTTGGCCGTCGGCTTCTTCACGAACGACGCCGGAACCCTTGTTCGCACTCACTCGATCACTGTGGATGTGGCTGGGTCCGTGACGGACGTGCCCGGAGCCGTGGGCCTTCCCGCCCCGGATCTGGTGCTCGTCAATGACCAGGACCTCAGTTACGCCAAGGTCAGGTTCGACGACGATTCCCTCGCGGCTGCCTTAGCCTCCGTGGGAACCATTTCCGATCCCCTCTCACGTTCCCTCGTGTGGTCCGTCCTGTGGAACGCCACGCGTGACGCTCTCCTGCCTGCGGAACTGTACCTGACCGCCGTCGTACAGCATGCTGGCGGCGAGAGTGACATCAGCCTGCTGCAAACCCTCGCGGACAATGCCATTCACGCACTTGGCGCGTACTGCCCCGCCGGGACGCGAGCCACAGTACGCGAAGAACTCATTTCCGGGTTCGCACAGCATCTTGGCAAGGCGGCGCCCACCAGCGACGAACAGCTCGTCTGGGCGCACGCTCTTGCTGTTGTGGGCCGCGGCAGCGATTCCCAGGTGGAGAGTAGCCGCGCCCTTCTCGCGGGGACGAAGGTTCCCCTGGGTCTCAGCGTCGATGGCGATCTGCGCTGGCTCTTGTGGCAGCAGTTGGCAGCCCGCGGCGTGGCCACGATGGAAGAGTTGGATGCCGAACTAGCGGCAAACACCACCGCCGAATTCCGCGCAAGCCATCTCACCGCCGTGGCAGCCTTGCCGGAATCCGAGCTCAAGGCGCTGCGCTGGCACGAAGCAGTTGAAGAGAATGCAGTCAGTAATCAACTGCTCAGCGCTACGATCACCGGCTTCATGATGGCTGGCCATGAGCTCCTGGATCCTTATGTGGAGCCGTACTTCCAGGCCATTGAAAAGATTTGGACCGAACGCAGCCTGGAAATTGCTGGCCGAATTGTGGGAGGCCTGTTCCCGGGCCAGCAAGATCTGCTTCCGGGCACTCTGCCCGAGCAGCACCCCGTGGTCCTGCGCACGGATAGATGGCTCGCCGAGCACGCGACGGCAGCCAATGGCTTGCGCCGGATCGTGCTGGAACAACGCGATCAGCTGCTTCGCGCCCTCAAGGCACAGGCCCTGCAGCGCTGAGCCTGCAGCCCTAGGAAACTCCTGCGCTAGGAATCTGCTGCGGCGATCTTGTGGCGGCAATCCTGCTCGACGGCACCCGCATGGGTGCCGTCGAGCTACTTTGTTGAAGCCGATGCCGTGGCCCGTGGGTCTTGGGCCGTGGGTCTTGAAGCCCTTAGGGAACGCGGTGCAGCCATTCCTCCGTGCCGAACTTGCTCTCAACCCGGCGCTGAGCCTCGGCCAGTTCCTCTTCCGTGAGGACCGCCGGGCGGGTGTCATAGCGGTCTGCGAACGTCTGGGACATCCGCTCAACGATCTCCGCACGGCTCATACCGCTCTGCCGGCGCAAGGGATCCACGCGCTTCTTAGCGGAGCGGGTGCCCTTGTCTGAGAGTTTTTCCTTGCCAATGCGCAAGACCTCCACCATTTTGTCGGCGTCGATGTCATAGCTCATGGTCACGTGGTGGAGCAGTCCGCCCTTGCCGAATCGCTTTTGGGCGGCTCCGCCGATCTTGCCTTTGTCCGTGGCAATGTCGTTGAGGGGAACGTAGAACGCTTCGATGCCCATGGATTCCAGGGCTGCCATGACCCAGGTGTCAAGGAATTTGTAGGAGTCTTCAAAGCTGAGACCGTCTACGAGTGTTTGCGGCACGTACAGCGAGTAGGTGATGCAGTTTCCGGCCTCCATAAACATGGCGCCACCCCCGGTGATCCGGCGGACAACGTTCACGCCATACTTTTGAACGCCTGCTGGATCCAGCTCGTTGCGAACGGACTGGAAACTGCCGATAACGACCGAGCGCTCGTCCCAGTCCCAAAAACGCAGCGTGGGATTGCGGAGCCCCGCACTCACTTCCTCCGCCAAGACCTCGTCCAAAGCGACATTGACGGCCGTGGGGAGAATTGTGGGCGCGATGATGTCCCACTTGTGGTCAACCCAGCTGGTAGCCCGCGTCAGGGCACGACGCACGGCGATGGAAACAGCCTGTGCCGAGAAGCCAAACAACACCACGTCCGACGAGAGCGCCGCGGTCACGGCAGCAGCGATCTCTGCACCGGGAAGATCGGCGGAGAGGCCGTTCAGGGCCGCGTTAATGTCATCCAGAGCCTCGTCCGGTTCGAGGAAGAAGTCACCGCTAACCCGCACATCGGACAGCTTGCCCTCGGTGATGGAGCAGTCCACCACGACGAGTTTTCCGCCGTGGACCTTGTATTCGCCATGCAATGAATCAGTCATAAGAATTAGTCTTTCAGAAGCCACGGGGATATAAAAACAGGGCCCGCACCAATCGGTGCGAACCCTGTTTTTAGAAAGCGTTGGAAAGAAGTATTACTTCTTGCCGAAGCCAGCGAAGCGAGCGTTGAAGCGCTCGACGCGGCCGGCGCTGTCCATGATGCGCTGCTTGCCCGTGTAGAACGGGTGTGACTCCGAGGAGATTTCCACGTCGATGACGGGGTAGGTGTTGCCATCTTCCCATTCAATGGTCTTCGTGGACGTCGCGGTGGAGCGCGTCAGGAACTTGGTGTCGGAAGCCAGATCGTTGAAAACGATTGCTTCGTACTTCGGGTGAGCGTTCTGCTTCACTTTAAACCTCAGAGTGTTATCGTCTGGTTTTTGCCAGACTGACGAATGTAATGGTCACTAGGACCAGCTAGAAACTTTACCGTCTCGCGCCCATTTCGCCAAGCCGCGCCACGATTCGCCCTTCACTCAGGGTTTCATCAGGCTAAAGTTTTCAGCGCCTCGAGTGCCTGATCGGCGTGCAGATCCATATTTGTCTCGCTCGAGACGGAGAATCGCAGGATTAAGTCCTTGTCCACGATGAAGGTGGCACGTTTGATGGGGAGTGATTTTGCCAACAAACGACGCCGGACCCCAAACAAATCTGCCACCTCACCTTGCCGGTCACTCAGGAGTGGGTAGCTCAGTGAGTTTTTGTTCGCAAACTCAAGTTGCTTAGCTTCCCCGTCGGTGCTGATGCCCACAATCGAAGCTCCAGCGGCCGCGAATTCGCCCTGCAGATCACGGAAATGGCAGGCCTCCTTGGTGCACCCGCCGCTGCCGGCCAAAGGATAGAAGAAAATCACCAAGGGTCCGTTGGCCGTCATTTCTGCAAGCGAACGCAGCTGCCCATGTTGGTCGGGCAAAGTGAAATCAGGAACTCTCTCATCAAGTTTCATTGATCCAGCCTAGCGTTACTCCGGGGTAACTGCCGTGGCGAAGAAGGCCACGGCGCTGGCAGCTGCAACATTGAGTGAGTCCACGCCGGCCTTCATGGGGATCATGACGGCGTGATCGGCCTGGGCCAGAGTCCGGGTCTTGAGCCCGTCGCCCTCGGTGCCAAGGATCAGGGCCAGCTTTTCATCGTTACGAGCCGCGAGTTGCTGGATAGTCAACGAGTCGGGCACTAGGGCGAGGGCCGCCGTCGTAAATCCAGCGTCGCGGAGCAGATCCATACCGGCTGGCCATTCAGGCAGGCGCGCCCACGGGACCTGGAACACGGTTCCCATGCTGACGCGGATGCTGCGCCGGTACAACGGGTCGGCGCAGCGCGGGGTCACGAGGACCGCATCGACGCCAAGGGCCGCCGCGGATCGGAAGATCGCGCCAATGTTAGTGTGATCAACAATGTCCTCCAGCACCGCGATTCGGCGGGCACCGGCCAAAAGTGTGGTGATGTCTAAAGGAGCGGGGCGGTGCATGGCTGCCATGGCGCCGCGGTGCAGATTGAACCCGGTAATTTCTTCCAATATTTCGGCGGTTCCCACATAGGTGGGAATGTCCTCGTGATCGGCCAGTACGCTCGCCAGATCAGGCAGCCAGCGCTCCGTCATGAAGAACGATCGCGGCCGGTGCCCTGCAGCCAGGGCACGGCGGATCACCTTAAGGCTCTCGGCAATGAACAAGCCTTCGGCCGGCTCCTTGACCTTACGCAACTGCACATCGGTCAAGGACAGGTAGTCGCTGACGCGAGGATCCGTCGCGTCGTCAATATGGATGATCATGGTGACACCAATTTCTGAATCATGAAGAAGAGAGCTACCAGGCCAAGCACCACAATGACCGTGCGCAGAACCACGGGCGGCAGCTTACGGCCAATGCGCGCACCGACGATGCCACCAATGAGCGAGCTGACGGCGATCAGGCCCACAACACTCCAGATGATCTTCGCGGGGGCAAAAAGTAGGTAGGAAATGGCCGCAACCACGTTCACCGTTAGGGACAGGACGTTTTTGACGGCGTTGGAGTTTTGCAGTGTGCCGCGCATGTAGATTCCAAGAATGGCTACCAGCAATACGCCCTGGGCTGCCACGAAATAGCCACCATAGACGCCTGCCAAATACACCAGGAGCATCATGATCAGGTCATGGGAGCGGGCCGACGGTGCGCTTTCACGACGCTTCTTGATAGCCGCCTGCAGCCGCGGTTGGAAGATGACCAGGGCAAGCGCCAGGACTATCAATACGGGCGCAACGAGGTGGAATACTTCCTCGGGCAGGTGGAGCAGGAGGAAGGCCCCGGTGATTCCGCCCAAGAGGGAGGCCGGCATCAGCCGGGCCAGGTTGTGGCCCATGCCCCGAAGTTCCCGCCGGTACCCCCAAGTGCCGGAGACTCCCCCGGCAATCAATCCCATGGCGTTGCTGACAACGGCCATGACAGGAGCAATGCCCAAGGCGATCAGGATCGGGAATGTGACTAACGTCCCGGAGCCCACCACGGTGTTGATAGTTCCGGCCCATAGGCCGCCGAGCAGGATGAAGAATGATTCAAGGACGTTCACGAGCGCGGCGGGATCCTAGTGACGTGCCGTTGCCGTGTAACGCCCGGCGGTGTTGGTGACATTCAGCGGCAGGCCAAAGGTTGCGCTGAGGTTCTCTTCGCTCAGGACCTCCGCGATCGGCCCCTGGGCAACCACGGCGCCGTCACGCAGCAGCAGCGCATGCGTGAACCCTGGCGGGATCTCTTCGAGGTGGTGCGTGACCAGAACAGTACTGGGAGCCATGGGGTCAGCAGCCAACTCGCTCAGTCGCTTGACCAGGCCTTCGCGCCCGGCAAGGTCAAGACCTGCGCCTGGCTCATCCAAGAGAAGAAGCTCGGGATCACTCATCAAGGCTCGGGCGATCTGCACACGCTTGCGTTCGCCATCGCTCAAGGAAGCGAATGCGCGGTTGAAGAACGTGGAAACGCCCCACTCCTCAAGCAGGCGGAAGGCGCGGCGTTCGTCGTCGCGCTCGTAAGCCTCACGCCAGCGGCCGGTGACACCGTAAGAAGCGGTGACGACCACGTTCAAAACTTTTTCGTGCTCTGGGATTTGATGGGCAAGGCTCGCAGATGCAACGCCGATGCGCGGGCGCAGTTCGAAGACGTCAACTGCCCCGAGGACTTCATCGAGGATCCCGGCAACACCACGCGTGGGGTGCATGCGGGCGCCCGCGATTTGCAGGAGGGTGCTCTTACCGGCGCCGTTAGGCCCCAGGATTACCCAGCGTTCGCCTTCAGCGACGCGCCAATCGACGTTATCCAACAGTGTTTTGGTGCCGCGGACCACGCTGACACCGGCCAATCCCAGAACTTCACTCATAACTACTGAGCCTATGACACGAGGGGCGGCCAGCGCTAACTGGGTAGGCCTGTGTCGGGCGGTGTTGAGCCACAATTCACTCCCCAAGGGGCGGTAATGGATAGAATCTATGGCATGCCCTCCACATTCACAGCAGTCAGCTATGCCAAGACGCTCAGTCCCGTCGCCCTTGAAAAAGTTCGTATGGTGCTGTCGGAACACGGCTATACGATCGCATCCGAACGCAGCGAGAGCCATCCCGGATTTGAAGCTTTGATCCTTGAACTCGGCTCACTCAATCCCTCGGGGCCCACGAACGCACAGGGCGCTGCCCGCCTGAGTAGGTTGCGGGCCGCACTTGCGGAGGCTGGCGCGGACGAGCTGAGCACCGCCGTCGTCCCTGACTCGCTGCGCAATGCGAAACGTAAGTTCATCATCATGGATGTCGATTCCACGCTCATCCAACAGGAAGTCATCGAACTGCTTGCGGCGCATGCAGGCACCGAAGCCGAGGTCGCCAAGGTCACTGAGGCCGCTATGCGCGGCGAATTGGATTTTGCGGAGAGCCTGCACCATCGTGTCGCTACGCTGGCGGGGCTGCCCGAGAGCGTACTTGCCGAGGTTGGCGCCAAGATCAAATTATCTGTCGGTGCCGAGCGGCTCGTGGCACAGGCGAAGGCTGCCGGTCATGTGGTGGCCGCGGTGTCCGGTGGGTTCTCGCAAATTCTTGCCCCGTTGGCCGAACGCCTTGGCTTGGATTACGCCATGGCCAACGACCTTGAAATCATTGATGGCCACCTGACCGGAAAAGTATCCGGAGCTGTTGTGGACCGTGCAGCCAAGGCCTCACAGCTGCTTCTCTGGAGCGCGGAGTCCGGCATTGCACAGAAGGCCACCATGGCCATCGGCGACGGCGCCAACGATCTCGACATGATGGCAGCCGCAGCTCTTGGCGTCGCGTTCAATGCCAAGCCGGCCGTCCGTGCGGCTGCAGATGCGCAGATCAACCTGCCCAACCTCGACGTGGCACTGGCATTGGCTGGCATTCCAGGTTCCTAGGGTTCTCAGGTCATAGGCTCCTCAGGTCATAGGCTCCTCAGTTCCAAAGGGCATAAAAGAGCCCGTTACCTTCTCCGCAAATGCGGGCGGGGAAACGGGCTCTTTTTTTGGGCGTTTTCGCACCCGGCTGCGGCCTACTTGAAGTAGTCGGCTCCGCCAACATATTCGGTGTGCCCGGAGGGGACATCTGCCGTGGCCATCTTGGCGATTTCAGCAGCAAATTCAGCTACAGAGTAGAGGCGGCCGGCCTCGACGCGGCGGGCCTCGATGGCGCCCGGGTTGGCCCGGTCAAGCAAGGTAGCCGTGACGGTGCCCTCGATCATGTCGCCGGAAACAACCACAAGGGAGATGTCCTCGAGCGCCAGGTTCGGGATCAAGGCACGCAGTGCATCCTCGCCGGCGCGCTTGCTCTTGGCGACGGGCTCGTACTCGGGCATGGTGGGCACGGTTTCAATGAAATGTGCTTGGTGGCTGGTGACGAAGACCACGCGTGAGCCGGCCGGAAGGACCGGCATCGCTGCGTTGAGGAGGTTGACCTGGGCGTCGCGGTTGAGCTGCAGAGCATAGTTCTCGGCCATGCCGGATTCCATTCCACCAGAGGCGTTCAGGACAACCAGGTCAAGGGATCCGAAGTTTTCCAGGGCAGCGCTGACCAGGGCCTGCACGCCTTCCTGGGTCGTCAGGTCTGCGCCCACGGCTACTGCGCGGCCACCGGCTTCGACGATCTGAGCCACAACCTTGTTGGCGCGGGGCGCCTTCTGGCGGTAGTTGACCACCACGGCTGCGCCTTCGGCAGCGAGGTACTTAGCTACATCGGCGCCTACTCCGCGTGAAGAGCCGGTGACAATGGCTGTCTTTCCGTCAAGCTTTCCCATAAAAATATCCTTAGTTTCAACGATTAATTCAGTAATCAAGGCAGCCTCAGCCGCGTGCGGAGCTCTTTAGGCATCATATCCGCGCGGAACCGTACCGCCCGGTACGCCTCCCCAAAGTCCGGGCTGTGAAGCTTCCGGCTCCGGATGGTCTTAGTGGCCCATGCCCAAGCCGCCATCAACAGGGATGACAGCGCCGGAGATGTAGGAGGCTTCATCGCTGGAAATCCAGCGGACAACGTTGGCTACCTCTTCAGCGGAGGCAAAGCGAGCTGCCGGAATCGTGGAGAGGTACTGCTTCTGTGTCTCCTCAGGCAGCTCAGCAGTCATGTCCGTGCTGATGAATCCGGGGGCAACCACATTGGCCGTGATGCCTCGTGAACCGAGCTCGCGCGTCAAGGATCGGGCGATGCCCACCAGCCCTGCCTTGGAGGCTGCGTAGTTGATCTGACCCGGCGAACCGTACAGCCCCACAACCGAGGAGATCAGCACCACGCGACCCTTGCGCTTGCGGATCATGCCCTTGGAGGCGCGCTTGATGACCCGGAAGGCGCCGGTCAGGTTTGTGTCGATGACGGACGTGAAGTCGTCCTCGCTCATGCGCATCAGCAGGGTGTCCTTGGTGATGCCAGCGTTAGCCACGAGAACCTCAACGGGACCGTGAGCCGCCTCAACCTCGGTAAAGGCCGCGTCGATGGACGCGGCATCCGTGACGTCGGCCTGAACGCCAAGAATTCCTTCGGGCAGCTCTGATGGGCTCCTGTAGGTCACGGCGACCTTGTCACCGTTGGCCAAAAAAGCCTTGGCAATAGCCAAACCGATGCCTCGGTTTCCGCCGGTGACCAAAACGCTGCGACCTTGGATCTCTTCGCCTGCCGGTGCACTCATGTATTCCTCCATAGAAATCAAACATAGAAAAAACTCATAAAACTGACACAGATAAATCAACTCTAGTAAAAGAATCCTACGGTGAAAGGCCCCACACCACACAGTTGACTTTTGGTTGTGTACCTCTGCAGTGACAGAATGGAGGTGTCCCTTGGAGTGTGATGAAAGAGCAATCAGCTACGCCGAAGTTCGGTGCCGCTCGGCGCAGCAAGTACCGTCAGCGCGCGTCCGCCGTCGAAGTTCCCACGATTACCAACGCAACCCCCGCGCACAGCGATGAGATGCGCCAGCGCATGATCAAGTACGCGGTGACCATGGGTATCCGCATGGTCTGCCTTGCTGCTATCTTCCTTTTTGATGGCTGGTACAGGCTAATTCCCGTGGTCGGTGCGGTGTTGCTGCCTTGGGTGGCCGTGGTCATCGCCAATGGCGCCGCCGACGTCAATCATCAAGAAACCGCTGAGCTGCTTGACGCCGCGCCACTCTATGAGGTCGCCGGCGGGGAGGCAGAGACGGACGACGACGAGGCCAACTCAGGCGAGATCCTCACCGGAGAAATCGTCCCCGACGAAGATGACATTTTCGAAGGCGCCGCCTCCCGGGAAGACTCAGCCTCCCAAGAAGACTCTGCGGGCGGCTCGACGCCAGACCCACAGGGACAGGAACACCATGAACATCTTTGACCTGCTGCCAGGTGCCGGGAATCCCACACCGGACCCTTCAACCGCAGCTGCTCCACCCATCTGCTCGCGCAAGGGCTGCCGCGAGGTGGCAACCACGCAGCTGTTGTGGAACAACCCTAAGATTCACACCCCCGAACGTCGCAAGACTTGGCTTGCCTGCTCCGAGCATGTGGCATGGCTTGAGGATTATCTGCAGAGCCGTTCCCTGTGGAAAGAAACGCTACCCATGAGCCCGAAGGATTCCGCGTAGTTTATGAAGACCTACAAGTTTTTGTTTTCCAGCAGGTGGCTGGGCTACTTTGCCTTGGCGCTTGTCTTTGCCCTCGCCTGTGTAGCGTTGGGAAATTGGCAGATGAACCGCCGCAACGCCGTAGTTGAAAACATCACCAAGATCCAGCAAAACTATTCCGGCACCATCGTCGACTATGCGGACGTTTCCGGGAACTTTGATTCGCTGGACCCCGCCAAGGAATGGACGCAGGTGCGTCTGGTAGGCAGCTACGTTACGGAGGATCAACGCATCGTCCGGAACCGCCCGCTCAATGGGACCCCGGGCTATGAGGTGCTCGTGCCGTTAAAATTGGAAAACGGTGACACCGTCATCATTGACCGTGGTTGGCTGCCCATTGGAAACAAGGAAGCCGGCCACCCCGATCTCATCCCCGAGCCGAAATCTGGCGTAATTGAGGTTGTCGCCAGGCTCAAGCCGGCAGAACCGAGACTTAACCGTGGCGCCCCGGAAGGGCAGCTGGCGTCGATTGAACTCAACGACTACGCGGCTCAGCTCGAATACCCCATCAAGACCGGATCCTACGGGCAACTTGCAACGGAGAATCCTGCCGCGGCCGGCAATCCGGTTGCGTTCCCGGCACCGTCCATCGATGAGGGCTCACATCTGAGCTATGCCATGCAATGGATTGCGTTCGGCATTTTGGCCTTCGTTGGCTTTGGTTATGCCGCAAGAATGCAACGTCGCAATGATGAATTCGACGCCCTTGAGGCAGAAGAATCGGGCATTCCCGTCGAGGAGCTCTACGGCCGCGGATCCGCGTTCCATCCTCGCAAACATCCCAAGGTGCGCAAACCCGGAGCGCGGCCCACGGCAGAAGAAGCCGAAGATGCCATTCTGGACGCCCAGGGGTTGTAGGGCTGAGCGTTCTTATCCAACATTGTCATAAGCTGGCCCTGTGACTACTCAGAATCCTGCCGAATCATCAGTTGAAGATCCCATTGTTGCGAACGTGCGCGCCTCGCTTGTGGCCGCGGGGCTCGGGGACACCGTTGTGGTGGTTCCCGATTCTGTGGCCACGGCCGCGACTGCAGCGGCCGTGCTGGGCTGCGATGTTGGCGCTATCGCCAACAGTCTTATTTTTGAGTGCGACGGCGCCCCCCTGCTGATCCTGGCCAGCGGCGCAGCGAAGGTCGACGTAAAAATGGTTGCCCGGCAGCATGGGCTGGCCAAGATCACCCGGGCAGACCCAGAATTTGTACTCCAGCATGCCGGTCAACCGGTTGGCGGGGTTGCACCACTGGGGCACCCCGCACCCCTGAAAACGTTCCTCGACACTGACCTTGCCCAATATCCCGTCTTGTGGGCAGGCGCAGGCAGCCATCAGGCTATGCTCTCGCTGAGCTACCAGCAACTACTGGACCTAACCGCAGCAACAGAAACTGCCGTGCGGTGAAAGGTTAAAGCTGACGGGTTAAAACAACGACGGCGGCAGCTGAGGTGGAAATCCACCTCGCCTGCCGCCGTCGTTCCTGGCTCTAGGGCTAGGCCATCGTGATCAGGTCCAAGTAGTCCGGGCTCCACAGGTCTTCGTCGCCGTCGGGCAACAGCACGACGCGCTCGGGATCCAGGGCCGCTACGGCGCCTTCATCGTGGCTGACCAAGACAACAGCGCCTGTGTAGTTCTTCAGGGCGCCTAGGATCTCCGCACGGCTGGCGGGGTCCAGGTTGTTAGTCGGCTCATCCAGGAGCAACACGTTGGCACTGGAGGCGACGATCGTGGCCAAGGCCAGTCGAGTCTTCTCACCACCGGAAAGTACGCCGGCGGGCTTGTTGACGTCATCGCCGGAGAACAAGAATGAGCCAAGGATCCCGCGGACCTCGGCGTCATTCATGTCGCCCGCAGCGGAGCGCATGTTTTCCAATACCGTCCGAGTTACATCCAGGGTGTCGTGCTCCTGAGCGTAGTAGCCAATCTTCAGGCCGTGACCGGGGATAATCCGTCCGGTATCGGGCGTGGAGACTCCGGCGAGCATGCGCAGCAGGGTCGTCTTACCAGCACCGTTGAGACCAAGGATGACCACCTTGGACCCACGGTCAATGGCAAGGCTGACATCCATGAAGATTTCCAGTGAACCATAAGACTTGCTGAGCCCTTCGGCCATCAACGGCGTCTTGCCACAAGGCGAAGGATCGGGGAAGCGCAGTGCTGCCACCTTGTCGTTGGCCCGGACCTCTTCAAGTCCGGCCAACAGGCGTTCGGCGCGCTTGGCCATGTTCTGGGCGGCAACAGCCTTGGTTGCCTTGGCCCGCATCTTGTTGGCCTGCTCCATCAGGACGCCGGCCTTCTTTTCAGCGTTGGCGCGTTCCCGGCGTCGGGCGCGTTCATCTGTTTCGCGCTGAGCAAGATACTTCTTGTAACCGAGGTTGTACTGGTCAATCGTGGCCCGGTTGGCATCGAGGTGGTAGACCTTGTTCACGGTCGCGTCCAGGAGTTCAACATCGTGGCTAATCACGATCAAACCGCCATTGTGGCTCTTGAGGAAGTCCCGCAGCCAGGCCACAGAATCAGCGTCAAGGTGGTTAGTGGGCTCATCCAACAGCATGGTCTTGGCACCGGAAAATAGGATGCGGGCAAGTTCCACGCGGCGTCGCTGACCACCGGAGAGTGTCTTCAGCGGTTGGTTGAGGATGCGTTCGGGCAAGGCAAGGTTCGAGGAAATTGCCGCGGCCTCGGCCTCGGCTGCGTAACCACCGTTGGCAAGGAACTCAGCCTCGAGGCGGTCGTAGCGGCGCATGGCCTTGTCCCGGATGTTGTTGTCATCGCTAGCCATATCACTTTCGGCCTTGCGCAACTTGGTGATGACCTTGTCCAGGTCACGAGCGGCAAGGATTCTATCCTTGGCAAGCTGTTCCATGTCAGGGGTCCGGGGATCCTGCGGCAGGTAACCAATCTCACCCGTGCGGGTGACCTTGCCACCGGCCGGGAGGGCTTCTCCGGCCAATACACGGGTCAACGTGGTCTTGCCGGCGCCGTTGCGCCCCACAAGTCCAATCTTGTCACCGGAGTCGATGCGGAATGATACTTCGTCCATGAGCAGGCGCGCTCCAGCACGTAACTCAAGGTCTTGGACCGATATCAACGTAGTAACCTTTCACGTAAGTGGATATATGCCGCGAAACGTTTCTCTGCCGATTTCGGATGAGACTAACGTTGTACAACCTAGCCAGTCTAACGAGGTTCCGGGGTGGGGAAAATCCGGTTTAGACAAAAATTCAGTGAAAGCAGCAATAATGACTTCCTCACGATCCGCGGATGAGACGTTGACAACACCATCACAGCACGCTGACAACGCGAACATCTCCGTTTCACGCCGCCACCGGTGGGGTGCAATGGACCTCTCGCTCATTGCGGTTTTTGCGGCACTGATGGCTGCCTCGATCGCCGTTCCGGGCATCAATGTTGGTCCTATGGGCGTGGCAATTACTTTGCAAACCCTCGTGGTGGCCCTCTGCGGACTTGTGCTTGGCTTTGGCCGCGGGACCGCGGCAGTTGGGCTGTATGTTCTTCTGGGTCTCATTGGTCTACCTATTTTCAGCGGCTTCCGCGCCGGACCAGCCGTTCTGGCCAGCCCGTCGGCCGGTTACATTATTGGCTTCATCTTTGGGGTGGCCGTGATCGGTCTGCTCGCAACACTGGCTGTCCGGAGCCGCTGGCGTCCGGCAGCCTTGTTCGGTGCCGCCATGGCCGGCACGGTGATCGTGCACGCCTGCGGCATTGTGGGGTTTGTCATCAAAGGCATGAGCCTGCCGGCCGCCCTGCTTGCCGACGTGGTCTATCTCCCCGGCGACATCATCAAGAATGTTCTGGCCGTCCTGATCGCACTCAGCCTTCACCGGGCCTTCCCCGACCTGTTGGTGCGCCGACGCAAGTGAGCATCTCCGCAAAACGCACATCCGTGCAGGGCACAGCCATCACCAACAGAATTGTTTTAGCGCAGGCTGCTGTCTCCGTTGAACCTGCGGATCCGAGGTCGCAGCAGGCCAAGCAGATCCTTTCCCCACTATCGCTCACCCTGACCGAACAGCGCATCGCGGTCATCGGCGCCAACGGTTCAGGGAAGTCAACGCTGCTGCGCCTTCTCAACGGCCTCGTGGTCCCTTCCTCGGGCACTGTCCACGTCAACGGGCGAGGAACACACAACGAGGTTTCAGCGGTGCGCCGCAGTGTCGGCTTTGTCTTCACAGATCCCCTGTCTCAGCTCGTGATGCCCACGCCCCAGGAAGATGTGGAATTGTCGCTTCGCCGGCGAAAGCTGAGCAAGGCAGACCGCAGGAACAAGGCCCGGTCCATTCTGGCCGATTACGGCTTGGATCATTTGGCCGAAAGTAGCATTTACGAACTGTCGGGCGGCGAACGCCAGCTCACGGCCCTGGCCACGGTGCTGGCTGTGGAGCCGGACATTCTGGTTCTCGACGAGCCATCCACACTTCTGGATCTACGGAACACCAGAATGCTCATGGAGCGCTTGGCGACGCTCCCCCAGCAGGTCATCATGTCCACCCATGATCTCTCCTTGGCCGCAACCTTTGACAGGCTTTTGGTCATTGACCACGGATCGCTCGCATACGACGGCGAACCCGAGACCGGGATTGCCCTGTACCGGGAGCTGGCGGGCTAGTGCGCGGCCATGCCTTCCTCGTGGCCGGCTACGTACCGGGCAATTCCGTGGTTCACCGGTTGCCGTTGGGCATCAAGGCCATTTTGCTATTGCTGGTGGCGGTGCTCTGTCTGGGCTCCCCTTTCATCTCCGTGCGCGCAGGCGTCATCACGACGACGGCCACGCTGGTGGCCGTTATCGGATGCCATTTTCTGGTTGGACTCAGCTGGCCGCGGATGTGGCGCGCTGTGCGCCTCATGCTCGTTTTTCTCATCCTGATTGCCGGATACCAGTGGTGGCAGCACGGTCCGTTCGTGGCTTGGCAGGTTATCGCCTCGATTGTGGCCACGGTGCTGGCATCGAACATTTTGACCGCGTCAACACCCGTGGATGAACTTCTGGATGGCCTGGCGGCCCTCGTGGAGCCTCTGCGACGCTTTGGTGCAGACCCTGAGCGGTTCTCCTTGACGGTGGCGCTGATGCTTCGCAGCATTCCCTACGTGATTGGGGCCTTTGCCGATGTGCGCGATGCCGCCAGGGCACGGGGACTAGAACGCAACCTCATGGCCCGATCGCTGCCCGTGGTTATCGCCACGGTGGCCTATGCCAGAGCCACCGGAGACGCCTTGTCCGCCCGCGGCCTTGGCGAGCCAGACTCCGCGGATGATTAGTCTGCGTCAAAGCTGGTCCCATTGGAAGTGGGCGGAAATACCCATACCGCCAGCCATGCTGATCATGGCAATGGCATCTGTGCCAGGCGCAATCCCGCGCCGTGCCCGGGCCAGTAGCCTCGTGACCAGGATTGCCCCAGACGCACCGTAAGGGTGCCCCAAGGCCAGCGCCCCGCCGTCGTAATTAAGAAGATTTGGATCAAGATCAAGCAGATCAGCCGTGGCGAGAACCTGTGCGGCGAAGGCCTCGTTGTATTCGAGCATGCTGTTGCGCAGCCGCCCTGTGGTCAGGCCAGTGCGGGCCATGAGCGCACGAGTGGAATGGGCCGCGCCGACGCCAAGGAGCGTGGGGTCATTGCCGGTCACGGCGCTATCGCGAAAGACCAGGCCGACGGCGGGACCTCCCAGCGCCGTCGCCCCTTCGGCGGCCAGGGTCCTGGCGCGGGCAAGCGTCGTGACCGCAACAATGGCCGCGCCGTCGCTGTAGGGGCAGGAATTTCCTGCGGTGACAGTTCCACCGGGAACAAACGCGGCTGGGAAGCGGGCCATGAGTTCCGGGGTCAGGTTCGCGCGCGGTCCCTGATCTGCCGAGAGGCCCCCGAACGGTAGAATTTCGTGCTCGAAGTGGCCATTCCGGGCGGCCTCCACGGCTCGGGCGTGGCTCTGAAGGGCGTAGTCGTCTTGTCGCTGGCGGCTGATTCCGTAATGGGTGGCGACGTTTTCCGCAGCCTCCCCGGCATCAGGATCCCCGGATTCAAGGGGCGCAAATTGGGCGCGATCAAAAAAGTCTAGTTCGCCGTCGGAGCCGCGGTGAGCACGCGCCGGAGCGGTGCTGATGCTTTCCACTCCGCCGGCCAGATACAAGTCCCCTGCCCCAGCCTGAATGAGCCGGCACGCCAGCACGATCGCTTCCAGGCCCGACCCGCACTGCCGATCAACGCTCAACCCGGGAACCCGATCCGGCAGCCCGGCCGTCAACGCTGCCAGCCTGGCCACATTGCCGCCACCGCCTGTGGCGTTGCCGACTATCACGTCGGTGATGCCGTCAGGGTCGACTCCGGGTTCGCTCAGGATGCCAGTGATGGCCGCCGCCGCTAGCTCGTGTGCGCGGTAGTTCTTGTAGGGTCCGCCGACCTTTGCTGTTGGCAGGCGTTTCGCCGCAATGACAACCGGCGTGGTTTCAGGTGTGTTAATGAAGGCGCTTGGCACGGGCGTCCCCTTCAGTGATCCATTGGGCGAGAATGGCGCGGCTAATTTTGCCGCTACCGGTCAGGGGCAAGGTGCTGAGCTCAAAGTACTGGCTTGGACGTTGTGGAGCGGGCAGTTGCCGGGCCGCCTGGCGCACGGCGTCGATCGGCACGGCCAGCGGAGCCATGCAAATCCCTGCCACGAGCCGTTTTCCGCGCACTTCATCGGCAATGCCAGCCACAATGACCGTCATTGCATCAGGTTTGGCCTCAGGCTCGTGCGCAATACTTGCTCCTCGCGCAGCACCTAAGAGGGTCTGTTCCACATGATGCGGGTACACATTGACGCCGGAGATGATCACCATGTCACTGGCGCGTCCGGCCAAATGCAAGCGGTCCCCGGAATCTAGGAAACCTTGATCCCGCACCGTGTACCAAGCCTCCGAGCTTCCACCGCTGCTCACGAGTATCTCGGACCTGAAGGCCAGGCCGTCGTCACCCCAGGCATAGCCGTCACAGGGATACGGGCCAGCAACCCAGACATCGCCTTGTTGGCCACGGCCAAGCTCCATGCATTCTTCATCCCTGATCGAGATCCGTGCCCCTGGAAAAGCCGTCCCCACGCCTTCTTGTTCTGTAGCGGCCGGTTCCGTGCTGGCTTGTTCCACCATGGCCGGTGGCTTAGCCACCGTCGCGGCCGCGACAAATCCAAGTTCAGCCGCGCCATAATATTGCTGGATGATGGCGTTGGGCGCCCACTCCCGGGCCAACGCATGAGTAGCCTCCGGAAGCTCTGACCCGGCGCAAACGATCGAACGAATCCTGTGTCCGCTTTTCCCGGTGGCCATGCCTCGAGCTGCTATCAAGCCAAGAACTGTGGGGACGAGTACCAGCCGGTTAACTCTGTTATCAGCTATGGCCTTCAAAGCCGTATCAGGGGTGAACTGCGGCAACGCTACGAATGTGGCACCAGCAAAGATCGACTCCCCCAAGGCGTACAGGTTCATGCTGGCCGCCATCGGACCAGGGGCAAGAGTCACTGAGTCCGGCCCCACATCAAAGTATTCAGCACTGCGGATGAACGATTCATGCCAGGATGCCGCCGAACGGGCAAAAGCCTTCGGCAAACCGCTGGTTCCCGAGGAGAGCCCAAGGAGGAACGGCGTCGGCGCACCATCCTGTGGCATCTGATTCGCTGTCCAATCCGAAGCTGCCCTGCTTAGCTCAGAACGCAAGCCCACGGGCCACTGGGCGTCAAGGACCATGACTGTTGTACCAGCGAGCACGGCTGAACAGAATTCCACGGCCAGCTCGGTACTGCTTTGCGCGTCAACAAGGGCAACGCTCGCCGTGCCATCCGTCTGTGTTGACCGGACGTGCGACTTAGCGGCCAGAAGAAGCTGGGCGTAATCGAGCCGCTGCTCCCCCACCACGACGGCGGTCCGCTCACCTCGGTTGGTGGCCCAGCGTTTGAGTTCTTCAATGAATGGCATTGTTTTTATGGTAGATGAGAATCGCACCCTCGATGCCAGCCAACCGCTACTCTAGGTGCATGACATTTAATGAAGGGGCCCGTCTGGACCCATCGCAAGCAGAAGACCAGAGAGGCCGCAGCGGCATGGGACGCGGCGGCAAGGTAGGGCTGGGCCTTGGCGGCGGCATTGTGGTGCTGATCGGCGCCTTGCTGGGCATCAATCCGGACGTGTTGACATCCATGCTTGGAGAAACTGCAGACCAACCAGCGATCGAGCAATCGGGCGGATCTGCTTTGGAAAGCTGTCAGACCGGCCAGGATGCCAACGACCGCCTTGACTGCCGCATCCTTGGCACGGCCAATTCACTCAACGCTTTTTGGCCTGGCTATCTTGAGCAGCAGGGTGTCCAATACTCGGCACCCAAGACGGTGATCTTTAGTGGCAGTGTCAGCACCGCTTGCGGCCAGGCCACCTCAGCCGTGGGACCGTTCTACTGCCCCGGCGATAACAAGGCCTATTTTGACCCTGACTTCTTCTCTCAATTAGAGACGCAGTTCGGTTCCTCGGGCGGTCCCTTGGCTCAGGAATATGTTGTTGCCCACGAATTTGGCCACCACATTCAGGACATTCTCGGCACCATCGGCAACGCCCAGCAAGACCCAGAGGGTGCCCAATCGGCATCGGTACGCACTGAGCTTCAGGCAGACTGCTTCGCTGGCATCTGGATGCGCTACGCCTCATCCCAGGTGGCACCCGGCAGCGATCAACCATTCTTGGTGGAGCTGGCCCAACAGGATCTAAATGATGCACTCTCGGCTGCTTCGGCCGTCGGTGACGACAGGATCCAGAAGGCCGCAACGGGCCAGACCAACCCTGAATCGTGGACTCACGGCTCCAGTGAACAACGTCAAAAGTGGCTCTACACCGGCTACCAAACCGCCGATCTAACAGCCTGCGACACCTTCGCCGTCCCAACGGTATAGCGAGTAGAAAACACAAAGAACCGCCGTCGGTCCGGGCAAATGCCAGGACCGACGGCGGTTCTTTCGTATCACGGGATCCAACTGCGGGCTGCGCTGCATGAGTCGCCGGTATCAGGGTGCCGGGAGCGGCTTCGGGCGTCCGCGAAGCGGGCGGGCACCAGATCAGCGCGAAGGCGCGCTTGCTGCCTACTAGATGTTGAAGCCGAGGGCCCGCATCTGGTCGCGGCCGTCGTCTGTGATCCGCTCCGGACCCCACGGCGGCATCCACACCCAGTTGATGCGCCATTCGTCAACGATCGGCCCAAGCGATGCTTCCACTTGTTCCTCGATGACGTCCTGCAGGGGGCAAGCAGCCGTGGTGAGCGTCATGTCCAACAGCAAGGCGCCGTCTTCGCCATAACGCAAGCCGTAGAGCAAGCCCAAGTCGACGACGTTGACGCCCAGTTCGGGGTCAATGACGTCCCTGAGGGCTTCCTCAACGTCTTCCAGGTTTGTTTGTCCAGCTACATTGGCTGTACTTGTTTCGCTGATGTCAGTCATGATTCCTTCTCGACGGTGGTTGGTTGGCGAGGCAATTAAGCCGTAGCCGTCTCAGCAACCAGGTAGCGGTCGTAGCCTTCTTCTTCCAAACGGTCAGCAAGTTCCGGGCCACCCTGTTCGGCGATGGCACCATCAACGAAGACGTGCACGAACTGCGGCTTGATGTAGCGCAGGATGCGAGTGTAGTGAGTGATCAGCAAGGTGCCGAGGCCACCGGCGTCGATTGCACGGTTGACGCCTTCGGAGACAACCTTCAGCGCGTCAACGTCAAGACCGGAGTCGGTCTCATCCAAGACAGCGAACTTCGGGTGGAGCAGTTCCAGCTGAAGAATTTCGTGACGCTTCTTCTCGCCACCGGAGAAGCCTTCGTTGACGTTGCGCTCGGCGAACTCGGGCTCGATGCGCAGCTGCGCCATGGCGGCCTTGACGTCCTTGGTCCAGGTGCGAAGCTTGGGGGCTTCGCCGTCGATGGCAGTCTTTGCGGTGCGCAGGAAGTTAGTCATGGTCACACCGGGGATTTCCACCGGGTACTGCATGGCAAGGAACAGGCCGGCGCGGGCGCGCTCGTCGACGCTCATCGCCAGGACGTCTTCGCCGTCCAAGGTGATGGAGCCACTGTCAACCGTGTAGCGGGGGTGGCCGGCAATGGTGGAGGCCAGGGTGGACTTGCCGGAGCCGTTGGGGCCCATGATGGCGTGAGTCTCACCGGTGTTGATGGTCAGGCTGACGCCCTTAAGGATGGCCTTGACGCCCTGTTCCGTCACGATGCTGACGTGCAGGTCCTTGATTTCCAGAGTAGACATACTCTATTTCTCCTAAAAAGTTTGTGTACGGGCCGCGGCGCTATTGCGCGCTGACGCCATTAAGAATGTTGGTGACGTCCACATAGACGTCGTCGCCCTGAATGCTCAAAGCAAAGACGGGCACGGGTTCGAATGCTGGCAATGTCAGCGGTTGGCCGCTAGTCAGGTCAAAGGAGCTGCCATGTGCCCAGCATTCGATGGTGCCGTCCTCCACGTCGCCTTCACTTAAGGAGATGTCGTCGTGTGAACAGGTATCTCCGATCGCGTGGAGTTCTCCATAGGAGTCCCGCACGATAGCGATGGGGCAATCGTCAACCTCGACCAACAAGGAAGACTTGACCTGTACGTCGTCGACCTTGCAGACGATGACGCCGGCGGGCGTGGAGGTTTCACTCACTGTGGTGTCGCCGCCAATTCGCGTTCCACGGATTCGCGCAGACGCTCTTCGAGGGCGGGTACCTGAATGTGCTGGATGACCTCGTTGAGGAAGCCACGAACCACCAGGCGGCGGGCAACGTCTTCGGCAATGCCACGAGCCTGCAGGTAGAACAGCTGCTCATCATCGAAGCGGCCGGTAGCGCTTGCGTGCCCGGCTCCTTCGATCATGCCTGTCTCAATTTCCAGGTTCGGCACCGAATCGGCGCGCGCACCCTGGGTCAGGATGAGGTTGCGGTTCATCTCGTAAGTGTCGGTGCCTTCAGCCTGCTTGCGGATCAGCACATCACCGATCCACACGGCGTGGGCGTTCTCGCCCTGCAATGCACCCTTGTAGGTGACGCGGGACTTGCAGTTCTTCGTGGAGTGATCCACGAACAAGCGCTGCTCAAGGTGCTGGCCGGCGTCGGCAAAGTACAGGCCGTACATTTCAACTTCGGCGCCGGTGCCGCTGTAGCGAGCTGCCGGTGTGGTGCGCAGCAAGTTACCGCCAAGGTTGACGACGACGTGCTTAACTTTCGCGTCGCGGCCCACCAAGATGTGCTGAGCACTGGCGTGAACGGCGTCGTCATTCCAGTCCTGGATGCTGACAACCGTCAGGTTGGCACCATCTTCGACGAGGATTTCAACGTTTTCGCTCAGTACGGCGGTGCCACGGTGGTCCAGGACAACAACGCCGGTTGCGAACTTCTTGGCGTGAACCAGGATGTGTGCGGCGGCGGGGGTGTCGCCCTGTCCCGTGAGGGTCAGGGTGGTGACGTTGTCTGCGTTACCGACGAACTCGGCGGGCAGGGTGACAACGGTGGCTTCGGCGAAGTTTTCCCATGCGGCGGCAGCCACACGGTCTTCGGGGATGCCGGCTTTTCCGATGCGCGCATCGTCACGACCAACAGTCTCAACGGTCACGCCGTCGGGCTTGGAAACCTCAAGCAAAGGCGCGGCGCCGTTAAGCTCCATGCCCTTGATACCCACACGATCAAGGCCCCGAAGGCGCTTGAGCGGTGTGAAGCGCCATTCTTCTTCACGGCCGGTGATGGCCGGGAAGTCGGCAAGCTTGTACGAGGTCAGGCGGCCGGCGCGTGAGCTGTCCGGAACACCAACTCCGCCGCCGTGGCTGTCTCCACCGTGGCTGTGAGCCTTGGCAGCGCTACCGCCGAGCGGACCTGATTCAGGGTTGATCTCGGAGAGGCTTTCGCCCTCTTCGGTCATGCCCTTGATGAAATCCTGGGACCAGACTTTTGAATCTGTTTCTTGTTCTTGCGTGAGCTCGGTCATTTAGCCGACGGCCCCTTCCATCTGCAGTTCAATCAGGCGGTTCAATTCCAGTGCGTACTCCATGGGCAATTCCTTGGCGATCGGCTCGATAAAGCCGCGCACGATCATGGCCATGGCCTCGTCCTCGGGCATACCGCGGGACTGCAGGTAGAACAACTGCTCTTCGCTGACCTTGGACACTGTTGCCTCGTGACCCATGGAGACATCGTCTTCACGAACGTCAACGTAGGGGTAGGTGTCCGAGCGGGAGATGTTGTCCACCAGGAGGGCATCGCAACGTACCGTGTTGGCGGAGTGCGTAGCACCTTCACGGATCTGGACGAGGCCGCGGTAAGCAGCACGTCCACCACCGCGGGCAACAGACTTCGAGATGATCGAGGACTGCGTGTTCGGGGCAATGTGGACCATCTTCGATCCCGTGTCCTGGTGCTGACCTTCGCCGGCAAAAGCAACCGAGAGCGTCTCACCCTTGGCGTGCTCGCCTACAAGGTAGACGGCCGGGTACTTCATGGTGACCTTGGAACCGATGTTGCCATCGACCCACTCCATGGTGGCGCCTTCGTGTGCAATGGCACGCTTGGTGACCAGGTTGTACACGTTGTTGGACCAGTTCTGGATGGTGGTGTAACGAACGCGGGCGTTCTTCTTCACAACAATCTCGACGACGGCCGAGTGCAGGGAGTCCGAGGTGTAGATCGGGGCCGTGCAGCCTTCGATGTAGTGGACGTAGCTGCCCTCGTCGGCAATGATGAGCGTGCGCTCGAACTGGCCCATGTTCTCCGTGTTGATGCGGAAGTAGGCCTGCAGCGGGATCTCAACGTGAACGCCCGGGGGGACGTAGACAAAGGAGCCACCGGACCATACGGCCGTGTTCAGCGAGGCGAACTTGTTGTCGCCCACCGGAATCATGGTGCCGAAGTATTCCTGGAAGATCTCCGGGTATTCGCGCAACGCGGTGTCGGTGTCGGTGAAGATAACGCCCTGTGCTTCCAGGTCCTCGCGGATCTGGTGGTACACAACCTCGGACTCGTACTGAGCCGTGACGCCACCGACCAAGCGGTTACGCTCAGCTTCGGGGATACCGAGCTTCTCGTACGTGTTGCGGATATCCTCGGGAAGCTCTTCCCAGCTACCGGCCTGCTTCTCGGTGGAGCGCACAAAGTACTTGATGTTGTCGAAGTCAATGCCGGAGAGGTCTGCACCCCAGGTGGGCATGGGCTTACGGTCGAAGTACTTCAGGCCCTTGAGGCGCAGATCCAGCATCCACTGGGGCTCACCCTTTTTGGCGGAGATGTCACGAACAACTTCTTCGCTCAATCCGCGACGGGCGTTGTCGCTGGCCGCGTTTTTATCCGACCAACCGAAGGCATAGTTACCCAGGCCCTCAAGTTCGGGGTTTCTTTCGAGGATGTCGTGGTTGGTGGCATCTGCCACCTCACCATTGGCGCTTACATCCTGCGCTAATTGATCCGTCATCACGGCCTTTCTTGCTGATGTTTGGAAACAAAATTGGTTGGACTTTGAATGCGCACCGTGCGGCCAGCCGACGATGCGGGAGCAGCTTTCGTCGCCGTCGTCGTGTTTAGCTTGCGGACAACTGCGCGCCCAGTCGGAACATGGGTGGTGCAGACGTGTCCACCACTTGCCATGGTGGAGAGTCTGCGTACATCGACGCCGATGAGCCGGGCGAAAACCTCGGTCTCGGCATCGCAAAATTCGGGGAAGGAACTGGCGAGTTCCTGAATGGGACAGTGGCCTTGGCACAGTTGTTCAGCTGCCATGGCCGAGCCTGGATTCAAGGAATTCGATGTCGCAACAAAGTGGTCCTTGTTCAATGCCGCGGCGAGTGCCTTGGAACGGGCTGCAACGTCATCGCCCGCGGCGTCAACCACCGACTGGTAGTTGGCCTCCATCTTGGCGAAACGACGCTGGGCAAACTCGGCCACACCGGATTGTCCACCAGTCTTGGCAAGCTCGCCCAAGGCCAGCGTGGCAATCTCAAGGTAGTCGTCACCAATCTCGGTCTGTCCCCTGCGGGACACAACGTAGCGGCGAGCCGGCCGGCCCGCGCCACTCTTGGCGTTGCTAATGAGCTTGACCTCAATAATTCCCTCGCGGGTCAAGGTATCAAGGTGCCTGCGCACAGCTGCGGGGGTCAGCCCCAAGAGGCTGCCAAGTTGCGCGGCACTGACGGGGCCCTGTTCCAGCACCGCCGTCAGGACACGGTCTCGGGTACGTTCATCAGGTTCGATCCCCAGGGTGACCCCGGTGTCTACATGCTGACTCATTCACACCTCCACGCAGTCGAAATAACACACAATATTACACAACACAAGTATGCCGTAATTACCTGCACGGTGCCACTAAGGTGAGCCTACCCACTCAATGGCCCACTTTTCACGACGCTTATTACCCCGGCGAAACCCACAACTACGTCGCGTAGAATGACGGCGTGACAAAGACACTTTCCCCTGCCCTGGAGATCTCCGGGCTCATCAAGGACGTGGGGCCCGTGCCGGGCCTGGATGGCCGGATGAAGCGCGTCATTTCCAACATTAGCCTGACGGCCCACTTTGGCGCAGTGACGGCCCTGCTCGGCGCCAATGGTGCCGGGAAGACGACGACGATCGAATGCGCCCAGGGCCTCCAAGTGCGCACCGGTGGTGACATTTCCCTTTTGGGCCAGGATCCGCAAACGGCCGACGCCGGACTTCGCGCCAGAGTTGGCGTCATGCTTCAAGACGGCGGACTGCCACCGTCAGCGCGGCCCGTTGCCTTGCTGCGCCATGTTGCCACCCTCTACGAAAACCCACTCAGCGTGGATGCGCTCGTCGAACGGCTGGGCATCGGCGAGTTTGCCGACACCAACATCCGCCGCCTGTCCGGAGGCCAAAAGCAACGGGTTGCCTTGGCTGCCAGCCTGATCGGCAATCCGGAGGTACTCTTCCTCGACGAGCCAAGTGCGGGTCTGGATCCGCAATCACGGCTCATGGTCTTTGAGCTGATCCGGGAGCTAAGGGATAGCGGCAAGGCCATTATTCTGACCACCCATTTGCTTGACGATGCGCAACGACTGGCCGATTACGTATATATCGTCGACAAGGGCGAATCCGTAGCCCAAGGCACGGTCCAGGAATTGCTGAAACAGTCAACGGCTGCACTGAGCCAGCGCGCCATGACCTTCGAGGCCACGCCGCACCTCAATACTGCGCCCCTCGTTCGCTCCGGTATTAGCTGTACAGAGACAAGGCCAGGCAGCTACACATTGGCGGGCGACCTCGAACCAGCGGACCTTGGCCGCTTCGGCTCCTGGTGTGCACAGAACGCCATCATGCCCACCTCCGTTCATCTGGCATCACAGTCCCTTGAGGACGTCTTCCTGTCCATTTCAGGTGCGGGGAACAACCACGAATCCATGGGGATTTAATGAGCACCCTCTTCCACGACGCCCCAGCGGGCCGTCCTGCAACCCTGACCCGCCGGATCATCAGCCAAGGGCGGTATGAGGCCGCCACCATGTTGCGCAATGGCGAGCAATTGGTGCTGATGGTTGTTATGCCGTTGCTGGGCCTTCTGGCCTTGGTCGCGACTCCACTACTTGATGGCATGGGCCATTCCCGAGTGGCCGTAGCAACGCCTGGCATCTTGGCCCTCTGCGCCCTTTCGACGGCGTTTACCGGCCAGGGCATTGCCACCGGGTTTGACCGTCGCTATGGCGTACTTCGTTTCCTTTCGACGACGCCGCTGGGCAAAGGTGGATTGATTGCCGGGAAGGTCATCGCCGTTTTGGTTGTGTTGGCTCTTCAGGTGGTGTTGATTTCAACTGTCGCAGCGTTCATGGGCTGGCGCCCTCCGTTCGCCGGGATCCTGTTGGGCATCCCGTTACTCGTTCTCGGCGCCGCAGCCTTTACCGCTCTGGGACTGCTAATCGCCGGGACCGTTCGTCCCGAAGCCACTCTTGCCATTACCAACCTTGGCTGGATTCTGCTGGCCTCCGTCGGCGGGATTGTGTTGCCCGCCGGCAAGTTTTCCAGCTCTTTGGAAGGACTCGTCCAGTGGCTGCCATCAGGGGCCTTGGGCAACCTCATGAGGGCAGCGTTGATTGAGAGCCGCCTCGACGTGTGGGGCCTGATTATTTTGCTGGCGTGGGCCGTGGTTGCAGCCATCGCCGCGCTCAAGTGGTTCAAATGGAATTGAAAGGCGACACCAAAGTGAGTCAAGGCAACACCGCATCTGAGAAATTGAAGAATGCGTACGAAACTTTCATCACCAAGCTGCCCACCAGCGTTACGCCCGCGATCAAGCGGCTTGCTGTTGGCACGCTGATTGGCCAGGGAGTCCTCATCGTCTCTGGTGGTGTTGTGCGTGTCACCGGATCTGGCCTTGGTTGCCCCACCTGGCCCAAATGCACGGAGGAGTCGCTGACCAACACCGCCGCGATGGGCATTCACGGCTTTATTGAGTTCGCCAACCGGACGCTCACGTTCGCGTTGGCCGCCGTCGCACTTGCACTGCTGGTGCTGCTCTGGAACATGCGCAAGGAACGCAAGGATCTGTTTTGGCTCGCCTTTGGACTGCTGGCGAGCATTCCGGCACAGGCTGTCATCGGCGGAATCACGGTCCTGTCGGGACTCAACCCTTACGTTGTGAGCCTGCACTTCTTGGTCTCCGCGGCATTGGTGGTGGTCTCGATGTTGCTGGTCAACCGGGCTTACAGCAGGACAGGTACGACGGCGCCTGCCGCAGTCAGGCGTCCGGCTCGCCTCGTCCGCCAGCTCAGTGTCGTCGCGGCAGTCGCCAGCTACCTGGCAGTTGTCCTCGGCACGCTGGTGACGGGTTCGGGCCCACACTCGGGCGATTCAACCTCGCCGCGCATGCAGCTCGACGGCTATCTCACAACGCGCATCCATGTGGTCCCCGTGTACGTCCTGGTGGCCACCGCGCTGCTCCTGCTCATCTTGCTGTGGCGAAATGGCAAGGGCGACATGCTTCGCAACGCGGCGATCCTGCTCTTCGCTACAGTGATTTTCCAGGGCTTCATTGGCTACTGGCAGTACTTCACCGGCATTCCGGCGCTGCTCGTTGGCGTCCACATGCTAGGAGCATCCCTGACCCTCGCGGTGGGCACGAACATTGTGGACGTGGTCCTGAACCGAGGCAAGGCACAAGCTCCCGCGCAGTAGGCAAGCCTTCGTATGAGGAAGCCCGGTCCGCCGCCAATCTTGGTCGGCGGGCCGGGCTTTTTGCACAGAGAGCTATTTTGACCAGTGGAAGGACAGGTCCACCCAGCGGCACAAACCGCATGTTCTGGGCCCTTATCAGATTCGAACCGACGACCCCCACTTTAGACCCGAGTGTCGCTTCATCCTTGCCATTAGTGGCTTTTGGCCCTTGTTCCAGAGGTACGCGCGCAACAACAATAGCTACTATATTGCCGTTGCTCTTCGTTCAAACCGGTAGGTTTCGGGTGACTCGGTCATAATCATCAGTCGTCTTCCTTGCAGCAATCAGCGTCCCACCCATTTGGACCCCACCGTTCTCTGTTTGATAGGACTAGCCTGCGCGGGCAGTCCTTGCCATTGGTGATGCCGTTGCCCAGGGCCCGGCACCCGCCAGGTAGCCATGGTTCCGTGAGCGAAGCTCGCAATCCGCAAAGAGGAGACGATACTTCAAGTCTACGAATAGAAGTAACACCTGAAAATCGTCTTTGCGCCCCCCTCCCCGGCGACGAACTCCTACCTGGCAGCGGGGCGTTGGCCACGCCACAGCCCATCCAAGTGACATACCACGGTGGCCTCGCTGACATCTAAGGTTTTCGCTATGTCGTTGATCGTCCGCCCTTGGCACGCATTTCATATGCCGCGGCGGACTTGTCAGGCGTCACCTTCGTTGGCATCCCATCAACCCTCCTCGGATCTGGCGGCCTTCGAGCCGTCCAGGATGCGTTCGCGGAGCCTGTTAGGCTCGTTTCGGCACTGGCGAAGAAGAAGTGCAACGTCAACAGACCTTGGGAGTTGGTGGTATCCAGCCAACTTTCCGGCAATGACCGGAGCCCCACATTACGCTCGGAATGATTCTTCACGACCGCAGCTAGGTTAGCCGTGTTTCGCCCGAACCGCTACAGGACATTCACGACCAGTACATTGCCGGGCTGGAGGTCGCCTAGGCAGTCCTGCCACTGCGGACGGTTTGCAGCGACGCCCGAGGTGCCGTCCGTCCAGATCCGATAAGCACCTGCGGCGTTGAGAGCCTCGTGCTGCAGGTCGACGTTCCGCTCCTTTGCACTAAACTTGGCGTATCCAATAAGCGTTGCCAAGTCATCCTTCTTCCTCGGTTTGCCCACGTTGGCTGCCTGCTGAAACCAACGCCTTGTTCCGTTTCTCCTGCATGCTCTGCTTGGCCTTTGCCTTTGCCTTGACATAAATGGCCGTCCGATTGCGCGACTTCTTCAACGCCCTCTCGTCGTCGTGGTGCTGGGAAACCCTCATGACTATGAAGATGACTAAGAAGATCAGAACCAGCGGAACGCCCAGGACCGCAGCCACATGCCATGGATTGTCAGGATTCGGAGTCTCTGTGCTCTGGATATAGTTCCAGAACCAAAAAACACTGACAACAAGGATAAGGAATGGCTGCCAGTAGGAGACGAACGTTGGTTTGGTCGAGGAAACGTAGATCTGGGTGGAGCGGAAAGCTTGCTCTACAAGTTCGCGACGAAGGGTCTGCCTGGCCCGCACATCGCCATGGTCTTCCCCGCCAAGTTCGGTTTCATCCCAGGCCTTGAGCAGGCTCAACGCCCCTGAAGCGCGGCGATGCGCAATCGACTCCCGATTCGTGGCCTTCCGAGCCGCCAGAGTGATGGTCACACCTACGGCGAGCAGGCCAGCTATGCCGGCGAGAAGTTTACCCAACTGATCAAGATCCATTGTGATCCCCCCACAAATCGTGTCAAAACCCTTCCATCATGGTTTTGACGGAGTTTGATTACGCACTCGGCCTACTAGTTTACGCAGTCAAGTTACGCGTTACTGTAGCGCCACAAGTACCTTAGGGAAGCAAAATAGGGTCGTCTACGACCAAGTTCTTGCGGCGGCGGCCAGCCGGATGAGTCGTTGCTGGATCTCATTGATCCGGTTCGTAAGGCCGGCCCTTGCCTGACAATCAGGACTCGCCGCGATCGATTGCGTGGTCACCGGGCGATGACTGTCACGAACCGCAGGCACAGGGCTCCGGTCGCCGATCTAGTGTTTTGAACATTGGTTTTTGGGTTTGAATTCGAAGCGTAGAGTCAGCTCGGTGCCGGGGTAGCGGGTTTCGGTGGTCGTAAGGTGGTCGCAGAGCTCTTGAATGGCGTTAGTTAAGGCGTCGGGCGGGAACGGGTCCAGCCGGGTCGTCAGGTAGCCGGGTGAATCGGGGTGCTGCAGATAGCAATATTCGAAGAGGAACCCCTGCAGAAATAACCTCACAGATCTGTCCAGAAAGCCCAAAAGGTGTTCGTTACTCCACGCCCCCTGGCGGCTGACCATCAGATCCACAATGTACCGGAAATATCGCGCCACGAATCAAGAAGAACGCCCCGAAGTCTGCCTGTACTGGGCGCCCTCTGCTTCGATTATTGATCGTCGCGCCTCGTCCATCGTTTGCGGACAAGCTTCACCGCTTCGAGCGCTCGTGTAAGAGGGATCCTTTCCTGTTCGACTCGCCGGTTTCCGGGATACTGCGCATCAAGGACACGCAGGTACACCACCAGCTCGTCCGTGCGGAGCTTGTCCACCGGTTTCGGGAAGCCCGGCTCAAGGGTTTTGCCGTTTTGGTCGAGGTTGGTGCCAAACTCCTCGTATGTCTCGTAGGTCTCCGTGCCCATGAGAATTGAGTCGATGTCGCGTTCGAAGTCGACTCGGTAGCCGTTCAGGATCTCGTAGCCGTCGCGGTCAATGTCGCCCCAGTACACGACTACGGGAGCGTTTCTGATCCAGCTGAACGACGCGGGTGTCTTCCCGCCTTTGCCGACGCCTTCGACCGAGATGCCGCCTCCAAGGGATGGAAAGTGGATCGCCGTGTCCTTGTTCTCCGAGATGACGACGACCTCAGGCAGATATGCGGGCGTGAAGCTGTCACCAGCAGTCGCCGAGTCGTGAACGCGTTCGCCGGCTTCCAGGTGTTCGGGGTCGAGGTAAGTGAAATGGATGCGGGACGGGTGACCTGGCAAGAGCCCGAGGTCGTCCAGACCAGTGAGCGCCTGAACGCCGGCCCGGTGGGACTGCAGCCACTTCGCATGGACACCGGGAATCGGCACCTGACGCGGCGTGACGCCAAGGGCTGCGCGGGCAGGGTCTTCAAGATACCAGTCGGTCACAGTGAGGAGCAGTTCGAAGTCGACCGTCGAGTACGTGTCGACGAGTCGGAGGACTCGACCGACTTCGACCACGTGCGGGTACCTCTCGAGCAGGACGACCAGCCGCTGGCGAGCCCGGGCGAGTCGCTCGGGCCACTCGTTGGCGACGATTGCCGCTGCCTGGTCGATGGACGCGATTCTCACGTGGGTGGGGACGGTTTGCGTGGTCCGTCCTTTGGCTGCACGACTCTCATAGACCATGATGACTCCATGCTTTCTGGCCCAGTCCTGCCACTCGACCGTCTGTGCATGGACGGCCGCATAGTCTGCGCGCAGGTCAGATGCAGATGGACGCCCCAGCGGAAAAGCGTGCGGGAACCCCGACTCCTCGCCAACTAGGTCGGCGTGCCACTTCCCGGTGAGTCGACGACGAATGTCCGCGGCTACAGTCTCCGGTGACTTCATGCGTCGTCACCGGTGTCTGGCGCGTCTGGAAAATCGCTGATGTAGGAGTAGCCCCGCATGTTCTTTGTGACGGTGAGGAGCAGGTCCATATGCGGCTCGAGCGCCGTCACTTTATCGAATGGAGCACCGATGATGAGCTGGAAGCCGAGGTCCTGCCACGCTTTGACGGATCGGCCTGCAAACTCGCTATCGGACTTCACGAACCCCTCGTCGAGAAATACCGGGGCGAACGTCGGTCGGGAGCGGGACTCATCCCCAAGCTGGTAACGTAGCGCCGAGCCGACGATGAACGCAACCAGTTCCTGTGTCTCCCCACCTGATTTGCCGCCGAGCGAGTCGTAAGTGGCAATCTCACGGTGGTTCTCATCAAGGCACACCGCGGTGATGACGACGTGCTGGCGAACGTCGAGGTACCGGTCACGCCGAGACGTTGAGGATTTGGTGTGGCCCTCGGGGATTTGGATGCAGGTCATGAACTCGCGGAGTTTCCTGAACCTCGTCTCGACCTGTTGATCCGTGAGCTCAAGGGCGAGGCCGGACGAGAGCTCGCGCAGACCGCGACGGAAAGTACTCAGGTCCTCGCTCTGGAGGCGCCGGAGGTTGATCTGCAGGACGCCTTTGCCGCCAAACGGCAGGGTCTCGAGGATGTGGTTGATCGGTACGAGACGGTTCTCGATGTCCTCGAGAGCGGTGTCGAATGCGTCGTTGAGGCGCAGCAGGTCATCACTGGACCAGGCGGCGAACTCGCGACGCCAGCGGTCTCGGCGTTCGTACAGTCCCTCAGACTCAATCCGATCGAGTATCTCGCGGTAGCCGCTGGCGGAAGCCGCGGTGGTGCCGAGGTTGTGCTCGGTCCACTGAGCTTTGTATGCCTCGAACATTGCCTCCATCGCGCCCGTTGCGTTGCGCGCGCCGCGTCGTTCCGCCTCGGCCTCCGATCCCAAGCGTCTACGTAGAGCACTCATGTTCTTGCTGAACGAGTCCAGGCTCGTGGTATCCCAATTGTCGACGAATAGGGTGTCTAGGTATATCCGCTGCGCGTCGGTGACGGTGGCCGTCTGTCCATCGACAATGGCATCCACGTCATCCTGGACGGAGTCCTGGTCAGAGACGAGTTGGCTGTGCTTCTTGTCCAATTTCTCTAGGTGGTCGTTGGCGAGAACCTTGTCCCGGTTGGCCTTGGTGAGAAGCGGCTTGATGCGTTCTTCTTCGTTCTGCAATTCGTCGAGGATCTGGTTAGCGTCGCGGAGTCGCTGAATATCGTTCTGGAGTTCGCTGACACGCCGTTCGATGCCGAGATGGTCTATATCGCCCCAAACTGTGTCCTGAACATGGACGTGGGCGTCCTTCTGCTGCCGGAGATCGGTGAGGCGTTCCTGGATAGTTTTGATGCGACTGCGGACCGCGGTGATCTGCGGCTCAAGCTCGGCCAGCAGCTCACCGATGTCGGCGAGCCGGCGCTCGTTAGAGAAGCCGATGATGTTGCCTTCGCTGGACTCCCCATGCGCGCCTCTGTCGCCGTCGCGTGTCTGCCCTGTGGGGGTGACCCGCGGCCCCGGGCCGCCAAGCGACGCGGCATCGGGGACGCAGAGGTGGTCAACACTATTGCCACTGACTCGGTCCTGGACCCAGCGCGAGTATGGCGAATCCTTAAACACAAGCTTCCCCGAGACGTGGTCAGGGTCGCCGCGCCAGTTTTCGTGCTCGGCTGGGGTCACGGCCTGGAACCGGATGCGCGGCCTGATCGCAATTCCATCAATCGCCGCAGAGAGCCTGTTCCGGGTGCTGCGGTCGACCAGCACAGTCCGTGCGATGCCGCCCAGCGTGGTCTCCACGGCCTTGCGCCAGCGCTCTTCCCCCTGCAGGACGTCGATAAGTTCGGCCACAAACGGCAGTTCAGTCATCGGGTCCAAGCCTGCGGCCTCGGCCATCCGCACGCGCGCTTCGTGCAGTCCGCGCGGGACCATACCCGCGCGGCCTTGAAGGGACTTCTTTTCGTCCAGAAGATCGAACTTGCTACTCGACAGTGGGGATAGCTCATCCCGAACGGTTTCCTCCTCGTTCTGGAGCACCTGCTCACGCGCGTCGAAGTTGGCCAGGAATTCCGCCGCAGCGGTGTGCGCCTCGGCGAACTGGGCAGCCGTTTCCGGTACGACTAGCCTGATGGCCTCGGTCCTTGCCTGAAATCTAAGGTTGGCCAGATAGGCCGCATCACGGGTGGTCTCGAGGCTGGTGATCTCATCACGGCGTTCGTCGATTGCACCACCGCCGTTGGCTAGTTTGTCTTTTGCGATCTGAGTCAGGTGCGTTTCGTGCATGGCTTCGTCCGCGCTAGCTTGATTGAACGAAGTGGAGGTCTTCGCGTGATCGCGACGGTTTTCCAACGCTGCCTCGTCGAGAAGGCGGCGCTCGGTACGCAGCTGCCAAAGCAGGAACGACGAAGGACCGTCGTCCTCGGCCCCGAACTGCCGGATGAGCAGTTCCTTAGCCTCTGCATCGGCCAGTTCGTTCTGCAACCCTGGTAGGCGCTGCAGGGCTTTGACCTTGTTGGCCTCGTCGACCATCTTCGAATAAGAAGCCTCCAGGTTGGCGAAGTGTTCGAGTGCGTCGTCTGCGGCCCGGTAGGTGATCGGTTCCTCCAGGACCATGGACTTGTAGAGACCGTCGACGCGCTTGACTTCCATGCCACCCTGAACACGGGCGAGTAGTCGCATGGCCTTCTTACCGCCATCTGAACCGCCGATGCCCAGTCGGGTGTGCAGGGTCCCCTCGAACTCCCAGAAGGTGTTGAACGTGGTCAGTCCGGGGATACCCACCTTCAGAGCACGCTTGTCGAAACGGGTGACGGCCAGGGGCTCGAGCCTAGATACGTCGAGGTATCCCTCGTAGGCGGCGAAGGTCGTGGTGACGTCACCATTGACAGTCGCACCGGACTTCACGAAGTAGATACGCAGGACGGTGTATCGTCGGCTCTGATCGTTGGTGAACGTCGCTGCCAGAGCGCCCCAGATGGGAGCACCGTCGACCCCGCGCAGCACCTGATCACGCATCTCGTCGGAGCCGTCGACTCGGTTCGTATCCATCTTCCCGCGAAGGTAAGTCAGCAGGTTCCGCTGCTCGGACGACCGGGCACGTCCTCCTGCGTCGTTGGATGCCCCATTGAACGGCGTAACGGACGGCATCATCAGCGCCAGGTAGGCATCCAGAAGAGTTGATTTTCCGGTCCCGCTCGCCCCGGAGAGCAATGTGGAGCCGGGTGAGAACCGCACCTCGTTGCGGCCGTGGAATCCACCCCAATTCACCATTTGGAGAGCTTCCACCCGCCACTGCGCAGGGTTCGTTGGCGCGGTCAGCCCCGCGGGCAGCATCTGGTTGAGGGTCATTCGTTGTCCTTCACGATGTCGAAGAGCACGTCGGGTTCGTCGTCGATGACGAAGCCGGTATCGCTATTCTCGGGCGCGGTACCGTTTTGGATCATGAGCCAAGTCCACAGGGCACGGAGCTTTTCGATCGGCAGGAGGACCTCGATGATCGGAGAGATCCGGAGCCGCTCTGGGTCCGCGGTCTTGATGAGCACACCAGCGGTGGCCAGGCCGTCGATCGCATTAAGAGCGCGCTTCTGGTCCATAGCACGATGAGTGGCGTGCTCGGGACGCTGGTCGGCCACCTCACTGAGCAGCACCTGGCGGTCAACAAACACAACGTCCTCACCTTCCTGTCGCTGGGCGAAGAATCGCTGCCTGAGGAAGACCATCACAATGGTCTCTTCTTTCGTGTGCGACACGTCACGAATTAGTGATGGTAGGGCCTCACCCGACTCGGTACTGGCCTGCCGCTTGAAGGCGATCTGGTGATCGCGGTCAAGGTGGAGCTCGAAAAACAGCTCGTTAAGCCGGCTCTTGATTAAGTCTTGATTAGCCAAGAGGACTGTCCAGTGCTCAGGGTGGCGATCTGCTGAGAGATACCGATGTTTAAGAAGCGCATGCAGGCAGCGCCGCTGTTCTTGAAACAGCACACCGGTATCCCCCTCGAACATGACAAGGCTGGTCGCTCCGCTGTCGTCCTGCCCGTCAGCCGAGGTCGAGTCCGCTTCAAACGAACCGAAGAGGTAAGGCAGGTCTTCATCGGTAGCGAGGTTGTCTGTCATCAAGAATCTCCTTCGGGACGGGCCTTCTCAGTCTCGGGCAACATGGACGTCGGCATCAGGAAACGACGTGTACTTCCGTCCGGCCGCACGGCGCAGACCGCTTCGCGCAGCACCGGATCGATATGGGCTCCCAGCCGGGTAAACAGGTGCATGAGGCCTAGGATCTCAACGGGCCGGCGGAGTTCCTCCGGCAGGGAGTTGAACAGCGCGTCGGCGGACGCCAGGTCACCCGAGGACTGCTTCTCGTCGATGCGCCGACGAAGCTGGTCCAAGGAAGGACCACCCTGCTTGCGGATATCTTCGAGCGACAGTGGAGCCGGGGCCTCATGAGAGACGTCCTCGAGCGGCTCGGGCGCACGCTCACTGCCAGGGTCGTAGGTCCTGAAACGCACCGCGGCTATGTCTAGACCCGGCGGGATCAACTCGACGTCGACGTGGTCGCGGGCACGAGCCGTTTGCATCCAGGAGCGCATCTCTCGGTCGATACCTCGGAGCACTCCGTCGAGCTCGCGGTTGCGGATGTGGTCATAGTTCTCTATGTGCTCCCGTAGTGTGGCCGAGAGCCTCTGCCGCTGGCCGAGGACGTCCGAGATGCCACGGCGAATCACGTCCACCGCTGTGCGCAGCTGGCGCTGCTCATTAGCGAGCAGGCTCCCTGCCCACGGATGCGAGAGGATCGTGTCCAAGTCGGTGCGTAGTCGGGTGAGCCAATCGCGCTTGCGAAGCAGCTCCAGTGCTCCGGCGAACGCTCGGCCCTCCGGGGTGCTGGTCAACAGGTTGTCCGACCGATCCAGATAGTCATCGACGACCTCCCCCACTGGACGCTCCTCCTCACGGAATCTCTTAGTGATGTTCCGGTGCATCTCCCGGACGGACTCTTCAACCCTGCGGAAGTCAGAAGGAAGGCCATCGAGCTCGCGCAATACGTTCGCGAACTGCTCAGACATCTCAGATTCCGAAGAAACCAGTAAATCACCCCCGGAGTCCAGTCGGTCGTACTCGGCCTGCAGGCGGGAGATTTCCTCGGATAGACGCCGCTTGCGCTCCTCCCGGTCAGGGTTCGCGGCTAGCGCCGCTTCGGAGACGACATGTCGCATTGTTTCAATACGGGACACAGAGACATTTAGCTGGGACCGCGTTGCTCGGCTCACGTAGTCCAAGGCCTGTCTGGCGTCTCCGGTAAGCTGGTAGGTCTCCTGGCCGCGGCCGGGGTCGCGGAATAGCCAACGCTCCCGGACCCACTGCATGGCGAGTGACTTCCCGCCGGTGGAGGGCGCCGAGTACCCGGCGGCACGCAGCTCGTCAAGGAGTGCGTCGACACGAGTGTGGAGCTGCTCGACCGGTACCGGCTGAGCGTCATCGGGGAACACAGCAGCGAAGAGCGGCATGGCGACAACTGCAGACTTACGGTCCAGCAGCTTCAAGGTCGGTGTGTTCAGAGCAGCCTCGATGCGGGCGACGTCACCCTCGATACCAGATGCCATGGTCATCCCCACCACAGGCCAAGTGAACGGGCACCAGTTGCATTCGGGACGCTTTTCGCAGAGAGGGCCCGCGTCTCCAGGCCAACAAAGCGCTTTAGAGCGGATCTGGTCGGCAACGACGTATACGCTGACAAGAACTCGGGGCGAACAACTGTGGTCATGAAGTCAGTATCCCCGAAGCCTCTGACATTGTTGTTGGATCGCGCACGTGAGCGAAGGTGAACTCCTAAATCTCACCCCGACTCATGGCCCGATCAACTTGTGCCCACAGGCTGGATCGTCTGCATGGACGTCCAACGCCGCGACTCATGACCATCCTCTGCGACGCGTAACAACCAGACTGCCTTCCATCGGTAGTCCTTTTGCTTGCTGACCTCAATACCGAAGCAGGTCACTCCACAGTGCACCTCAGGACGGCAATGTACGTGTGCGCCGCGTAGTTCATTTGGAGTTGATACCACGGGTCAGATAAGCACCTGCCCGACGTGGAACCACATTCTCCTGCCCAAGAAACCGTTCAACGAGTTTGTCGGATCCGTGGTGGAAAATCGCGTGAGGCGAACGGGGCCCTGATTCGCACGACAACCAACAAGCCGCGAACCGCGTAGCCGGGACGGCAATCAATTTAATGAACTCCACCAGAATGGCGAAGCTCGAGGCCACTCCCCCCAGTAAAGCCGGAGGTCAGCGGCACCGCCCCGACCCAATGTCGGGCTCGAACCGATGACCCCCACTTCTACTGCTCACCGAAGACAAAAGAAAAGCGGCCGGCGAGCTCTCCAAGAGAGCCAGCCGGCCGCCGTCGTCCGTCCTGAAAGGACTAGCCCATGAGCGCGGATCCAACAAAGGGATCCACGGCCAGGGAAAGGAAGACCAGCGTCAGGTACGTGATGGAGGCATGGAAGACCTTCATGGCGTTCTTCTTGGTGACAAGGTCCTTCTTGGAATTGTTGTAGAGCGTGTGGGCCTCAATGAGGAACCAGATACCTGCAGCTACCGTGACAACCGTGTAAACGATGCCGGCGCCGCCGAGCGGGACCATCAGCAAGGAACAGGCCACCATGGCCCACGTGTAGAGAACCACCTGCACGGCGACCGTGCGTGACCCGGCTACGGCGCCGAGCATGGGCACGTTGGCAGCATTGTAGTCATCGCTGTAGCGCATGGACAACGGCCAGTAGTGCGGCGGCGTCCAGAGGAAGATGATCATGAAGAGAATGACGGCGGGCCACTGAACGGTGTTGGTCACGGCCGCCCAAGCAATCAAGACGGGCATGCAGCCCGCTGCCCCACCCCACACAATGTTTTGCGAGGTGCGTCGCTTAAGGATCAGGGTGTAAACCACCACGTACAGGAAGATGGCGCCAATACCCAGCAGGCCTGTCAGCGGGTTGATGCTCCACAGCAAGGCAATGGCCAAGACGGTCAGGACCCAAGAAAATACCAATGCTTCACGCGGGGTGATGACGCCCGTGACCAGGGGCCGCTTGGACGTGCGGTTCATGATCTTGTCCATGTCACGGTCAATGTAGCAATTGAACGCACCGGCGGCACCGGCGGCCAGCGCGCCACCCACCATGGTGGCAATCATGAGCCACAGGCTGGGCACACCGCCCTTGCCAGAGAAGCCTTGCGCAAAAAACATGGTGGGCAATGTCGTGACCAACAAGAGCTCAACGACCCGGGGCTTCGTCAGCGCCAAATATCCTTTGGCCTTCTCTGAAAAACCGACAGAAACCTTTGGAGAGGATTCGGAGATCGGGGCATGCGTTGCACTCACGTGTACTGTCACCATGTTTTCGTTGTTAGCCCCACACCTGCCGCAAAGTGGAAACTATTACTTCATTTGAACCTACGGGCACCCGTCTTGCGGGACTGGCCGTAACCGTAGCTAATCACTCCATATCATAGCCGTCCTTCCCGCTGCTCCACTAAATGCGGAATGTCAAAGCGTGACGGGAGAGGTCTCAACATATGAAAACTAATCACGTTTGGACCCCATGTCGTGTAACTTTAGAAGCGCCTGACACAGCAGAGCCGAGCCACAGCGCCGCTCCGCAGAACATGGCTAAGCTTACTGAAGGAGTACCGGGGCGCGGGGCACAACGATCGCTTATGTTGTTGCTCCATGAATGTCCCGGAGTTGCATTTTTATGCCCATAACGAGAGGGACCTGTCAGTGTCACATCTGGAATTGCCTACATTTACCTGGACCGCCGAAGATCAGCGCGCAGTAGACACTGCACGTATTTTGGCTGCTGACGCTGTGGAAAAGGTCGGTAACGGCCACCCGGGCACCGCAATGTCCCTGGCTCCGGCCGCCTACCTGTTGTTCCAGAAGGTCATGCGCATCGACCCGAAGAACCCGGACTGGCTCGGCCGCGACCGCTTCATCCTGTCCCCCGGTCACACGTCATTGACGCTCTACGTACAGTTGTTCCTGTCCGGCTATGGCCTGGAACTGTCTGACCTGGAAGCACTGCGCACCTGGGGTTCCTTGACCCCGGGCCACCCCGAATACAAGCACACCGCCGGTGTTGAAATCACCACCGGACCGCTGGGTCAGGGCTTGGCCTCGGCCGTTGGCTTCGCCTACTCCCAGCGCCGCATGCGCGGGCTCATGGATCCCGACGCAGCCGAAGGCACCAGCCCCTTCGACCACACCGTTTGGGTCATTGCCTCCGACGGCGATCTCCAGGAAGGTGTCACCAGCGAGGCTTCCAGCCTTGCCGGTCACCAGGAACTGGGCAACCTCGTTGTGGTCTACGACTCCAACCACATCTCCATCGAAGACGACACCAACATCGCCTACTCCGAAGATGTGCTCAAGCGCTACGAAGCCTATGGCTGGCACGTACAGCGCGTTGACTGGACCAAGACCGGCGAATACGTTGAAGACGTTGCTGAGCTCCATGCAGCCCTTGCCGCGGCCAAGGCCGAGACGACCAAGCCGTCGATCATCTCCTTGCGCACCATCATCGGCTTCCCGTCACCGAAGAAGCAGAACACCGGCGCCATCCACGGTTCCGCATTGGGTGCTGCCGAAGTTGCAGCCCTGAAGGAAGTCCTTGGCTTCAACCCGGAAAAGAACTTCGAAGTAGAGCCTGCTGTTCTGGATCACGCACGCAAGCTTGTTGAGCGCGGCGCCGCAGCCCGTGAAGAGTGGAACACCGGCTTTGAAGCCTGGAAGTCCGCCAACCCGGAGAATGCAGCAACGCTGGAGCGCATCGAGAAGAAGGAACTCCCCGCAGCCTGGGAAGAGAACCTGCCCGTCTTCGAAAGTGGCAAGGATGTTTCAACCCGTGCTGCTTCCGGCAAGGTGCTGAACGCCATTGGCGGTGTCCTCCCTGAGCTTTGGGGTGGTTCCTGCGACCTCGCCGGTTCCAACAACACCACCATTGAAGGCGCTGGCTCGTTCATCCCGGCCTCCAAGCAGACCGACACCTGGTCCGGTGGCCCCTACGGCCGTGTACTGCACTTCGGTATCCGCGAGCACGCCGCAGCATCGATCGTCAACGGTATCCACCTGGGCGGGCCCACCCGCGCCTTCTCCGGAACGTTCCTGATCTTCAGCGACTACCAGCGCCCGGCCATCCGCCTCTCCGCTCTCATGGGCGTGCCTTCCATCTACGTATGGACGCACGATTCCATCGGCCTCGGCGAGGACGGCCCCACGCACCAGCCGGTCGAGCAGCTCTCGAGCCTGCGCGCCATTCCGGGACTGGACGTTGTCCGCCCCGGTGACTCCAACGAAGTTGCCGCTTCCTGGAAGAAGATCCTTGAAACCAAGGAAAACCCGGCCGGCATCGTGCTGACACGCCAGAACATCCCCACCTACGCCCGTGGCGCAGGTGCAGCTACGGCCACCGAGTTTGCTTCGGCTGACTTGGTTGCCAACGGCGGTTACGTTCTGGCAGAAGCAGTGTCCGACGGCGCCGTCGTCACCCCCGAGGTCATCCTGATCGGTACCGGCTCCGAGGTTCAGCTGGCTGTTGAGGCCCGCGAAGCACTGGCCGCCGAAGGCATCGCAGCCCGCGTTGTCTCAATGCCGTGTGTCGAGTGGTTCAACGCCCAGAGCGCCGAATACCGCGAGCAGGTTCTGCCCAAGGCCGTCAAGGCACGCGTCTCCGTTGAAGCCGGTTTGGCTTTGGGCTGGCGTGAATTTGTTGGCGACGCAGGCCGCTCCATCTCACTCGAGCACTTCGGTGCATCGGCTGACTACAAGGTGCTGTTCAACGAGTTCGGCATCACCACCGAGGCCGTCACGGCTGCTGCCAAGGACTCCCTGGCCGAGACCCTGGCCGCCGTAAACGCCTAAGTAGCAACGTAGTAAAAGCAACGGTGCCGCGTCCGGCAGCAACAACCTTCCGGACGCGGCGCCTAGTTCCACCCCACATTCTTCAAGGTGTTCCCGTTAGCGCCAGATAGACTCGCCGGTTCATTCCGGCCTTCCTCCGCTGGCCTCGGGAACGCGACACCCCGCCTGCAGGGCTGAAACTTTCAGCAGCAAACCTGCCGGTACTCACGTTCAAGGAAGTAAGCACAATGACGAATTCAACTCCCACTGCAGACCTCTCAGCTGCCGGTGTCTCGATCTGGCTTGACGATCTTTCCCGCAGCCGCATCAGCAGCGGTAACCTCACCGCGCTGATCGCTGAAAAGAACGTTGTTGGCGTCACTACGAACCCCAGCATTTTCGAGGCAGCCATCACCAAGAGCGATGACTACAAGCCCGAACTCAAGAAGTTCTCTGCTGCAGGCATCTCCGCCGAAGAAGCAGTCTTCGAACTGACCACTGCAGATGTTGCCGACGGTTGCGACATCTTCGCCGGCATCTACGAGTCCTCCAAGGGCGTCGACGGCCGCGTTTCCATTGAAGTTGATCCGCGCAAGGCCTGGGACACTGCAGGTACCTTCGAAGAGGCCAAGCGCTTGTACGCCAAGGTCAACAAGAAGAACGTCCTGATCAAAATTCCGGCAACGCTCGAGGGCCTCGGCGCCATCACGTCCACCTTGGGCGAGGGCATCAGCGTCAACGTCACCCTCATCTTCTCCCTTGACCGCTACCGCGCCGTCATGAACGCCTTCTTGAGCGGTCTGGAACTGGCCAAGGCAAACGGCCACAACCTGGCGGAAATCCACTCGGTTGCTTCCTTCTTCGTGTCCCGCGTGGACCTGGAAATCGACAACCGCCTTGACGCCATCGGCACCGAAGAAGCCGCTGGCTTGAAGGGCAAGGCCGGACTGGCCAACGCACGCCTCGCCTACCAGGCATTCGAGGAAGTCTTCTCCTCCGAGCGCTGGGCCGTCCTCGCCGAAGCCGGCGCACTCCCCCAGCGTCCGCTGTGGGCCTCCACCGGAGTCAAGAACCCGGCATACCCGGACACCTTGTACGTGACCGAATTGGTTGCCACGAACGTCGTGAACACCATGCCGGAAAAGACCCTGGATGCAACCTTCGATCACGGCGTGGTCGAGGGCGACACCATCACGGGCACCTACGAGGAAGCTAACGCTCTCCTGAACCAGCTCGAAGGCCTTGGCATCTCCTACAACGACGTCGTAGGCGTCCTGGAGACCGAAGGCCTGGACAAGTTCGTTGCCAGCTGGAAGGACCTCCTGAACCACGTTCAGGTTGCTCTTGACGCTGCCGGCGCGGAAGGCTGACCCCTATGACATCACTGGCATTTGCGGCCACTGGAGCCGCTAAGTCTGCTGGCGATACCCACCTGATGACGCTTGTCGCCGATCAGGTTGCTTCGCGAATCTTCGCAAAGGACGCCACGCTGTGGGGCCCTGACGCTGAGGCAGAATCGGCCGTCCGTCTCGGATGGGTTGAAGCCGCCGAGGTTTCTGCTCCCCTCGTTGCGGAAATCACGGCCCTGCGCGATGAGTTGCGTGCCGAAGGCATCAACCACATCGTCCTGTGCGGCATGGGTGGCTCTTCTCTGGCCCCCGAGGTCATCACGGCAACCGCCGGTGTTGAGCTCAGCGTTCTGGACAGCACCGACCCCTCGCAGGTTCGTGCCGCTATCAGCGACCGCCTGGCCACCACGGCCATCGTGGTCTCCTCGAAGTCCGGCTCCACGCTGGAAACCGATTCGCAGCGACGGATCTTTGAGCAGGAATTCACGGCTGCCGGCATCGATGCGAAGTCACGCATCATCATTGTCACGGATCCGGGATCGCCCCTGGATGGCTCGGCTCGCGAAGCCGGCTACCGGAAGGTATTCAATGCTGATCCCAATGTTGGTGGCCGCTACTCGGGCCTGACGGCATTTGGCTTGGTTCCCTCCGGTTTGGCAGGTGTGGATATCGCCGCTTTGCTGGACTCGGCCGAGGAAACCGGCGAGATGCTGCGCGATGACGATGTCGACAACGTGGGTCTGCGCCTTGGTGCCGCCCTCGGAGGAACCTCGCCGCTGCGCAACAAGATCGTGATCGTTGAAGACGGCTCGGGCCTGGTCGGTTTCGCTGATTGGGCCGAGCAGCTCATCGCAGAATCAACCGGCAAGCTCGGCACGGGTGTTCTGCCCGTCGTGGCCTCGCCAACGTCTCCTGAGGTCACCAACGGTGCGTCTGACGTGCTGGTGGTGCGGCTGGTAGCCGGGGACTCCGACGTCGAACTTCGCGAAAACGAAGTGAGCATTGCAGGAGATCTTGGTGCACAGATGATGGTCTGGGAATTCGCCACGGCCGTCGCAGGACGCTTGCTGGGCATCAACCCCTATGACCAGCCCGACGTCGAGGCAGCCAAATCGGCCGCCCGCGGATTGCTCGATGCAACCCCCGCACCGACACCGGCGCTGTTCACCGATGGCGCCGTGGAAGTTCGCACGGCCAACGCCGATGCCGGATGGCTGGCCGGGGTGACAACTCTCGCCGAGGCCATCACAGCCTTGAACGGAACCCTGAAGAGCGATGGCTACCTTAGCGTCCAGGTGTATCTGGACCGCTTGGCCAATGCGCCGTTGGAGCAGGTCCGCGACCAGCTTGCCGGCCTGACGGGACGTCCCGTCACCTTCGGGTGGGGTCCGCGTTTCCTGCATTCCACAGGCCAGTTCCACAAGGGCGGCCCCGCAGTAGGTGTATTCCTGCAGGTGACGGGTGCCGCGCTGGAGGACTTGGCGATTCCGGAACGGCCGTTTAGCTTCGGCGAGCTCATTTCAGCTCAAGCCGCTGGCGATGCAGCCGTCCTCGCTGACCATGGGTGCCCGGTACTGCGACTGCATTTGACAGACGTTGCCGCCGGCGTTGCCCAACTCGAAACTGTGGTGGCCGAACTTGCCGGCCGTCACTTAGACGCATAAGGCCACCTCTCTCAAGATGCCAACCTCTGCCACATCACACAATGAAAACCCGCTCCGGGACAGCCGCGATCGCCGGCTGTCCCGGGTGGCGGGCCCGTCTTCCCTTGTGCTCTTTGGAGTAACCGGGGATTTGTCCCGCAAAAAGCTCATGCCTGCGGTGTATGACCTGGCCAACCGTGGCTTGTTGCCGCCCAGTTTTGCCCTTGTCGGTTTCGGCCGCCGAGCGTGGACTGACGCGGAGTTTGCGGCGGAGGTGAGAGCCTCGGTCGAGGCTCACTGCCGTACCCCGTTCGATGAGACCGTGTGGAATCAACTCAGCGAAGGAATTCGCTTTGTTCAGGGCGAGTTTGATGAAGACGCTGCCTTTGAACGCTTGAAGGCCACCCTTGCCGAGCTTGACGATACGCGTGGCACGCGTGGTAATCACGCATACTATCTCTCCATCCCGCCGAAGGCTTTCGAACTGGTGTGCCGTCAACTTTCGGTGCATGGTTTGGCACAAGGCCCCAGTGAGACCTGGCGACGGGTTGTCATCGAGAAGCCGTTCGGCCACAACCTCAAGTCTGCGCGCGCCCTCAATGACATCGTTGAGTCCGTGTTCCCGGCGGATGCGGTCTTTAGGATTGACCATTACCTGGGCAAGGAAACAGTCCAGAACATCTTGGCTTTGCGTTTTGCCAACCAGCTGTTTGAGCCGCTCTGGAATGCAAACTATGTAGACCATGTGCAGATCACCATGGCCGAGGACATCGGCACCGGTGGCCGTGCAGGCTATTACGACGGCGTGGGCGCTGCCCGCGACGTCATCCAGAACCACTTGTTGCAGCTACTGGCGCTCACGGCAATGGAGGAGCCCATTTCCTTCAATGCCGATGACCTCCGGGCCGAGAAGGAAAAGGTCCTCGCCGCAGTCAAGCTGCCAAAGGACCTCTCCGCACACTCGGCACGTGGCCAGTTCGCCGGTGGTTGGCAAGGTGGCGAGCACGTCCTTGGTTACCTGGAGGAAGAGGGCATCCCTGCCGATTCCACCACGGAGACGTTCGCCGCCATCCGTCTTGACATCAACACCCGTCGCTGGTCCGGCGCGCCGTTCTACCTGCGTGCAGGCAAGCGTCTTGGCCGTCGTGTCACGGAAATTGCGGTTGTGTTCAAGCGTGCACCAAATCTGTTGTTCACGGATCACGCCGAGGATGACTTCGGCCAAAACGCCGTGGTCATTAGGGTTCAGCCTGACGAAGGCGTGACCATCAGGTTCGGTTCCAAGGTGCCGGGCACGCAGATGGAAGTCCGCGATGTCACGATGGACTTTGGCTATGGCCATGCGTTCACCGAGTCCAGCCCGGAAGCCTATGAGCGCCTCATCCTTGATGTGTTGCTGGGCGAGCCGCCGCTGTTCCCCCGGCACGAGGAAGTGGAGCTTTCCTGGAAGATCCTTGACCCGTTCGAGGAATTCTGGGCGGCCGAAGGCATCCAGCCTGAAGCTTATGAACCAGGCAGCTGGGGCCCGTCCTCCGCTGATGAACTCTTGAAGCGTGATGGAAGGACGTGGCGCCGACCATGATCGTCGAACTCCCAAATACAACCACTTCCAAGATCACCAAACGCATTGTCAAGATGCGCGAACAGGGTGGCGTTGTTGCCCTGGGCCGCGTCTTGACACTTGTGGTTATCACCAAGAGTGGCCTAGAGGAAGAGGCCATCGAGGCCGCCAATCTGGCCAGCCGCGAACACCCGTGCCGCATTATTGTGCTGGCCGCCGGCTCTGCCGAGGCGCCGACGTGCCTCGACGCCGAGATTCGGGTCGGCGGTGACGCCGGTGCATCCGAGGTCATCGTGCTGCGCGGTTCCGGCGAGCTCGCCGCTGAGAGCGAATCGGTTGTCTCGGCGCTTTTGTTGCCAGATGCCCCGATCGTGGCCTGGTGGCACAGTGGTGCACCCGAATCACCGAGCAAATCCCCGGTGGGTCGTATTGCTCATCGCCGCATCACCGACTCGGCCAATGCCGACGATCCGCGCGATGCGCTCAAGCACATTGCCGCAACGTATGCAGACGGTGACACCGATCTGGCGTGGACACGACTGACCAACTGGCGTGTCCAGTTGGCTGCCGCCCTTGACCAGTACGATGACTCCGATCCGATTACGGGCCTGCAGGTGGAAGGTGCCAGCGACTCCCCCAGCACGCTGCTGTTGGCGTCTTGGCTACACCGTTCCTTGAACGTGCCCATCACGGTCACGGAAGATCCGCGCGGTACCGGCATTCGCAAGGTCGTCCTCGAGCGCGCTAAGGGCAATGTCCAGCTGTTCCGCCCGGGCACCTTGGAAGCCACGCTAAGCCAGCCCGGCCAGCCGGAGCAGAAAATATCGCTGCCACGCCGTTCCCTGCAGGACTGCTTGGCAGAGGAATTGCGCCGACTGGATCCGGATTTGGTTTTTGGTGAAGTTGTCACAGAGGGCCTGCTGAAATTGTTGGCCGAAGAGAAGGTTGTCAAGGCATGAGCAAGAACGTCCGCATCACCCCGCACCCGTCATTTGAGGTGCTGGCCGCTACCACGGCCGCACGCCTCATTACCCGGTTGCTGGACGTTCAAAGCGAACGCGGCGAGGCGACTGTTGTCCTCACGGGCGGCAGCGTGGGCATTTCCACCCTGCGTGAAATTGCCAAGTCTCCGGCCCGTCTGGCCGTTGACTGGAGCAAGGTTAACTTCTGGTTTGGCGATGACAGGTTTGTCCCTGCGGATTCGGAAGACCGCAACTATGGCCAGGCGGCCGAAGCGCTGCTGAACCATGTCCCGGTGGACCCGGCCCGCGTGCACATCATGGCCGCATCCAATGAGGTCGCGGACTTGGACGAGGCCGTCACCAAATACGCTGGGGAGCTTGCAGAAGCTGCACAGCGTGAGTGGGAGAACGACGACGCAGCCCCCGATGAGGCTCCTTCCGTGCCACGTTTCGATGTGCTGCTGTTGGGCCTCGGCCCGGACGCCCACATCGCCTCCCTCTTCCCCGAGATGGCAGGAATTCGCACCAAGGGCTGCACGGTGGTGGGAGTACGGAACTCACCCAAGCCGCCGCCGTCGCGCGTTTCCTTAACGCTGGAAACGATCAATTCGGCCCAGGAAATCTGGATCGTTGCGGCCGGTGCCGATAAGGCTGCGGCCGTTGGATTGGGCCTTGCCGGTGCCAACGAATTCCAGGTGCCGGCCTCCGGCGCCCGCGGCATCAACAAGACCATGTGGTTGATCGATGAGGCAGCGGCGGCAAAGGTTCCATCGGCGCTCATGCGCCGGGACCGCTAGCTAGTCTCCTTGAGAAGTAGGCAATGAAGAAAGGTCCCGCCCGGCATGTGCCGGGCGGGACCTTTCTTTGTTTCTGGAAAACCTTGGTGCTGTTGGCAGCTTTAAGCTAGGCGCCGATGTTTCCGTAGGACATGATCAGGCCGAGGCCAATGATGACAGCACCCCACACGAGTCCAAGGATCACCGTGAAGCGGTTGAGGTTACGCTCGGCTACACCCGAGGAACCAAGGTTGGAGCTCATGCCGCCACCAAACATGTCAGACAGACCGCCGCCACGGCCCTTGTGCAGCAGGATCAGCAAGGTCAACAGCAAGCTGGTGACACCCAGAAGGATCTGCAGGGCGATTTGTAGTGCTTCCACGAGTTGCCTTTCAGCATGGTGATGGTGCCGCCCAGTCTCTGGGCCGCCAAACAATTAGTGCGTTCGAAGATACAGCGCCTCATAGGAGGCCGCCGATGTATCCGCGATCAAGTCTAACCGTGTCCAGCCGCACATGGCGAATGGACACGATTAGTTCAATAACAGGGCCCACGCGCCCGAGGGGCCCCATTGCAACCGCGCCAGCGGATGCAATGGGGAGGGCGTGGGGATCAGTTGGTGACCAGGTGACTTTCGAAGCGGGCGATGTTGGCGAATTCGCCGGCATCAAGGCTTGCGCCACCTACAAGAACACCATCGACGTCGCGCTCAGCCATGATGGCCCCAACATTGTTGGCCTTGACCGAACCGCCGTACAGCAGGCGGGTCTTGGCAGCGGTTTCAGCGTCGAAGAGTTCGGCCAACTCGGCACGGATGGCTGCACACATTTCCTGTGCATCTTCCGGTCCTGCAACCTCGCCCGTGCCGATGGCCCAGACGGGCTCATAGGCGATGACGAGGGTTGCGGCCTGCTCGGCCGTAAGACCGGCGACGCCGCCGCGAACCTGCGACAGGGTGTGCTCAACGTGGGTACCGGCCTGGCGGATTTCCAAGCCTTCACCGGCGCACAGGACGGGGGTGACCTCGTTGCGGTAGGCAGCCTTGACCTTGGCATTGAGCAACTCGTCGCTCTCACCATGGATGCTGCGGCGTTCGCTGTGGCCAACCAATACGTAGGCGCAGCCGAGCTTGTTCAAGAACGCACCGGAGATGTCACCCGTGTAGGCGCCTGAATCCTGGTCGGAAAGGTCCTGGCCACCGTAGACCAGCTTGAGCTTGTCGCCCTGGACCAAGGTCTGAACACCGCGGAGGTCGGTGAACGGCGGGAAGACTGCAACTTCCACTCGGCTGAAGTCGTGGCGCGCATCAGACAAGGTCCAAGCGAGCTTTTGCAGCAACGTGATGCCCTGGACGTGGTCCATGTTCATCTTCCAGTTGCCGGCAATCAGTGGCGTCCGGTCAAAATTACCGTTAGTTGAAGTTGTCATCGTCATCTCGATTCTTGCGTAACTTAAATACAACTGTTGTAAATCAGTGCCAAAGAGTCTTTGGCGAAAGTTTGCGTGCTTTTGATCTGTTTCCAGAACTCATACAAAAAGTGGCGGCAGGCGTACCTGCCGCCACTTTGGGCATCTAGCGGTCCAGGGCCAGAAGGCCCGGAAGTTCCTTACCTTCAAGGTACTCGAGGCTTGCGCCACCGCCGGTTGAGATGTGGCCGAATGCATCATCGGCAAATCCCAGTGAACGAACGGCAGAGGCGGAATCGCCACCGCCAACAACATTGAAGCCACCATTGCTGGTGTTGGTGCTCAGTGCCTGGGCAACTGCCCGGGTACCTTCTGCGAAGGCTGCGAACTCAAACACACCCATGGGGCCGTTCCAGAAAACAGTCTTTGCGCCAGCAATGGCTTCCGCAAATGCAGCACCGGAAATCGGACCAATGTCCAGGCCGAGGCCCTTCTCACCAAAGGTACTGGCTTCGATAGCGTCTGCAGCGACTACCTCGTGAGCGGCGTCGGCTGAGAAGCCTGCAGCCACGACGACGTCTGTCGGAAGGACAAAAGTTGTCCCGGCCGCTTCTGCACGCGCTAGGTAGTCCTGAACAACGGGGATCTGGTCAACTTCCAGCAACGAAGCGCCAACCTTGTGGCCCTGCGCAGCGAGGAAGGTGAACAGCATGCCGCCACCAACCAAGATGGAATCCGCCTTGCCGATCAAGTTGTCAATCACTGCCAACTTGTCAGAGACCTTGGAGCCACCCAGAACAACAACGTAGGGCCGTTCAGACTCGGTGGTGAGCTTACGCAGCACCTCAAGTTCCGTACGGACCAGATCGCCCTGGTAGGACGGCAAGACCTTGGCAATGTCGAAGACACTTGCATGCTTGCGGTGGACAGCACCGAATGCGTCGTCCACGTAAGCGCCGTTGGTACCCGTCAACGCGGCGAGCTCGGCAGCGAAAGCCGCCCGTTCGCCGTCGTCCTTGGACGTTTCGCGAGCATCAAAGCGCACGTTTTCCAAGACCAGAACCGAGCCATCGGACAGATCTGCCGCAGCAGCGGTGGCTGCCGGACCGGTGGTGTCAGCGGCCAGGGTTGCGTTCAAGCTCGGGGCCAGTTCGGCCAAGCGTGCCACAGCCGGAGCCAAGGAGTACTTGGCTTCGGGGGCACCCTTGGGCCGGCCCAGGTGGGCGCTGACCAGAACACGGGCACCGGCGTTAGCCAGAGCCGTGATAACAGGGATCGACGCTTTGATGCGTCCATCGTCACTGACGTTAGAGCCGTCGAGCGGCACGTTCAGGTCACTTCTGACCAGAACGTACCGCCCGCGGACACCTTCATCGATGAGTTCGCTGAGGGTGTGAAGAGTCATTCGCTTTTTGCCTTAGAGCTTGGAGGCTACGAGCTCGGTCAAGTCGACCAGGCGGTTGGAGTAGCCCCACTCGTTGTCGTACCAGGAAACAACCTTGACCTGGTTGCCGATGACCTTGGTCAGGCCCGAGTCAAAGATGGACGATGCCGGGTCGCCAACAATGTCCGAGGACACGATCGGGTCTTCGGTGTACGTCAGGTAGCCAGCGAGCTTGCCTTCGGCAGCTGCAGCCTTGTAGGCGGCGTTGACTTCTTCAACAGTGACCTCGCGGCTCACAGTTGCGGTCAGGTCAGTTGCCGAACCTGTGGGGACGGGTACGCGGATGGCGTAACCATCGAGCTTGCCCTTGAGCTCCGGCAGAACCAGGCCGATTGCCTTGGCGGCACCGGTGGAGGTCGGGATCATGTTGACAGCGGCGGCACGTGCACGGCGAAGGTCGCTGTGGGGGCCGTCCTGCAGGTTCTGATCGGCAGTGTAAGCGTGGATGGTGGTCATCAGGCCACGCTCCAAACCGAAGTTGTCGTTCAGGACCTTGGCCAGCGGGCCGAGGCAGTTGGTGGTGCAGGATGCGTTGGAGATGATGTGGTGCGCAGCCGGATCGTACAGGTCGTCGTTGACGCCCAACACGATGGTGATGTCTTCGTTCGACGCCGGAGCGGAGATGAGGACCTTCTTGGCGCCAGCATCAATGTGCTTCTGTGCGTCAGCAGCCTTCGTGAAGAAGCCAGTGGATTCGATGACGATGTCAACGCCCAGCTTGGCCCACGGGAGGTTCGCGGGATCGCGCTCAGCCAATACGGTGATGGTCTTGCCATCAACGACGAGGTGGCCGTCTACAACCTCAACGGAAACGGACAAGCGGCCGTTGACGGAGTCGTACTTGAGCAGGTGTGCCAGTGCCTCGGGGCTGGTGAGGTCGTTGACTGCAACGATCTCAATGTCTGCGCCCTGAGCCAAAGCTGCGCGGAAGTAGTTACGGCCAATGCGGCCGAACCCGTTAATACCAATACGAGTAGTCACTTAGTTCTCTCCTTGGTGCTCTTGCGAACACACGTAGTCAGGTCAAAGGAAACCTTCAACCATTATTTCCCGCACGACGTTGGGCAGAGATTTTCTTCAAGGCGCGGATCGACAAGAGCGCGCCGTGATCTATATTACGTTCTTTGGTGCCCGCCCCGTAAATCAAACGGAGCGGGCGTCCACATATTGGTCACACAAAGCATCTTGGGGTGGCTGTGTGACCTTGATAGAGCGTTAGTGCAGCTTACGGCAGGATCAGTGAGCTGGCGTTCTTGCGGGCAGCTTCAAAGCGCTTGGACACGTCGGCCCAGTTCACAATGTTCCAGAATGCCTTGACGTAGTCAGCCTTGACGTTGACGTAGTCCAGGTAGAAGGCGTGCTCCCACATATCCAGCATCAGCAGCGGGGTGGTGGCTACGGGGATGTTGCCCTGCTGGTCGAAGAGCTGCTCGATCAGGATGTTGCCGCCGAGGCCTTCGTAGGAGAGCAGTGCCCAACCGGAGCCCTGGATGCCCATGGCTGCTGCGGTGAAGTGTGCGCGGAATGCATCGAAGGAACCGAATGCATCATCGATGGCTGCTGCCAGTTCGCCTTCGGGCTTGTCGCCGCCTTCGGGGGAAAGGTTGTTCCAGAAGATGGAGTGGTTGGTGTGGCCACCGAGGTGGAATGCCAAGTCCTTGGAGAACCTGTTGATGTTGGCGAAGTTGTTGCTCTCGCGTGCTTCGGCCAGCTGCTCCAAGGCCAGGTTCGCACCGGCAACGTATGCCGCGTGGTGCTTGCTGTGGTGCAGTTCCATGATGCGGGCGGAAATATTGGGCTCCAGAGCAGCGTAGTCATAGCTGAGTTCTGGAAGTGTGTACTTAGTCACGGTTCCTCCGTTGCGATTCTTCTGTGGTTTTGCCGATCATGGTTTTCAAGTTCGAAACCGACCGGCAGGGCGAAGACGGCCAATGCAAAAATTGCAGACTGTGCTTCGCCTCTACTCTTCCATACTAGGGGCGTTAGCCGTCCAGCATGTCAAAAGTGACGTTCGACTCAGTGCTCGGAATGCCTAGATCCTTGGCCTTTTTGTCAGCCATGGCCAGCAAGCGTCTGATGCGACCGGCGATCGCATCCTTGGTGAGCGGCGGGTCGGCGAGCCGGCCCAGTTCGTCAAGGCTTGCTTGTTTATGCGCAACGCGCAATGCGCCGGCGTACTTGAGATGATCGGGTACATCTTCGCCAAGGATCTCCAACGCCCGATCAACTCGGGCTCCGGCGGCAACGGCAGCCTGGGCCGAGCGGCGTAAATTAGCGTCATCAAAGTTCGCCAGTCGGTTGGCAGTGGCACGTACTTCCTTGCGCATGCGACGTTCTTCCCAAACCAGGAAAGTGTCGTGGGCGCCCATGCGAACCAGCAGGGCCCCAATCGTGTCTCCGTCGCGAATGACCACGCGATCAATGCCACGGACGTCCCGGGCCTTGGCGGTGATATCCAGACGCCGGGCGGCACCGACTAGCGCCAGCGCAGCCTCGGGCCCGGGGCAGGTAACCTCCAACGCCGAGGATCGTCCCGGTTCAGTCAGGGAGCCATGGGCGAGGAACGCGCCACGCCACACAGCTTCAGCGTCGGCTGCGGAACCATTGACGACGGCGGATGGCAGGCCCCGTACGGGGCGGCCACGGCCGTCTAGGAGCCCACTTTGGCGGGCGAGCGATTCGCCGTCGCGCACTACGCGCACAACATAACGGCTACCGCGGCGCAGGCCACCACCGGAAACCACGACGATTTCGCTTTGGTGTCCATACATTTCGGCGATGGCGACGCGTAGACGCCGGGCGGTCGCCGCGGTATCCACCTCTGCCTCGATCACAATGCGGCCCGAGATGATGTGCAGTCCCCCGGCAAAGCGCAGGAGTGCCGAAACTTCTGCCTTGCGCACCGAGGACTTTTTAACGTCCAGTCGGGACAGTTCCTCTTTGACTGCTGCGGTCAGCGCCATGGTTCAGCCTTCACTTTCACGTAACTTTTTGGTCCCCAAAAATATCCCGATATGCCGCTGCCAACCGCAGAGGGTCATGGACAGCTTTCGCGCCGGAACTTCCTACCTTACCGAAAACAACCTTGGCACCGATCATCGCAGCGGCTTCTGTGAATTCTGCAACATCGGCAACCGAGCCTGGATCGGCCAGAACAACGTCGATCCTGAACTCGGGTGCGTAGCGTGCAATCACATGCAGGTGGTCGGCGGCGTTCATGCCTGTTGCCTCAAGGTCATTGACGTCAAGGTTCATTGTCAGCAGCCGTTTGGCCTTGGTGGAGCACAGCGCTTCACGCATTTCCGGCAGCAATAGGTGCGGCAGGACGGAGGTGTACCAAGACCCCGGACCCAGAACCACCCAGTCAGCGTTATGGATGGCGTCCACGGCCTCGGCACACGCCGGGGCGTCCTCGGGCAATAGCCTGACATCTTCGAGCTGACCGGCCTTGGCCAATACCGACTGTCCCCGGATCAACTGGCCCGGCGTGCCGTTGTGCTTGACGCGGGCTTCGATCGTGAGCGGGACGCTGGCCATGGGCAGCACCTCACCACGGGCCCCGAGCAGGGCACCGGCCCAACGAAGACCTGCCACCGTGTCGCCAAGAAGCTCCCACAGCGTGACGATCAGCAGGTTACCCATGGCGTGGTTGCCCAGGGAACCGGGAACACCGTTACGGGACGAGAATCGGTGTTGCATGACGTCCCGCCAGGTCCTCCCCCAGTCGGTGTCATCGCAGAGTGCCGAAAGCGCCATGCGGAGATCGCCAGGGGGCAGCACGTCGAGCTCCTCGCGGAGGCGGCCGGAGGAACCGCCGTCGTCGGCAACTGTCACCACGGCGGTGACTTGCCCCGTGACTAGGCGAAGGGCCGAAAGGGACGCGTAGAGTCCATGACCACCACCGAGGGCTGCGACCTTGACGCCTGTTTCCGGGCTGGAGAGTTTCGTAGCCGAAGGGATTATCGGCAAGATCCCCGTGTGCACGCCTACTCCCGCCCGAGGTCGCGGTGGCGGATGCTGGTGGTGACGCGCGGAAGCTGGCCCAGTCGTTTGGCGAGCTCGATGGCCACGGCTACCGAGCGGTGCTTACCACCGGTACAGCCAACGGCGATCGTGGCATAGTGCTTGTTCTCACGGCGGTAACCCTCAAACACGGGTTCCAGGGCGTGGACGTAGCGGTCGACGAAATCTGCGGCGCCATTGTCGTTGAGCACAAAGTTACTGACGGCTTCGTCTTGGCCCGTGAGCGGGCGCAGCGCCGGGATCCAGTGCGGGTTGGGGATGAAGCGTACGTCTGCCACATAATTGGCGTCTACGGGAAGGCCGTACTTGAAACCAAAGCTCATGATGGTCAGGCTCAGGACCACGGGCCCGGATTCGGAAAATAGCTCCGTGACGGCTGTGCCGAGCTGATGGACGTTCAAGTCTGAGGTGTCCAGGACCACCTCGGCCTGGCTCTTCATTTCCGCCAGAAGCAGTCGTTCGGCCACGATGCCGTCGAGGATACGACCATCCTGTTGCAGGGGGTGCGGACGCCGGCCCTGTTCAAAGCGGCGGACCAGGGTGTCGTCGTTGGAATCCAGGAACAGCACGCGGTACTTCACGCCCGCTGCAGACAGAGCATTCAAGGATTCGCGGATGTCAGCAAAGAGAGCCTTGCCACGCACGTCGACCACCACGGCAAGTTTGGGCAGTGCTGCAGGCATGCGTGAAACGAGTTCCGCGAGGGTGCCGAGCATCTGCGGGGGCAGGTTCTCAATGACGTACCAGCCGTGATCTTCGAGCGCATTTGCGGCGGTGCTCCGGCCTGCGCCAGACATTCCTGTTACGACGAGCAATTCCGGTTCAACGGGCTTGATCGGGGTGAGGTCCAGATCGGCCACGGCCCCCTCTTCAGGAATCCGGTCACCAGCCTTAGGCTCCACTGATGGTTCAACGCCGTTTTCGGATGGGTCTTGATGTTCAGTCATTGCTCTTCCCTGTCACTTGGTGGCTAGGACACGGGGGCAATCCTTCGTCCCCACCACGTCTATGGCTAAGCCTAGCGCCCGCGGGGCCACACGCGAGCGAAGCGAGTGATGGGGAGGGCGCGACGGCGCTAGCGCCCGCGGGGCCCCGTACGTGGGGCCACGCCCGCGAGGGACCCGCCGCGAGCTTGCGAGCGAGTGGGAGCGGGTGGGGAGAAGCGAGTGATGGGGAGGGCGCGACGGCGCTAGCGCCCGAATCGGGCACAGTGCCGCACGGCGAGCCTAGCCCGCCGCCTAGTCGAGAATTTCGCCGGTCGTCATGTTTACCGCGGGCGCTGGCTCGGATTCCGTACCCGCCGCGGCGTCGCCATGGACGACGTCGTAGATCGCCTGCGCGAGGACGGGACCGACACCCTTAGCGCCGACCAGGTCCTCAAGGCTTGCGGCACGCACCATTTTGAGCGAGCCAAAGTGAGCCAACAGGGCCTTTTGCTTAGCCGTTCCCATGCCCGGTACCTGATCCAGCACCGATGCCACCATGGCCTTGCCACGTTTGGAGCGATGGAAGGTGATGGCAAAGCGGTGGGCCTCGTCACGGATTCGCTGCAGCAGGTACAGGCCTTCCGATGAGCGCGGCAGGATGACAGGGAAGTCGCTGCCTGGCACCCACACCTCCTCCAAGCGCTTGGCCAAGCCCACCACGGCAACGTCCTCGATGCCCAAGTCCGCCAACGCCCGCGCCGCGGCATTCACCTGGGGCACGCCGCCGTCGACCACAACAAGGTTGGGTGGGTAGGCAAACTTGGACTTGGCCGCCTCGGCGGGACCGTCTTCCGTGCCGGCAATATCGATACTGCCGGAAGCTTGCACGGCCTGTGCTCGCTCGACCTTCTCGCTCAGATAGTTCCGGAAACGGCGGGTGATGACGTCGTACATGGAGGCCGTGTCATCAATGGCGGCCTCGCCGGTGATGGCAAACTTACGGTACTCGCTCTTTTTGGTGAGCCCGTCTTCAACCACCACCATGGAGGCGACCACATTGGTGCCCTGCACATGCGAAATGTCGTAGCACTCGATGCGCAGCAATGGCATGGGCAGATCAAGTGCCTCCTGCAGTTCCTGCAACGCCAAGGAACGGGTGGTCAAATCACCTGCACGTCGCGATTTATGCAGAATCATGGCCTGGCGCGCGTTAGCTTGCACAGTATCCATGAGCGCTGCCTTTTCGCCACGCTGGGGAACCTTGATGGAAACCTTGCCTTGGCGCAGTTCACCCAACCATTCGGCCAGGTACTCGTGGTTTGATGGCAGCTCCGGGACCAAAATTTGGCGCGGAATAGCATCTTGCTGGGATTCCTCGGCACCATAAACCTGTTGCATGAGGTGTTCCCACAGTTCGGCGTCGGAGGCATCTTCCACCTTCTCCACCACCCAGCCGCGCTGGCCACGGATCCGGCCGCCACGGACATAAAACACCTGCACGGCCGCTTCCAGATCGTCCTGTTCAACGGCAAAAATATCGGCGTTTGTGTCCTCGGTAAGGACCACGGCGTTGCGCTCGAACACTTTTCGCAAGGCTATGATGTCGTCGCGGATCCGGGCGGCCTGTTCGTAGTCAAGCTCGGCAACAGCGGCCTTCATGTTCTTCTCCAGGGTGCCGATGAAGCGTTTGGCTTCCCCGCCCATGAAATCGCAGAAGTCCTGGGCCAGCGCCTTGTGTTCCTCCGGGGTCACACGCCCAACGCACGGCGCCGCACACTTGTCGATATAGCCCAGCAGACAGGGCCGGCCACTGCGTTCGGCGCGTCGCAGCACACCGACGGAACAACTGCGCACGGGGAACACACGCAGCAGGGTATCCATGGTTTCGCGGATCGCTCCAGCCGTGTAGGGGCCAAAATACTTGGTGCCCTTCCGCCGCTCGCCGCGCATGACCTGCACGCGCGGGTACTTCTCGCTCATGGATACGGCAAGGTACGGGTACGTCTTGTCGTCGCGGAAAGCAAGGTTGTAGCGCGGGGCAAATTCCTTGATCCACGTGAATTCCAGCTGCAGGGCCTCAAGTTCGCTGCCCACAATGGTCCATTGCACACTGGCCGCGTGATGCACCATGGCGTGGGTCTTGGGCAGCAACGTGGCAGGGTTCGCGAAATACGAGTTCAGGCGCGAGCGAAGGTTCTTGGCCTTGCCAACGTAAATAATGCGGCCGTGTTCATCACGGAATCTGTAGACGCCCGGGTCGGTGGGAATCTCGCCCGGTTTGGGCCTATAGGAAGCTGGATCGGCCACGGGTCAGTCGATGCTCGGGCTTTGGTTGTACTTGGCGCTGCGTTCCTGGCCCGTCAATTCTGCAATGGCATCCATGATGGTGTCCGTGACATGGCGCCGAGCGGGCAAGGAATGATCCGGCCCGGTCTTATCAAAGTAGAGGGGCTTGCCGAAACGCAGCGTGAACTTTGCCGGCTTAAAACCCTTAGTACCGGCTGGCTGCAGCTTCTCAGTACCGATCATGCCCACCGGCACCACGGGCGCTCCGGTGGTCAGCGCAAGCCAGCCCACGCCTGTGCGCCCGCGGTAGAGAATACCGTCGCGGGAACGCGTGCCTTCAGGGTAAATTCCTACGCCCTCATTGCGTCCCAGAATTTCCAGAAGCGTTTTCAGGGCCTGCACGCTGGCCGCCTGCTCGCCGCGCTCCACAGGAATTGAGTGCACGGATTCAAAGAACTGCTTCATGAGCTTGCCCTTGATGCCCTTGCCGGTGAAATATTCGGCCTTGGCGAAGAAGGAAACCGGGCGCGGGGTGAGTGCCTGCACAATGACGGAGTCAAAAAACGACAGGTGGTTCGGTGCCACAATGAACGGGCCCTCCACGGGTACATTCTCCAGGCCCTCAACAGTTGGCCGGCACAGCGTGCTGATGGTTCCACGGGTCAGTACCCGGGTCAGGTCATACAGCTCCATTGGCTACCTTTCCGGATGCCACGGTGGCTGCCAGCGAACCAAACCCTGCCAGTTCCGCAGCCAGTTCCACTGTGGAACGGACGACGGCGGCAACTCCGGCCGCCGCCAACTCGCCGTCAGGTGCGAATCCCCAAGCAACACCAATGCACTCAAGCCCGTTGCTGCGGGCTCCGAGTACATCCTGGTGCCTGTCCCCCACCATAATGGCCGGAAGTCGGGAATCCTGGTCAGTAAGTCGGTCGGTAAGTAACGCCAAATCACGCAAGGCAGCCCCAATGATTTCGGCCTTGCCCGGGCGGTAGTCCGCATCGCCGGGCTTGAGGGTTTCATCGGCATGGGAGCCACGGATCACGTGAAAGAAACCGTCGAGCCCGTGGTGGGCCAACAGCTTGTTGGCGAGCGGCTCGGGCTTTTGCGTGGCAACCGCCAGGGCAACGCCGTCGGCCTTCAACTGCGTCAGCAGCTCCTTGATGCCCGGGTATACCTGCGACATGGCCATGCCTTGGGCCGTGTACCACTTGCGGTAATGGGCAATGACCTCGTCAACCTGATCCGCGGGTACACCGACAATGCTGATGAGCGCGTCAGCTAGTTTCGGCCCGATCATGGCCTGGAGCACCTCGGCGTCCGGAACCGGCAGGTTCATGGCGCCCAGAGCATGGGCGATGCCGCCAGTAATGCCGCCGGCGGGGTCAACAAGGGTTCCATCCAGGTCAAAGAGGACGGCCGTGCGCGGGGCCCCGGAGTCGGGCTCGGCCAGATTTAGGCCGTCACTATTTAGGGCAGGGGAAGCAGTAGTCACGTCCATAGTTTCTCACGGTCAGGCCCAACCCTTCCTCATCCATGCCAGTGACGGCATATCTTGGTGGTTGCAGGCGGTGAACGCTCAGACGTCCAGAACCTCGCGCAGGAACGTTGCCGTGTAGCTCTCCTCGCTCTTGGCCACCTTCTCAGGAGTGCCCGTGGCGATAACGCGCCCGCCGCCCGTGCCGCCATCAGGGCCGAGGTCAACGATCCAGTCGGAGCTCTTGATGACATCGAGGTTGTGCTCGATGACAATGACGGTGTTGCCCTTGTCGACCAGCCCCTGCAGCACGAGCAGCAGCTTGCGGATGTCCTCAAAATGCAGGCCCGTGGTCGGTTCATCCAACACATAAATGCTGCGGCCATTGGAGCGCTTCTGCAGTTCCGCGGCGAGCTTCACACGCTGCGCCTCGCCGCCGGAGAGCGTGGTGGAGGCCTGCCCCAGCCTGACGTAACCAAGTCCGACGTCGACCAACGTGCGCAGGTGCCGGGCAATGGGAGTGAAGGCGGCGAAGAAATCGGCACCTTCCTCGATCGGCATGTTCAGAACATCCGCAATGGACTTGCCCTTGTAATGGACCTCGAGGGTTTCGCGGTTGTACCGGGCGCCGTGGCAGACCTCGCAGGGCACGTAAACGTCCGGCAGGAAGTTCATTTCAATCTTCAGTGTTCCGTCACCCGTGCAGGCTTCGCAGCGACCGCCCTTGACGTTGAAGGAGAAACGGCCCGGCTGGTAGCCGCGCATCTTGGATTCATTGGTCTCCGCGAACAACTTGCGGATGTTGTCAAAGACGCCCGTGTAGGTAGCCGGGTTGGAGCGCGGGGTGCGGCCGATGGGGCTCTGGTCAACGTGCACCACCTTGTCCAGGTGCTCTAGGCCGTCCACGCGCAGGTGGCGCCCGGCAACCTGCTTTGCACCGTTGAGCTTGTTGGCCAGAACCTTGTATAGGATCTCGTTGACAAGGGTCGATTTACCGGAACCGCTGACTCCGGTCACGGCCGTCAGGACACCCAGCGGGAACTTCACATCGATGTTCAGCAGGTTGTTTTCGCGCGCACCAATGACGGCGAGTTCACGCTTTTTGTCGTACTTGCGGCGCTTGGCGGGCAGTGCAATGCTCTTGCGTCCGGACAGGTAATCGCCGGTCAGCGATCGGGTGTTGGCCAGCAGTTCGGGCAAGGATCCGGAGTGCACCACTTCGCCACCGTGTTCACCGGCACCGGGGCCAATGTCCACGATCCAGTCGGCTTCCTTGATGGTGTCCTCATCGTGTTCAACCACGATCAAGGTGTTGCCCAAATCGCGCAGGCGCGTGAGGGTTTCAATGAGGCGGCGGTTGTCACGCTGGTGCAGGCCGATGGACGGCTCATCCAGCACGTACAGCACGCCCACCAGCCCGGAACCGATCTGGGTGGCCAAGCGAATTCGCTGGGCTTCGCCTCCCGAGAGCGTCGCCGAGGCACGCTCGAGGTTCAGGTATTCAAGGCCAACATCCAGCAGGAATCGCAACCGTGCCTGGATTTCCTTCAGGACCTGGCTGGCAATCTGGGCCTCGCGGCCGGTCAAGACAAGGTTGGAGAGGAACTCAAAGCAGTCGCGCATGGACATGGCACAGACTTCGGCAATGGATTTTCCATTGATCAACACGGACAACGATGCCGGGTTCAGGCGTGCGCCGCCACAGGACGGGCACGGAATCTGGCGCATGTACTCTTCGTAGCGGTCACGGGCCGAATCGGATTCGGTCTCGATGTGCTTGCGTTGGATGTACTGGACTGCACCTTCAAAACCGGTGCTGTACTTACGTTCGCGACCAAAACGGTTCTTGTATTGGACAACAACCTTGTGGTCCTTGCCGTACAGGATGGCGGTGCGGGTGTCAGTGTCCAGCTTGTTCCACGGGGTCTCCATCTTGAAGTCCAGCTCCGTTGAGAGCCCTTCAAGGAGCCGGTTCCAGTACTCCGTGGTGGCGGTGCCCAGCGACCACGGTGCGATGGCGCCCTCACGCAGTGAAAGGAAGGGGTTGGGAACTACCAGTTCCTCGTCCACCTCAAGCTTGGTACCGATGCCGCTGCAAGCGTTGCAGGCGCCAAAGGGGTTGTTGAAGGAGAAGGAGCGCGGCTCAATCTCATCGATGGCCAACGGGTGTTCGTTGGGGCAGGCCAGGTTCTCGGAGAAGGAGCGGATGCGGGCGGCATCATCGTCGGCGAGGTCAACAAGTTCGGCCAGCACGCGGCCCTCGGCAAGGCCCAAAGCCGTCTCCACGGAATCAGTCAAGCGCTGCTGAATGCCGTCCTTGACCACGAGCCGGTCAACCACCACCTCAATGGTGTGCTTGAAGGTCTTCTTCAGCTTGGGCGGATCACTCAACTGGACCTGCTCGCCGTCGACCTTGGCGCGGGAGTAACCCTTTGCGGTCAGCTCCCGGAACAGGTCAACGAACTCGCCCTTTCGATCCCGTACCACCGGAGCCAAGACCTGGAAGCGGGTGCCCTCGGGCATTTCCAGCAGCTGATCAACAATCTGCTGGGGCGTTTGCTTGGCGATGGGCTCACCACACACGGGGCAGTGCGCCGTTCCTACGCGCGCCCACAGCAGACGCATGTAGTCGTAGATCTCGGTGATGGTGCCCACCGTGGACCGGGGGTTCTTCGACGTCGACTTTTGATCGATGGAGACAGCCGGGGACAACCCCTCGATGAAGTCGACGTCCGGCTTATCCACCTGGCCAAGGAACTGCCGCGCGTAGGCGGAAAGTGATTCAACGTAGCGGCGCTGACCCTCGGCAAAAATGGTGTCAAACGCCAGCGAGGATTTACCCGAGCCGGAGAGCCCGGTGAACACAATCATGGCGTCACGGGGAAGGTCAAGGTCCACGTTGCGCAGGTTGTGCTCACGGGCTCCCTTGATCACCAGACGGGACAAATCCGGGCGCGTAGGGGCAATTTCGGGGGTTACAGACTTGACCATTGATTCCTTCACATCACTGTCTGCCACGACGCCGGCGTGGCAAGGGCGCGGGCGCTTGGGCGCCGCACATTGCAAACACTCTTGAGTGTAATCGAAAGTTCGTTCGAACGCATGCCGAAATTCTTACCCGGCATTAGTTGCGATCCAGCGCCGCCGTCACGATCCGCAGGGCCTGGGCCGTGGGCATGCCGAGGTCCCGTACGACGGCGGCAAAGGACTCCGCGGCACTCGCCACCTGGGCGGCAATCACGTCACCACCGGAGGCAATCGCTGTGCCGCTGCGGCCAGCGGTAATGACTACGCCAGCCTGTTCAAGCTCACGATAGGCCCGCGCAACCGTGTTGGCCGCAACGCCTAAATCCGTGGCCAAGGAGCGTACCGAAGGGAGTTTGGTCCCCACCGCCAAATCCCCAGCCGAGGCCAGGTCAAGGATTCGCAACCTGATCTGTTCGAAGGGCGGAACGCTCGATTCCGTATCGAGGCGCCAACGTCGCATCATGACATCCATGGCATTCATACCGTGCTCGCCTCTTCCACCGCCGGGCCACCAAACTGTGGCTAGTTACTGATCGTAATTGAAAGCTCTGAGTGTCAACAGTTTGTCACGACCTGAATCGCTGCCTACCTCGGTACATATGTGACACTTACCGGATGGATGAGAACTTAGCGGGAGCCCTGCATCACGTCGAGCTTTGGGTACCAAGTATAGAACGGGCCACCGTTGAATGGGGATGGCTGCTATCTACCTTGGGCTACTCCATGGAACAAAATTGGGGCAAGGGAGCTAGCTGGCGTCGAGGCAGCACCTACATAGTGACCGAGGAGTCGCCCGCAATGAGCAGTGAGCAGCACCAACGGACCGCTCCAGGGCTAAACCACTTGGCTTTCCATGCCGGAACGAAGGACATGGTTGATGCTTTAGTAGAGGACGCGTCGGCGCACGGCTGGCAGCAGCTCTTTGCCGAGAAATACCCCCACGCCGGCGGGGCGGATCACTACGCCGCCTACCTGGTGAATTCCGATGGCTTTGAAATCGAACTCGTCGCAGCTGTCACCTCAACTATCGGCAGTGATTAGCCCGGGCGACGTTTAGTCCGGGAGCTGTTTGACCTCCGGCGCCGAACTCGGCCAAGAATCTAACTACGTCCTTCACCATCCACAGGCGATTGTGGTTTCCCATGAAATACCGAGATGCGCAGCTAGTCCCCTTGACCCGGCAGATAATGCCGTTATGCCCGCGCATAGCGGCGTTATCTGACGGCTGACCGGCGGGTCAGGGCTCAGCGGGTCAGTGCTCAGCCGGCCTACCCGTACAGTTCGAAGGCCACGGCCCCGCCGCTCGTGACCATCTCGATCTGCCGCCGGGCCTGCGTTTCAACGGGCTCGTCACTGAGCTCCTTGAGATATTCCTTGTGCTCCGCCAGCGAGGCAACTGCCTTCTCGATGTTCCCCGCCGACACAGGCTGACTGTGCGTGGCTGCCGGGGAGCTGACGGCTACCCAGCGGGTTTTGTGCCGCGGCAGGCCTTCCGCCAGCAGCTCTGGGAAGATCCATTCGTTGTCGGCATCGCCCACGGCATCCAAGACGGCCCGGCCCACGGCCCTGTGGTCGGCGGAGTTCCATCGGCCAGGCCCCCACTCATCACGATGGTTCAGGGTGAGCACCACGTCCGGCCGAACACGGCGGATTTCCCGGGCAAAGTCACGGCGCAGCGCCAGCCCTTCCTCAATCCGCCCATCCGGGTGATCGAGAAACACCAGATCAGTGACTCCAACCAGCGCACAGGCATTCTCCTGCTCCCTGGAGCGCAAGGGTGCGGATTCTTCCGGTGGGAGTCCCGCAATACCGGCCTCCCCGCGAGTAGCAAGGACGTAACTGACATGCTTGCCGGCCACGATCCACTCGGCCACGGCGGCTGCCATGCCGTACTCGGGGTCATCAGGATGCGCCACAAGGACTAACGCCCGTTGCCAATCCTGCGGAAACTCCAACAGTCCCGTCATTGCTTTTCTCCCACCATAAAGATCCGGCGGAACGGAAACACCGTCCCAAATTCGCCCGGCGGATAAGCCTCGGCAACTAGGGCGGCGTACTCATGCTCAAAGAGCTGACTGTCTTCCGGTCCTAGGGCAGCCAGCACGGGCCGCAGTCCAGTGCCTCGCACCCATTCAAGGACGGGATTCTCACCCTGCAACAACTGGGTGTAGCTGGTTTCCCACACATCCACCCGGGCACCGGCCCGCAGGAAAAGATCCTGATATTCCGCGGGCTCCCGCACGGCGTCGTAGTGCCGCAACACCCCATCCAACTTGTCCCGCCAGCGTGCACTTTCCGCCAGTTCGCGCATGATGACGTGCGACGGCGCGCCAAAGTTCCCGGGCACCTGCACTCCCAGCCACCCGCCAGGGCGCAGGGCCGCCAACCATGCAGTCATGAGTTGGGGATGGTTGGGCACCCATTGCAGTGCGGCGTTCGAGACAATCACATCCGTGGAGTCCTCGGGCCGCCAGGAAGCAATATCGGCGACGGTGAAGTCCAAGTTCGACGCAACGCCGTCGGCGGCAGGCGGAAAAGTGGTCCGCGCCGCGGCGATCATGGCCTCGGAATTGTCGAGCCCCACCACGGACGCTCCCGGCCACCGCAGTGCCAGCGTTGCTGTGAGGTTGCCCGGCCCGCAGCCAAGGTCAACCACGTTCGTTGGGGATTCGGCCGCAATGCGGGACGTCAGGTCAAAAAACGGTCTGTCTCGAAAATCACTGAATTGGACGTACTTTGCCGGTTCCCAGAGAAATGTTTGTTCACCCATGGCGTTATCCTGCCACATGCCGTTCACCAGCCGCTGACAGTTCTTTGGCGACACCCCCGAGCGCCTAAGCTGGGAACATCATGAATCTTCTTGAACAGCTCTCCACCCTGAATCCGCAAACATCCTCCGACGACGACGTTCTGGACGCGTTTTTAGAGTGGACACTCGAGAAGGGCCTGGAGCTGTACCCAGCCCAGGAGGAAGCTGCCCTGGAGCTGGTCAGCGGAAACAACGTCATTTTGTCCACGCCCACAGGCTCGGGCAAGTCGCTGGTGGCCATTGCCGCACATTTCAACGCCATGGCACGCGGAGCTGCCAGCTACTACACGGCCCCCATCAAGGCGCTCGTTTCGGAGAAGTTCTTTGCCCTGTGCGAGATCTTCGGCGCCGAAAACGTCGGGATGATCACGGGTGATTCTTCCGTGAACCAGGACGCACCGATCATCTGCTGCACGGCGGAAATTCTGGCGAACATCGCCCTGCGCGAGGGTGAGAATGCCGACGTCGGCGTTGTCGTCATGGATGAGTTCCACTACTACTCGGACCCGCAGCGTGGCTGGGCCTGGCAGTTGCCCTTGCTGGAATTGCCGCAGTCGCAGTTCCTGCTCATGAGCGCAACCCTTGGCGACGTCAGCCGTTTTGAGCGTGAACTCACCGAGCTGACCAACCGCACCACCGTCACGGTGTCCTCCGGTGAACGACCCATTCCGCTGCACTACTACTATGTTCAGACCGGCGTTCATGAGTCCCTCGAGGAGCTGCTGGCCACCAAGCAGGTCCCGGTCTATGTGGTGCACTTCAGCCAAGCCGAGGCCATCGACCGCGCACAAAACCTCATGAGCATCAACGTGTGCAGCCGTGAGGAAAAGGACAAGATTGGCGAGCTCATCGCCGGCTTCCGATTCTCGGCAGGCTTTGGCAAGACCCTAAACCGCTTGGTTCGCCACGGCATCGGCGTGCACCATGCCGGCATGCTGCCCAAGTACCGTCGTCTCGTGGAGCAGCTGGCCCAGGCTGGCCTGCTGAAGGTCATCTGCGGCACTGACACGCTTGGCGTGGGCATCAACGTGCCCATCCGCACCGTCCTCATGACTGCCCTGAGCAAGTACGACGGCGTCCGCACTCGCGTTTTGCAGGTGCGTGAGTTCCAACAGATCGCGGGCCGTGCGGGCCGGGCCGGTTATGACACGGCCGGAACTGTCATTGTGCAGGCTCCGGATCACGTCATCGAAAATGCCAAGTCCATGGCCAAGGCCGTGGCGAAGTTTGGCGACGATCAAAAGAAGCTCCGCCAGGTTGTCAAGAAGAAGCCGCAGCAGGGCTTTGTCAGCTGGGGTGAGCCTACGTTCACCCGTCTGGCCGAATCCGTTCCGGAGCCGCTGACCTCCAGCTTCACCATCACGCACGCCATGCTGCTGAACCTGTTGGAACGCCCCGGCGATCCCTTTCAGGCGGCCAAAGCACTGCTCACCGAGAACCATGAATGGCCGTCAAAGCAGCGCGTACTTATGCGCAAGGCCATCGGCATGTACCGTGAACTCCTCGGTGCCGGCGTTGTGGAGCGGATTCCCGAGGACGAGCTCGAAGCGGACGGCCGCACTGTTCGGCTCACGGTCCACCTGCAGATGAACTTTGCGTTGAACCAGCCGCTCTCCCCCTTCGCACTGGCCGCCCTGGATCTGCTCGACGCCGAGTCCCCCAGCTATGCCCTTGACGTCATCTCTGTCATCGAGTCGACGCTGGAAAAGCCGCGGCAGATCCTGTCCGCCCAGCTCAAGCGCGAACGCACCGAGAAGATCACCGACATGAAGGCGCAGGGCATCGAGTACGACGAGCGCATGGCGATCCTCGACGAGGTCACCTACCCCATGCCGCTCCTGGAGCTCCTCTCGGACGCCTTCGAGGTGTACCGCAAAGCCGCCCCGTGGATGGGCGACTTTGAGCTGAGCCCGAAGTCGATTATCCGCGACATGTACGAGCGCGCCATGAACTTTGGCGAGTACGTCCAGTACTACTCACTGGCCCGCTCCGAGGGCATCGTGCTGCGCTATCTGACCGACGCCTACAAGGCGCTGCGCCAGACGGTCCCCCAAGCCGCGCTGCGCGAAGACCTCGAGGACATCATCTCGTGGCTCGGCGAGCTTGTCCGCCAGGTTGACTCCAGTCTCCTGGACGAATGGGAAAAGATGACCAGCGGTGACAGTGCGGACGTCGTGGAGGAAACGGCACTGCCGCCGGCCCCGCCGCGTCTCACCGACAACGCCCGGGCCTTCCGGGTTATGGTGCGTAACGAAATGTTCCGTCGCGTGGAATTGGCTGCCGATGATGACTTTGAAGCCTTGGGAGCGCTCGACGGAGATCACGGCTGGAGTGCCGATCGCTGGGCCGACGCCCTGGATGCGTATTGGGACGAACACGAGTTCATTGAGTCCGGACCGGCAGCTCGCGGACCGTCGCTGCTGCACATCAACCCGTCTGCCGACGCCTGGGCTGTGCGCCAGACCATCGTCGATCCGGAAGGCAACAACGATTGGTTCATGTCCGCCACGGTGGATCTGGACGCATCGAATGAGGCCGGTTCCGCCGTCGTGATTTTCAAGGAATTCAGCCGAATGTAAGGTGCGCGATAAGCTCGTTCCATGAGTCTTCTTCGCACCGCTGTGCCCTCCGATGTCCCCGCAATTCTTGGCATGATCCAGGATCTGGCTGTTTATGAAAAAGAGCCAGACGCCGTCAAGAACACCGTAGAGATGCTTGACGCAAGCCTCTTCGGTGACAACCCTCAGGTGTTCGCCAACGTCGTGGACTCGCCCAATGCGGGCGAGCCCATTGTGGCCTTTGCCCTGTGGTTCCTGAACTACTCAACGTGGGAAGGGACCCACGGGATCCATCTTGAGGATCTCTATGTGCGTCCCGAGGCGCGCGGCGGCGGCTACGGCAAGATCTTGTTGCGAGAATTGGCCAAGATCGCTGTGGAACGTGGGTATGCGCGGGTGGAGTGGAGCGTTCTTGACTGGAATGAGCCGTCCATTAACTTCTACAAGTCCTTGGGCGCTGAAGCCATGGACGGCTGGTCGGTATTCCGTCTTGACGGCGCCGAACTGAACGCCTTCGGAGCCGCATCAGTGGAGATCACGGCGTGAGCACCTCGGCACCGTACGTTGTCCGCGGCTTGAACGTGCAGGATCGTTGGTTCTCCGCTCCCCTGAACCACGCCAATCCGGCCGGTCCGGCTATTAAGCTCTTCGCCCGGGAGTTCAGCGACCCAGATCAGGATGGCCTGCCATGGCTATTGTTCCTGCAGGGTGGTCCCGGCGGCAAGGGCAACCGTCCCACGGGTCTCAACGGCTGGCTTGCTGAGGCGGCCAAGGACTTCCGGATCCTGATGCTCGACCAGCGCGGCACCGGATTGTCCACCCCGGCCAATCGTCAAACACTGCCCCTGGCTGGCGATATCGCGGCGCAAGCTGATTACCTCTCGCACTTCCGCGCAACAGATATTGTGGCCGACGCCGAGCTGATCCGCGCCGAGCTGGGGTCCGATCCGTGGAGCATTTTTGGCCAAAGCTACGGTGGATTCTGCGCGCTGACCTACCTGTCCTTTGCTCCGGAAGGCGTGAAGGAAGCGCTCATCACCGGTGGCCTTGGTCCGATTTCGGGACCGGCTGATCAGGTCTATGAGGCCACCTTCGAACGTTTGCGCAGCCGCAACGCCGAGTATTTTGCAAAGTACCCCGGCGATCGCGAACTGCTGACGAAAATCGTCCGCCACGTGGGCCAGGTGCCTGAGTTCCTCCCGAGTGGTGAGCGGCTCACGGCCGAGCGCGTGCAGATGCTGGGCAACTACCTCGGCGGCAACACGCGTTTTGACGCCCTGCACTTTGTGCTGGAGGACGCGTTCATTGAAACGCTCGACGGCGCACGCCTCTCGGACTCGTTCCTTGCCAATGTTTCGACCTACGTGAGCCGGGCGGCAAATCCGCTTTACGCCCTGATGCACGAGTCGATTTATGTTCAGGGCGAGGCCAGCAACTGGGCAGCCCAACGTGTTTTGGCTCAGAATCCGGACTTTCACCCCGGAGCTGCGGAACCGTTGCTGACCGGCGAGGCCATCTATCCGTGGTACTTCGAGCAGGACCCGGCTCTTGTACCGCTGCGGGAACTGGCCGATGTCCTGGCCGCCCGCACCGAAGGCTGGGCCGCGCTCTACGATGCGGACCAACTCGCCCGCAACACCGTTCCGGTGGCGGCCGCCGTCTACACGGACGACATCTTCGTGGACCGGGAGATCTCACTGGCCACGGCAGCCGCCGTTCAGGGCCTGCATGTGTGGGAATCCGCGGACTTCCACCATGACGGAATCGCGGACGACGGCGAAGGTATCTTCGCCCGCCTCCTCCGGCTAGTGCGGGCCTAGTTTCCGGAAGACCGGCTGGCCGGTGGCCCCGGAGCGGGGATGGATTTCCAAGGTCGCCCAGCGACCGCGGAAATCTTACTGCCCGCGAGGGGCTGCCAGCCAGCCGGTCCAGCTCGGCGCTAGGGCAACGCGACGCCGCGAGCTTCCGTCCACAGCGCGTACCAGGCCTCCCGCGACATCTGGGCGGCAATGCGCGGGGCGTCCGCACAGGCGGCAATCCGGGCCGGGTTGCTGGTGCCAATGACTGGCGAGATGCGTGCGGGGTGCCGCATGAGCCATCCCAGAACGACGGCCTCGGCTGTGGTGTTCCACCCCTGGGCGAGTGCCTGGACCAGGCCGGTCGTTGCTAGATCAGCCGCTGTGCCTGATGGCCTCCCGCTGTAGAGGCCCTGAGCCAGTGAGCCGTAAGCCTGGAGCTCGATGCCGTGCGTTACCGCATGTTCCAAGGTACCGTGCGGGAAGCCGGCGTCGAAACCGGTGTCCTGGTTGACCAGAACGGTGCTTTCCACCCAGGCCCGTTTGCCTAGGCTCATCTCTAGCTGGTTGGCAACGATGGGCGTCTCCAGCCGGTCCTGCAGGTGCGAGATCTGGGCGGCGGACATGTTGGAAACGCCCAGGGCACGAACCTTGCCCTCCTCCATGAGGCGGCCGACGGCGCCCGCAAGCTCGGCCACGTCCATGAGCGGATCAGGGCGGTGCAGCAGAAGAATGTCCACGTAGTCGGTGCGGAGGCGCTGCAGGCTGGCGTTGACACTGGCCAGGATATGTCCGGCGCTGAAGTCGTAGCGGCCGGGCAACCCGTCGCCGACCTGGCGGATGCCGCACTTTGTCTGGATCAGGATCTGTTCGCGCAGCCCCGGCGTCTCGGCAAGCACGTCGCCAAAGACTTGCTCGGACTTGCCCTTGCGGTAGATGTCGGCATGGTCAAAGAGAGTGATGCCAAGCTGGCGGGCAGCGTCGATGGCCGCGACGGCCTGGTCCACCTCGGCCGGGCCGTAAGGGGCGTCGTCCCAGCTGCCACCCAGGCCCATGCAACCGTAGATGAGGCGGCCGGGCGCCAAGGCGTTTGTTGCCGCTGTGGGGTGTGAAGTCATGGTTCAACTTTGCCACTCGCGCCCGGAGCCACCGGGATCCGGGCGCGGCGCGTCGCGGACCCGCTAGGCGTGGCCGGCTTCTCGCATTTGGCGCAGTTCCTTCTTTAGATCGCCCACCTCGTCGCGTAGGCGGGCAGCCAGCTCAAAGTGCAGATCAGCGGCCGCACCGTGCATCTGGGCCGTGAGTTCCTCAATGAGGCTGATAAGTTCGGCTGCCGGACGGGAAGCCGCCGCGGTTGAGGCCTTTTTCTTCCCGTTCTTTCCGGCTCCCTCACGCTTGGTCCGGGCCTCTTCGAGCAGTGCAGCCGTGTCGGCGTCCTCACGGGCCAGCTGATCGGTGATGTCGGCAATTTTCTTGCGCAAGGGCTGTGGGTCAATGCCATGGTGCTTGTTGTAGCTGACCTGAATTTCCCTGCGCCTATTCGTTTCGTCAATGGCGAACTGCATGGAGGCAGTAATTCGATCCGCGTACATGTGCACTTCGCCGGAGACGTTACGGGCCGCGCGGCCAATGGTCTGGATGAGCGAGGTGGAGGATCGCAGGAAACCCTCCTTGTCAGCGTCCAAGATACTGACAAGTGAGACCTCGGGCAGGTCAAGGCCTTCACGGAGCAGGTTAATACCCACCAACACGTCGAAGACGCCCATGCGCAACTCTCGCAGCAGTTCCACGCGGCGCAGCGTGTCAACATCCGAGTGCAGGTATTCAACCTTGATGCCATTGCCAAGCAGGTAATCCGTCAGGTCCTCGGACATGCGCTTGGTCAAGGTGGTGACCAGAACGCGCTCATTCTTGGCTGTCCGCTTGCGAATCTCACCGAGCAGGTCATTGATCTGATCCTGCGACGGCTTAACGATGATCTCGGGGTCGATCAACCCTGTGGGGCGAATGATCTGTTGCACATAGCCGTCAGACACGCCCAACTCGTACTTGCCCGGCGTGGCAGAGAGGTACACGGTCTGGCCGATCCGCTCTAGGAACTCATCCCACTTCAATGGCCTGTTGTCCATGGCCGAGGGCAACCGGAAGCCGTGGTCTACAAGTGTCCGCTTGCGGGACATGTCGCCCTCGTACATGGCGCCGATTTGCGGGACCGTGACGTGGGATTCGTCAATGACCAGCAGGAAGTCATCCGGGAAGTAGTCGATCAGACAGTGCGGGGCGGTCCCCTTGTCGCGGCCGTCAATGTGCCGGGAGTAGTTTTCGATGCCGTTGCAGAAACCCATCTGCTCCATCATTTCCAGGTCATAGGTGGTGCGCATGCGCAGCCGCTGTGCCTCGAGGAGCTTGTTCTGGCTTTCCAGTTCCTTCGTACGCGAGGCCAGTTCGTCCTCGATCTGCTTCACTGCACGAGCCATCCGATCCGGGCCGGCAACATAATGCGAGGCCGGGAAAACGTACATCTCGTTTTCTTCCCGAATAATCTCCCCCGTGAGTGGATGCAGTGTGTAGATGTTCTCAATCTCGTCACCAAAGAATTCAACCCTGATGGCTTGTTCTTCGTACATCGGGATGATTTCAACGGTGTCGCCCCGGACGCGGAAAGTGCCGCGGTGGAAATCAATGTCGTTTCGGGCGTACTGCATGCTGACAAACTTGCGCAGCAAGTCGTCGCGGTTCATCTGATCACCGCGGGTCAGGGTCACCATCCCGGCCACATACTCTTCCGGTGTGCCCAATCCGTAGATGCAGGAAACCGTGGCAACAACGATCACATCGCGGCGGGTCAGCAGCGCATTAGTGGCGGAGTGCCGGAGCCGCTCAACTTCCTCATTGACCGAGGAATCCTTCTCAATGAAGGTATCCGACTGGGGCACATAAGCCTCAGGCTGGTAGTAGTCGTAGTAGGAAACGAAATACTCAACGGCATTGTTGGGCATCAGTTCCCTGAATTCGTTGGCCAGCTGTGCGGCTAGGGTCTTGTTTTGAACCAGTACCAGTGTGGGACGCTGGACCTGCTCAATAAGCCAGGCTGTCGTGGCCGACTTTCCCGTACCTGTGGCGCCCAACAGCACGACGTCTTTTTCGCCGTTGTTGATGCGCTCCGTCAGCTCCTTAATGGCCGCCGGCTGATCGCCGGCTGGTTTGAATTCACTGATGACTTCAAAGGGGGCCACGATGCGGTTAATTTCCTGGGCAAGACTCATGGGCTTAACGCTACCCCTCCTGCGGTCCACGGCAAGTCACTTTCGCCACGGGCATGGGTACTACTCCCCATAAAATATCCAACGATTGTACTAACATTTGTGTGACTATTAGTACCAGAGTTCATCACACTCGTGTCTTGCCCCACCCTCGAGAGGAAATCATGTCCCAAAATCCAGAAAACCCGTACGAAAAGCCCGTTCAGCAGCCTTACGGACAGCAGCAGCCTGCTCCCTATGGCCAGCCCGCCTATGCCACTCCTTACGGCGCTCCGGCTGAAGACCCGGGAAAGACTCTGGGCATCATCGGCCTCGTGCTCTGCTTTGTCGTCTCCATTGCCGGCCTGATCGTCTCCATCATCGCCAAGAAGAAGTCGGAGGCCGCAGGATTCACCAACAATACCCCGGCCAAGGTCGGCGTGATCCTCGGCTGGATTTTCACCATTCTCGGGCTGATCGGCATTATTATCTACATCATCGCCATCGTGGCTTTGGTTAACAGTGGCGAAATGACCACCTACTAAACACCGCCCAAACCGAAGGCCCCGGATTCGTCTGAACCGGGGCCTTTCGTTGTCTCACGAGAGAATCAATTCTCAGGTCTACTAACTCGGAAGAATCACAACTGTGGCTGAGATGGCCTGATCGGCCGAAGCCAGCACGTTTCCCCCTGCACCAACACGGGGGAAGAACCCGGCAGCGGCGAGAGCACTGACGATTCGGTCAGGACCGATTTCGCTTGCCGAACTGAGCTCGTAGACGAGAGATCCGGCGTCGGAATTAGCGCGCTCCACGCAGGTGGCCAGATCCCCCAATGCCCGTCTAATCCGTTGCCCCAACCGGATAGCCCCGGCGGCGCCCACGAGCCCCGAAGCTGCAGCTACACCAGGATGGGCCGCAGCCTTAGTGGCGGCAAGGTTCGCGGCAAAGGGCAACAACCGCCCATGCCAAAGAGTGTCGAGCTCGGCCACGGCGTGTTCCGGCGAACCGTCGTTGAGAATCACCACGTCGGCCGCAGCCGCACGCTCTTCGTCACTGGCCTGCGCGGCCATCCGTGCGACGGCGTCCGCTTCCGACATGCCACGGTCCCGTACCATCCGCGCAATGCGTTCATCGCGGGGCGCCTGCACCACTACGACGAGATGAAAATTGGCGCCCTGACCCGACTCGACCAGCAGTGGGATGTCCTGGACAACTATGGTGCTCGGTCCGGCGTCGAGCTTTAGTGAATCGGCAGCAGCCCTGACCAAGGGATGCACAATTGCATTCAAGGCCTGCCGGGCGGTGTCATCAGAAAAGACAAGGGCACCCAGTTGGGGCCGGTCGAGTGTGCCGTCCGGGAGCAGAATGTCCCGCCCGAAACGTTCGACGACGGCCGCGAGCCCGGGCGTGCCAAGCGCCACGACGTCCCGAGCCAATCTGTCGGCATCGATGACTATGGCGCCCAGCTCACGGAATCTGTTGGCGAGCAATGATTTGCCGGCCGCGATGCCGCCGGTGAGTCCCAAGGAAAGCATGCCATCATCCTATCCGGCACCCGGGACCGGGCCGGATAGCTCCGCCGGTCAGGCGGCTGGCGTCCCGGCCGGAGTGCCAGCCGGAGGAATGTTTTGGTTGATGTGGAACACATTGTGCGGGTCGTACTGTGCCTTCACCCTTGCCAGGCGCTCATAGTTGGCTCCGTACGCGCTGCGCACGCGGTCATCACCCTCCTGGCCCAGGAAGTTCACGTACACGCCTCCGGCCGAGGTTGGATGCAACTCGTCCCAGTAGGCCCTGGCCCACTCCGTGATGGCTGCGGCATTGGCGGGGTCGGGGTCGACGCCAACAATGGTCCCCGCCCAGCCGCCTGCGCGGTATGGGAATGCCGTGGCGGCGGTATCGACGCGCATCGCGGCCCCGTCGATCGGGTACATGTGCATGGTCGACTGCCCCGTCGGCAAAAGCGCCCCGTACTTGGCATGAACCTCAATGGCGGCGTCACTGATTTCGGTGAACATGTCGGCTTTCCAATACCACTGCAGTCCGCCCGGGTACAGCGGGTCAAAAGCCGACTGCAGGGCGGAGAAGGGCATGGGAGCCAGCCCCACAAGCAGCGGCGAACCGAATTCCCGCACAGGCGCCATGACCGCGTCAGCCTTGTCCGCCGGCCCGGTGTAGCACCACACAATGGCGCAGGCCTTCCGCCCCCACAGCTCCTCGGGGAACGGTGCGGCGGGAGGAATGCTGAGCAGTCCGATCCAGCCGCTGAGCTCCTCAGGAAGAGTGGGCAGCAGTTCCCGGTACCACCGCATCACCTCCGGTGCATCGGCCAAGTCGTACAACACGGGCCCGCCCACTATCGTCCCGTGCTCTCCCACGTCGTGGCAGGCGAAACGGAAGGAAACAACCACGCCAAAGTTTCCGCCGCCACCCCGCAATCCCCAGAACAGGTCCGGGTGGCTGGTGGCGTCCGCGGTCACGAGCGTGCCGTCGGCCAGCACCACGTCGGCGCTGAGCAGGCTGTCCACGGTCAGTCCGTACCGCCGCGACAGGTAGCCGACCCCGCCGCCCAGGGCCAAACCGCCAACGCCCGTTGAGGCCATGAATCCCGACGGCGTGGCCATTCCGTAGGGTACCGTGGCTCCGTCTACGTCGCCCCAGGTGCAGCCGCCGTCGACCCGGACGGTGTGTGCGTCGGCGTCGACATCGATGCTGCGCATGGCCGACAGGTCGATGACGAGCGCGTCGTCCCACACACCGAACCCTCCGGCGTTGTGGCCGCCGCCGCGCACGGCAAGCTCCAGGCCGTTTTCGGTGGCGAACCGGATACAGCCGGCAACATCGGCCGCATTGGCGCACCGCGCAATGGCGAGGGGCCGACGGTCAATCATGCCGTTGTACACGGCACGGGCCTCGTCGTAGCAGGCATCTGCGGCCGTGAGGAGTGGCCCGTCAAGAGTGGCGGCCAGCCCGCCAATAACTTCTGCCCGCTGTTGCGGGTCCGAATAATCCTTGAGTGACATGGTTGCTGCTCCTTAGTGGGGCGGCTGGTTTGCCGCCTGTGGGCACAACGCTAGGACCGCTGCGTTCGCCTCGCGTTCGCCGCCGTGTTGCGCACTCGTGCGGCCAGCATGGGGCTCTGCTGCGCCACGGCCAGCAACTCGGCCCGGTCCAGCAGAAGTGCGGCTGCTGCAGGATTTGCCAGCAGGGCACGCTGCCGCAGGATCTCCGGCAGCCACCACAGATCGTCGCGCTGGATTGCAGCGGACTCGGCACCGTTAAACACCGCCACCGCCTCCTCCTGCCGGCCGCACTCGAGCAGGGCCTGCGCCAGCAGGCTGTGCCAGTACGGCATGCGCGCAAAGGCCAGGGTGGCCTGCAGCCGCCCGATTCCTGCCCGGATCGCAGCAACACCCTCCGGCCCGCCAACGGCCCAGCCCCGCAGGATGGTTCCCCACTGTCCGTAGTAGGCAAAGTTGCGGCGCGCACACAGCTCCTCCAGTTCCGCAGCAAGGATGGCAAGGCGGCCCCTCTCCCCAGCCGAACCGCCACCGGGGTCCATGCGCATCTGCAGCAGCATGGCCCGGAAGGCAAGTGCCACCGCCAGACTGTAGGGGTGACCGGCTAGGGTGGCACGGTCCTCGGCCTCGGCTGCCAAGGCGAGGGCGCCGTCGTCGTCCCCCGCCAACCAGTGCGCATGGGCGGCCCAGGCTCTGGCGTGAACCTCGACGCGGGTACCAAGGATGTAGGACTGGGCATCGGGCGCCTGGGCGAACGCGAGCGTGAAGTGCACCAGTGCCTCATTGATGCGGCCCAGGCTGGTGGCGGAACCCGCGACGGCAAAATTGGCCTGCCCCTCGAGCTCAGGCATGGTGTGAGCAAGCCCCAGTGCCCGGGTGGCAAGCGCATGGGAATGCTGAGTTTGACCTTGCACAAACGTGGCGGCGAAAAGGCCGATGAGGGCCGAAGCCACCACCCGGGGCCTGTCTGCCACCCCGGCCAATTCAATGATCCGCTCTAGGGTGGCGCGCAGTTTTGGCGACGAATAGCCGCGCAAGGCTGTCAGCGGTTGGGGCATGTGCAGCAGCACGTCCAGTTCCCTGTCGGCGGAGGACGGTGCATGGTCTTGTTCCGCGAGAAGGTTCAAGCCGGCCTGATAGTTGGCAACGGCCCGAGCATTGGCGAACATGCGTGTCGCGGCGTCCCCGGCCTGGACAAAATATGCCACCGCCTTATCGGGATCCCCAGCCCTCCGGTAATGCTCCGCCAGCTGTGGCGCCACGGCGTCCCTATCTCCGGGGTGCTGGAATTCCAGTGCGCGGGCCAGGGCCTTGTGAAGCAGCCAGCGCTGCGGCGGCGACACCAGTCCATAGGCGCAGTCGCGCAGCAGGTCGTGGCTGAAGTCGTAGCCTCCATGCTGCTCCTTCAGGATGCGCCGCCGCCACAACTCGTCGACGGCGCGTACCAGAGATTGCTCGCTGCCGGACCAGGCTAGTGCCAGCGTGCCGAGGCTGAACCCACGGCCAATCGCCGACGCCAGAGAGGCTGCCGCCCGTGCCTGTGGAGAACATTGCTCAAAGCGGCGGCGCAGCACTCCTGCCCCGCCTGCGCCACCCGCTAGCACCTCAGTTAAGGTGGCGCCACCCATGCCTCGTGCCGTCTCAACAACATGGAGTGGGTAGCCCCCGGTGGCCGCGTGCAGGAGGGCCGCCTCGTCGCCGGACAAGTCCCGGTCAAGTATGGAGGCAGCCAGCTCGGCAGTGTGGGCGGCATCCAGTGGAGGTAGCGCCAATTCCTGGACCCACCGCCCGTTACGTAGGGCTTTCAGGGAATCTGCCGGTCCGGCGTTGGCCGCAAGTTCGTCAACTCGTGCCGCGGCCGCAACCAGCACAGGTGCGTTCGGGGCCAGCGCGAAAAGCACCGCGAGCCAGTCCAGTGTTTCCTCGTCGCACCATTGCAGGTCATCCAAAACTAGAAGGGTGGGCCGAGACGGGGCCAAGACTGCCCGGGCAAGGCCTTCATGGAAGGCCCGGCGCCGCCATGCATCTGCCAGGGCCGCCCCTGACCGGAAGTGAGCTGACTGTGGTTCCCTCCCAGCACCGCCACTCAGCCCGGGCGCAGCACCGGCGGCTGGCCCGGTAGTTGAGCCGTCGCCCCGCCCGGTTGCCGGGCCGCCCGCGTCACCGCGCCGGAGAAAGTCGCCGCCGTCCTCGAAAGTGCGGAAAGGGGCATTCTCCAGCCATGCCGCAACAGGGGACAACGGGACGCTGCCGGCCCCGTCGAAGCAGCGTGCGTAGGCGGTGACGGTGTTCCCGGCAGCCGCCCCAGCCAACAGTGTCGCCAACAGGCGGGTCTTGCCGACGCCGGCATCGCCCGTGACCAGCATCAAGCCAGGATTGCCGGCGCGGGCACTGTCCCACCGCTCTTGAAGTTGCGAAAGCTCGTCCTCCCTCCCGACGGGACGTGTTGTCCGAACACCGGGCAGAAGTGGCATGACGGCGCGGCCGGCCGCGGGCCGCGGCACCGGGATGAAACCCAGGAGGCTGCGGGCAAGCGCACGGGTGTGCGGTCCGGGCGCCACACCCAGTTCCTGTTCGAGCGTGGCCGAGCAACGGTGATAAGTCCGCACAGCGGCTGCTGCATCCCCCGCTGCCGATTGCAGCTCCATGAGTTTTTGGTACCCAACCTCTTCCAGCGGTTCCAGCTGCAGGCGCCGCCGTGCCGCCGCCAGGGCTCGTCCCGGCTCGACTGCCGATGCCGCAGCGGCCACCATGTCGCAGAGCTCCACGCATTCGCGGTGCAGCGATTCACGGGCAGCCAGGACCCACTCGGAGTAGAGCCCCGGCAGCAAGTCTCCGGTGTAGCAATTGATGGCGAGGAAGCCGTGGTGCAGCAGTCCGCCGCCCTTCCCGTGTCCCCCACGGTGCATGGCCAGATCGCTGTTGATGCGAAAGTCGCGCAGGTCGACACTGCAGCCCGGCCCATCGCGCCAGACAAGGGCCGTGCCGTCCATGTGAATGCAGCCGGCAACACCCGGCAGCTGTCTCAGTCCGTGCAGTTCCCGGCGCAAATTTGTCCGGGCTTGCCGGTCGCTGGACTCGGGCCACAAGAGCCCGGCCAGCCGTTCACGCTCCTGCGGCCTGCCGGCGTTCACCACCAGGACGGCCAGAATTTCCAGGGCGCGACCAACCAAAAGGGACGGCGCATCCGCCGCCGCTTCTTCACTGACACGCTGCTCCCCCAAAAAGTTGAGCCGCAACACAGGACGCCGCCCCTCAGCAATTGGAGGTCTATCGCGAACCACACAATTATCCCACCAGCCCGCGTCCGCGGATAGGATTGCAGCGTGATGATTTCCCAAGCGACTCCCGGGCCCAACAACTACACGACGTTGGCCGCAGGGCCCGACTTTCGGCATGAGCTCACCATCAAGCGATCCCGCTTCATCACTGTGCTGCGCCGAGTCGAGGAGGAATCGACCGCGCGCGAGCTGGTGGCGGAGTTGCGGAAAGAATTCCACGACGCGCGGCACCACTGCTCGGCATTCGTCATCGGTCCCGACCGCGGAGTTCAACGCTCCAACGACGACGGCGAACCCTCGGGAACTGCAGGCATCCCCATGCTGGATGCGCTCGTCAAACGCGAAACACGTCCCGACGCCCCCACAGCAATGGCCGCCGCCGACCTCAGTGACGTGTGCGCCGTCGTCGTGCGTTATTTTGGCGGAATCCTGCTCGGTGCTGGCGGGCTGGTGCGGGCATATTCGGAATCCGTGAGCGCTGCCATGGACGCCGCACCGCTAGTGCGCCGCGACAGGCTGAAACTGTTCACGGTGGCCGTCCCGCACGCCGAAGCCGGGCGGCTGGAAAATGAGCTGCGCAGCGCCGGCTACGTCATGACAGGCAACGGGTACGACGCCGTCAATACCCAGGTGGGACTGGCCCTGCCAGACGACGAGCAGGCGATCACCGCCGCCGTGGAACGGCTGGCATCACTCACCGCCGGCCGCTGCACCTTGGCCGCGGCCGGCATCGAGTGGGTGGACACGCGCCTGCGGGCGGTGTCCTGAGACAACTTCCTGACGGCACGGTCCTGAGGGTGCCCAGCTAGAAACGTTGCTGCGCGTTAGGTGCCGATAGCAGCGGGGCCTTCTCAAATCGGGTGCCCCGCGGGTTGCTGGGCATGAGCGCCAGGATACCCACGATCAGGAAGCCAACATACGGCACCAGCCACAACGCCCCCATGCCGCCACTGAAGTTTGCATCGTGCAGCCTCCGGATGGTCAGGGCAATGTAGGGCACGGCGCTGGCGAGCATGAACATGACGCACACCCCAGCGACCCAGTCACCACCGGTCACGCCGCTGACCATAGCGGCGACGATGAACAGGCCTGCTAGGGCCAGTTGGACCCACCAAAATTCGCTGCGGCTCGCCCGGCCGTTGAACGTTGCGTACTTGCCGTAGAACCGGCCCACGGCCTCCAGAAATGAGGCCGGGTACAGCGGCTGGGACAGAGCACCGGGCTGGGCATACTGCATGGGCTGCTGTACCGGCGAGTAAGGCATCGGCCCTGCTGGCGCGGGCCGTGCCTGTTGGGCTTGTTGGACCGGTGCCTGTTGGAACTGTGGCGGTGCCACCGCAGGGCTGAAATAGCCTGGCAACACTCTAGGTTCCTGCGGCGCCAATTCCTGCGGCACTATTTCCTGCGGAGCTTGTTCCGGATACGACATTGTTTGGTTCCCCCTGGATTTGTCTACTGAGGAGATCATATCGGGAGGTACGGACAAACAAGAACGGGTCCCCCACCCGAAGGTGAAGGACCCATTCAACGCTTGATGCGGTGAATTACTTAGCGGAAATTAGTTTCCGGTCAGCTTTTCGCGCAGTGCAGCAAGTGCCTCGTCGGATGCCAAGGTACCGGCACCGGCTTCAGCAACAGCAGGCTCAGAGGAGTAGGAAGTCCCTGCGGACTCGCCACCTTCTGCGGCGTTGTCGGCAGCTGCATCTTCTGCGGCGTGCTCGGCAACCTGCTTCTTGTGAGCTTCCCAGCGAGTCTGAGCGTCAGCGTACTGCTGCTCCCAAACGGCGCGCTGGCTCTCGTAGCCTTCAAGCCACTCGTTGGACTCGGAATCGAAGCCCTCCGGGTACTTGTAGTTGCCCTCTTCGTCGTACTCAGCAACCATGCCGTAGAGTGCGGGATCGAACTCGGTGGAGTCGACGTCAACACCCTCGTTGGCCTGCTTGAGGGACAGCGAGATGCGGCGGCGTTCCAGGTCGATGTCGATGACCTTGACGAACAGCTCGTCACCAACGGAGACAACCTGCTCGGCCAGCTCAACGTGGCGCACGGCCAGCTCGGAGATGTGAACGAGGCCTTCGATGCCGTCTTCAACGCGAACGAAAGCACCGAACGGAACCAGCTTGGTGACCTTACCCGGTACAACCTGCCCGAGGGCGTGGGTGCGGGCGAAGGTCTGCCACGGGTCTTCCTGCGTAGCCTTGAGCGAGAGCGATACACGCTCGCGGTCCAGATCCACTTCGAGAACCTCGACGGTGACTTCCTGGCCAACTTCGACAACCTCGGAGGGGTGGTCGATGTGCTTCCAGGACAGCTCGGAAACGTGAACGAGACCGTCTACGCCGCCAAGGTCCACGAATGCACCGAAGTTAACGATGGAGGAAACAACGCCGGGACGAACCTGGCCCTTTTCCAGCTTGTTGAGGAACGTGGAACGAACCTCGGACTGGGTCTGCTCGAGCCAGGCACGGCGGGAAAGAACAACGTTGTTGCGGTTCTTGTCCAGCTCGATGATCTTGGCTTCGATCTGCTGACCGATGTAGGGAGCCAGGTCGCGCACACGGCGCATCTCGACGAGCGATGCCGGCAGGAAGCCGCGCAGGCCGATGTCGAGGATAAGACCACCCTTGACCACCTCGATGACGGTACCGGTAACGACACCATCTTCTTCCTTGACCTTCTCGATGTCGCCCCAGGCGCGCTCGTACTGAGCGCGCTTCTTGGAGAGAATCAGGCGGCCTTCTTTATCTTCCTTCGTGAGGACCAAAGCTTCGACCTGATCGCCAACGGAGACTACGTCTCCGGGATCAACGTCGTGCTTGATGGACAGCTCGCGGGAGGGGATGACACCTTCGGTCTTGTAACCGATGTCGAGCAGAACTTCGTCGCGGTCAACCTTGACAACAATACCTTCGACGAGGTCGCCGTCGTTGAAGTACTTGATGGTTGCGTCTACTGCGGCGAGGAATTCTTCAGCAGTACCAATGTCGTTGATCGCAACAACGGGAGTGGTACTAGTCTTCTCGGGGGTCGTGATGGTCATGTAGTAGGGGCTCCGATGTGGATAGTTGGTTTCGCCGAACCCTGACCAGGCCGCGAATGATCGCGTCTTGGCCGGAATGGATCCGGAATTATTATGGTTGCAGGGGTTCCTGCAGATTGTTGATACACGTTTCGCGCTCGGTTGAACCGGCATAGCCGACCCACTTCACGCATTACATGCCCGTTTAGTCTAGTTGTTTGGGCCAAGGAGCGCAAAAGTTCACCGACAGCGACAAATTGCGGACAGCCCAGACAACCGCACGTTAGCCGCACCTACGTACGTTGTCCGCTTGAAGGGCGTCGGGCAACCCACTTCAAGCGGACAAGGTACTGTCATGCATTTCACAAGCTGACAGTAGTCCGAACCATAGGCAGCTTGGCACCCGCCGCGAGCAGCGCAGACCGAATTCGGGTGGCAAGTGCGACTGGGTCATTCAGATCCCGCCACGTAATGCGGATAAAGCGCCAGCCAAGTTCCATCAAGTCCTTCTCCCGCTGGCGTTCCATGGTGAGCGCCTCGGCAGTTGGCCGGTACAGGAAGTACTTCGCCCATCCGTCGAATTCGAGGATGAGTCGATACTCGCGCCATGCGAAGTCCGCGCGGTGAAGTCCGTGTCTGGTGCGGATCTCCACTTGAAGATCTGGCATCGGGATTTTTGCCCCTGCTATGAACACCCGGCTGCGCGACTCCCCCGCTGATTCGCTGCTCGGATCGATGAATGCCAGCATCCTCCGGGCTCGGGCGGAGCCTCGTTTGACATGACTCAAGGCCAGTTGTTTCTGCAGCACCTGGATCGGCAGACCGGTTCGCAGGGCATGATCACCGATCACCACGGACCGCTCAAGGTCATACAGTCTGGCGCAGTCAAGGACGGTCTGAGCCATCGAGGTGACCGGCACAGACACGGGTCCGCGCTGCATCATGACGAGCTGGTCTGGGTCGATTCGCTGCTCATGGACGGCTACTCCGGCACCGTGACCACGGCTCCCCGGCGCGTAGCCGTGGGTAATGTGAACCACGGCACCCGTTCCCCAGGTCGCCAAACCATGGAGGCGAGCGGCGCTTGAATGCGAATAGACCCCTTGACTATTTGAGGCCAATATATGTCCGGTCAGGATGGCATCCTCGCGTTCCCATGGCTTCAGCCCCAGCCAAGCTGGCGTCAGGATGTACGAGCCCCGGTGAAGCCTGACGAGCAAATGTTCCTTAACTCCCGAGGTGATTGCCTTGTCGCTAATCCCTGAGGCCAAGAGCATGGCAGTTGTCGCAATGCCGCCAACGCAATTCTCCGGCCAAGCCTGGGCCAAATGAGTGCTGAGCTTTATGGTGTCCATGATTCATCGTCAGGCCGACGGCGGCATGAGCGGAGGCCCGATCACGCAATTGTGGACAACCCAGAGCTGGCCCACCGCTGTGGAGGACGTTCCGCCGTCGTGCTTCAACCGCACGTTGACCGCTAGACCGCACTTTGTCCGCTTGAAGGGGGTCGGGCAACGCCCTTCAAGCGGACAAAGTACGGTCATGGCCAAATGGCAGCTAGAAGTGCGTGAGGCAGTGCGGAGCGTGCGCCGGGCGGAACAGCGCATCGAATCGAGCCACGGCCCCGGCACTGTTTTCGTGAATACGACCGGCCGCCGCGAGGGTACGAGCCTCCACGCCACCCAAATAGAGGCTAGACAATTCGACAATCCCCATGCTCAGTTCGGGATCCTGAGCTGACGATCCCGGCGCTAAGGGATCCTGCGCAGAGAGGTCCTCCACCAGCTTTGTGACCGTGGCCGAACCTTCGACGACGGTTATCCGGAAGGATCCTGAGGCATGTCCCAATGGGTCACCAACATGAATCGTGATGCTGCCATCCTGTTGGTAATGCCGGGCTGCCAGCGCGGCCGGCACGTCCAGGATACGCAGCCACAGCAGGTCCTCGGTTTTGGTCCGCTTGTAGTCGCGCTTGGACACCATGGCCCACTCCAGTGGATCTACTTCGGGCGCCTGGCCCCACTTGATGCAGTCAATCAGGTCCAAGGAACCCAGAAAATTCCACAACGCCAAGTAGGCACCCTCGGTGGCGGCCAACAGGTCCACAATCTCCACTGTTGAGCGCGCTGCGTCCTCCAGAGGCTTGTAGGTGACATATCCGTCGACCTCGCCGGCCGCGTTGTAGTGCAAGGCAGCCCGGATGTTTTTGACCGGGTCCATTGACTCGTAGCTACCCTGGCCCGAGGCCGTGTGCCGGTACATGTCATGCCGGCCGATCGAGCCGTATGTGAAGCCGTGCACCTTGGCGAAGACGTCATTGTGCAGATCGAGGATCGTCGAGGCATCCGCGACCTCAACTGTCCCCCGCGCTGCCGCGGCCGGATGATGGAACGCGATGCCGCCCTTGACCGTAACTTCTACGCCACATTCGTGGGTGGCCACGCCGAAGCCGAACCTGCCGTAGATGGTGGCTTCGGTTGCCGTCAGCGCAGCAATTGCGAGTCCCGCAGCCTTGGCCTGGGCCAGATCCGAACTCATCATGGCCCGCAGCAAGCCACGGCGGCGATGGCTGGGCCGCACCGTCACCGCAGTGATCTGGTGGACCGGAAGCAGGGTACCGGACCCGATGTTCAGGGTTTTGCGGTGGTAGGCGTACGTTGCGACGGGGTATTCCACACCCCATGCCCCAGCTGGCGCAACGGAGTCACTCAGGTACGCACCCGTCACCACACGTCCGTCCACCTGTTCGGTATGAACGTAGTGTTTGGACATGTCGGGTGTGGGCGCGTTCCCGTAGAAGCCAAGTGCCACCGCCTGAATCCAATGCGCAACTTCGCCTGGAATTTCACCATCGACAAAACGAATCGAAAATGAGCGCAGCGCGTAGGGAAAGGGCCGCTGATTGCGGGTGGAAGTCTCGTGTGCTGCGGTCATGATCAGTCCTTAGCTCAGGGTCCGTCAGTTCAGTGTCCGGCAGTTCAGTGTCCGGCGTCGTTCCAGCTGGCACCCAGGCCAACCTGAACTTCCAAGGGAACCAGCAAATCCGCTGCTGCACCCATTTGTTCGATGACAAGGGCCTTGACGGCATCGAGCTCGCCAGGCCAGATCTCAAGAATCAATTCATCATGGACCTGCAACAGCATCCGTGATTTGAGTTCCTTGGCCGTTAGCTCCGCCGCCACACCAAGCATGGCGTGCTTGATGATGTCCGCGGCCGAACCCTGGATGGGTGAATTCAGGGCAATGCGCTCGGCCAGTTCACGCAGCTGGCGGTCGGAGCTGGAGAGGTCCGGCAGGTAGCGGCGGCGGCCCTCGATGGTGGAGGTGTAGCCATCCTTGCGGGCCTGTTCGACGACGCCGCGCAGGTAATCACGCACGCCACCAAAGCGGTCGAAATAGTCCTTGACCAGGGTGCGTGCTTCATCCACGGAGATTTCGAGTTGCTTGGACAGGCCAAAGCTCGTCAAGCCATAGGCCAAGCCGTAGGACATGGCCTTGACCTTGGATCGCATGGCGGAGGTGACCTCGGCTGGTGCAACGCCAAACACGTGCGAGCCAACGTACCGGTGCAGGTCCTCGCCTTCCGCATAGGCCTGGATCAGACCGACATCTTCGGAGAGGTGGGCCATGATGCGCATTTCAATCTGCGAGTAGTCGGCCGCGAGCAGGCATTCGTAGCCTTCGCTGACGACGAAGATGTCGCGTACGCGCCGGCCTTCTTCGGTGCGGATCGGGATGTTCTGCAGGTTCGGGTTGTTGGATGACAGGCGGCCCGTGGCGGCAACGTTTTGCGCATAGGTCGTGTGGATGCGGCCATCTTCGGCCACGGACTTCTTGAGCGTCTCCACCATCTGCTTGAGCTTTGAAGCTTCACGGTGGGCCATGAGTTGGGCCAGGAATTCGTGGCCGGTCTTTTCCAACAGCGACTTCAATGAGGCCGCGTCGGTGGTGTAGCCAGTTTTGATCTTCTTCGTCTTGGGAAGTCCCAATTCCTCGAACAAGACCTCCTGCAACTGCTTGGGCGAGCCAAGGTTGACCTCGTGGCCAATGGCCGCATAGGCAGCTTCCTTGGCCGCATTCATGGCGGCCGTGAAATCGGCCAACAGGGTTGTCAGCCGCTCCTGCGAGATGTCGATTCCCGTCAGTTCCATGCGGGCAAGGACTGCGGCCAGCGGCAATTCCAGATCGCGCAGCAGCGCGGCGGCGCCCCGTTCCTCAAGGAGCGGTCCAAAGTGCTCACTGAGCAACAGCGCCACGTAGGCGCGCTGAACGGCGTCGCCAAACTTGGCATCGCTTTCCAGACCAAGGTCCAGCTGCCCCGAATCAGAGGCAGTTCCAGCATCGAAGCCTACCTTGAGGTGAACCTGGCTCAGCTCGGCCAGTTCGTAGCTGCGGCGGTCAGGTTGGATCAGGTACCCGGACAGTGAGGTGTCATCAACCACGCCACCGAGTGACAGCCCACGCACGGACAGGGCCTTCAGGGCCTCCTTGTACTCGTGCACCACCTTCGGCGCATCGGAGAGAAGCCACGCCGCCAGAGCCGACTCCAGGGCCGCGTCGGCGGCACCCAGTTCAACCACGACGGCGGATTCCTTGCCTACCAGCGCCACCGCGGTCGCCTCGTGCGCCATGCCAACCTTTTCGCTGAGCACGTCAACAGCAACAGCACCCGATGCTGTTGCAGCCAGCCACGCTTCCAGTGCAGCAGCCTCGGTGACCACCTGGTGGGCGGGTACCTCGTGCACCTCACCGTCGTCGGCCGCTTCCTCCTCGCCAAACAGATCAAACAGACGCTTGCGCAGCTGGTTGAACTCAAGGGCGTCAAACAGTTCCTCCACTGCGGCCCTGTCGGGGGCCTGCAGCACGGTGTCCGCTATCGGTACCGGGAGTTCCATGTCGCGCAGCAGATGGTTCAGGCGACGGTTGCGCTTGACGTCCTCTACATGCGCACGCAGGGACTCGCCGACCTTGCCGCCAATGGCGTCGAGGTTCTCAAAGATCCCTTCAAGGCCGCCATACTGGTTGATCCATTTGGCGGCCGTCTTGGGCCCGACCCCCGGCACACCCGGGAGGTTATCTGCGGTTTCACCCACCAGTGCAGCCAAGTCCGAGTAGCGGTTCGGTGGCACAAAGTATTTAGCCTCGACGGCCGCCGCGTCCATGGGCGGAATATCGGAGATGCCCTTTTTGGGGTACAGCACCGAAACCTTATCGGTGATGAGCTGGAAGGCATCGCGGTCCCCCGAAACCACCACGACGTCCCAACCGGCAGCCTCACCCTGGGTGGAGAGCGTGGCGATAATGTCATCTGCCTCAAACCCGTCCACCGAGATGGTGGGAATCTTCATGGCTTCCATGACCTTGATGATCAGATCGATCTGGCCGTAGAACTCCTCGGGCGTCTTGTTGCGCCCGCCCTTGTATTCCGTGTACTCCAAAGAGCGGAACGTTGGCGTGTCCAGGTCAAAGGCAACCACCACGTGGGTGGGCTTCTGCTGGCGAATCATGGTGAGCAACATGGCGGTAAAGCCATGGACGGCATTCGTGTACTGGCCCGCTTGCGTCACAAACTTATCCACGGGCATGGCATAAAACGCACGGAATGCCATGGAGTGCCCGTCGAGAACCAACATGCGCGGCGTTGCGCCGTCGGCAGGTTCAAGTGCAGGGGTGGCAGTAGCTGTGGACTGGGGGGCCGTTTTGGCAGATTCACTCACAAGTGTCAGCCTAGTCATCATGAGCGATAAATTCACACCGCATCCTTTGTCCGAGGAACTCCTTGCCGCAGGGATCCCCACCGAGTTCCATTCTGTGCTTGGCCCTCATGGGGTGGGCACGCTGGTGACGAAGATGGGCATCGTCTTCACACACATGAGCATTGATTCAATGGTTGCCACCATGCCGGTTGCCGGAAACACCCAGGTAACGGGCCTGTTGCACGGCGGTGCGCACGTGGTCCTGGCCGAAACTTTGGGGTCCTTTGCGGCGGCTTTTCATGCCGGAGAGGGCCGGAAGGTTGTGGGTATTGAGATCAATGCCACACACCACCGTGGTGCCTCGGGCGGCGTGGTCACGGGCACGGCAACACCGATTCATCTGGGCCGCACCCTCACAACACACGAGGTGGTCATGAGCGATGAGGCCGGCCGCCGCCTCTCCACCTGCCGCATCACCAACATGATTCTGGATAGCTGACTCCCCCGAGTCCGTTAACGAACGACGCCGGGCACCTGCCTTTCCAATCAAGCGGAAGGCAGGTGCCCGGCGTCGTAGGTGCCGCAAGCTTTGAAAAGCTTAGAAGATGTTGCCGATGATCTCGGCTGCTCCATCACTGAGGAACGGAACAATCAAGATAATCCCGGCGATGACCACCAGGATGCAAAAACCAAAGCAAATGTACGAGCCCCACTTGGCGACATGGTTGACCCGGCCGTCGTCGTCTCCGCTGACGGCCGTGAAGCGCACTCCCAGTGAGTACATCGTGACGACAAAACCGGCGCCAACAAAAGTTGTGATCGCGACTGTAACAAAAGCCATCCAGTTAATCATTATTTCTCCTGCTCGGTGTCGGCTGCGGGGGCAGCGACAACGGGGACGTCGACGGTCGCGTCCGCAGCGGGCTGCGGCTTGACTTTAGGGAGACCAGCTTTAGGAAGACTGACTTTAGGAACCTTGATCTTGGGCGCTTGTGCGTCCTCGGCTGCCTTCGTCATGGCCTTCAGCACGGCGGTGTCGGCATGGTCCAGGGCACTCTGGGCAATGGCCCTAGCGGCGTCGGTTTCGGCTGCTCGCTTAGCGGCCTTCTCGGCAACCTTCTGGGCAGCCCGGGCCTTTGCGGCCAACTTTTCCCGTTCCTTCTTGTTGGGAATGTGCATGGCCTCACCTACGGCGTCAACGTCGCTGAGGGCGTTGCTGTGATCCACAGTTTCACGCTGGGACAGGAAGAACATGAACAAGATTGCGCCGAGGCCCAGCGCGGCAACGATGACGACGCCGACAATGCCTGTGCGCATCAACAGAGCCGCGAGTCCGCCCACGATCGCGGCGGCCGGCAACGTCAGCAGCCAGGCGATCCCGATCTTGCCGATGGCTCCCCAGCGCACGGTTGAGCCCTTGCGGCCTAGGCCGGAGCCAATGACCGAGCCCGAGGCGACATGTGTGGTGGACAGAGCAAAGCCGAGATGGCTGGAGGCCAGGATGGCTGCGGCGGTGCTTGTTTCAGCGGCAAAACCCTGAGCGGGCTTCACATCGGTGAGACCCGATCCGAGGGTCCGGATGATGCGCCAGCCACCCACATAGGTTCCGCCGGCAATGGCCAACGCACAGGCCGTGATAACCCAGATGTGCGGGCCCGTTCCTGCGGTTTGCAGGCCCGAAGCGACCAGGACAAGGGTGATGACACCCATGGTCTTCTGGGCGTCATTCGTACCGTGCGCAAGTGCCACCAGCGAGGAGCTGAAGACCTGGCCACGGCGGAAACCACCGCGCTTCTGGGTGAGTTTGTCTCCGGAATCCGGATCCGATCGACGGGTGATGCTGTACGCGAGCTTGGTGCACAGGAAGGCCGCCAGCCCGGCAATTGTTGGCGCCAGCACGGCCGGCAACAGAACCTTGGAGACAACCACCATGAAGTTGACCGCACCGAATGACCAGGTACCCACTATGGCCGCACCGATCAAGCCGCCAAAGAGTGCGTGTGATGAGCTCGAGGGCAAGCCAAGGAGCCAGGTCAGCAGATTCCACAGCACCGCGCCCATCAGCCCGGCAAAGATCATCTCCGGCGTGATGGCGACACCGTTGGGGCCGCCCTCATTGATAATGCCTCCGGAAATGGTTTTGGCCACCTCGGTGGAAAGGAAAGCTCCCACGAGATTCAAGATTGCGGCAAGCGCAACGGCCGTCTTGGGCTTGATGGCTCCGGTGGCAATGGGAGTCGCCATCGCATTGGCTGTGTCGTGAAAGCCATTCGTAAAGTCAAAGAAGAGGGCCAGCGCTATAACAAGCACGACCATAAAGGTGAGATCCACCCGCGATCCATTTCTATTGGGGGGCAAAAGCAAGACTGCGAAAACGTTCAGTTGGATTCGAAGGCCTGCGGCAAACTGCGCTCCCTGTAGAAGTGGGTCACCGGCGAAAACCAACCGCTACGATACTACGACGATATCGCATTGATTGTTTCCCTAAAGTTCGCTTTCCCGTAACCAATTCCTAGGCCGGGATGAATCGCAGGCTGACGCGACGAAGACGGCAGAAACCCCAGGGGCACCCCCTGGTATGGAGGTGCCCCCGCATCCGCATACGGGGCTGCGGAGCATCAGCTGGTTCTGCACAGCTGAAATGCAGTATGCGGATAGTGCCTGACATCACGCCCAGGCGCTCCCCCGTCCTGCTCACCGTCACGTTGCGGCCAGGGGCTAACCCTTCTTGAGGTTGGCCCGCACTCGCGGTGCAACCTCGGTGGCGTACAGCTCGATGCTCTTCATCATGGCCTCATGGGGCAGGGTGCCATGGCTGAACTTCAGGTCAAAGCGCGAAAGTCCCAGCGCCTTGGCCACCGCCGTGATCTTCTTGGCTACTGTCTCCGGCGAGCCAACCATCAGCGCACCTCGGGGGCCGGCCGTGACGTCGTACTCGGCGCGAGTCAGGGGCGGCCAGCCGCGGTCGCGGCCAATCCGACTGTGCATCGCCGCGTAGTGGGGCCACAGTTCGTCCTGGGCCTGCTGATCCGTCTCGGCAATGTGCCCGGGAGAATGTACTCCAATAGGCTGTTCCGGCTGCCCAAATTCCTTCAACGCCCGGTGGTACAGCTCGGCAAAGGGCGCAAATTGCAGGGGCTCTCCACCGATGATGGCCAGCATCAACGGCATGCCATAGTGGGCGGCTCGCACAACAGATTGCGGACTGCCGCCTACTGCAACCCAGGACTTCAGGGTTCCGGATTCTGTGTGCGGGTAGACCATTTGATTTGTCACCGCCGGCCGGGTGTTGCCGCTCCAGTTGACTGGCTGTTGCTTCAGGAGTTCAGCGAAAAGCTCGAGCTTTTCCTCAAAGAGCTCCTCGTAGTCGGCCATGTCAAAGCCAAAAAGCGGGAAGGACTCCGTAAACGAGCCACGGCCAAGGGTGACCTCCGCCCGGCCTGAGGAAACGGCGTCGAGCGTTGAAAAGCGTTGGAAGACCCTGATGGGATCATCCGAGCTGAGGACGGTGACGGCCGAGCCAAGGCGAATGCGCTCCGTCTTGGCGGCGATGGCCGAGAGCACCATGTCCGGAGCAGAGACGGCAAAGTCATCGCGATGATGCTCGCCCACCCCGAAGTAGTCCAAGCCCAGCTTGTCGGCCAGCACAGCCTGCTCGACGACGTCGCGAATCACCTGTGCGGCCGACTTCGGATCGCCGTTCGCATCAAGCGTTACGTCACCAAAGGTGTCAAGGCCTAGTTCAAAGTTGCCAAGTGCCACGGAAGTTCCATCCTTTTCCAAAGAATATGCGTTTGCATCTATTACGGGAACCTCAATGGCGCCGAAACTATTCCCGGGAGGAAGCGGCCAGGACCGTCTTGCGCCGATATACCGCCAGGAAGGATGCGATGCGCCGAACGGCCTCTTCGATGTCGCCGATGGACGGCAAAATCACGAACCGGAAGTGGTCAGGGGTTGGCCAGTGGAAGGCCGTCCCGTGGGAGACAAGAATCTTCTGATCCTGCAACAGGTCAATCACAAACTTCTCATCAGAGTCGATGGGATACATCTGTGGATCGAGCTTGACGAAGAGGTACATGGCTCCCGCTGCCGGAACGCAGGACACACCAGGAAGGGCGTTGAGCAGCTCCGAGGCTCGATCACGCTGTTCACGCAGGCGTCCGCCAGGCTTGGTCAGGTCGTTGATGCTTTGGTAACCACCAAGGGACGTCTGAATGGCGTGCTGGGCCGGCACATTCGCACACAGTCGCAATGAGGCCAATAGTTCGAGGGATTCCTTGAAATCAGCCATAGCCGCACGCGGACCCGACAGGGCAACCCAGCCAGCCCGGTAACCAGGCATCCGGTAGGCCTTGGACAGGCCACTGAAGGTCAGGACACAGACATCCTCGGACAGCGAGGCCATGTGGATGTGCGTGTTTCCGTCGTAGAGGATCTTTTCGTAGATCTCATCAGCAAAGAGCACCAGGTCATGCTTGCGCGCCAGGTCAACGAACTGTTCCAGAATTTCGCGCGGGTAGACGGCGCCGGTGGGGTTGTTTGGATTGATGATGACGATGGCACGTGTTTGGGGCGTGATCTTTGCCTCCACGTCGGCCATGTCGGGCCACCACTGATTTTCCTCGTCACAAAGATAGTGGATAGGGACGCCGCCGGTCAGAGTCACGGATGCCGTCCACAGCGGGTAGTCCGGGGCCGGGATCAGGACCTCATCACCATTTTCCAGAAACGCCTGGAGCGTCATGGAAATGAGCTCGCTGACTCCGTTGCCGACGAAGATGTCGTCAACACCGATCTTCATCAGGCCCCTGGTTTGGTAATACTGGGAAATGGCGGTCCTAGCCGAGAAAATTCCCTTGGAATCGCTGTACCCCTGCGCACCACGCAGGTGGTGGATCATGTCCACCACGATCGATTCCGGCGCCTCAAGCCCAAAGGGTGCCGTGTCACCAAGGTTCATTCGCAAAATCCGGTGCCCTTCGGCCTCCATCTTTTGCGCTGCGTGGAGGATTGGTCCGCGAAGTTCGTACCGAACATTGGCTAATTTACTGGAATGTTGCATGGGGCGCATACAGTCCATTTTTACACAAGCAGCACTACAAACACTCGCACGGTCCACATTCCGGCACGGCGATTCCGGCCCGGCAGTCCTACTTTTTGGCGAGCAGCCGCTCCACCCGGGGCTTGACCTCGGTAGCCAGCAAGGTGATGGACTCCAGCAGGTGTTCCTGCGGCAGGCCACCAATATCGCTTTGCAGGAAGTGGCGCATATGCCCCATGTAACCGTGAAGGTGAACGATCCGCTCAGCAACTTCGTCCGGATCTCCCACATAGTAGGCACCGGGCGCCTGTGCCTGAGCTAGGTACGCGTTCTTGTCCGGGGCCGGCCAGCCGCGCAGCCGCCCCATTTCCACATTCATATTGTGCCAGCCAGGGTAGAAGCGCTCCAGCGCCTCCTTCTTGGTTGGCGCGACAAGGCCCAGGGCTGCCACCGAAATCTTGACGTCATCGCCCATATGGCCGGCCTGCTCAGCCGACTTTCGGTACAGCTCGGCCAGCGGCGCAAATCTGTGGGGCGCCCCGCCAATGATGCCGTAGGACACCGGAAGTCCCAGCTGCCCTGCCCTAGCGGACGACGCCGGGCTGCCGCCAGTCGCGATCCATAGCGGCAGCTTCCCCTGCACCGGACGAGGGACGACGGCGAGGTTGTCGATGGCAGGCCTGACGGATCCGTTCCAGCTGACACTTTCCGTTTCCGCATTATTAATGGTCATGAGCAGCTGAAGCTTTTCGGCGTACAACTGGTCATAGTCCCGAAGCTCGTAGCCGAACAGCGGGAAGGTTTCCACCGAGGAGCCGCGGCCGGCGGTGATCTCAATGCGCCCTCCTCCGGAAATCGCATCTGCCGTGGCGAACTGTTGAAAGACACGCACCGGATCGTCCGTGCTGATGATGCTGGCAGCGCTGCCAAGCACGATGTTCTTGGTTGCACCCGCCGCGGCCGCCAGCATGGCACCAGGAGACGAGGCCGGCATGGACACCGTATGGTGCTCCCCCACCCCGAAGTAATCGAGCCCCACCCTGTCCGCCAAGACAATCGCCTCAAAGAGGCTTCGGATGCCGTGGGCAGTTGCGCCGGGTGTGCCATCAGCATTCAAGGGGGTGTCGCCAAAACTGTACGCACCGATTTCCATGGTGCCTACCACGTTCAACAATCCGGGCGCTGGGCGCCGGTTCCACAAATGCGTGGTTCTACAAGAGAGGAAGTGATTCTTCCTTGACCTGCTTGCGGAGGATCTTTCCCAGCATGGAGCGGGGCATTTCTTCAATCTCGATGATCCGCACGGGTACCTTGTAGCGGGCCATGCGTTCCTTGCAGAATGCCCGCAGTTCTGCCTCGTCAAGATCCGTTCCGGGCTCGAGCTGGACGGCGGCAACCACCATTTCACCGCCACGCTCAAGCGGTTTGCCGAAGACTGCTGCATCAGCGACGTTGGAGTGCTGGCGCAGCACGTTTTCTACTTCCGACGGCGAGACGTTAAAGCCACCAGTGATGACCAGCTCCTTGGCCCGGTCCACGATCTTCGTGAAGCCTTCGGGGCTGACCGTGACAATGTCGCCCGTACGTAACCAGCCATCCTCGGTCAGCGCCTTGGCGGTCTCAGCGGAATTGTTCCAATATCCCTTGAATACCTGGGGACCCTTAATGAGTAGCTCGCCGGGTTCCCCCTGCGCCACCTCCGCGGTGGGGTCATCGACGTCGACCACCTTCATCAAGGTTGACGGGAACGGAACACCAATGGTGCCCGACTGGCGGGTGGGGTGGAAGGGATTACCAAGGGCCACCGGCGATGATTCGGTCATGCCGTAGCCCTCAACGAGCAGCCCGCCGGAGACCGATTCCCACAGCTCAACCACATGATCGGGAAGGTTCATGGCTCCGGAAATGCAGAACTTGCAGGAGCGCAGCGAGATGCCCTTGTCCTTGGCCGCCATGGCCGTGCGCTCATAGATGGGTGGCACGGCGCAATATACGGTGGCGGGCGATTTCTTCATGGCTGCCAGCACTAGATCCGTGTCGAATTTCGGGAAGAGCACCAGCAGGCCCTGTTTGCGGATGCCGAATGTGAGGTAAAGAGTCATGCCGAAGGCGTGGAACATGGGGAGCACGGCATAGAGGACCTCCTTGCCGGTCTGTGCACCGTGCATCCAAGCCTCGCCCTGCAGCGCATTGGAATAGAGGTTGAAATGCGTCAACATGGCACCCTTGGGACGCCCCGTGGTGCCTGAGGTGTAGCCAATGACTGCCAGGTCTTGAACATCTGGGCAGGGGTGCGCCGGATCCAGGCTCCCGCTCGAGAGCAAGGCCTTCCAACTCATCGCACCCGGCGCCGGTGCACTCAGTGCCGCGCGGCTGTCACGCAGCTTCTTTATCGGCAGGTTAAGCGCCATTCGCTTCAGCGCCGGGAACTCGGCCAGCATATTGACGGCAATGATCTGATCCACACCAACATCGGCCGGAAATTCTTCAATAATCTCCACGACCTTGTCCCAGGCAATAACCACCCGTGCCTGGTGGTCCTCAAACTGGTGGCGCAATTCCCGGGAGGTGTACAGCGGGTTGTGTTCGACCACCACTGCCCCGAGGCGCAGCACAGCGTAGAAGGCCACCACGTGTTGGGGACAATTGGGCAGGATCAGGGCTACCCGATCCCCTGCGCGGACGCCGAGGCGACGCAGACCCTCAGCCGCCCGACTCACCTGCTCCCCCAGCTCGCGGTAGCTCGTGCGGCGGCCAAAGAACTCCATGGCGGGAGCATCGCCGGCTTCCTGCACGGAGCGTTCGAACATGGCGACGAGCGACTCGGTGGGCAGTTCAATTTCGCCAGGTACACCAGGTTGGTAATTCTTCACCCAGGGCTGGTGGACTCCGCCGTGCAAGGCGGCATCTTGAGTCGAGTGGAATGGCGGCGTAGCGGCAGGGCGCTCAAGGTTCGGCATGATTCCCATTTTGCCGTCAAGGCCCGGCGGTGTCGAATGGCCCCGATCTCGGCCTACCCGTGAGGGTAGTAGCAGGAGCAATGGAGCGGATAGTAGAACATGGCTTCCAATAGGGGGTAGACCTTCGGCGCTTGCGCGGTTAGCGTGGACTCACCGGCTTTTTCAGCTAATGGCGGGAAGCCGGCTGTCACAGGAAACAGCACTTTCAATCATGAGGAGGAGCAATGGGTTTCATTGGATGGATTATCTTGGGCCTCATCGTCGGGGTCATAGTCAAGGCGATCATGCCGGGCCGCGTCGGCGGAGGTTGGGTGACAAGCCTGATTCTTGGAGTCGTCGGAGCCATCGTTGGTGGCTGGATCGGAGACCTCCTGTTCAATAAGGGCAGCATGACATTCTGGAGCCTCGGCTCCTGGCTGCTAGCCATTGTTGGTGGGCTCGTAGTTGCCGGAGTTTACGGCGCCATCACAGGTCGAAACAAGAGCTCCGCCTAACTAAGGTCGATCAGCTAAGGCTTCCCAACGGGAGCCTGCCAAAAGTTAAACCGCAGGGGCAGGTAGTGCGGCCGCAAGGCTAACGCGCTACCTGCCCCTGACGCTATTGAATGAGGGCTGTTGCATTAGGGTTGTCTTCGGCCGGCGGCACGCGAGAATAACGCCGTCGGGCATCCCCGCATGACAAAGGAAACAGCCATGGCAACAAAATCCACCGGAACCATTCCGGGCCCCACCCCACGCGAGCTGCAATCGGTCTGGGGCACATTGCGTTCCCCGCGTCGACTCAAGACAGAGGTACTCGGCGGGCTTGTGGTGGCTCTGGCACTGATCCCCGAAGCGCTGGCTTTTTCCATCATTGCCGGTGTCGACCCGCGGATCGGTCTGTTCGCGGCTTTCACCATGGCAGTCACCATTTCCTTTGTTGGCGGCCGCCCGGCCATGATTTCAGCCGCCACTGGCGCCGTCGCACTTGTCATTGCACCCCTTATGAAAAGCCACGGGCTGGACTATCTCATCGCCGCCGTCATCCTGGCTGGCTTGTTCCAGATGTTATTGGGACTCGGCGGCGTGGCGAAACTGATGCGCTTCATCCCACGTTCGGTCATGGTGGGCTTCGTGAACGCCTTGTCCATCCTCATTGTGATTGCCCAGGTTCCAGAGCTGCTCGGCGTGCCGTGGATGGTCTATCCCCTGGCAGCATGCGCATTGCTGATCATGTTTGTGCTGCCGAAATTGACCAAGGCCGTGCCCGCTCCCCTGGTGGCCATTGTTGCCCTGACCTTGTTTACGGTCCTTGCCTCGGTGGTTGTTCCCACGGTGGGAGACAAGGGCGAATTGCCCCACAGCCTGCCGACACTGTTCATGCCCAACGTTCCCTTGACGTGGGACACGTTTAAGATCATCGCCCCGTTCTCCCTTGCCATGGCGTTCGTTGGTCTGCTGGAATCGCTCATGACAGCCAAGCTGGTCGATGACATCACCGATACCCGTTCCTCAAAAACCCGTGAGGCCCTGGGCCAGGGCGTGGCCAACATTGTCACGGGGTTCTTCGGCGGCATGGGCGGTTGCGCCATGATTGGGCAAACCATGATCAACGTCCGGGCCTCCGGGGCCCGCACCCGAATTTCGACATTCTTGGCCGGCGTGTTCCTTGTGGTCTTTGTTGTTGTGCTGGGTGACGTGGTGGCCCTGATCCCCATGGCAGCCCTTGTTGCCGTCATGATCTACGTTTCAGCAACCACATTTGAATGGCACAGCATCCGCCCCGCAACCTTGAAGATGATGCCAAAGAGCGAAACCTTCGTCATGGTGGCCACGGTGGTGGTTGTGGTGATGACGCACAACCTAGCCATCGGTGTTGGTGTCGGCGTCCTGGTGGCCTTGGCCTTGTTTGCGCGCCGGGTCGCTCACCTTGTCACGGTGAAACGTGCCGTGACCGAGCTTGAGGGCCAGGAAACGGCCACCTACGAAGTTGTCGGTGAATTGTTCTTTGCCTCATCAAATGACCTGTACACCCAGTTCGAGTACGCGCTGGATCCGGAAAATGTCGTCATAGACATGCACGCTTCACACCTCTGGGATGCCTCGAGCATTGCAACACTTGACGCAGTCAAAGAGAAGTATCGGCGCCACGGCAAATCCGTGACCATTACCCGGCTGAACGAGGCAAGCGAGCAAATGCATACACGTCTGGCAGGCAAGCTCGGCGGATGATGCCGGCAGGCAATTGCCCTGTTGTGTTTCTCACAATCAACCCATTCGGCCAGCCCTTTAGCACAGACATAGAGACCCCAAGACCCAGGAAAATTGCTAAGCTAGAGAGCTGGGCATTCCCCTTCGCCGGGAAGTTGCCAAACCCTATTCTTTTCCCCTCTAAGGAGCATTACCCCTCAATGACATCCGTGGCCACTGAATCACTGCGTGACCAGCTCTGGAATCGCCGTTACGACGAGAACATTGCTCCCATCACCGAGTTGTGCGACACCCTGGCGGAAGCCCGGCCCGAGCAGCAGGTGGCCTACGTGGACCCGGTTCACGATGTCGATGAATGTAAGATCATCAGCTTGTTTTCAAATGTTGGCGAAATGGACCCCTCGGGCTTCATCACCGCTGGCGACGATCAGGCTGCCACTCGCCTGCTGGGCATTCACTGGCAGATAGGCTTGCGCCCCAGCTACGTCATGCCGTGGAATGTCCACCCGTGGTTCACTCCGGGCGAGCCCAACGGCCGCCTGACAGCTCCGCAGATCGAACAGGGCCTGCGCCCGCTGGTGAAGTTCGTGAACTTGGTACCCCGCGCTTCAGCCCTGGTTGCCCACGGCACCGAGGCTCACCGCCTTGCCGATCAGCTTCTCAAGGCCCAGGGCCCCATGCTCTACAAGCGTGGCTTCGGCATCTACAAGGTCCGTTCACTGTCGGGCCGTAGCTTTGCCGGCTCCCCCGAGCGTCAGGAACAGTGGCTGCAGGAATCGGCCAAGGCTTACGCCGAGTCGATGACCCGCAACGGCATCATGGTCAAGGGCCGCTAACTCCATTTACACCTGACCCGCAGTAGTGGTCGAAAAGGCGCGTTTTTCGCGATTTTTCAGCCACTACTGCGGGTTAGTTGTTTAAGTTCGACGGCGGCCCCTACTTTCGCTGGGCCCCGCCTTTCGCTGGGCCCGGATCTAGCCGAGGTGCGGCTCCACCAATTCGGCGTAGCGTTCCTTGACAGTGTCTACCACCTGCGAATAGGGCTGGTTCCAGATGTCCTCATTGAAGATTTCAACCTCAACCACACCGTTGTAGCCGGCCTCTGCCACCCACTGGCCGATCGAGGCGAAGTCGATCACGCCGTCGCCCATAAAACCACGGGACAGCAACGCGTCAGCCGCGATGGGCAGGTTGAAATCGCACACCTGGTAACCCGCGATCCGCCCTTCGGCTCCGGCGCGGGCAATCTGTTCGCGCAGGGACGGATCCCACCAGACGTGGAACGTGTCAACCACGACGCCGACGGCCTCCGCCGGGTGCGGCGCGGCCAGATCCAGGGCCTGCCCGAGTGTCGACAATACGGCCCGATCCGCTGCGTACATGGGATGCAGGGCCTCCAACACCAGCCTGACTCCATGTTCGAGCGCGAACGGCACAAGCTCTGCAAGACGATCGGCTACGCGCTGACGGGCCAACACCAGATCCTTTCCACCACGGTCCTTTCCGTCCACAATGGCCCCTGCCGCGCCTCCCCCGTCCACCGCACCGGGTGACACACTGAAATCGGGCAGACCGCCCACCACCATGACGATCTCCGTGGTGCCCAGCGCCTTGGCCTCCAAGATGGCGGCCTTGTTGTCGGCGAGAGCAGCTGCCTGGCCTGCGCCGTCGGCCGCCGTCAGGAAGCCACCTCGGCACAGGCTCGAAACCTGCAAGCCGGAGGCCCGCACCAGCTCTACGGCGGTTTCAAGACCGACCTCGGCAACCTTGTCCCGCCACAGGCCAATATGTTTGAGCCCGGCCGCAACGCTGATGTCCAACGCCTCGGCAAGGGACGCCTTTTTGATCGTGGCCGTGTTGATGGAGAGCTTGCCAAAGGTGCTCATGCGTTGATCCCTTCTGCGACGAGACCTTCTGTGACGAGACCAGCAACAGTCACGGTCGAGGGAATTCCGGCGTTGCTCAGGAATCCGGCCATCCGTGTCGCTGCCAGCTCCGGGTTAAGCAGCAAGCCGGCAGTGTCGGCCAGTCGGAAGAGTTTAACGAGGTGGTTCACGTCGCGGCCGGAATGCAATCCGCCGATCATCTGGAAGCCTGGTTGGAAGCCGTTGAGCCAGGCAAGGAACGCGATGCCGGTCTTGTAATAGTAAGTTGGCGCCTCGAAGATGTGCAGCCCAAGATCCCGAGTGGAATCCAGGATGGCACGCGCCTCGGCGGGCCGCCCGGCGTCGTACTCCTGCAGCGCCGTGGAAGCCGCCGGGGCGATCGCCGCAAAGATGCCCAGCAGCGCATCCGAGTAGTGAGAGCCGTCGCCGTCGATCAGTTCAGGGTAGTTAAAGTCGTCGCCCGTATAGAGGCGCACGCCCGCTGGGAGACTAGCTCGCAGCGCAACCTCGTGGCCGGCGTCGAGCAGGGAAACCTTGACGCCGTCGACCTTTGCCGAGTGAGTCTCGATGAGCTGCCGGAAGGTAGCAGTTGCGGCCGTCACGTCCTCGCTGCCCCAGTAACCGGCCAATGCGGGGTCAAACATGGTGCCCAACCAATGCAGCACCACGGGTTCCTTGACCTCGGAGAGCAGGGTTCCGTAGAGGGCAAGGTAGTCGGCGGGCCCGGAGGCAACCTTGGCCAGCGCGCGGGACGCCATGATGATGACCTTCGCACCCGATGCCTCAACCGCTGCAATCTGCTCGCGGTAGGCGGACAGCACAGCTGCCAATCCGTCCTTGCCGGGTTCGACGGCGGATGGGTCGAGCTGGTCCGTGCCGGCGCCACAGGCGAGCAGGTCACGAACCGTGCGCTCCGGCGTAGCGATGAGTGCGGCCTCGGCTGCGCTGCGGCGAATTAGTTCCTGCGTGGCAGCCCAGTCGAGGCCCATGCCCCGCTGGGCCGTGTCCATGGCGTCGGCAATGCCAACGCCCCAGCTCCACAGTTCACGGCGGAAGGCCAAGGTGGAGTCCCAGTCAATGTCGGCCGGGGCACCCGGGGTGTTGTTGCCTAGAACCTTGGGCGTGACGTGGGCCGCCGCGTAGACCTTGCGGGAACGGATCAATCCATGGGGCTTCCGCCACGGACCTGTCTCGCCCAGCGCAAGTTCCGCCAGTTCGCCGTCGGACGATTCACCAGCGGGCAGGGGCAGGGTGATTGAAATAGTCATGATTAGAGCTCGATTTCCGGGATGTCCAGGGTACGGCGCTCGGCTGAGGACTGCAGGCCTAGCTCGGCGAGCTGCACGCCGCGGGCGGCCGACAGCAGCCCGAAGCGGTGTTCACGGCCGGCAAGGGCGTCGCGCAGGAATTCTTCCCACTGCAGCTTGAAACCGTTGTCCAGATCGGCATTGGCGGGGACTTCCTGCCACTGGGCACGGAAGGATTCGGTGACAGGCAGATCCGGGTTCCAGACGGGCTTGGGCGTGTGGGCGCGCTGCTGGGCAACACATTTGTTCAGGCCGGCGACGGCGGAACCGTGAGTGCCGTCAATCTGGAATTCAACCAGCTCGTCACGGTAAACGCGCACGGCCCAGGATGAGTTGATCTGGCCAATGACCTGATCGCCAGCCGGGGTTTCCAGCTCGAAGATGCCGTAGGCGGCGTCGTCGGCAGTTGCCTTGTACTCGTTACCCTGCTCGTCCCAGCGGGCCGGAATGTGGGTGGCGGTCTTGGCGTTGACGCTCTTAACCTTGCCGATGATTCCTTCGAGTACGTAGTTCCAGTGGCAGAACATATCCGTGGTCATGCCGCCGCCGTCTTCCTTGCGGTAGTTCCAGGAGGGACGCTGGGCAGCCTGGTGCTCGCCTTCGAAGACCCAGTAGCCGAACTCGCCGCGGATGGACAGGATGCGGCCAAAGAACCCCTCGTCGACGAGGCGGCGCAGCTTGACCAGTCCGGGCAGGTACAACTTGTCGTGCACAACGCCTGCCGTAATGCCGGCGGCCTTACCGATCCGGGCCAGCTCAATGGCCTCTTCCAGGGTCTCCGCCGTGGGCTTCTCGGTGAAGATGTGTTTGCCGTTGGCCATCGCCTTCTTCAAGGTGGCGGCGCGCAGGCTCGTCATGGAGGCGTCAAAGACGACGTCGACGGTGGGGTCGGCGATGACAGCGTCAAGGTCCGTGGACCAGTGCTCAACGTTGTGCAGTTCGGCCAGCTCGCGCACCTTCGCCTCGTTGCGACCAATCAGGATCGGTTCGATGGCCACCTTGGTGCCGTCTTCCAATGTCAGTCCGCTATCCCGAAGCGGCAGGATCGAGCGGAGCAGGTGCTGGCGGTACCCCATGCGTCCGGTGATGCCGTTCATGGCAATGCGAATGACGCGCTTGCCGCCGGCTTCGGTGCCGCTTGGGCTGACGGCCTGAGCGGTTTCTGCAGCTAGCGCAGCGGCCTGCTCGTTGGTGGCTGTAAGAGTCACTGAATTCTCCCGGAGATAGTTGTAAGCGCTTACCGGCGGTCCCGGCGTGGCCTCGAGTTTGGAAAGCGCTTTCCAATATATGCTGAAGTTATCACCGGGTCAAGACCAAAATGTTAGCTCGGTCTCATTTCTTGAAAAGGAACCCTCCGTGCCAGTCAAACTCACCGAAGTTGCCCGGCAGGCCGGCGTGTCGCTGGCTACTGCCTCTCGCGTACTCAACGGCTCCAGCCGCACGCCGGCCGCTGATATCGCGGACCGCGTCAGGGCTGCAGCTGAGGAACTGGGTTACATCGCCAACGCCCAGGCGCAAGCCCTGGCACGGTCAACGACAGGACTGGTGGGACTGGTCGTTCACGACATCGCCGATCCATACTTTTCAGCCATTGCCCGCGGAGTTCAGCAAGCCGCGTTGGAATCACGACATCAAGTTCTTTTGGCCGGAACCGATCTCGAAGGCGATGCCGGCTCCCCCGGAGGCGCCGAGCTGGCCGCCGTCAGTGCATTTATCTCATACCGCACGGACGCCATCATCCTGGCCGCATCCCGGCTCCTCAACGAGGACCCCCGCCTCATCAAGGCACTCTCGCAATACATTGGCAACGGCGGACGCGTTGTGACACTCGGGCCATCTTCCATTCCCGAGGCGCACGTGGTGAACATTGCCAATCACGACGGAGCTGCCGAACTCGTCGGAGCTCTCCTTGATAGAGGTCTCAGCCGCTTTGTTATTCTTGCCGGACCCCATGAACGCAACACAGCCAGGGTTCGCGTTGAAGGATTCCTCGCGGGGTTGTCGCAGGCAGCTTGTGAGCCGCTAGCTGTTATCAATGGCGCCTTCTCCAGTCAGGGTGGATACGATTCCACGCTTGAATACCTTGAGTCCTTGGACACCGAGTCAGCCAGTCTCCTCACGTCCGACGGTGATTCCCCCCTGTGCTTCCTTGCCGCCAACGACGTCATGGCTCTTGGCGCCATGACAGCACTCCGATCACGCAAGCTCCGGATCCCCGAGGATGCCCAGGTGGCCGGCTTTGATGACATCCCCACCCTTCGGGACCACTTCCCCGGCCTGACAACGTACAGCCTCCCACTGGAGGAGATTGGGAAGATTGCGGCCCAACTTGCCCTGACACCATCGACCAAACAGCCCGCGGAACTCACGGGTTCGGTGGTGCTGCGGGAAAGCGCCGGCGGGCAGGTCATTAACCCGTAACCGTGGGGCATAATCAGATCATGAACAGTGACCAGCAGCCCAGTGAGAGCATGTCCGACGACGAGGTCTGGCAATTCCTCGAACACACCCACTTGGGTCGATTGGCCCTCAGCGTTGCCAATGAACCCGACATCTTCCCGATCAATTTCTTGGCACACGATGGCACATTGCTCATCCGCACCAACCCTGGCACGAAGTTGGCCGCCCTGACCGTCAACCATTCCGTGGCCTTTGAAATTGATGGCCTGACTGAAACCGAAGCCTGGAGCGTCGTACTCAAGGGAACGGCGCGCGTTGTTGAATCCCAAACCGAGATTGATGCCCTGAACGAGCTGCCACTTTCGCCTTGGTTGCGGACGTTGAAATACACCTTTGTGGAGATCACCCCCACCAGCATTCGGGGGCTTCGCTTCAAGCTTGGTACGGAACCTGAACGCTACTGATTCGATTGCGCCTCCGCTCCACCGCATTACTCCGTGGCCAGCGCAAAGCCGGGTGCCGCCGTCGTCCTTGGAAATGCGGACAACGGCGGCACCCGGCGCTTGAGGTGAACAGCTCGGCTCTACCAGCGGTGGGCTACGTCCAGCACTATCCGGGTCGTGTTCCCCGGACCGTTCAGGAAGAATACCCTGAACGGCAGTCTGGCCCGGACCCCCACACCGATGTCGGTGTAGCCTTCGTAGCTGCCGGCCATGGCCACCTGGCGGAAGGTTGCAAAGCCAGCGGTGTTGACTAGCTCATTCCTGTTGGCCGGTGAATAGGTGGACAAACCGGTGGCTTGGTCGTAGGCCGGAGCCAGGACTACAACGTGCAAATCTGCACCACCTCGGAGCGGCACTGGAAATCCGCTTCCCGGCTGGGAAACCAACGAAACGTACTTGACGCTGAAGCCGTTGGCATGGCCCCGAAGGTCAATGACCATGCGGTCAAAGCACGCGTGCCGGCCCGCACGAACATTGGTGACGGAAGCACCGGTGAGGCTGCCAGACGCCTTCTCCATCGATCCCCAAGTGATGCCACAATACGGTGCGGCTTGGGCTGGCGCCGGAGCAACCATGATGAATGCGGCCAGCAACCCCACAATGGCGAGCCACGTCTTGAGGAATTTCATGGAAAACACCTTCTTTTTGGAAACGTTGAATACATGGATTTATGGGTGATTCAACGTTATGTCCAGCGGGCATCCAGCGAAATGGACCGAGCAAAAGCTAGGCTGAACCGATACACCCATTCAGGGTGAGTTTTCAACCGTTATGCAGATCTCGTTAGTTTGCCCGCAGACTTGCGATCGTGACCTTTCCGAGTGGCCGGAGACATCCTCTTGACCGGAGGAGATTTTGGGCCTGAAATGGAGGTAGGCCCACTAATGAGTGGGCCCGCATACGCGTCCGGACGGTGCCGCCCGAACGTCGGGCCGGGAGGTGCCGCCATGGTTTTCCTTGTACTTGCAGTCCTCGTCACGCTGACGACGGTCGCAACACTGTGGCTTGTTCGCATGCGCGCACCGAGGGAAAACGATCCGGATTCAACCTTCTGGTACGCCTTTACGGGCATCTGTGCCCTCGCACCGATGATCCTCATCCCGGCCCAACATAGCAAGCCGTCCTCCATAGCACTGCTGGGAATTTCAGTCGCCGCTGCCGCAGCAAGCGACAGAATTCTCCGTCACCACAGGACTGCCATGGCCGTGGCAGGGCTGCAGCTGCGCACCACTGAGGCGTACGCGGAGGTCACTGCTCAGCACGATTCCTTGATCACGCGCTGGTGCCGGTACGAGCTCGATCCCGCTCTGAGTATTGATTTCCCTGCCATGAGCGATGTTCGAATTCCCGAAACGGCAGCACTGATCCGCTCAGTCACGGCAGCGGAACGGCTGAGAGCAGTTACTCCTGACACGGACGACGCCGTTGCCACCTACCAGCAGGCCGTGGACAAGCTGGGCCTGGCTTTGGCGACGGCCGAAATGACCGCTCGCTCCGGCGAGATGGCCAGAGGCGAAGGAGCTAGCTAACAACGAAGACCCTCTGAGAGTCACGGCTTATTGCTAGGCTCTGGCTTGTTGTTTGGCAAGGTGGCCTCGGCAGTTGGCTGTGGGGCTTCTGTCGTCGCCGGGGCTGCTGGCTCCTGAGTTGCTTCTTGCGTGGGCGCCTGGGATGCGGGTGCCGGTTCCTCCGTAGCTTGCGGCTGGGTGGCCTGCGGTTCGGTTATCACTGGAGCATCGCCGGGCTTCGGATCGTTAACTCCCGCCACCAGTGGCGCGGTGGATTGGAGCATGGAGGCCGGTGGCTGTGTGAAGGGCGTTGCGGCATAGGCGGGGTTGCTGGCCGCGGCATTCATGACGGCTGCCCATTGCCCACCAGCCAGATCTGCGCCGTCGACGCCCGCGTAGTACTTGCCGTTAATGGTGATGTCTTGGTTGACCCACTCGGCTCCGTTGCCCTGGTAACTGCCAAACCATGAGGCCGTGGCGATGCTGCTCGTTGCGCCAACGGTCCAGGTGTCGATATTGCCGTCGGTTGTGCCTGTTTTCGCAAATGCATTGCTCTTATCGTCCAAGCCAATGTTCCAGCCGGATCCCTTGACCAGCACGCTTTGCAGGGCGTAGGTGACGCCGGCAGCAACGTCTTCGCTAATGGTGCGCTGGCAGTCTGCCCCGGGTACGGGGTATTTTTTGCCTGCAGCATCTACAACGGACGTAATGGCGATCGGGTTGCAACGAATGCCACCGCTGGCAAACGTGGCAAAGGCCGTGGCCATGTCAATGGGTGCCACGTTGTTGGTACCGATCAGCTTAGAGATCGTGGAGAGATCGTAAGGCTCATTGCTCAGTCCGTCCTTCACGCCCGCCGCCGTGGCCATCTTTTGGATATTGCAGAAATCCAAGGCGGCCGCGGTCTGGAACGTGACGGTATTGATGGAGTTGTAGAGGCCCTCATAGGCGCTCATGGCGTAGTAGTGATCGGGATCGTCATTGGGCAACAGGACGGAACCCTCTACGGCCGGATCATAATCACCTGTGGTTGTCCCACAACTGTTCTGCCACTGATACCCCGCGGGATACCGCCGGACTGAACCGTCAATGCTGGTCATCATTGAGTGCCCGCTGTTGAGCCATTCGGCAAAGATGAATGGCTTGAATGTTGAACCGGCCTGGAACCCACCTGCACCGTGAAGTGACTCGCCATTGGTGTCGTTGAGCGGCAGGGCAAAATTGCCCATGTAATTACCAGCAGCGGTAGCCGGGCTGTAAACCGTGTTTTGGGCCATGGTCAGGACCTTGCCCGAGCCTGGCTCAACACTGACAATCGAGGCACCACGCTGGAGCGGATCGGTGGGACTCATGGTCGCCGCGGCTTGTTCCTGGGCAACCTTTTGCAAGGCCGGGTCCAGTGTTGTCTGGATAGTCAGACCACTTTGATAAAGAGTCTTTGTCCGTTCCTCAACTGTGGCACCGAACGCCGTGTCATTGAGAATCAGCTGCTGCACATAGTCGCAAAAGTACGGTGCCGTGGCAGCTGCCGCGCATCCCTGGGCCGATTCGGTGATGTGGAGTTCCAGCGGCGTCTTGACGGCGGCATCGTAGTCGGCTTGAGTAATTTTTGTTTGTGCCAGCATTTTGGCCAGCACATCGTTGCGCCGGTCGACGACGTTTTCGGGCTGCGTAATGGGGTCGTAGTAGCTGGGCCTGTTGACCACTCCGGCAAGGGACGCCGCCTGCGAAAGTGTCAGGTCTTTGGCCGTCGTGTTGAAATACAGTTTTGCGGCCGCTTCAATGCCGTAGGCACCGTTGCCAAAGTAGATCAGGTTCAGGTACCCGGCGAGGATGTCATCCTTGCTCATCTGCTTTTCAAGCCCGATGGCCAGCTGGATTTCTCTGACCTTGTCAGCCATGGTCTTCTCAACTCCGAGCTTGGCGTCCTCGCTGTTTCCCGCAGAGACGAGCTGCTCAATCAGCACATTGTTGACGTATTGCTGGGTAATCGTCGACGCTCCCTGGCGGCTGCCGTTCAGCGTCGCAACGAGGGCACGTGCGATTCCGGTCAGGTCTACTCCCCCATGCTCGTAAAACCGTGAATCTTCAATGGCCACCACACCATCCCGAATAAACGGAGACATGCTGTCCAGGTCCACGACTTTACGATCCTGGGCGTACAGCGTGGCAAGGGTTGAACCGTCGGACGCAAGAAGAGTGGTTGCCTGCGCCGGTGGTTGAACATCCAGGCCGTCAGGAACCTCTGAGAGGAAGTCATCGACGCTGCCAACTGCACCCGTGGCCAAGACCCCGCCAGGAATGAGTAAGGCGGCCACAATGACGCCGATTACACCGCACACTAGAAACAACCGACCCAGATTCGACATTGTGGAGCCGGGTTCAGCCTGTGCGGCACGCCCAGATTTTCTTGTTGATCTTGTGGCCATGTAACGAATGCTCCTCAATACCTTTTCCTGCTGGTCCTGCACAGTGTGTCCGGCTCTTGCCAGACGGCGCAAAAATTCCTTTCCAGAATCCTCCATCAAGATGGGAGTTGGCTGGCAAGGAGCAGTAAAATCCCTTCGCTACCACCACTTGCAAACAGTTGAGGATGGCAAAACGCACCCTCTTCAACAAATACACGCCCGGCAATAGCTGCCCCGCACGGGCCGGAGTCGTATGCTCGGGATATGGCTAAATTCTTTGACATTCACCCCGACGATCCGCAGCCCCGCATGGTCAGCCAGGTCGTCGCAACCCTGCAGGCTGGCGGTTTGATCGCCTACCCCACGGATTCTTGTTACGCGCTCGGCGCCCAGTTGGGCAATCGAGAGGCGTTGGACCGGATCCGCTCCATCCGCCAGCTGGACAAGAAGCACCACTTCACCTTGGTCTGCAAGGATTTTGCGCAGCTGGGGCAATTCGTGATGGTGGACAACGATATTTTCCGAAGCATCAAATCCGTCACACCCGGGCCGTATACCTTTATTCTGCCGGCCACCCAGGAAGTGCCCAAGCGCCTGGCCCACCCGAAGAAGAAGACCGTTGGTGTGCGCATCCCCGATAGCAAGCTGATTCAGGCCATCCTCGAGGAACTGGGTGAGCCGATGCTCTCCAGCACGCTCCTGCTGCCCGACGAGGAGGAGCCGCTGACACAGGGCTGGGAAATCAAGGAAACCCTTGACCACGTCCTTGATGCCGTCATTGACTCAGGGGACGTTGGCGCCGAGCCCACCACTGTGGTGGATTTCTCCAGCGGCTATGCCGAAGTGGTGCGCCGAGGCATGGGAGATACCAGCCGCTTCGAATAAGGGCGGTGCGAAAGGTTCGAAACCACTTCCGGCGACCTCTGGCACTTCGTTCCTCTTCTCGCTACCGTGGGAACAGGCCGGGACACAGAGGTCCCGTGTGAATGCCAACCGAGCATAAGTCGTGAAGGAGTTTCCATGGTCGTCAAGAGAACAACCCGCGCAGGTTTCACAGTTCCAGGACTGTCGTTACAGGATGGACACAAGGTGGCCGTACTGCTGCAGGCCCGCCTGCACGCATTAAACGATCTTGCCCTGACCCTCAAGCACGCCCACTGGAATGTGGTTGGCCGTGACTTCATCGGCGTCCACGAGATGCTCGACCCCCAGATTGACCTGGTCCGGGCCATGATCGATGAGACGGCCGAACGAATTGCCACCCTGGGAATTTCCCCGAACGGCCTGCCGGGGGCATTAGTAGAGGCACGCCCCTGGGACGACTACTCGATTGGGCGCGCCCATACTTCTGCCCATCTGGCCGCCCTCGACCTGGTCTACAACGGGTTCCTCAAGAGCCACCGCAAGACCTTGTCCGAGGTTGGCGAGCTGGACCCCATCACGGAGGACATGGTAATCAACCAGTGCGCCCAATTGGAATTGTTCCAGTGGTTCATGCGTGCACATCTGGAGGACGACGCCGGAGATCTCGCCAATGCGGGTAGCAAGACCGAACGGTCCGCGGCCAGCAAGACAAAGCCCTAATCACGTACATGGCACCATCCGACTACCCACGCGCTGCAATCGTCACCGGTGCGGACCAGGGCATTGGCCGGGCAACGGCCATTGCCCTGGCTCGGGCCGGATTCGATGTTGGGTTCACATGGCACGACAGCGAGGCCGGCGCGGCCAACACGGCGGCAGCAATTACAGCGCTGGGCCGGCGGACCGCATCGTCATGGTTGGACACCACGGACCTGCCAAGCTGTGCCCCGGTGATCGAAAAGCTGGCGGCCAATCTCGGTTCCTTGGGCGTGTTCGTCAACAATGTTGGCATTGGCCTGAACAGTTCGGTGGTTGATACTAGCTACTCGGACTGGCAACGGATCCTGGACACGAACCTCAACGGCGCTTTCCTGTGCCTTCAGGCCGCGGCGAAATTGCTCATTGCTGGCGGATCGGGCGGGCGGATCGTGGTTGTCACCAGCATCCATGCCCATCAGCCAAGGTTTGGTTTTGGTGCATATTGCGCTTCCAAGTTCGGACTTGACGGACTGACTAAGACCCTGGCGGTGGAGCTCTCCGAGCATGGGATCACAGTCAACGCCGTAGCTCCGGGTGAAATTGCCACCCACCTTGGGCCGGATGAGACGCGCCATCCGCACGACATCCCCCGGCCCGGAATCCCGCTGGGGCACGCCGGCACGGCGGATGAGATTGCCGGTGTCATCAACTTCCTCGCCTCCCCTGCCGCCAGCTATGTCACCGGGGCAAGCTGGGAGGTCGACGGCGGAATGGCGCAGATGGGCGCCCAGGCCAGTTCGCATGTGGCCAACAACGACTGGCGCCAGGCAACACGCAAGGGCACGAGCAACGGAGACTGACTGCTCGCTTATCCCTAAGGAGGCGAGTGTTCAGAACTAAACTACATCCGCTTCTTGACCTTTGCGGTGGCTGGCGCCGTCCACGGATCTTCCGGCCATGGGTGCTTGGGATAACGGCCACGCATCTCTGAACGCACCTGTGAATACGGCCCACTCCAGAAGGACGCCAGATCATCGGTCACCGCAAGCGGCCTGCGAGCCGGCGACAACAGGTGGAACAGGACCCGTACGCGCCCCTTGACCAACAGCGGCGTATCGGCCAGCCCAAAGCACTCCTGCAGTTTGACCGCCACAACGGGAGGGCCGCCGTCGGACACCTCAGGGTAGTCAATGCGGATGTGCGATCCGCTGGGAACTTCTAGCGTTTCCGGCGCCAGCTCCCCCAGCCTTGAGGCCTCAGGCCACGGCAGCAGGCGGCGCAGTGGTTCAGTGAGCGAAAGTGCCGACAGGGCGCGGCCGGAGGCAACGGCCTCAAGCTCGGGGCCAAGCCAGTCAGGCAGCCGTTCGAGCAGGGCCGCATCGCTGACATCGGGCCACGGTGCACCAAGTTCGCGATGCAGCAGGGCCAGCCGTCGGCGAAGCGCATCTGCCGAACCGCTCCAGGAAAGCATGCCAAGACCGTCCGCGGCCAGCGCACTTGCCACTGCCTCGCGTCCCTGTGCGGCAGTGGCCTTTACTGGTGTTGAGGACAGCACGATGGCGCCGATCCTGCGTACGCGGCGGGCCGTGACCTTTCCACTTTTGAACACGGCCTCCACGGCATCGCTGCGCATGTGGGCCGCAACAATCTCCGCCAGATCGAGGCCCAAGGGGGCGGCGGCCCTGATCACGGCACCTGTTCCTGCGGCGTCGCGTCCCTGGGCCCGGGACACCTCGGCCACGGCCAGCCATTCGTGGCCGGACAACGAACTGCCCGCAGGCAATCCGGCACGCGTGCCCGATGAGAGCAAATACTGCTGGCCCGCTGCCCCGTCAACACGCTTGGCGATCCGGTCAGGGAAGGCAAGCCCGACGACGAACCCCACCACCTCGCCAGCTGAAACCTCCGTTGTGGCGGGCTTGCTGCCGCGATTTTCCTTGCGGACAAGTCCCTCGAGGCGGCGAACTTCCTGTTGCCAGCGTCGCGCACCGGGATCACGCCCGGACCGCATGGCTGAACGCAGCGCGGTGAGATCGGCACCTGGGGCACGACCGTCACCGGAGACCAGGGCAACAATTTCAGCAGCGATATTGGCGCCTACTACGGCAGCACCGTCAAGTAGCGCGCGGGCCAGACGAGGGTCGGCCGGTATCTCCGCCAAGGTCCTGCCCAACGGCGTCGCGTGTCCACGGGAGTCAACCGCGCCCAACTCGTGCAAAACCGTAACGGCGGCAGCCATGGACTGGACAGGAGGCGACTCCGGCAGCCTGAGGCCCTGCCCGCCGGGGGCACCCCAACAGGCCAGCACCAGCGCACCAGCACTGAGATCCGCCACGGCAATTTCGGGCATCGGATGTGCCGGTGCCGCAGCAAAGGTCTTTTGGTCATAGCAGCGCACCACGGTTCCGGGCCCAAGACGCGCGGCCCGGCCGGCCCGCTGGTCTGCCGAGGCGCGCGAAGTGGATACCGTGACCAGACCCGTCATGCCGCGGGCTGCGTCACGCCGCGGCTCCCGGGACAGTCCCGAATCAATCACCAGCCGTACGCCCGGCACCGTCAGCGACGATTCAGCCAGCGACGTCGAGACGATGATGCGCGGCAGGCCGCCGGCTTCACGGGCGGAAACGGCCCGGTCCTGTTCACGCGCAGGCACCTGACCATGGAGTTCCAGAACGTCGATGCCCGGAACTGATCGCAATCTGGCGGCGATGTGCCCCACTTCCCAGGCGCCCGGAGCGAATACGAGCGCGTCCACGTCAGGGTTTTGGGCCACGGCGGCAGCATGCGCGTCGGCGGCCGTATCTGCGACGTGGTTCAGGAAGGCCCGTGAGATGCCGCGTTCGTCCATGCGTGGCAAGGCCGACGGCGCCCATCTCACCTCAAGGGGGAACAACGCTGAGGGGCAGTCGACCACGGGAGCCGGGGCCGCGCCGTCGTCCGCGGCCAGCAGCTGGGCAAAGCGGGCGGCGTCAAGGGTCGCCGACATGGCCAGCAGTGTTAGATCGCCGCGCAGTTCGCGGACCTCGGCAAGCATGCCAAATAAGAGGTCGGTATCGAGTCCGCGTTCATGCACCTCGTCCAGAATGACGGCTGAAATGCCATCCAGACCGGGGTCACGCAGAAGGCGCCGCAGCAAGATGCCGGGGGTGAGGAATTCCACGATAGTTTCCGGCCCTGTGTGACTCTCACCGCGGACCGTGTAACCAACTTTGGTGCCCAAGGGTGTGCCGTCGAGGGTGGCCAGGCGGCGGGCGGCTGAGCGCACGGCCACGCGGCGGGGCTGGGTGACGAGAATGTTCCGGGCAGCGCCACCCGTGCGATTGAGGATATTCGCCACGAGGGGCGGGACGAGCGTGGTTTTTCCGGTCCCTGGAGGAGCTTGAATAACGGCGGCGGCACCCTCGTCAGGGCTGAGAACAGCTGCCAGTTGGGGCAAGGACTGCGCGAAAGTCAGTCCCTGCCCCAACGTGGCAAGCTTGAAAGGACCGCGCGGAAGTTCCACCGCGTCGGCTGTAGGCATGGGAATTAGCCGATCTGCAGTTCGCCCATTTCATCCCAATCGCTGCCGTCAACTTTGCGGGAAACGATCTTTGGGGTCGAAACGAGGGCCGGGCGCATGGACTCCAAACCGGCCTTGAAGTGAGCGCTGGAGACGTGCTTGCTGGCGGCGTCATCGTCAAGGAATGCCTCAACAAGGATGAACTCGTTGGGGTTCTCGACGCTGCGTGACCAGTCGAACCACAGGTTGCCGGTCTCGGCGCGCGTTGCTTCGGTGAAGGGTGTCACAACCTCCATGAACGTGTCGGTGGCTTCGGGCTTGACTTGGTATTTAACAACGATGAAGTACATGCCTCAAGCCTATCGCTCCCGAGAGAAACGGCGGCTACCAGCCACGTTCGCGCCACTGGGGAAGGGCTGGGCGTTCAGCACCCAGAGTTGTCGCATCGCCATGCCCGGGCAGGACGATCGACTCGTCGCCGTAGACAGCAAAGAGCCGGTCCTCGACGTCGTCGAGCAGCTGTGCAAAGCGCTCCGGGTCCTTCTCCGTGTTACCAACCCCGCCGGGGAACAGGGAATCTCCGCTAAAGATCAGGGTGTTGCCGATGTTTGCAGTCGTCTGATCGGACGAGTCCTGCAGAACAAAGGCAATGGACCCTGGCGTGTGGCCACGTAGGTGGATGGTTGCCAGTTCTATGCCGGGAACCGCCAAGGTGCCACCATTATGGAGGGCATGGCCAACGAGGACACCTGCCTCTGCGTCGATGCCGGCAATGTCGTCGGCACCGGCCGCGGTGGGAGCACCTGACTCTGCCACGAGGGCAGCCAATGCCCGCACGTGATCCCAGTGCTGGTGGGTTGTAGCAATCATGGCCAGTTTGGTGGGCACTTTAGCATCAGTATCGGCTTCCGCGTCCGCCAGCAAACTGTTGATGACGGGAAGGTCGTCGGCGGCGTCAATGAGAATCTGCGCGCCTGTGCTCTTGGACGTCACCAGATAGACATTGTTATACATGGCGGAAACGACCGCACGCCGGACAGTGTAGGCGGGAAGGTCATGGATCAGCGAGGATTGAACAGTCATGCGACCAGCCTAGCGCTGCGTCCTACCTTCTACATTAAGGGCCTCCCTCATGATCACACTCGCCGACGTCGACCAAGCCGCCCTGCGGATCGCTGGCCATGTGCGCCGCACTCCAGTTATGGAATTGGATGCGGCCCACTCCCCCGGGCAGGTATGGCTCAAGTGCGAATTCCTGCAAAAGACGGGCACGTTCAAGGCTCGTGGCGCCTTCAACCGCGTCCTTGGCGCCATGGAGCGTGGCGAAATTGACCCGAGCGTTGGCATTGCCGTGGCTTCGGGCGGCAACGCAGGTTTAGCGAACGCCTATGCGGCCGCGGCCGCTGGCGTCCCCGCTACTGTCTTTGTCCCGCTGTCCTCGCCAGCCGTGAAGGTGGCCAAGCTCCGCGCCGCAGGAGCCACCGTAATACAGGCCGGCGCTCAATACGCCGATGCTTTCGAGTTGGCCATGGCCTTCGTAGCGGAGACCGGTGCTATCTACTGCCATGCCTATGACCAGGCCGAGATCGCGGCCGGGGCTGGCACCATCGGTCTGGAACTCTTGGAGCAGCTCGAGGGGGTTGACACTGTCTTGGTGGCTGTCGGCGGCGGCGGTCTACTGGCCGGCATTGCCGCTGCATTGGAGGGCAGGGCGAACACGATTGCCGTGGAACCCGAGAATGCGCCGAGCTTGCACCATGCACTGGCTGCCGGACATCCGGTGGATGTGGAAGTATCAGGAATCGCCGCCGATTCCTTGGGCGCCCGCAGGATTGGTGCCATCGGTTTTGATGTAGCCGTACGCACCGGGGTGCGGAGCGTGTTGGTCAGTGACGAAGAGATCGTGGCTGCAAGAACCTTCCTGTGGGAGCACTACCGGATCGCGCTCGAACATGGCGCCTCAGCAGCCTTCGCAGCCCTGCATTCCGGCGTCTATGTACCGGAAACTGATGAGCGTGTTGCGGTCATCCTGTGCGGGGCCAACACAGATCCTGCGGGGCTGTAGGCCCTAATCTGGCCATCGCCAGCGGATCGCTCTGAGCTGCGACGACGCTTACGGCTAATTTCCTGAAATTCTCACGTTCATGTGACTTTCCTACGATGCGCATCATCGTTGATGCTGTCCTGTTCCAAGTACGATGCCCAAAATGCTCGGATCATTGGCTCTTGCCGAGCATGGAGCCCAAAGAACGTGCCTGGTTTGGGTCTGATTTTCTGTCCCGTATATGGTCCGCGGGCTTTTTTGCGGTCAATATACGGGAATCCGAGGCCCGTGGACCATCGCGGATTCTCTGTCGAGAGAATTTTGGTTGCACTTGAATCGGTGCGGGACCGTCTAACGGGACGATTTCCGCACCTTGAAATAGGCGCTAACTTTAGGCCGATCAAGCAGGTTCATAGCCGCCAGCTTAAGGTGGAGAGATGTTACTTCTCGTGGATTTGGATAACACGTTGGTCGACCGAGCTTCCGCTTTTGGTTCTTGGTCCACTGCCTTCGTTCGGTCGATCGGGAAACCCAATTCGGAGGCGGATTGGCTCATCGAGGCTGACCGGGACGGCTATGAACCTCGGGATTTACTGGCGCGTGCGATCAAGGGACGCTTTGGATTAGACATGGCCCTCGGGGATCTCGTGGACAGGCTGCTCCACGAACACGTGGACTCGATGACTATGGAGACTGTCACAACACAAGCACTCACGAATGCCAGAGAACTTGGCTGGAAGATAGCCATTGTCACCAACGGAACAACGTCTCAACAGACACTCAAGATCCAGAAGGTGGGGCTTGAACCGTATGTGGATGCTGTCGTCATATCCGAAGCTGAACGAGTCAAGAAGCCGGATCCCGAGATTTTCCGGATTGCGGCTCGGCGCCTGGGCACAGACCTAACAGGCGGTTGGATGGTCGGTGACCACCCCGCCGCGGATATTGCTGGCGGCCAAGCAGCAGGTCTAGAAACGGGCTGGGTCTCGCGCGGTAAGGAGTGGCCAGGGGAAACGGCTTCTCCCACGCTCATTGCGGGCACTGCTGCCGAAGTCATCGATGCTGTTGTTCGCCAGGGCAGACTAGCCAAGTGATGCTGACGTAGCTGACCGGATAGCGTTCCGGTTGAGGGCGCATATCTTGCCAGCTGAGGGTTCGTTGGTACGCATCATGGAACCGACAATGCTTCATGCAGAGCATCCTTCACTAACCCCAATAATGGCGCGATCACCCCGTTCACTGACAAACCGCCCAGCCTCCGTATGGTGTCAGGAGAAGGCATGGAAAGATAAGCAAAGGGAACTAACGAATGTGGGGCTTGGACCATGATCAGTGAACTGAAAGAAACGCTCGGACCTCTTTTACCACTGAAGATTAATCGAGCTGACTCCCGCTACGGGGAGCTGACTTTTGGTGGCGAAGGGTGGACCTTTGGTTCCCCCTCTGCCTGGCGAGTGGTCAAGGACGGCGTCTTAGTAATCGGCTGGAGTATGGTGTGGCGCGAGGAAGATACTCCCGAACGGGTTGCAGAACTCGCTGGCCTTTCAATCGTCGCTGTTGCACCACAGTCGCCCAGGATGGGGGGTGACCCTGCCTTCGAACTATCCGATGGCAGTTGGGTGGAGATCTTCTCCGACCATCCAATCGACCCATGGGCAATGGATCTGCCCGGTCTCGTCTACGTTGGCGCACCCTTCGATCCCCGGTATGTCTCATGATGAAAAGCCGGTTCATCCCCAGTAAAACTCGCGGCAATCTCTCGACCGAGAATTCATCTCCTCACGAATTACGGAAGCCTCTAGTAGACGTGGAGTTTGGATCATGATTGACGAGATGAATGAATTGCTTGGACCTCTCTTGCCGCTAAAGATTCACAAAGTCGACGCCCACGGCATGAACCTGGGACTGAACGGGGAGGGTTGGGGCTTTAGCGCGCGGTCGGCATGGCGTGTGACTCGGCACGGTGTCGTGGAAATTGCTGGGGGTCAAAGTGAGGATTTCCTGCTTCGGATGCAGAAACTCTGCGGCCTGTCCATCCTTTCCATTGCCTTACAGTCGCCTCGGATGAGTGGTGACCTAGCCATCGAACTTACCGATGGCTGGTGGGTGGAGATCTTCTCCGACCAACCAGTTGACCCGTGGGTGATGGTTATACCCGGGAAAACGTTCGTTGGTTCACCCTCCGACCCTCGATTTCTAGCTTGATGAAAAACCGGGCTCCAAAAACTCTGGCGAGATTGTTCAACAGCAGGAGATTCAAGATAAGTGTGCCTCCGCGGCGAGCCCACCATTCCATGGCACGGCCAGAGAAGCTGGCGGACGATGTGGAGGCCTACGCCCGCGACAACTGAGGCGGCCGGAAATTTCCGCACCCTTCAACTCCGCTCGTACTCAAGCGCATAATTTCGCAAGCTGTCCCGTAGAAGGTTGGTCTATGGTCAGCGGATACGGTGTGGAACTACCTCGACACCATTTCGGATTTATGAGCAGTACCGCCAAGCCTTGCTGTTGTTCCAAAGACGCCGAATCGATGTCTGGCTCTAACGAACCCTGGGAACCGAAATGTCCCGGTCGGGCGACGGAACCGATGCATCATTGGGTAGTCGATCAATTTTCCGAAGTGATCGAAAAATGCTAAGAACAACAAGAAATATTCCGGCCAGAATGATCACCCCACCCAACAACAAGAGCAAAGTGTAAAGATCCTCGTGATTACGGTATTCCTGCCGGGCCACACGCCCTCCAATTGGCCCATACAGAAACATGCCAACTGGAATCATGATCACGCCAATCAAGAATGCCGGCGCATTACGGGTACTTCCCATGTCGTTCCCACCCCAAAGTCTATGAAACCAACAGAATACAGTCCCAGTACCGCATAGCGTTCCCCAGCTGGGGCATTTACGGCCATGGCGAATCAGGTTATTTCGCACACCCACTCATCACTTACGGTCGCGGGTAGAGCTGTCTCCACGCTGGTTCACCGCGATCAAGCGCATACCCACCTTCAGAAGTACTTCGCTTTTCCACTCATGTGGCCAGCTGCAAGGAGGCTAAGCGCACTTCCTATTGGCCTGCTACGTAACCGGCGACGGTCTCTTCCGCGCCGTTGCCTTGATCGCTGCCGTCACCATCATTGCAACGACGACAAGGAACGCGATCCCGCTGGCCATGTAGAGGGGTGCCTCCAACGCGAATGCCGCCTCGGCGTTCCAATCGAAATAGGTATCTCCTACAGAGTTCAGGTTGGCGAACGAAGTGAAGAAGTATGCTGGCGCACCCAGGGTAGCGATTCCAGCCCACACCAACACGGTTGCCCAGCTTGGAAACGAAGTCCGACGGAAAAGTGTCGTTGCGCCCCAAGCAAGTGCGAGCAGTACACCCATCGCAGCGAAGGCCAAACCCGGAATGGCGGTGTAAGTCTGACCTGCAGCATCCATGTCAGCAATCGTCGTTTCAAGCGGCATCTCGCTCGCGGCAACCAAGGCCCAGTCATTCATCAATGTTGCCCCGAGAAGGGAGTGGACGACGATTGCAACGATTCCGAGGAGTGTAAGCAGTACCCGCATCATGAAAGGCTAACAGCAGCCTGCAATTGATCCCCGCGTTCCGGAATTCTCGCACCGGCGTATGGCCTCGGCGAAGTACTCCCCGGACTACATGGATCTGGATGAAACTGCCGATTACGCTTTCACGTCCACGAACTGTCGGTAGGTGTATCGTTCAACGTTCCGCTTGCGGAGCGCTTTGCCATTGGGAGAGTGTTGCGGAGCTCAGAAACGGAAGTGATCATCGAGAATAGGGTCATGCCGCACCCCAACGACATCGTGACGTTTCACGAACCACCTGTTCCCGAAGGGCAATCGCCCTATGTTCCTGGTGCCGGACCATCACTGAATTTCGACATAGTCGAATGGACTGATACCTGGTCCGACCAATTCCAGTTGCTCGCCAAGCAGATCGAGGATGTTCTGGGTTGGCGCGCGCTGGTCATCGAACATGTTGGTTCGACTTCCGTTCCAGGCCTCCCCGCCAAACCGATTATCGACATTGACCTGATCGTCGCCGACCCAAATGATGAGGCGTCATACGTTCCGGCACTTGAACGTGCCGGATTCGAACTACGGGTTCGGGAACCTTGGTGGTTTGGGCATCGCGTCCTGCGCCGCTTGGAGCCGGCTTGCCATCTGCATGTTTTTGGCTATGACAGTCCTGAAGTAGTCAAGCATCGAATCTTCCGCGACTGGCTTCGCGCCAATCCTGATGATCGCGCTCTCTACGCAGATACCAAGCGTGAGGCGGCGGCTTTGTCGCGGGCCGCCGGCGAACATTCCATGCAGTACAACGCCCGCAAGGAACACGTCATCAAAGAGATTTACCGTAAAGCGTTCATCGCCACAGGTCTACTCAAGGCCTAGGAACTACCGGAAGGGGCGCCCCGTCCCGCAAAGCGTCCGGCTGCGGACGGACTCATTCGGGCTGTGAGCGACCACGGCTTGAGTCACTGGGGCCCGCGTTCTATGTCAGAACGGAAATGAGCACGGCACTGCCGACAAGACTGTTTAGGCATACATGCATGATTACAGAAGCCCAAAGGGTCCTGTGAAACTCTCTCAGGAAGGCAAGTGCCAAACCGAGCGTCAGCATGTAGGGCAGAAGAATGGGCACGCCGTGGAAAGCTGCGAAGATTGCCGCGCTGAGAAGAGACGCCAGGAAGCAACCGAACCGGCGCCTGAGGCCACCGTGGATTACGCCACGGAAAATCGCTTCCTCCCACAAGGGAGTGAGCAGGCTGGCGCCAATGAACACCGCGAGAGCGACCAGAGGACCTGCACTTGTTGTCAGCGCATCGATACCTCCGCCCTCGGATACCGGTGGAGTACCAGTAACCGCGAATGTAAGTAATTGCACCGTTAGGAGCGCGACGAAGATGACCGGAATCTGCCACAACAGGTGGAGGATGTGCAGCGTTGGTCGGGTAAACCCCAGCGTCCGCCATCCAATACCTGCTCGACGCAGGCCCCAATGGGTCACGACCAGCAGCAGAGCCGCATGCACGGGAAATGTCACCCCCAGCACTACAAGACCGTTTTCCCTAGCTCCGGGTATCAGAATAATGACAAGCACCGTTATCCCGAGTATCAGAACTGTGGCCACAACAGCAGAAACGAGGAGGACCAGGCTCTGACGTAAGTTGAGCGGCGAATGAGCATTCGTGGAACTGGATGCGGACAAGGTATCTACAAGGGGTGGACTAATTGTCATACGACCATCCTTACGCATCAAACGATAAGTACGTGCCCATCTCTCAATGCGTGAGTGCCGCAATAACCGTCCCACTCAAGGTTCCCCTGCGGGCAACACCATCGATCTCACATCGACTGTCGAGCTTGGTGGCTCAAGGTCCCTGAGCTGGACCGGCTTACGGTGCACTTCGCCAGTGTCTAGACGGGACACCTCATCAAGGTCATCCGAATCTATTTTTGGCCCCTTGGCTATTTTCTCCTTGAGTAATACCTAGAGCTTGCTGCTCTGCGGCTGTATCGTGCGTTCAAGGAACAATCACCGCTATTGGTGGCAGCAGCATAAGTGAAAGGTATTTAACCATGACCAAAAATTCAGCTACTCCGCACGGCAGCTGGTTCCGAGCCTGGGGCGGTCTGGCCGTTGGCATATGCGTCGTCATTCCGGTTTTTCTGCGGCTTGGGCGCGAAGAGTGGACGTGGGTAGATCTATTCTTGTTGGTGGCAGGCATCGCAATGATCGTTCTTTGGGCTGCCAAGCTAGTTTCCCTTGGCTGGACCAGCGGCAGAAGATCTCATATGAAACAAGATGCTAGTGGTTCTAGCAGCGAACAATTGCTTTAAACAGAGCTTCCTAGATTGATTCATCCGCATTTCCACGCAGTACTTGCCGGCGACGAAATCCCCACGAAGGGCCCCGTGAAAACTGGTCGGTGGCGGGAGTGACGCTGGCCGATTCAGGCCAAAACGAATCCATATAACGACGTACATTCGCCATCGGCTTCAAATTGCCCGCTCAGGGATGGAAGTGATCCTCATCTAGCAAGGGCCCGGAGAGCAGGCCTAAGGTGAGTGGAACGGTACTTCAAATTGACCGCATGAGGTGGGGGCTAAATTGCATATTTCAGGGTTGTGCACACAAATTCTCGCCAGAGCCTGGACGGATTGGATTCTCTTCGGGGAAGTTGAACAGCTCATTCGAGAAGACGGTTCACACGCAGCGCGTGAAGACTCAATTCATTGGGTAGTCAGATTTTGCGATGAAGGCTTGATCGAACCGGCAAATTATCACAACGGCAACGGGTACCTCATATGGGAGGAACGTGGCGATCAGCTAGAGCTAAAAATACGTCATGGGCTTACTCCGACACCCCTCGACTCGCGTGAGACAAATATGTACATCTTGTTCAAACTCACCACCACAGGCCGAAGTCTGATTCCAAAAGAACTGCAATTCTGAGGACTTCCGCGGCCGCGTCTCACCAAGTGTGTTCCTGGTTCATTGCCCTGCCGGATGGATTTATAGGCTGGCTCGTCCACTCCAAAGTCGATCGACATGCTCTGGCCCTCTAGCTATCCACGGGCGACGGGTATGGCGTAGCAGGAGGGAATCCCCAGAACGGTTCATGCAAATTATGACGATATCGGCATAATTGACACAGGCGGCGCACGCTTTACTTTCAAGGGATCCACTGTATGGAACTGTCCCGTAGAAGGTTCCCCTGTGGACGCATCTCAGCGTTCGGAACGTACCTGTTCCGGGCTAGGCAAACTCGCTCAAAATGGCGTGGGCTGTCCATGGCTGGCCACCGCTTTGGTCGGTCCATGTGACCGAAAGAGCACACCACGCGATGACCCACGACCGCACCGTATTGATGTCGAATCCGGAGTGTTGGCTGACGATGTTCAGGCGGCGATGGAAATTGGACAGTGCCACATCTGTGGTCGGGTTGCAGAATATATTGGCATAGTCGAATGCGCGGTGGCCCAACAAGCCCTTCGGATCGATCGCACGCCAACGGCCTTGGAAGTCAAGAACATTGCCGTGGTGGATATCCCCATGCAGAACGCGGTGTTCCTTTGTCCCCGTTGCCTGAACCAACTCCCGGGCCATCGTTGCCGCCCGTGCGATGGTGCGTGTATGACGCCACGCAGCATCTGGCGAGATGAGATCTTGAAACCATAGGGACAATGGCACGAGATCAGCAGGAGCAGTTGAATGTGCTGACACATCGTGCAGGGCGGCGACGGTTTCGCAAAGAATGTGAGTGACTTCATCATCACGACCTGCCTGGCACATGTCGGCCAGATCCCGCTGTCCGTCCGCCCTGTTCATCAAGACTGCCTGGTCGCTGAGCTCATAGACATCAGCCGCGGCAGAGCCTGCCCACCAGGCCAGGACGCGGCCACCGGGGGCTTCTTCGGCGACACGAGCCACCTTGAGCATAACGTCTCGATTATGCCAGCGACCGGGAACTAACCAGCTCGAAGATGTGGTCACCATTTCGCCGCATGGCTGGATACCCCACCGGTCAACGTAAGCTGTCACTGTCCCCGCAACCCAATCCATGAATACGATCGTATCGGACTGATATTCAGAGGCTCCTTGACCCCACGATGACGACGCACCACGTAGAGGAACCACTCTTGTCCCATATGCCGTTCGCCTGCGGGCAGTCCAATCTATCTGGCTACCACCGTTGTTTGGGGCCATACAGCTAGCCGCTCGACGTGAGACTAAAGAATGCTCCAAGGTAAGGTGCTGAACAGTCGCTAGTCGACATCGCATCTGATGCTAGTACCGGTCTTATTTGGGGGAAATATGCTGACAACTTTCATTCAATCTTCGGGTACAGATCCGGTCATTCCTGCGACGTGGATATTTTGGCAAGGCACCGTAGCCCTGGTACTTTTCGCGCTACTGATCGCTTCTTTGGTAAGTATCATCCGGACTAAGAATCAGGCGCCGACCAGAATCGCGCTTTGGGTAGTGTTCGTCTTTCTGCTGCCTTTTGTTGGTCCTGTTCTCTGGTTCATCGCAGGACGAAAGACATCGAAGCCTGCCCGCCCTCTGAGCTCCTGATCTGAGGGGACGGTTTGGACTCCACGACCCAAGTGCAAATCCGATAAGGGGAGCGTCAGCCCGCTTCCATATCCAGGCAATCACCTGAGTTGATTTCGTTTGTCGTCGAAAATCTTGTTCGGCAGCGCGCCAATTTGCGGGCAGTAAGGCCATGCACCGCATTTCCCCTTGGCGTGTATGAGAACAATTCGGTGGCTGGAGTTCGAAGCCGTCCCGCAGGAGGTTCCCCCTCGTGGAACGGGGAGACTGTGATTCCTGGCGTTTGGGATGCGACATTTAACGTTGAAAACCACAGATCGTGTCCCCTTGCCACGCAGTGATGGTCGCATGGATCTTGCGCTCACGCGTGTGAGTATGTCAACTATTGGTGGCCACGGTGCGACGGCTAATTCCGGCCCCATCTGACGAGTGCCGCATCTGTCCGTTGTATGCTGGCTGGATGGCTCGCACGGCAAGAGAACGCATTGATGGTGACCCGATTTCGTCCGGCGTTTACGGTGCGCTTATGGACAAGATTTCTGCACTGGACGGGTGTGAGGTGCAAGAAAACGCATCGTCGTTCCATGTTGCCCACGGACGAGCGTTTCTTGGGATCCATCCCCGCCGTGGCGGGATTCTGGTCAATATTGTTCTGACCAGAGAAATCGAATCGGCACGGATACACCGCGCCGAGCGTGTGTCGGCCAACCGGTGGCACAACGAAGTCATCCTGAAAGACCCCGCAGAGATCGACGCCGAACTGCTCACCTGGATCAGCGAAGGATATGCCCACACTGTTTGAGTTGGCTGCCCCGTTGTTTGGCGAACTAATTGCGTTGGCCTGGCTGGATGAGACGGGCCTGGAACCCGTCATCCCGACATTCGCGACGGCTGGCTAGAGGCTCGGCTTGGCGATGGTGCGGGCGAGGCGGAGGGCTCCTTGGCGAAGGGTCCCGCAGGAGGTTCCCGTACTGCGAACGCTAGCCACGGTCCGGGAAGTCTCCCTCGTAGTCGTTCCACATGCCGGCCAAGGCCTGCATCGCCCACAGCTGTTTCTCCACTGAGGCCTTCTTACCCTCGAAGTCCATGACGATGTAGTTAACAACAAACCCGTCCTTCACTGAAGCTCCATACTCCTCAGCACCCTTTCGGGTATCAAACCGAAAATAGTCTGCTTCTGCAGTGCTGTACGCCTCAACGCAAACACGCGGAGATACACACGCCGTATCTGTGATGTCTTCAGCCTGCGTCGTGACATCGGGTCCGTCGTATCCGGCGTTCATGACATCGTGCAAAGTGAGGTCCACTTGTGGATCGAACAGGGAACACCCGGAGAGACTTGGTGCGGCGAGTAGAAGCAAGATGGTCGTGGCGGCAACCGAGCGTGATTTCATTCATCAACTCTTTCAGTTGATGAATAGTAAAGCGCCCTACTTAGGGATGATATGGCAAACTTCCAAGACTGTTCAGCGTTCCACTTACGGGCACAAGAAGGCCGTGCAGACGAGTACTGAATTTTGTGCAGACAACTTCTGAAAATGACAGCTAGAGTGGATTAAATGTTTCCTGTCGGCTCACCTCCGCGTCGCACTACCTCTGGGAATCCGATCCCAGCGAACGCAGCACTGGATAGCCCTAGGACGAAGCGCTCCCGTCCTGATCTCGGGACGCTGACCGCACTGCGTTTCATTGCCGCACTGTGGGTGGTGCTCTTCCATCTCAAGGCCATGCAGCACACCTTCCTAGCCCCCATCTATGAGCTGTTCCGTCCAGTCGTTGCCAACGGCGACCTGGGCGTGGACGTGTTTTTTGTGCTCAGCGGCTTCATCATTACTTACACCTACCTGGACCGGCTGGGTCCGCGGTTCCGCTGGCGTGCGACCAGGGACTTCGTGTGGGCCCGATTCGCCCGGATGTGGCCGGCATTCGCACTGATGGTGGGTGTGCTGGGCCTGTGGTTCGCGTATGGGGTTGGACAGCATTCCGTACATGACTGGTCGCTGCAGAACCAGGCTCCGGATCTGTCACCGTGGGGGTTGGTCAAGCAGTTGCTAATGGTCCACCTCTGGTTCCAGCCGAATGCCGATGGCGCCAGCTGGTTTGGCCCCGGTTGGACGGTCAGCGCCGAATGGCTGGCCTACCTGGCGTTTCCGCTGCTGGCGCTCATCCTGTTCCGGCTGCGTCGGCTGCATCCGCTGGCGGCACTTGCCACCTCAGTACTGGTCGTGTTGCCGACGGCCGTCTGGGATGGGCATCAGCCGTATGGGTGGCTGCTGCAGATCGCCTCCTGCTTCACCGCCGGCACTTTCGGTTGCATCGCGGCCCAGAACGCGGACCGTATGAACTTCAATCCGGCACTGGCCGGGCCTGGCGCCGTGCTGACCGGAGCCGCCGTCGTGATCTTCCTGGCCGCGGCCGGAGACTCGGGCCCGGGGCGACTGGCCGTGTTGGCCTTCCCTCTACTGATCGTCTTGCTCAGTCTGGCCCGCGGACGGGTCCGCTCAGCGTTGTCCGCACGCTGGTTGCAGTACGGCGGGCGCAGCTCCTACAGTCTGTACCTAGTCCACATGTTCTTTATCTACCTCTTCTTCTGGCTGAACAGGGACTGGCTGCATGACGCCGACACACTGGCAACGAACCTGCTCGCGGCGGCCTGTCTGGCTGGTATGGCCCTGGCCACCCACCTGCTGTACAGGTACGTCGAGGAACCGGCCAGGCACCGGCTGCGCGCACTGGTCCCGTAGCACGGCGTTCATCCATCCATATCCGATGACAGTAGCCACGGCCATCAGTTCAGCTTCTGAGATTCCCACTGTGCGGCGGGCGCTTCAACCTACCGTCGGATGTTCAACTTTTTCATGAGCCACCACTCTAGGCCTATACCGAGGCGGCCATGGTGACCTCCGCCTCCCAAGACGCGGCGACCACACTCAAAGCTCCTGTGAGGGCCAGCTTTTTGGCCAGCCCTTTTCTCATGCCATGACCATGGCGACTGTGCATGTTCATCGGAAATCGAGGGTCCCCCTTATCGTGCCCATGACCCAATGGATGTGTTCTGGCGTCCGCCTGGTCCCTGTCACTCGCAGGCGTGCAGAGAAGACGGCCGAGGAGGATTCGTACGGAAATTCACATTCGGCGTCAGGTAGCTTCTTTGCGCTTACCGTAAGGGGTTTCAAACTGGAACTGCCGCGTCACGGCTTTCTAAGGATTCTAACTTTTCCCAGTGTCTGCATACGTTCTTCCCACTCCACAGAATCAGATCATGCTCTTCTCAGTGATAGCCCTTCTGACCTGCTATGTTCAGCTGATCAACGTCATCCTGCGGTGTACAGACGGTCATATCAGCACCAATGGGACCATAGGCCTTCGAACTGCCATGATGACGAACGAACAGACATGGCTTGTCGGTCACAAGGCGGCCAAGAAGCCAACGTTCACAGGCATCTACGCGGCCATGGTCTTCACAATCCCAGAACTATTTTTTTCGGGAGAAACTTGGCAACTAAAGTTTCTCCTCGGCTTATGTTTAATTGTTTTCATCGCTGTCATGGTCGGCAATTCTAAAGGCAAGAAAGCAGCGAGACTGGTCTTAGCGACGCGACATTAACGGTCAACGGCGAAGAATCTCGGTTGGGCACCAGAGCGTCCCGTAGAGGGTTCCCGCTCCGGACAGGCTTTGGGTGACTTCCATTGGCAAGCTGTAGTCGAGTGGCTAGTTGGCTAAACGCGCCCCTAGCGTACGATTGTTTCCGTTTTCTGCGGTGCCCCAGCTTCCGAGAATGACTGTCGACAGGGCCTCAGGGCTGAGGTGTTTTACCTTTGACCGCCGAATTATCGCTCTCTACGAAGCGCCCAAGCGCGATGACTCCAACCACTGTAAGGATGCCTGTAAAAAGGAGCCCATCGAATGCTTCGAAGTACTTGCCAAAGTTATAAGCCGCAAAAGTGCAGATAAAAATGGTCAGGCTAGTCACGAACTTCTTTGTTCTCATGCGGTTGATCCTCTCACGCTCGCTCGACGTTTGGCATTATCCATAAGGACGACGGTAGTAGATCCGCAACTCAAGATATCGCGCAAGACGCCGGCGCCCAAGATCATCTTCAGGCAAGACACGTCAATCATCCCCAAGGTTGTCCTGACCAGCGATCACAAAGGGTTCCCCCGGCGAAACACGAGCAATCTGAAACCCTAAATGACACCACCCTGATTTCAATGGTCCGCGTAGCGACCGTCATACGGGCCAACGTCCAGCTCCTATCAGAACAAGCCCCTGCCTGGACTGTTCGACTGTTCCGGTGGCAGACATATGCTCATTCTGGTTTTGCTGGGGAACCCGAAAAGCTCAGTGGCGGTTCATCCTCAGCGCCTGCCCTAGGATCCTCGCCCCTTCCGGAAAGGCGCCGGGATTCGGTCCAGAATAATTGAGTCTGATGTAGGGTCCTGCCGGTTCCGCGGGGAACCATTCTGTGCCGTCGGCGATGATGACACCTGCCCTTTCGCAGTCCTGGCTCAGCCGTTCAACGTCGGTCCCATCCGGCAGGCGCAGCCAGAGGTTCAACCCGCCCTTGGGGATCTGCTCGAGGTGCGCTTCGGGCGCATGTTCCTGCAGGCTGGAAACCAACAAGTCACGGCGCGATCGCAGCTGGTGACGCAGGCTGCGCACATGCGTTTGCCAGCCCGGTTGGGTGACGACATCAAGGGCTGCCGCTTGGAGCAGGCCGCTGACGTACATTGATTCTGCACCGCGGTCAGCAAGGATACGTTCGCGGGCCGGGCCGCGGGCGATGACGGCGGCGATGCGGATGGCCGGGGAAATACTCTTGGTCAGCGAGCGAAGGTAGATAACGTGGCCCGAATCATCCCGCGCGGCAATCGGTACGGGGGTGGTGTTGATGCCGAAGTCATGCGCCCAGTCGTCTTCGACCAGGAATGCGCCGTTGGCGCGCACAACTTCCAGCACTTCCTCTCCACGCTGCGCACTCCATTGCGAACCGGTGGGGTTGGCATAGTGGGGTTGCGCGTAGAACATCCGCGCCCCGCTTTCGGCAAAGGCCCGGGCCAGCGCCATCAGATCCGGCCCCTCGGGGCCGCTTGGTATTGGGATGAGCCGGACCCCTGCCTGCCGCGCGGCCAGAAGGGCTCCCCAATAGGTCGGAGACTCGATGAGCAGAGGCTGTCCACTGCCGACCAGGGCGCTGATGATGGAGCTGAGTCCGCTCTGGCTTCCGGGAAGCACGATGACATCGCTTGGGTCTGGTGGGTTGATGCCGGTCGGAGTGGCCGCGCCCAGTTCACGCGCGAACCAGGATTGCAGGTCCGGGAGTCCTGCGACCGGGGGTCGGGACAGAGCAGCATCGCCGCGGGCCGCGCGGGTGAGGGCCGCACGGATTAGGCGCTCGGGCAGTAACTCCGCATCCGGGTATCCAGAGTGGAAGGCGATGGCATCGTTGGATACGGTGCGCATCATGGACGAGACCGCGGGAAGCGGTGCCCGGGGTGAACCCAATGCGGCGCTTTGCCACCCGTAGTCGGCGGGCCGTACGGTACGCACGGCCCTTACGAAAGTCCCGACTCCCGGCCTACTCTCAATCAGTCCCTGGGTTGTCAGTGTCTGCAGGGCTTTCTGCACCGTCACGGGACTGGCTTGGAACTCGGCGACCAGCGCCCTAGTCGCTGGCAGCCGAGATCCCGGGGCCGATGCGGCGATCCGTTCCTTCAGTCGCGCCACAATACGTGAACTGCTATCGTTGTACATGAGTACCAATAGTAGCGCTACTGTCCAGAAATACCCAGTGATATCGTCAAGTCCGGGCACCGGACTTTGGTGGGGCTTGCTCGGTGTGGCCGCATTTTCCTTCACTGTGCCGTTCACGCGGGTGGCCGTCGAGGGAATGTCGCCATTATTCATCGGCTCTGGCCGCGCGGTCGTTGCCGCAATCCTGGCGGCACTGGCGCTGGGACTTACCAAGCAACCGCTCCCTCAGGGAAAGCAGTGGATGCGTCTCGCCGTGATCGCCGGCGGCACCGTCGTTGGATTCCCACTACTGACTTCCTTCGCCCTGACCGCCGTCCCCGCCAGCCACGGTGCGGTCGTCATTGCGCTGCTCCCCGCTGCGACGGCCACGGTCGCCGTCATCCGCGGAAAGGAACACTCCTCGGGGGCGTTCTGGATTATGACGGCCGTGGGTGCAGCGGCAGTCATGACCTTCGCATTCACCCAATCCGGGGGCTTCGGGGCGATCGGCTGGACCGATCTACTGCTCTTTGGAGCGGTGATCGCCGCGGCCATCGGATACGCCGAGGGAGGCCTTCTTTCTCGTGAACTCGGCGCCTGGCAAACTGTATCGTGGGCGCTCGTACTCGTGGCCCCCTTGATGGCGGGCCTGACCGCTGTCTCCGTCATTCAGCAGCCGCCATCTGGCACACCCGCACAATGGGCGTCCTTTGCCTATCTGGGCGTCGTCAGCCTGTTCCTGGGCTTCTTTGCTTGGTACCGGGGCCTGTCTATCGGCCCCATGGCTCAAGTCAGCCAGATTCAACTTGTACAACCGGTGCTGAGCATTTGCTGGGCATGGCTCCTGCTCGGCGAGACACTTAGCTGGATCACCGTCGCGGGCGGCCTCGCCGTCATCCTCTGCGCCGGAATGGCGGTCCGCGTCCGACTCAACCCGCAAAACCATCCCCAGAAATGAGTGCGTCAACCCAAATCCCCTACTAGGCAACGTTCTCCGGCACCAGCCGGCCAAACGGCCCGACCATACGTCCCGCTCGGGGTTCCCTACCGAGAATTCGATTATGTCGGCGGGGAGAGCGAGGCCGATCAGTATCGCTTGAGTGACAGAATAAAGTCATGATTTCTATTGTTTCCGCTCCCACGAACTTGGGGTTGCGCCCTCCTGAGCTTGGCAGTGTTCCCGGTACGTCAAAAGCCCCGGAGGCGCTTCGTGATGCCGGGCTCTACGACCGGCTGATGTCCGCGGGCGCTTTGGATGCGGGCGTAGTGCTCCCAGGGCGCTATGTGAATGACGACCAGACCCGAGCCAAGGGTCATGTGCGCAACGAAACTGCGATGATCGAGCATGCAATACGCCTTGCCGGCCGCATCGGCTCAGTTCTAGAACGTGGTGAGTCCCCGCTGGTGATTGGAGGCGATTGCAGCCTGTTGCTGAGTGCGGGACTGGCGCTGACCAACCGTCGAAACGCCGGATTAGTCCATTTGGACGGTCATACCGACTTTCGGCACCCTGGAAACAGTAATGAATGTGCAAGCGTGGCAGGCGAGGATCTCGCCGCAGCCGTCGGTATGCACTGGCCCGCGATCGCCAACATCCAGGGCCGCGGCCCGTACTTTGCTCCAGGGAATGTGGCTCATATCGGCTGTCGGGACGACGACCCAGAATTTGCTGAAGCAGATTCCGTACTCGGGCTTGTCATGCCCGCTCGTGTGGCGATGCAACGGGGAATGACGGCAACAGCATCTGCCGCTGCCGCCGTCGCAGGTGGGGCCGGGTACTGGTTGCAGCTTGACGTCGATATCTTAGACCCCCGTTGGATGCCCGCCGTAGACAGCCCCGATCCGGGCGGACTGAGCCCGGAGGATCTCGTTGCCTTGCTATCTGCCCTTGCCCCGTATGCAATTGGCGCCTCCGTCACGGTTTTTGATCCTGACTTGGACCCGGACGGTCATCACGCGGTGCGGCTCGCCGAGATACTCGGCACCGGCCTGCAGTTTCTAGGGTCTAGGGCAACTGTAAACGACCATTGATCTGATCTCTAGCCTCGGATCCAAGCAGAGGCAATGAGACTGTGTGGTCCACTAGCCTTCAGAGAAAACCCCAGACTCGTGGGCACTGTTCCTGGACGCCACGCTGTGGCCGGGGTTCCGTAGGCAGTTCCTCATTTGGCACTCATGGGTCTCTGATGAAGACCGAGCCGCTCAGGGACCTGAGTCGCACGCGCGCTCGTCGCACGGGGATTGACTATTTGTGGCGTCAGGTGGACTGAAGGAACTGGTCTTCATCTTCGCCGTTGTCTTGCTGCCGCCTTTTCTGATCAAAACGTTTCTATTTCGAGCCTCCTACATCCCCTCTGGATCCATGGAAAACACCTTGCAAATCAGGGATCGCGTCTTCGTGAACCTGCTCGTACCCGAGCCGATGTCCTTAAAGCGCTGGGATATTGTCCTACTCAAAGACTCTCAGGGCTGGCTAGAGATCAGCGTTGCTCAATCGGGCGCGATAGAGGGCATGTTTATCGCCGTGGGACTAGCCCTAGATAGTTCCACTGAACACCTGAACATGGGACTCATTGGCTTCTCTTGCGACCGAGTGATCTGGTATGACAGCCAAGGGAAAATATCGATCAACGCCCAGCCAATCGCTGAACCCTACCTGCCATCCGGTGCTCAGAAAGACACGGGGCAAAGCTATCCCCGGTTCAACACCGTTGTCCCCACAGGGAAAATTTGGGTCATGGGTGACAACAGAAACAACTCCAGCGACTCCCGCATCCACCACGACCTACCAGGCAAGGGGTTCGTACCGGTGGAAAACATCGTCGGCAAGGCCTCTGTCCTTGCCTGGCCTATAAGCAACTGGAGTATCTTGAACAACTATGGCGACACCTTCTCAATGACAGACCAGAAATAGGACCTAGTCCCCATCAATAGTCAGTTCAGCTCCCGAGCTGCCGAGCCGTCGCCCATACTACGAATGAACCGACCTAGGTGCCGATGACCCAGATCTTCCGAATCGCGCTGAATCGCTCCCTGAGGAGGTTCGATGTACGGGACGGTGTAGACCGCCAACTGAAGGTACCAGTCATAGCGCTCCACTAAGAACTGCAGGAGTCGTCTTCTGCCATGAGTGTTTCAGAGCGTTTCCACGAGGCTGCCGCCAAGATCTTGGCCATAGACGAATCCATTATCGCTGCGCAAGCACTAGAAGGCGTTGTCCTCGACGAACAATTCGACGACGCACGAGCCGACGACCTGCTATGTTCGCTTTCGCTCTACTCCCCAGACACTGGTTCGTCATACGGTGACGCTTGAACAACTCAGCGATCTGCCCCGTTAGCCGTTCCTCTTACGTTAGAGCGGTGTGTGGTTTCGAGACAGCATTGGCCCCCAAGTCGCGATATTTGTGACTCTGAAACCGGGTTCAAGATGCGTTGGTGGTTGGGTCTGCCAATTGCCAACCAAAGCTGGAACAGACCTCAAGTACTGACCGGGGGTGTCTGGGCGGATGTTGTTGACTCTGGTTAGAGGAGAGCCGACGAGGGTAGAGTGCTGATAAGTGCCTCATTCGCGCTGGTCTCAAGGAGTTGGCGACTATGAAAGAACTTCGAAACATACCCCCTTGGGCGATGATCCTCTCCCTTTGTGTGGCTGTTGCGGCAGCTACCTTTGTGGTCATGGGCATAATCCACGCGCTATCCGGTGCCGGGACGACGCAGGTCTTCCTTGACGCTGTGATTGCCGGCGCGCTGGCCCTCGGCGCGTGGTCCGTTGCAGTGAAGGGGAACCCTGCCCTTTCGAGGCGTGATGAAACCCCACCCAACCGGAGGAGCCCGCTCGATTGGTGACTTCGGCCCGTCGGCGGTGCCCAGTCTGGCCAGACTCCCATGGACAAAGGTCATGAAATACGGTCGGGATCCCATGCGTTTGCGGACCAGAACGCATGGAACGATGGCGGCACGAGCAATGTCCGCCCACGCTGAGTGGGGGTGCTTTCGTGTAATCGGCCGGGGCGCACTCACATCCTTGAATGCCGAAGTTGGTGGTCAAATGTCTCACCAGTTCAAATTCGGGTCCGACGAGCAATGCATCATTGCCGTCAAAGTCCGGTCACACCCCAGTCGTCAGGTGAAACAACTGTGTGCACCAACTGCTATCTCGGCACTGGACTTAGTCAAACCTGTCCCGCAGCGGGTTCGGCTCGCAGATAACTGCTCGGCGAAGGCTCTCTAGTTCCGAGCCATGATCGGACGACCGACCCGGGACCGTCTTATGCAGCGCTCCGCATGCAGCACAATTTTACTCGGATGGAACATCAGGCCAGCACGATCCTTGCATTACGGACAGACACCGAGGAGACTCCTCCGAAGCCGCAACGGAGGACATTTCCTGGTAATTGCCACAGAGGCGTCCAATGCTCTGACCTCGACGAGCTTCCTACACTGCGGGCAGGGTCAAGCGTTCAGGCGTACGCCGGTCTGACGGATACCCCATCGGATTCTGGGCCTTCGCGGGAGGTAACGGTGACGGAGGCATGATCCCGGCCGGGCGCTGTTCGGAGCCACCACCGGTCCCGGCCATGGGTCACCGCAAAACTAATACCCGACTCTGGTCAAGGATACGTTCCGCTAGGTTTCCTTGTCATGCGGCCTCGACAGGCGTTTGTCGGTGCGGCCGCATCCTCGATCGTGACCTGCCCAACCAAGCACGACACCGCCGCTGCCGCGCATCCGGAGGGATCCTGAGATCTGAATTTCTTGGTTTTCTTGACGTGACGGGGTCGTTGGTCCCACGCATAGCTCTTGTGTGCTTCAGCCACAAGAGCTAGGTGCGGGCATACCTCAGGGGATGAGTTGGTCGGCGCGGTAGCGTTCGAAAAGCGAGATGAAAGCGTCGAATGTCCGCCGGTATCCGGTAAAGCCGGCTGCCCTACTCTTGCCCATGTCGGCCACCACTTCAATGTTGCGGCCCAGGTCACCGTCCGTATGCCACCATGAAGCCATCCGGTCTAGGCGCTGCTCTGCTAGCCCGTGCTGCATCGCTAGCTCGCGCCACTGATCTTCTCGCCCCTCCATGGCCTCTTCGAGGGGTCGTGGGGCCTGATCGTACCCCTCCCATTCGACGCCGAAGTGGGCGGCGAGCTTTGGCCACATCCAGCGCCACCGGAACACGTCCCCGTTGACGATATTGAAGGCCTCGTTGGCCGCACCGGGGGTCGTCGAAGCCCACAGCATGTGCTCGGCAAGGAGACCGGCGTCTGTCATGTCGGTCAGCCCGTTCCACTGCGTCTCAGAGCCCGGGAAGACAAATGGTTCTCCCGTTTCCCTGCATAAGGTCGCCTGCGCGGCGAGCGTGAGTCCCATGTTCATGGCGTTACCTACGGCGTGTCCAATGACGGTGTGCGCGCGGTGCACGGACCAGGTGAAACCCTGCTCCGCGGCCGCCGCGAACAGCTCGTCTTCCTGGGCGTAGTAGAAGTTCCGGACGGGCAGTCGCGGTTCCTCCTCGTGGAACGGTGTATCCGGCATATCGCCGGCAGCGTAGGCCTCGAACGGACCAAGGTAGTGCTTAAGCCCCGTCATGAGAGCCACATGTGCCACGGGCTTGCCACGAAGAGCGGCCAGAAGGCTGCGCAGCATGCCGGCGTTGACGGCAATGTTCTTTTCCTCCGAGTCCTGCCGCGACCACGCCGTAAAGAAGACGTGCGTCGGACGCTCCGAAGCGAGAACGGCTGCTACAGACTCGGTGGAGGTCAGGTCCGCGGAAAGCCACCGCACACCGTCGCGATTGGCACCGGGCCTGCGGGACAGTGCAAGCACTGACCAGCCAGCGGCGGAGAGGGACTCCACAAGTGCGGAGCCGGCGATGCCCGTCGCACCGACCACGAGCGCCGTTCGTTGTCCATCCTGGGCTGTTTGGTTCACGATAGTCATACTGGTGGCAAGCGACGTTACTGGTGAGATATTCCCAGCTATCCGCTCATGATTCCCCATAAGAAATGCCAGCAATCATCGCTGTGCGTTTTTTGGACGAAAAACCACTTGTGTAATGTGTGTACACAAGCACTCCTGTGGTTACGTGAACACAATTACCTCATCCGTCACCATTCGAGCACTTCGTGACGGTCTTGCCGATGCTGTGAGCCGCGCCAGCTACGGTCATGAGCGCGTCCAGATCACGAAGAATGGCAAGCCAGCGGCCGTACTCATTGGGCCCGAGGATTTTGAGCTTCTGGAGCAGTTGGAAATGATGCGTGATGTCACCGAATACCGTGCTGCCAAGGCTGCTGATGACGGTGGTCGAGTCACCTTGGATGAGCTGCGTGCCGAGCTCGACGCCTGAGTTCTCATCGCCGCGAGGTCTACAAATAGCCATCCGCCTAACATGATGAATACTTTGATGTCGAAGGGGTTCGGCAACTCTCAACGCACATGATCGAACAAGGCCTCTGTTGACCCGTTCCAGGGCGCTTGCCGCAGAGCGTAGTGAAGCGCGGCCTCGTGAACGACAAAGTCAGCCGATCAAATCGGACCAGAATAGTCGGGTGCGCATCGAGGCTGGTGAATAGGCTTGGTGTTGAAAGGGGAAACCGTGATCGAAGTTCTCAACCGACTCGTCGTATACATAGAGGGACACCTCACCGAGGAAATCGACGTCGTCGGCCTGGCTAGCCACCTCGGCACGACCGAGTATCACCTTCGCAGGATGTTCTCTTCGCTGGCTGGAATGCCGGTATCCGAGTACATCCGCCGACGTCGTATGGCAGTCGCGGCGGCAGACCTCCTCAGCGGCGAAGACCTTTTGGCCATCGCCGTGCGTTACAGCTATGGGTCCGCTGAGGCGTTCAGTCGAGCATTCCGAGCGGTGCATGGCGTCAGTCCTAGCGAAGTACGCCGAAACGGTGGACCCCTTCGAACTCAACCACATCTCAGGTTCCGCCTGACCGTAGAAGGGAACACCACAATGGACGCCCGCATTGCAGACCAACCCGCATTTTGTCTCGTCGGCCACGCGACGCGCGTGCCGCTCATCCACAGCGGCACCAATCCGCACATCCAAGCGCACATCGCTTCGCTGCCAATTTCCGAGCACCAGAGACTTAAAGGAATTGGCAACACGGAGCCATCGGGTTTACTCCAGATAAGCGCCGACGTCGACCCGGATTACATAGAGGGAAGTGAGCTTACCTACCTCCATGGCGTCGCCATCAGCGAAAAGACGCCGGTACCCGAGGACCTAGACATTTTGAAGGTTCCGGCTGGTGCCTGGGCAATATTTCACGCAGCAGGCCCCTACCCTGAGATTCTGCAGTCAACATGGGCCGCGACGGCCACCGAGTGGTTCCCGTCCAGTCCCTGGCGGTTACGACCCAGGCCCTCGATCGTTTCCATTCTCGACCGGGCCGACGATTTCAGCACGGCTACCTGTGAATTGTGGCTCCCCATCGAACGCGAGTAGTTGCAGCCGTCGAGTAGCGGCATACCGAAGTGATGCTCCAGAAACCTTGATTGGTCCAGTGCCCCGCAGTGCGGTCCCATTGGGGGGCTCGCCTATGGGCCGCCGACGACGAATTCGCCCACCAGTGTTGTCCCGTCCGAATCATAGACGGGGACGCGAAAGATCATCCCTTGGCGTGCCTTTTGCCAGGCAAGGGCGTCTTCCGGGCTTTTGAAGGTCTCGGCCGCGCTCGTACCGTCGGCATCGTCCAGGTCAGTACGAAAGGCGTATCCGGTCTTCCCATTCGTGGCAACAACAGCGACTAAGTCTGGACTGCCCTTGGAATTCTCGACGCCGTAGCTCTGCCCGTGTTCATTTGTCGCCCAGTCCGTGGTGGCTTGATTGACGTAGGTGGCCGTCAATGTCCATCTAGCAGCTGAGTCCGTGGTGATAGTGATCGAGTGTTGCCCGGTAGTGAGGGGAATGCTGTAGCCACTCACAGCAGATCGTGTTCCAATTCCGGCGCCGTCGCACACCACGCTGGCACCGTCGTCGTAGGCGAACCGGCCGGGGGTAAGGCAGGTGAGTTCAACGGCGATGTTGGTAACCCCCTCGGGGACGGGGCCGAGGTCCACCGTGGCCGTCCCGGTGTACGTCCCGGTGACCGGACGGGCCAGCGTGGTGACAGCATCACCACCGGGAAGGACGAGAATTCCGGCCGCTGCCGCACCAATGCCACCGAGAAGGCCAGCACCGGCGAACACCCCCGCACCAATCCATGGGTGCCGGTGTTTGCGTTTCTTCACCGACGCCGACGTATCAACTTGGGCAACCAGCACCTTTCGGAGGGCGGTACTAAAAGTTTCATCGAAATGTGGCTCGTTCATGGCTGCACTCCGTTCGGCATTTCATTGGCGGCTATCTTGATTGGTCGCCCCAAAGCGACTCTCAGGCGTTCACGTACCCGGAACATCCGGGTTTTCGCGGCCGACGACGTGAGGCCAAGTACGGTTGCCGCCGTGGAAATCGTGTACCCCTCCAAGATCACTAACGAGACGAGCTGCCGGTCGATGGCCCCGAGACCACGCACTGCGGCCGCCAGATCGTGATCAACAGAGTCCAGTGGGTGACGAGAGAAAACCTCATCCAGCGGATCCCGTGCATCGTCCGACCGGGGAAGAGAATTGAGCAGTTTGCGATACCGGAACGCCGCACGTCGCGTATTGCGGGCCACATTCGTTGTCGTGACAAGTAGCCACGGCAAAATTGAACCCTCGACCAACCTGACTTTCTCTCGACGTCGCCACAACTCGAGGAACGCCGTCGCCACCACGTCTTCGGCGTCATGGCGGACTGGAATCAGCCGATAGGCATGACGGAAGATCCTGTCGTGATGCCGGTCAAAGAGCAGGCCAAAAGCATCACCATCACCCTTGAGACTGGACGACCACAGCTCGGTGTCGTCGAGTTGAATGTTCCCCATGCAATGTATTGTCCGGGAAAGTCCAAAAGGTTTCACCCAACCGAAAAAATGCAGAACTTATTGGGCAGGCCACAGGCTGCGACTCCGAGCACATTGGAAGCCACACATGTCCCGCAGGAAGTTCCTAATGGACTTCAAGGCAGGCGCCGCCGTGCGTGGTCGGGGAACGTTACTCCCCCGCCGCCTTGGGACCGGCTGCATGCATTTAGGCTGTTTCGGAACGCCCCCTGCCGCCCCTTGGCTCAGTCGGCCGCAGCGGCAAGGCGGCGGCCATTGCCAGTACAGCCAGCAATGCGTAAAAGTGCAGCGCAACCATGGCCCCGTGCGGTGTCGTGACCGCCAAGTCATTGCCTCCGATCGAGGCCGAGCCAAGAGCCCACAGCGGGATGATGGAAAGCGCAACCGCCCCGCACGCCACACGGATCCAACCACGCGCTTGCTTGTTCACCGCACAGGCCCCCGCCAAGCCGATCAACGGTACCGCAATGGCGCCGCCACCCAACCCCGTACTGAACAACGTGGAGATGGCACCCGGCTGGGCCAGCGTGACGAGGGGCAACAGCAACGGTGACAGGGCCAGCCAGCGACGGCGGTGCCCACCGTGGCGGCGGAGCTCCTCCGACCACCCCAGGAGGGACCCCACCACTACGGCTGGGACAACAATGGAGCCCATGGTCCCCATCCACGTATAGCTGGATTCGGCACCTGCGACCTCGGCCATGTACGCACGCAGCCCGCCAGCCCATGCCAGGCCTCCGACCGCACCGGCCACCACGAGTTTCATGACCCGGCCACCTTTTCCCGGCTGGCGGCTGCGGAACGTTCCAGATCCCGGCTCCCGCTGTGCCACAGAAACCAGCCCAGAGCCGCGAACAACAACACCCATGCACCGATGCTGAGGCGGCCAAGAATGCTGGGTCCCATGAGCGACGGCAGCATCGGGACGAAGACGAATATGCCCAAAATCAACGGCAGGTACCGCTTGGCACCTGTCCATCCGCACTTGCGGACGACGCCGATTCCGCCAACGATCAGCGCCACACCCACCAGCAAGGACAGGATTCCGTAGCCGGCGCCAATCAGGCCACTGACGGGGTCACTCGCAACGGTGTCGGCCGCCGGAATCACTACGAGTTCCAGGACGGCGAATGCCACCAGCGCCCAGGCCGCGACGGTTAACCAGGTCCTGGCCAGGCGAGAGCGACCAACGGCCGCTGTCCACGGCAGGATCCCAATGAGTGCCGCCAGAAACAGGTGCTGGATGCTAAAGAACACCTGGGCCACGGCCAGGCCCACGGCGTCGAAGGGATAGCTGAAGACTTCCGGCGCGACCTGCGGGGACCAGACGATCATGACGACGGCCGCCGCCGCTCCGGCCAGCCCGGCATAGAAGCCGGCCGCACCGATCACCCTGACCGTCTCAATCGTCGGCTGGTTCTTCTGGTCCTTATCCATAATCATGGCATCTTCCTCCTCTGGAACGAGCCACAGCGGCTGCACCGCCGTAGGTATCAATCGTGCTCCGGCCGCAGCGCCAATGCATCCGTGAAACCACCTATTCCACCACCTGCTTCCGATATACGCTGTGCATATGTCGACGCGGCGCAGCGCAGGTGAAACAGTGCTCGAACACGCGCTACAAACCGCCCACACGGCCTCGGCCCGGCGGGACCATGCCACCGCCTCTGCCTGCCTGGCCTCGGCCTTCACCCTGCTGGACGGGCTGGATCCAGTGCCCGCGGCAAGGACCGCCGTGCTGCTGGAACTGGCCGGGAGCCACTTGCGCGCCGGCCATGTCGCCCTCGCATGGGACGCCTGCCGAATGGCGGCCGACGCGGCTCGTGACACCGCGGACTGGGCGGCCATGGCCGATGCCGCCGTAGTCCTGCGCGGCACCGGCTCCTCTTCCGTCACGGCCCAGGTCCATGCCTTGTGCATCGAGGCCCTGGCCATGCTGGACGACAGCGATCCCGTGAGGAGCAGGCGCGTCCGCGCGCAACTGAGCGCCACGGGAAGCATCTGGGTCAGCAACCCCTATTTCGATCTTGAGGGCGACATCTTTTCCGTTCCCGGCAAGGAATCGGATCCATTGGGAGGGTTCCTGGAACTGCAGGCCTGGCACGCCCGATACCTCGGCTGCGAACATGTGAACGAACGACTGCTTGTCGCCGGGGCCGCCGTGGACCTCGGCCGGAGAGAAGGCATCGACGAATTCCTGGCCTGGGGCTTGTTGTGGCGCATTGAGGCGCTGCTACAGCTGGCGCGCGTGGTTGACGTCACGGCGGAATGCGGCATCTTGGCCAGCGTGGCGGAACGCATGCAGGAACCATTGTGGGCCGCCCGAGTTGAACTGCTGCACGCCGTGCTGCTGCATCTGGAGGGCCGGTACACCGATGCCCTGGCCCGGGCCGACCGGGCCGCAGAAATAGGACACATGGTCGGAGATGAATCCATCGGAATGCTCCATCTGGTGATGTCCACCAGCATCGCTGTCCTGACGGGCCAGGGCCTCGCGGAGGCCGAGGCTGCGGTGCGGGAAAGCATCGCCGGGATGCCGTTCTCGGCCAGGGGATGGCTGGTGGAGATCCTGGCGGCCGGAGGCAAAACCGCTGAGGCCAAGTTGCTTTGGAAGGCAGTGGCGCCGCACATCCACGAGTTCCCCCGCCGGGCACCGGAATGGATCATTGCCGCTGCGTCCAATGTGAAAATGTGCGTGCTGTTTCGGGACCTGCCCACGGCGGCCCGGCTGTACGCAGACCTCCTACCGTATGACGGCCTGCTGGCAGTCGCCGACGCGCTGACGCCCTCGTCCCCGCCGGTTTCGTATCATCTGGGCCTCCTCTCCGCGCTGCTGGGACGCCCAGAAAAGGCCCGGCAGCACTTTCTCGATGCGCTCGAACTCGCCGAAGGCATCGCCGCGTCCCCGTTTGCCGAGTTGGCCCGGCGGGAACTGATCCGGCGCAGAACGCCAGGGCTCAAGCTTACGGACCGCGAACTAGAAGTTGCGGCGCTGGTGGCCACCGGCCAAAGCAACCGGTCCATTGCGCAGGCGTTGTTCCTCTCCGAGCGCACCGTGGAAAGCCATGTGGGCAACGTCCTGCGCAAGCTGGACATGCCGTCACGGGCCGCCATCGCAGCCTGGCAGGCAGGACAGTCACGTTAGCAGCCCGCCCGTGACTACTGCGGGAGTTCAGACACGACTTCGGCGACCCACCTAAGGTGGGCCGCCGCCGTCGTGCATTGGATGGGAGATGTTACCCAGCAGGCTCCAATTTCTCCGGAGCTGCTTCGCTCGGGGCAGTCTCCGCTACGGCAGCCGAAGAACTGCCAACTACACCCTGCAGCAGACCAATGATGTCCAAACCGGTCTGGTCCTTGATCAGCTGAGTTGTCTGCTGGACGCCGTTGGAGACGTTCCTGCTCAACTGGCTTGCGCCGTCGTTGGAAACAACTGTCATGTTCTTGATGGCCGACATGGGCGCCGCAACTTCACGGGCCATGGCCGGGAGCACTTCCAGAACCTTGCTCAGGATGGCCGCTTCATTGAACTTTTCATAAGCCTCCGCCTGGGCGGCGATACCGGCCGCCTCAGCCAAGCCCTTGGCCTGGGTGGACTCCGCCTCGGCCTGACCGCGCGACTTGATGACGGCGGCATCGGCACGGCCGCGGGCCTCGATCACCGACGCATCTGCGTTTCCGCGGGCCGTGTTGGCCGCAGCATCAGCCTCGGCGGCTACCCTGTCACCTTCGGCCGTGAGCTTGCGCTTGGCGAGTTCAACAGTTGCTTCGATCTCTGCGGCCTCGGAGGCACGGCGTCGCTCTTCAAGCTTCGCGTCAGCCTGCTGGATCAGCCGGTACTTCTCGGCGTCTGCGGGCTTGCGAACTTCAGTGTCGAGCTCCCGTTCACGCAACTCGGCCCGACGCAGGGCAACCTGCTGATCACGGATGATGACCTGCTCATTTTGCTCCGCCGCTGCCAATGGCCCGGCAGCATCGGCGCGTGCCTGACGGGCGTCAGCCTCTTCCTTGAGCTCGGCACGCTTGATGATCAGCTGCTGCTGCGCAAGGGCCACCTGCTCGTCGGCGAGAGCCTTGGCCTGCTCAGCCTCTTGGAGGAACTGGGCCTCGGCGATCTTGGCGTTCTTCTCGGCCAGTGCGGCTTCGGGGCGGCCAAGGTTGATCAGGTAGCCGGTCTCGTCGTCCACGGACTGGATCTGAAAGGTATCGATCTCCAGGCCCTGGTTGTGCATGGAGTGTTCGGCTTCTTCCTTCACACTCTTGGCGAATGTGGCACGGTCCTTGATGATGGACTCCACTGTCAGCGTACCGACAATGGAACGCAAGGAACCCGACAGGGTTTCCTGGGTGTAGTGGTCGATGGCGTCCTGCTGGTTAAGGAAACGCTGGGCCGCCTTGCGGACGGAATCCGCGTCGCCGCCCACCTTCACCTGGGCCACACCCGTGAGGTGCAATTTGATGCCGTTTTGTGAAATGGCCTCAATTTTCAGGGCCACCTGACGCGAGGCGAGCGAGAGCGGGTAAGCGCGCTGCGTGAAGGGGTTGATGAAGATCCGACCAAAAACAACCCGCTGGCTGTTCGGGTCGGGCTGGCTCTTGTTGTCCTTGGACGAGATCACCAAGGCCTGGTCGGGGCTGGCAATGTGCAGAGCCATGCGGCCGATGACGGCGCCAATGACGACGATCACCAGCAGCACCACTACACCAATGATCAGGGGAATCAGGGTCGGTAACATGAGACCTTTCGGGTTTCACGGCGGCCTTTTCGGGACTGCAAGCCCGCCTGGTTACCTTTGATCCTACGGAATTTCCGCAAATTCTCCACATGATGGCGTAATAGTTGGTACAAACACGGCACAAACGCCGTTAGGGCGCCATGCCAGACTCCACCGGAACGATCTCAACGCCGTTACGCCGGTGAATCCTTGGGTCATTTCGGTTGAAGCCCTTGGCATCCATGTTGTTGCCCAACCTAAACGCGGCCAGGGCTTGGTCATAGATTTCATTCATGCGCCGGCCGGTGTACTCCCCTACCGTCCCGTCGGTGAAGGTGATTGAAATCAGGGTCTTGGCCGTGAAGTGCTGACGCATGCGGACGAATCCCTCGTCATCCTGTTTCAGGTGAATCATGTGTGTTCCGTCTCTAATGGTGCACGTCCCACGGAAATGGGCATGCGGTTGTATCCCCCGAATCGTCACGGGGGTGGAACCCTAGGTTCTCATAAAGTTGGCCAGCCGCAGTGTGACACCGCCGAAACGACGCCACACTGCGGCTGAAAACATGCTGGAACTTACTGCAGGCGCTTGCGGACCATTTCCGAAACGGCCTTGCCATCGAACCGGCCTGCAATTTCAGCAGTAATTGGCTTCATGGCCAACCCCATCTGCTTCATTGACAATTTTCCCTGCTCAGCTTCGAGGGCCGTGATGATGCCATCGACAATTGCTTCAGCCTCCTGAGCATTCAGCGGCTTCGGCAAGTAAGCCTCGATGACCTCGGCTTCCGTGACCTCAGCCGCGGCACGATCCGACTCTCCGGCCTCTGTGTAGATGCCGGCGGTGTCGCGGCGCTTGGCTGCTTCTTTTTGCAGGATGGTGATGACCTGGGCATCGTCGAAATCCACCGGAGTCTTGCCGCCCTTTTCACGCGTCTCAATTTCGCCCAGAACGTTGCGAACAGTAGTCAGCGCAACCTTGTTGCCGGCCTTCATATGCACGACGACATCCGTCTTGAGTTGCTGCTTTAGCGTAGACATGTATTCCCCTAGATCTGGTAAATGCTTCAGCCTGATGGCCATTGCCGTCAATTATCCTCCTTTCGGCTGCGAGCGCAGACGCGAAGTGTGGTTGCCAAGTGAACCGTCACATCCAAGTTGCCCCGAAAACTTGGATCCATTCGCAATGTGCAGCAAGTCCATTTGATTCAGGTCCAAGGCGTGGGTGAGGCCTGAGGGGAACCCTGGCGGACATTTGGGGCCTGAAAGACATTCCCATTTACAGGCTCCCCTGTTTGGTTCATAGTCGGGGGTATGAGAGTCGCTGGAATTCTCCCCGAAGACGCCCCCGATCCTCGTGCCGAATGGGTCGAGAAGCTAAAACTCATGCCCATTCCGGTGATGGGGCTCATGCCCCAACCCTCGCTGGAGGACACGGACACCGTGGGTCTGAGCTACGGCCTAGATGATCGTGGGTACAGCGAGATGACGGCGAGCATCACCTACGCGCTTTGGCGAAACCCGGATGACCGCTCAGATCCGGTAAACCTCGCGGACCTCGACGAGAAGACACGCAGATCGATCGAGGAAGTTCCGCCATGGCCGCGGCCACCTTGGCTGATCGAGCATGTGGAGCGACTGCGCTATCCGCAGCTATGGGAGGCCGTGCGAACCATCTGGCACCGCGATCCATCCGAGCGCTTTACGGTTCGTTACCTACTGGCTGACCACGTCAACCACATCCTCATGAACCTCTTCCGGCAAGAACTCTGGCCGGGCAGCAACCCATGGGACCAGCACGCGCCCACAGTAACCGGCCGGATGGTCAACGGCCAGGCCAGGACCGTCGTCAACGGAGTCGAAGTGCCCGGTGCGGAGGTCGATACGGACCCGTTCGTGTACGGTATCGGAGCCCAACTGACAGGCGGCGGCGTCGTAACCGCAGTGCTTCCACGCGCTGAACTCAGTCACATCCAAATCCAGTTCACGACCCGGACCTAATGACCACACCAAAGCGTCCGTCAACTAAACGTCGCCTGGATGACACATACCCACCCCTGAACCCAGTAGCCACAGACAGCCGAGCCATGCGTAGCAGAGACTATTCGCCTCGACTTGCAGAGCCCGCGGTACTGCGACTGTCATTTTCAGAAGTCGCCTGCAAACCGTATGAAGACGCCCAGACATGATCAAGTCACCTACCGGAGGTCCGTTGCAACGTCTCTCCCGGTCGATGCCGCCACGTCAAAACAAGTTCGAACATATATTCGATCACCACGTCTGCGAGCGCGGAACCGGTCCTTTTCACGGCAGAACTAAGCGTTTCTGTCCCACATTCCGTTATCCAAGGCATAGAGGGTGGCTGCGACCCGGTTTGTGGCGCCGATCTTGAGATAGATGTGTTCTATATGGTTCCTTGCCGTCTTGGGCGCGATGAACAACACCTCGGCGATTTGCTTACTGTTCATTCCCCTACACACGAGCCTGAGCACCTCTAGCTCCCTGTCGGTGAGAGTTGACGGCGGGATACGCCGTCGCGCTCCCCGGCGCCCTGCGGCAACCAGGACTGCATTGGCAGCTTCCCCACCCATGCGCCCCGCCTTCACCTCTGCCGCCAGGCGTTGTCCTGCGTCCGGAGGTGACATGGCCTCCCGATGCGGACGAGGTTCCAAGGATGTTTGATAGTAGTCAGCCGCGGCGAGGATGCGCTGACAGATATCAAGCTCGGCTCCCCTCAGGTTCTGCGGATACCCGCAGCCATCCAGACGTTCGCGGTGCGCCCCCGCGATGGCTGCCACGCGCCGCATGCCAGGCACCCGGCCAAGAATCCGCTCGGTGAGGTACGGGTACATCTGCAGGCGTTCGCGCTCCAACGTCGACAGCGGCCCATCTTTGTCCCAGATTCCGTTGCTGACGCCCATCCGTCCCAGGTAATGGACCCAGCCCGCCCGCCGGAGAAGTTCGACGTCGACCGCCTTGAGTCCCAGCTCCCCCGCTGCCCCAGCCGCCAACGCCGCGACAGCCCGTGAATGGCCTGCCGTCCAGGGAGATTTCAAGTCAGCAAAGTCGCCGATGGCCGTCAGCACCTGATCCAGTTCCTCACCAGTCAACACGCCGGCCTCGGGCGCAGCCGCAAGGGTGGCCGGCCACGGGTCCAACTCAAACAGTCCCGCGGCCAGATCCGGCGCATGGGCACAGAAAAGGTCAACCAGCTCCGGATCAAACTGCGTGCCACGCCTAGCGGAGATGGTTGAGACCGCTGCGGCAACGCCGCCAGTTCGCAGGAAAACCTCTGCCACGTCGGCCAGCTGGGCGATGCGCATCTCCAAGGGAATTTCGACGCCGGTCCTCCCCGCGGGGAGCCCCTGTCCATCCCAGCGCTCAAAGGTGTGGCGCAGCACCTCCGGAATGCCTTGGTCCAAACCAACCCTGTTGGCCAGCTGACCAGCTGAAGTGCAGTGCGAACGGATTAGTTCCCGCACCACAGAGTTCGCAGTCGCCGTGAAAAGTGTTTGCCGAGCAGTGCGCTGCAAGCGCGGCAGTCCAGTTCCTGTGCGGTGCAGCATCATGGTGAGCATCGGGAACCCATGCGCGTCGATGAGGTAATAATCGGAGCGGAATCCGATGTCGTCCCCAAAGAGCGCAGCCAACTCGAAGGAGTCCGCATGGCACCCGATCCACGCCAGCAGGTTCGCATAGTAGATGCGCTCGCGGGCGGCAAGGCCAACGTCCATGAGATCGGCAATGCGCATCCCCAGCAACGTGGCCCGGAGCATGTGATCCATGGGCTGCCCCAAGCCAAGATCGATCGCCAGTGACAAGGCGGCGAGGATTTCCGGGCGGGTGGGTCCGGGCACCCCGGCCCGCGCCTCGGATCCCCTGGGCGCGAGGCCCGGCGGTGTCGGCTTGTCGATGAACTGACCGTGGTCATTCACCCCATAATTCTACGTCCGGCCCTCCCAGGGCACAGGGTCATGAGGCAGGCCCGGAGGTCTCGGCAGCCTCGGTCGCCATCGCCACCCCACCCGCACTCGCCGTCGAAGGGAAGCGCAGGCTCAGCTCTGATACGAACAGCCCCCGTTGCGGCAGCCAGAAATCTGCCAACCGCTCCTGGACACGGAGCGGCCGGTGCGTGCCGGCGTCCACTCCATCAATGCGTGCCTGGCTGTCCTCGACCGTCCAAACGCGCAGGGGCTTGACCTGGAACGATTGACCGTTCGGCACCCTACCGTTCAGGCTCATCCGTCCGGCCCTCAGCATGGGGCCCATCATGGTCCCCATGGCACCGAGCACACGATCGCTGCGCCACGCCGCGTCCGGCATATGGCGGGCCATGCTTGTCGCAACCCGCGTTGCCCAGGTAGCCGACAGCTCAATTTCCCACTGCACGACGTCGGGCACTCGCACCGAGAGCTGCCACGGTCCGGTCCAGACGGCAGAGACTGCCACCTGTCTGGTCTCCGACACTCCCGCCCCGAAGTACCGGGCACAGCTGACCTCCGGCGGGACATCTGCATAAATGGTCCACCGGCCCTCGGGGGTGCGCAGCCACACGGCATGGTATCCGGGGCCAACGGAACTGGCTGTGAAACGGCGGAACGCAAGGTAATGGCCCGAGCTGAATGGCAGGCCCATGAGTGCATAGCCGGAAAAGTGCTCGGCCGGGTCATCAGGCAGCGTTGTCCTAGTTGTCGTGCTTGTCGTGGGTTCGGTTTTGTCCGCGGATTCCTGTGGGGTTGGCGTAAACATGGTGGGCTCCTTCTCACTATGAGATGAGCCTAGGTCCGGCACCTCGGATGCACATGGGGCAGATGACTCATTTAGACCGGCCACTCACAGCACTCGCCGCACTAGCCGATTCCCAACCCGCCCAGACGGACCCCTAGCCGTCGTAGGCAGCCTGCAACGCCGCAATATCCAGCTTTTGCATTCCCATCATGGCGGCCATGGCGCGCCCGGCGCCTTCCGGATCGGGACCACCCAGAACGGTGGTGAGCATATTCGGAATAAGCTGCCACGAAACACCGAACTTGTCCTTGAGCCAGCCGCACTGACTTTCCTGGCCGCCGTCTGCCGTCAGCGCGTCCCACTTCTCATCCAGTTCGGCCTGCGTGTCAAAGAACAGTTCGAAGGAAACTGCCTCGTTAAAGGCGAACTGCGGCCCACCATTGAGACCGCGGAAGCCCCGCCCGTCCAACTCAAAGGAAATGGTCAACACCGAACCCGGAACGCCCGGGCCGTCATCACCCCATCGGGAGGCGTCAAGAATGCGCGAGTTGGGGAACAGCCCCACATAGAAATTTGCTGCTTCCTCTGCCTGTCCGTCAAACCACAGGCACGTGCCGATTCCAGCCATGTCCACCACATCCTTGAGCCCAGGGGCAATTGTCATTGGTATGAGCAAAAGCCTAGGACGCCAGAACGGGGCCAACAATGGCTACCGAACGGTAGCTTTGGAGATTTACTCTGTGTGGTTTAGGACTAAAATCCTTTAGGTGACGCAATCGAAACTTACACCCCGTCCCCAACACCTCCTCTATGCGGCTATTGCCGATATTGTGCTGGTGATCATCTTCTCCGCCTCCGGACGCAGCTCCCACAGCGAAGCCCTCACGGCAGGTGGCGTCTTCATGACGGCCTGGCCCTTCCTGGTTTCTCTGGCCATCGCTTGGCTCGTGTGCCGCACGTGGAAAGCACCGTTGATGATCTGGCCCCAGGGCGTCTGCCTATGGCTCATCACCGTGGCCGGCGGCATGGCTTTGCGCATTCTTTCCGGACGCACGGCAGAAGTCCCGTTCGTCATCGTGGCAACAGTTGTTCTAGGGATCTTCCTGCTGGGCCACCGGGGCATCGCACGGCTCGTGGCGAAGCGCTCGTCCCGCCCGTAAACCCCGTGAACCCTGCGTGGCTTGGGATACGATCAAGATGAGCCACCTTCCCGCCACAAGACCCTTCACCAGAAGATAAGGACCCTCCTGTGATCACCGCTTTTGTACTGATCAAAACTGATGCCACCCGGATCCCTGAATCCGCCCAAGAAATTTCCGAGCTTGCCGGCATCAGCGAGGTTTACTCGGTGACGGGCGAATGGGACCTGATCGCCATTGCGCGTGTCCAGAAGCATGAAGACCTGGCAGATGTCATCGCCGACAAACTCTCCAAGGTCAAGTCAGTTGTCTCCACCACAACGCAGATCTCCTTCCGCGCGTACTCCCAGCATGACCTCGACGCCGCATTTTCCCTCGGCATCGACAACTAAACACTCGTGCAGCTGGAAATTGCCGTCCAGGATGTCCCGGGCGCGCGGTTCGCTGCCGCCGGCGGGGCGGCCCGGATTGAGCTTTGCTGCGCCTTGCAGCTCGGCGGCTTGACGCCCTCGCAGGGACTCCTGAAAAGCGTTCGACGCGCCGAGCCAGCGCTGCCGGTCCACACCTTGATACGTCCCCGTCCGGGCGATTACGTCTACGACAAGGCCACCGTTGAGCTGATGGTGGCCGAAATCCAGGAAATGCACGACGCCGGTGCCACCGGTGTTGTCATTGGCGCCTTGACTGCTGACGATGCCATCGATTTCGCAACCGTGGAGACTCTTGTCGCCGCAGCAGCCGGAATGCACATTACTTTCCACCGGGCGATTGACCATCTTTCCCTGGACGACGCCGTCACGGCCGTTCCGCTCCTGGCAAGCCTTGGGGTGCAACGCATCTTGAGCTCAGGCGGAGCAGCACGAGCCAGCGACGGCCTGTCCCAATTGAAGGCCATGCATCAGGTGGCGGCCGGACGGTTGACCGTTATGGCCGGCGGCGGCGTCGACGTCGGCGATTTTTCCTTATTCCGCGATGCCGGGTTGAGCGATGTCCACCTGTCGGCCAAACGAACGGTCAATGTTGCGCCACCGTCCCCCATGACCGGGGCCACCCTAATGGAGGACCCCAGCTACTTCGTGACGGATCCGGACTTGGTCAATCAAGCCGGAAGGGCCGCGCTGGCCTTTTCCTAGGCCTGGCCCCTGCTGAGTTCCACCCAGGACTTGAGAATGTTGGCGGCGGCTCCACCATCGATGGAAGCTTCAGCTCGAGCCAACGCAAATTTCATGCGCTCAAGCAGTGTCCCGGACGAGGAGGCGTCGTAGGCAACAAGCCCGGCTGCCGCGTTCAACAGGACGGCATCACGGATGGGTGAACGCTCACCGTCAAGGATCCTGCGAACCACCTCAGCGTTGTATTCCGCGTTCTTGCCTCGAAGGTCCTCGATGGTGGCACGTGCAATACCAAGGTCCAAGGGATCGAAGTGACTCTCGGTAACCCCGTTTTCCCGCACCTCCCAGATCGTGGAGGTGCCCGTCGTCGTCAGTTCATCAAGTCCGTCGCTGCCTCGGAAAACAAGTGCGCGGACATTTCTGGCTGCTAGAACTCCTGCAATCAATGGAGCCATACGGGCATCGGCAACACCAATGGCCGAGGCGACTACGTGGGCGGGGTTGGTCAGCGGGCCGAGGAAATTAAAGGCTGTGGGAACGCCAATTTCTTTTCGCGCCACCGCGGCATAGCGCATGGACGGGTGAAAGTAATTGGCGAAGCAAAAAGTGATGCCAACGTCAGTTGCCGACTTGGCCACAAGCTCCAATGGCATATCCAGGCGCACACCAAGGCTCTCGAGCACGTCCGCCGATCCGGCCGCCGAGGATGACGCCCGGTTACCGTGCTTGACCACCGTGACACCGGCACCCGCACAGACCAAGGCTGCCATGGTGGAAATATTGACGGTATTGAGCCGGTCCCCTCCGGTGCCCACGATGTCTAGGGCATCCCGGTCAACGTGCAGCGGGCGGGCATTGGACAACATTGCCTCAACAAGGCCAGTGACTTCGGCAACGGTTTCACCCTTGGCACGCAAGGCAACCAAGAAACCCGCGATCTGCACATCCGTGGCATTCCCGGCCATAATCGTGTTCATGGCCCAGGCCGTATCCTCCTGGCTGAGGTTCTCCCCTGCAATCAAGGCAGCGATCAGATTTGGCCAGGTGGGTGTCTCGGTTGGGGCGTTGGGAAGAGGATTCACTTTCCAAATGTTAGTCCAAACTGAGACCTGTCCGGCATTTGTGACCATTGACACAAGACGCGCCCTTGTGCATAGGCAGCTGGATCCAAGCTGTGAATACACCGGAATTTCGCAAGTTTGTAGAAAAAGATCCTTGAATCGGAGTTTTGCATTGGGAACTCTGGGGTTTTATAGACATAATGTCTATGTGACAACTGCGACCCATGCCCCCAGTACCCCGGCGCATCCGACGCTGAACCGACCGAACCTGGTTTCTGTAGGAACCGTAGTTTGGCTGTCCAGTGAGCTGATGTTCTTCGCCGGCCTTTTTGCCATGTACTTCACGCTGCGTTCCACCACAGGTGGAATGTGGGCTGAAGAAACGGCCAAGCTGAACTTCCCGTTCGCTCTGGTTAACACTCTCATCCTGGTTTCGAGCTCATTTAGCTGCCAGATGGGCGTGTTTGCCGCTGAGAACCTTCGGCCTCGCCGCACCGGAAGTCGCTTCGCGTTCTCCAAGTGGGGAATGACGGAGTGGTTCCTGTTGACCTTCGTCCTCGGTGCAATCTTCGTATCCGGTCAGTCGACCGAATACGCCATGCTGACCTCCGAGCACGTGACACTGAACTCCAACCCGTATGGCTCTGCCTTCTACATGACGACTGGCTTCCACGGCCTGCACGTCCTTGGCGGACTCGTCGCATTCCTCCTCATCATCGGACGCGCCTACGCGGCCAAGAAGTTTGGACACTTCGAAGCCACCAGCGCGATCGTGACTTCTTACTACTGGCACTTCGTGGATGTCGTGTGGATCGGCCTGTTCTTGGTCATCTACGTACTGAAGTAAGCCGGACAGAGAGCTTTCTTCTCCCAAGGTAAGAATTAGCATTTGCGGCCCTCACCCGGGGCTGCTGGATATAGATCAAAGGAACCACCAAGTGAAGGCACTTTCGCAGAAGCGACGTCATCCGCTGGCCGCACTAGCGCTGCTAGTTTTGGGGCTCATGTTGACAGGTGGGCTATACGCCGTTGTCACAACCGTGAATGAAGCCAAGGCCGATACCACCACCTTTACGGCACAGCAGGTAGAAGAGGGCGAAAAGCTCTTTGTTGCCAACTGCGCCACCTGCCATGGCATTGGCGCTAGCGGCACGGACGCAGGACCGTCCTTGGCTGGCGTTGGCGCTGCTGCTGTTGACTTCCAGGTCGGCACGGGCCGCATGCCCATGCAAATGCAGGGACCTCAGGCACTCAAGAAGCCTGCCCAGTTCACCACTGAGCAGACCCGCGAACTGTCTGCTTACGTTGCCACATTGGGTGACGGACCGGCCCTGCCGGCCGAAGAGTACATCGACGGCGAAGGCGACGCTGCCGTGGGTGGCGAGCTGTTCCGCGTGAACTGCGCCATGTGCCACAATGCTGCCGCCGCCGGTGGCGCATTGACCCGTGGCAAGTTCGCACCGTCGCTGGAAGGCGTGTCCAACAGCCACATCTACAGCGCCATGGTTACGGGACCGCAGAACATGCCGGTCTTCAATGACGCCAACATCAGCCCCGATGGCAAGCGCGACATCATCACGTTCTTGAACACCATCGAGAACCAGGGCAACCCCGGCGGTGCCAAGCTTGGCTCACTGGGTCCGGTATCCGAAGGCCTGTTCATCTGGACGGCAGTTTTGGGTGTCATCATCGGCTTCACCGTCTGGCTGACGTCGCGAACCTCGTAGCACCAGCAGACTACAGATTTTGGCTGCAGTAGCAGCCGCGAGAAACATACATTACGACCCCGGTACTCCCGGGATAAGAGAAGGATGAGGGGATTATGGGCAACCATAGTGACGGCACGCCGACAAGCTCGGCCGCCGTAGCTAAGGCTGGTCACGACGAGGTGGATAAGTTCCAGGACCCGGGACTGCCTCCACATCGTTTGCGACTGGCTGATACGAACCCCAAGGCAGCAAAGCGCGCCGAGCGCCAGGTGGCATGGCTGTTCATTATTTCCATCGTGGGCACGCTGTTGTTCTTCGTTGGCTACTTTGGTGTTCGTCTCGATGACACCATCGCTACCTTGCGTATCCAGAACACGTTCCTGGGCTTGGGCGTGGCATTTGCCATGCTCGGCATCGGAACGGGCATTGTGCATTGGGCCCGCGCCCTCATGCCTGACCACGAAGTGGCCGAAGAACGTCATGAGATCCGTAGCGAAGAAGATCGTCAGGCAGCCGTCAAGATCATCGATGACATCATCGATGAGACTGGCATCAAGCGCCGCCCGCTGATCCGCAACACGCTCATCGGCGCAGTAGCGCTGGCTCCCTTGCCTGCTATTGCGATCTTCCGCGACCTCGGCCCGCTGCCGGGTGACACCTTGCGCCACACGCTCTGGAAGGAAGGCGAGCGTCTTGCTCGCGATCCTGACGGAACACCCATCAAGGCTTCAGATGTCACCATCGGCTCCGCCTTCCACGTCATTCCGGAATCCCTGAATGACCTTGAAGAAGGCAAGCTCAACGCCAAGGCTAAGGCCGTTGTGTTGTTGATGCGCCTCAAGCCCGAAGACCTCAACCCGTCCGAAGGTCGCGAGGACTGGAGCTACAACGGCATCGTTGCTTACTCCAAGATTTGCACCCACGTTGGTTGCCCCGTTGCTCTGTACGAGCAGCAGACGCACCACCTGCTGTGCCCCTGCCACCAGTCGACGTTTGACCTGACGCAGGAATGCAAGGTCATCTTTGGCCCGGCCGTCCGTCCGTTGCCGCAGCTGCCCATCACGGTAGATGCCGATGGCTACCTGGTCGCCCAGAGCGACTTCCACGAACCTGTTGGACCGAGCTTCTGGGAGCGTGGCTAAACATGTCTGCAGCAACTCAAACTCCGTTCGAACCTAAGACCTCCACTGGTCGCATCACCAACTTTGTTGATGAGCGCGTTGGCGGCTCAGGGATCCTGCGCGAATTCGGCCGGAAGGTCTTCCCCGACCACTGGTCATTCATGTTCGGCGAGGTGGCACTGTATGCCTTCGTCATTCTCCTTCTCTCGGGTACCTTCCTGACGTTCTTCTTTGATCCGTCCATGGCAGAAACCCACTACGACGGCGTTTACGTTCCCCTCAAGGGCGTGGAAATGTCAGTAGCGTACAGCTCTTCCCTTGACATCTCCTTCGAGATTCGTGGCGGCCTGTTCATGCGCCAAGTTCACCACTGGTCAGCGCTGCTCTTCGTAGCTGCTGTTTCGGTGCACATGCTTCGTGTGTTCTTCACCGGCGCGTTCCGCAAGCCCCGCGAACTCAACTGGGTTGTGGGCGGTGTGCTGCTCATCCTGTCACTGGCTGCAGGCTTCACCGGCTACTCCCTTCCCGATGATCTGCTTTCCGGTAACGGTCTGCGCATCATCGACGGTGTGGTCAAGTCCATCCCGATCGTTGGAACGTACATCTCCTTCTTCCTCTTTGGTGGAGAGTTCCCGGGAACGGCCATTATCAGCCGCCTGTACATGATGCACATCATGCTGGTTCCGGCCATGATCTTGTTGATGGTTGCCATCCACTTGTTCATGGTTGTTGTCCACAAGCACACGCAGTACCCCGGCCCGGGACGCAACGACCGCAACGTCGTCGGCTACCCCCTCGGCCCGGTATACGCTGCAAAGGCTGGCGGCTTCTTCTTCATCGTCTTCGGCATCATTGCCCTGATCGCAGGCTTCTTCCAGATCAACCCGATCTGGAACTACGGCCCGTATGACCCCTCCCCCGTTTCCGCAGGCACCCAGCCTGACTGGTACATCGGCTGGGTAGATGGCGCCTTGCGCTTGATGCCGGGTTGGCTGTTCAACATTCCCATGGAATGGAACATCCCGTTGCCGTGGGGCACCAACACGTTGACCTTCAACGTTCTTGGCCCGGCCTTGATCCCTGCAGGCATCGTCTTCACCTTGCTGTTCACCTACCCGTGGATTGAGCGTTGGGTAACCCGCGACAACCGCGAGCACCACGTACTGGACCGCCCGCGTAACGCGCCGACCCGTACCGGTATTGGTGTTGCAGGTTTCATCTTCTACTGCGTCATGTGGGCAGCCGCAAGCTCCGACTTGATCGCAACCCACTTCCACGTGGCCCTGAACGATGTCACGTACTGGTTGCGTGCGCTGTTCTTCATCGGCCCGGTACTTGGCTTCATCGTCACCAAGCGTGTAGCCCTGGCGCTGCAGCGTAAGGACCGCGAGATCGCCTTGCACGGCCGTGAGACTGGACGAATCGTACGCCTGCCGCACGGTGAGTTCCAGGAAATTCACGCACAGCTCGATGACTACAAGCGCTACAAGCTGGTTGGTTACGAGTCTCCCGTTGCTGAGGAGGGCATCCCGAACGAAAACGGGATTGTCACCAAGAAGGAAAATCTGCGCGCCAAGCTGAGCAGCTTCTTCTTCGAGGACCGTGTAGCCCCGGCTACACCTTCAGAGCTGGAAGCCGGTCACCATCACGAAGCCATCGAGGCCGGCACTGATGACAACAAGGCAGTAACGCACTAATAGCTTCTAATGCACTAATAGCGTCATAGACAAAGGCTGTGGCCCGGCATCCCGAAAGGGAGCCGGGCCACAGCCTTTTTGTTGTGCCATCATGTTTGCTGTCATGTGCGCCAGCGATGTTGGCAGTCCCGGAAGCGCGCAGCACGTCGCGCTGGGAGGGCGCAACAGGCCCCTGTGCGCGTTGCCGCGGGAAGGACTAATACATGCGCCGGGTGCGAACACCGGGCCGCTGGAGGGGCACACGCAGCTTGTAGCGATCCGCCCGGTAGAAGGAGACCGAATAGTCAACGGTTGACCGCGACACGAAGGCATGCCGTTCTGTCCTCAGGACAGGTGCACCAACGTCAACCTTAAGTAGGCGCGCAATTGACGGCGTTGCAGCATTGGCCTCGATGATGTCCTCACCCCACTCGATCACCAGCCCATAACGCTCCCCCAACACGTTGTACAGGGACGACGGCGGTCCGGCATCCAGGATGCCCGGTACGCGCCAGGCGGGGATGAAGTTCTCGTCAACACTCATTGGCTCCTCATCGGCCAGGAGCAGTCGACGCAGACGGATGACGTGCTGCCCCTCCTCTATCTGCAGTTCCCTGGCCAGGCGGGCGGTTGCTGGAATTTGTTCAAACGCGAGTGTCTTTGCCGACGGCCGCATACCGCGCCGAGCCATTTCCTCTGAGTAGGAGGTGAGCTTCAAGGTCACGTCCAACTTGGCTCTGGCCACGAAGGTGCCAATACCCACTACTCGTTCCAGCAGCCCCTCTTCAACGAGGGCCTCGACGGCGTGGCGCAGCGTCATGCGAGCAACACCAAAATGTTCGGCCATGTCCCGCTCAGAGGGAAGCTGGCGTTCTGCCTTGCTGTGGTTCTGGACGTAGTTGCGCAGCAACTCTCGTAACTGAATATGGACGGACACCTGTGCGTTCCTGTCCAACTCCCCCGGGATGTCTTTCGCCGGCGGTACCAAATAGCCCATGAAACTCCTTCGTTTGCCAGTACCAGCCTAAAACACGACTACTCTCTATACAGCACATCTATCGTCTCAAGGAGTCAACCCATGTACACCCGGAAAGCCACAGTGGCGGCCAGCGTCGGCCTGCATGCCCGTCCTGCCGCTGTGTTTGTTCGAGCCGTGAATCGCACCGGCCTTCCCATTACCTTAGCCAAGGAAGGCATGGCGGCCATCGATGCCCGTTCGCTCCTTGCAGTCATGAGTGCAGACTTCGAATACGGTTCAGAACTGGTCATTGGCGTCAGCTCCTGTGATGCCGATGAGGCGTCCATAGAGGCCGCCGTGGACAGCTTGGCGGTCCTGCTGGACACCGATCTGTCCGACCCCGCCTAAGACGGCACACGGCTGAATACACGCCGTTTATCTGTCAAGCTCAATCACAAGGCTTAAACACAAAAAGGATGGTCCCTCACCGAGCGGTGAGGGACCATCCTTTTTGCTAACTAAATCACGCTAGTGTGCGTGGTCTCCGCGGCTGTACTCGTAGACCCAACCGACAAGGGCGATGACCGCAAGGCCCGCACCAACGAGGAAGATCCACCATCCAACTGCGACGCCCAAAAAGCTCGTAGCAGCGGCCAAGCCGAGAACCAGCGGCCACCAGCTCCAGGGGCTGAAGTGCCCCTGTTCGCCGGAACCTTCGTGAACTTCGGCATCCAGACGATCCTCGGGACGGGGACCAACACGGTTACCCGTGTAGTAGATGTAGACGCCGATCATGAGGCACAAGCCTGCAACTAGGAAGATGGCGAGGTAGCCAACGTGCTCATTCCAGTTCACCATGAAGCCGTAAACGGTGGCCACAGGGACGAAGAAGATGCCGAGCAGCAAGAACAACCATGCTTCGATTTTCACTATTTAGCTCCCTTCGAGGATGCGGCGACCGGTGCAGGCACGTAGTGCGGGGCAAGCTCTGGATGGTGAAGATCCAGGGCCGGACGCTCCGAACGGATGCGGGGCAGCGAGGTGAAGTTGTGACGCGGCGGCGGGCAGGATGTTGCCCACTCCAGTGAGGCACCAAAGCCCCAAGGATCGTCAACTTCGACCTTCTTGCCACTGCGCCAGGTGATGTAGACATTCCAGAACCACGGAATCATCGAGGCGCCAAGTACGAACGAGGAAATCGTGGAGAACTGGTTCATCCAGGTGAAGTTGTCTTCAATCATGTAATCGGCGTAACGACGCGGCATACCCAAGACACCCAGCCAGTGCTGAATGAGGAAGGTTCCGTGGAAACCGAGGAACAAGAGCCAGAAGTGGATCTTGCCAAGGCGCTCGTTAAGCATCCGTCCGGTGAACTTAGGCCACCAGAAGTAGAAGCCAGCGAACATTGCAAACACCACGGTGCCAAAGACCACGTAGTGGAAGTGTGCAACCACGAAGTACGTATCCGAAACATGGAAGTCCAATGGCGGTGAGGCCAAGATAATGCCGGTCAAACCACCGAACAGGAAGGTGATCAGGAAGCCGAGGCTCCAGAGCATGGGAGTCTCGAATGTCAGCGAGCCCCGCCACATGGTACCGATCCAGTTGAAGAACTTCACACCCGTGGGTACTGCGATCAACATCGTCATGAACGAGAAGAACGGCAGCATAACCTGGCCGGTCACGTACATGTGGTGAGCCCATACAGTTACGGACAAGGCCGCAATAGCGATGGTTGCAAACACAAGACCCTTGTAACCAAAGATCGGCTTGCGGCTAAAGACCGGGAAGATCTCCGAGACAATGCCGAAGAACGGCAGAGCAATGATGTAAACCTCTGGGTGGCCAAAGAACCAGAACAGGTGCTGCCACAGCATGGCCCCACCAAATTCTGCGTCAAAGATATGTGCACCGAACCGTCGGTCTGCACCGAGTGCGAACAGGGCTGCTGCCAGCGGCGGGAACGCCATGAGGACCAAGATACCGGTCACCAGGGTGTTCCAGGTGAAGATCGGCATACGCCACATGGTCATGCCCGGAGCGCGCATGCAGATGATGGTGGTGATGAAGTTGACCGAACCGAGAATGGTTCCGAAACCTGACAGTGCAAGTCCAAAGACCCACAAGTCACCGCCCACACCGGGGCTGAACGTTGTGTTGGACAGCGGTGCGTAGGCAAACCAACCGAAGGCTGCAGCACCCTGAGGGGTGATGAAGCCGGCAACGGCAATCGTGCTGCCGAACAGGAAGAACCAAAAGGCCAACGCGTTCAACCGCGGGAAGGCAACGTCAGGTGCACCAATTTGCAAAGGCATGATGACGTTGGCGAAGCCTGCGAACAACGGTGTTGCAAACATGAGCAACATGATGGTGCCGTGCATAGTAAACAGCTGGTTGTACTGATCCTTGGTCTGCAGGATCTGCATACCGGGTTCAAACAATTCCGCCCTGATGACGAGCGCCATAACGCCGCCGAGGCAGAAGAAAATAAATGATGCAATCAGGTACATGTAACCGATTGTCTTGTGGTCTGTTGAGGTGATCCAGTTGACGACAATGCGTCCCTTGGATACCGGAACAACCCTAGGTGCGGCCGAATTCACTTCGGTCGCCGAGTACTCGAGCGTAGACACTTTCCTCTCCCCCCTACTTCGTTGCGTTCAGGTTAGGATTACGGTCATACTCTTGGCCGATGGAGCCAGTCTGGCCCTTGGCCTTCAACTCGGCGAGACGAGCATCAAACTCTTCCTGCGTCACAACGTGAACGTTGAACAGCATTTCCGAGTGGTACTCACCGCAAAGTTCGGCGCACTTGCCGTCGTACTCGCCCAGCGCCGTCGGCGTCAGGGTCATGTAGTTCGTCTTGCCGGGGAGCATGTCCTTCTTATCGAGGAATGCCGGAACCCAGAAGGAGTGAATCACTTCGCGTGAGTTCAGCTGAAGCTCAACCGTACGGTTGATGGGCAGGTACAGGGTGGGAAGCGTCGACTTGTCGATCGGCTTGCCGTCCAGTTCAGCCTGGACACCTACGGAATACACGGATTCCTTGATGTCATTGCCCTCCAAGTAGTTGAAGTCAAAAGACCACTGCTTGGCGCGGACGTCAATCGTGACATCCGGGTTGTCAACGCGTGCGTTGATCGATTCCTGCTCAACATTGGTGAAGTGGAAGAACACCAGCACCATGAACAGCGGAATCAACGTGTAAAAAATCTCCAACGGGAGGTTGTAGCTTGTCTGCCGCGGGTAGCCAGTGGCACCCTTGCGACGACGGTAAGCAATGATGCACCAGATAATCAAGGCCCAGGTGATCAGGCCGACAATCAAAACCGTGATCCAGGAGTTGACCCAGAGGTCAATGATTCCTGCTGTGTGATTGGTGATATCAGGCGTAGATGGCAACCAGCCATTCTTACTCTCTGCCGTGCATCCTGACAAAGCTAACGCTCCGGCAATAGACAACCCAGCTATGGGGATGACTTTTGCGCGTCGGCTGCCGGTTCGGTCCTGCGAACTCACAGACGGCCCTTCCTCTTGTTACTACGCTCAGCGGCGGCCTCTGGGACCGCTGGAGCTCAATGGGTTTTACTACTCGATGTAGAGCTTACCGCTATGGCGCGCAAAAAGCGCACCAAACCCTCCGTGCGTCGAATGTCCATCGAGAAACTTCTCCGCGCAGCTCTACATCGAGTAGAAGTCTTGGTTAGTGGAACGAATCGCCGCAGGCGCAAGAGCCGCCGGCGTTCGGGTTGTCGATCGTGAAGCCCTGCTTTGAAATGGTGTCTTCAAAGTCGATGCTTGCACCATCGAGGTACGGCACGCTCATCTTGTCGATGACAACTTCAACGCCGTCGTAGTCACGCACAGCATCGCCGTCGAGCATGCGCTCGTCAAAGTACAGCTGGTAGATGAGGCCCGAGCAGCCACCGGGCTGGACGGCTACGCGCAAGCGCAAGTCCGTGCGGCCTTCTTGCTCCAAGAGGCTGCGGACCTTACCGGCAGCAACATCAGTGATCAGCACACCATGGGTGGGCAGCTCAGCTTCTGCCGAGGCAGGCGTTGAGGTTTCTTCGTGGACATTTGCAGTCATGGCATTTCCTAACGTGGGGGTACTACAACAATGCTACGTCGAGCCCGGCACGGGCGCTAACTAATGACAACAGGCGGATGCGGGGTTGTGTTCCCGCACCTACCCAAGTGCTCCGTTGTTGATGGCAGCAAGGAGCATCGCCTGTGCAACGATGGCCTTCTCAAAATCGCCAAGGTGCAGCGATTCATTGGCGCTGTGCGCTCTGGAATCGGGATCTTCGACGCCCGTGACGAGAATTTGGGCGTCCGGGTAGGTTGCCTTCAAATTGGCAATAAAGGGAATGGATCCGCCCATGCCGGTTTCGACGGCGTCCACGCCCCATGACTCCCCCAAGGCCCAAAGCGCTGCCTGAGCTGCCGGTGCATGCGTATCCGTGGCAAACGGCTGCCCAGCCTCGCCGGCCGTGAAGGTGGCTTGTGCGCCGAAGGGTGCATGGGCGATCACATGCGCCTCAAGGGCGGCCAACGCGGCCGCAGGTTCCTGACCGGGTGCAATGCGAAGGCTGATCTTTGCTCGAGCCGAGGCCAACAATGTGTTTGAACTCATATCGACCGAGGGGATGTCCATACCAATAACGGACAAGGCCGGCTGGGTCCACAGTCGTGAGGTGATGCTGCCCTGCCCGGCAAGCTGCACGCCGTCGAGCACGGCAGCGTCGGCACGGAAGCTGTCCTCGGGGTAATCCACCACAGTTTCCCCACCATGGTGCAGGCCGTCGACGGCGACGGAACCGCGTTCGTCGTGGAAGGTGGCAATGAGACGGGCAAGAAGAGTAGGTGCGTCCAAGATGGGTCCGCCGAACATGCCCGAGTGAACGGCGTGATCGCTCACCCGCACCTCGACAGTGCCGTCGACGAGACCTCGCAGGCTGGTAGTCAACGCAGGAACGCCAACCTTCCAGTTTGCCGAATCGGCCACGATGATGACATCGCCCGCCAAGAGTTCCCGGTGCGTCTGCAAGAAAGTGTCGAAGGTGGGGGAACCGGCTTCCTCTTCACCCTCGATAAAGAAGGTAACGCCAACACCAAAGGTGTCACCAAGGATTTCGGTGATGGCACGGAAAGAGGCGATGTGGGCCATGATGCCGGCCTTGTCGTCCGCTGCGCCGCGTCCGTACAGGCGGCCGTTGCGCTCAACGGCCGTGAATGGCTCGGTGTCCCAGAGTCCATTGTCTCCGGGAGGCTGTACATCGTGGTGGGCATAAAGCACCACCGTAGGCTGGCCTGGTGCCGCGATTTTCCTAGCAACAACGGCAGGCCCGCCCTGGCCGCCGTCGGCATTGGGAACTCGGAGGATCTGGACGTCGTCAAGCCCTGTGGAACGGATCAGCGCCGCTACGGCCTCGGCACTGCGCTCGAGCTGGCTGGCGTCGAAGGCTTCCCATGCGATGCCCGGAATGGCCACGAGGTCAACCAGTTCGCCAACAGTTGCAGCGAAGTTCGCCGCTACGGATTGGCGCAGCTCCGCGGTGGGGAGCTTTGCGGTGATGTTTGTTAGTTCTGCGCCATAAGTTGTGGCGGATGAATCTTGAGGGGTCATGTTTTCCAGACTACCGCCGAAAAAGTGACGGCGGTCAAGGCGCAGGCCCGGCACAGGGTATTCTGTACGGGTGTTTGGACGTAAGAAAGATCAAGCCCCTGACCCGCAGGTAACGCCTGCCTCCGACGAGCAGATTGCCCGGTCCAAGGACCCGCGATCAGCCAAAGGTGTGCCCACACCCTCGCGTAAGGACCAGGAAGAGGCACGCAAGCGCCCCCTGGTTCCGAACGATCGTGCGGCCGCCAAGGTTATCGCTCGTGATGCGCGGCGCGAAGAGCAGGCCCGCATGCGGCGTGCCATGGACACCGGCGAGGAACGTTTCCTGCCGATCCGCGACAAGGGGCCCCAGAAACGCTATGCCCGCGACTTCGTCGACGCTCGGTTCAGTCTGGGTGAGTTCGTCATGTTCGCGGCATTGGCCATTGTTCTGCTGACCGTCGTGATCCCCACCCGTAATGCAGATGGCAGTGCAAACGACTCCCAGCTGATCGTGTTCGGCCTATTCTGGGTCATGGTGGCCTTCGTGGCCATCGACACGTGGCTGATGTCGCGCAAGCTCAAGCGACAGATCACGGCCAAGTTCGGATCTGTTGACCCCGGCGTTGTCTGGTACGGCAGCATGCGGTCCATGCAGTTCCGCCGCCTGCGCCTACCCAAGCCCATGGTCAAGCGCGGAGAATGGCCTTCCTGACCAACACCCTCCCAAATTTCAAACCGTGCCGGTTGCTTCCTTTCGGAAGCGGCCGGCACGGTCGTTTAACCGAACGTTGCCTTGACGTGATCCAGCTCTCATGATGACTAGGGTGGAGGAATGGAATATCGCTACCTCGGCCGGTCCGGCCTGAAAATCACTGAAATCACCTACGGCAATTGGCTCACGCATGGATCGCAGGTGGAGAACGACGTCGCCACCGCCTGTGTTCGTGCCGCCTTGGACGCCGGCATCACCACTTTTGATACGGCTGATGCCTATGCCAACGGCGCGGCCGAGGAGGTCTTGGGTGCCGCCCTCGCCTCAGAGCGCCGCGAATCGCTGGAGGTTTTCACGAAGGTTTACTGGCCTGTGGGCCCCAAGGGGCCGAACGATACCGGCCTGTCGCGCAAGCACATCATGGAGGGCATCAACAACTCCCTGCGCCGCCTCAACATGGATTACGTCGATCTCTACCAAGCACACCGGTACGACTACGAAACACCTCTGGAAGAAACCATCCATGCCTTTGCTGACGTGGTCCGGTCCGGGAAGGCACTCTACATTGGTGTTTCAGAATGGAACGCCCAGCAGCTGCGTGCAGGCCAGGAATTGGCGCGAGAAGCAGGCTTTTCCTTGGTTTCCAATCAGCCGCAGTACTCAGCACTGTGGCGAGTGATCGAGCCCGAGGTCATCCCGGCCTCCATTGACCTTGGCATGTCCCAAGTTGTCTGGTCCCCCATGGCGCAGGGCGTCCTCAGCGGAAAGTACCTTCCGGGTGCGCCGCTTCCGGCTGGATCGCGCGCAACTGACGAGCAAGGCGGCAAGAACACCATTGCGGCCTTCCTCGACGACGATATCTTGAGCAACGTCCAAAAGCTGCGTCCCATCGCCGAGGAACTCGGGCTGAGCATGCCCCAGTTGGCCATCGCCTGGGTATTGCAAAATCCGAACGTGGCCACGGCCCTCGTCGGCGCATCACGGCCCGAGCAGGTTGCCGAAAACGTCAAGGCCTCAGGTGTAAAGATTCCGGCCGAACTCATGGCCGCCATCGACACGGCCCTGGCCTCGAGCATCGTCAACGACCCAGCCAAAACGCAAAGCCCGCCCACGCGAGTGGCGTAGTCACCTACAGCGGCAGGCCCGCCATTTTTCCGGCGACTATCCGACACCACGGCCGCGGGCGGCCTTAGATGTCTCCTTTACGTCGCCTACAAAAAATGCCAGCTCCTGCCCCTGTCTGCACGGGACCTTGGCAGAAGAGGCGACGGAGCCAGCGTTTTTATAGCCCGGCGTAAAGGAGACGGAGGCCGCCCGCGGCCGATCGTCGGATAGCCGGGCGGAAAACGGCGGTCCGGCGCCGGAGCCAGCCACGGGACAGCTATTTGCGCAGGGCGGCCAGTTCCTTGTTAATGCGGGCTGCCCAGAAGGGTCCTTCGTAGAGGAATGCGGTGTAGCCCTGAACCAGGGTGGCCCCGGCGTCGATCCGTTCCTGGACCTCGGCGCCGGTTTCCACGCCGCCCACCGAGATAAGCGTGAGCTTGTCGCCCACGATGCCCTTGAGCTGGCGCAGCACGGCAAGTGAGCGGGCCTTGAGAGGCGCGCCGGAGAGTCCGCCTGCCCCCTTCTCTTCGACCATGGCGGCCGGACTGCTCAAGCCATCACGGCTGATGGTGGTGTTAGTGCAGATAATTCCGTCGAGCTCCAGTTCCAGCGCCAGTGCGGCAACGTCCGCCACGTCCTCGTCGGCTAGGTCGGGGGCGATCTTGACCAGGAGTGGAACATGGTGGCCGGCGGCGCCATCGGCGGCCCCACGAACGCCCGCCAAGAGGGGACGCAGCGTGGCCACGTCCTGGAGGAGACGCAGTCCGGGGGTGTTGGGCGAGCTGACGTTAACAACAAGGTAATCGGCCGACGGAGCAAGCGTGCGGGCGCTGATGAGGTAATCCCCCAGCGCGTCCTCAAGCTCAACGACCTTGGTCTTGCCAATATTTACGCCGACAATGGGACGCACGCCGGAATAGCTCTTGGCCAAGCCGGCCAGCGCCTGCTTGAGGCGGGGCGCAACGGCTGCGGCGCCGTCGTTGTTGAAGCCCATGCGGTTGATCACGGCTCGGTCTTCCACGAGGCGGAACAGCCGCGGCTGAGGGTTCCCGGCCTGCGATTGGCCGGTAATCGTGCCCACTTCAACGTGGCCAAAACCCAGATTGGCGAGGGCGTTGATGCCCTTGCCTTCCTTGTCGAATCCTGCGGCCAGGCCGAACGGAGTGGGAAAGGTGAGGCCGAAAGCTTCAGTTTGCAGCGACGACGGCGGTGCGAACATGCGGCGCAGAACCGCACCGGCTCCCACCGCATGGCTCGCCTTGATCATGGTAAACCCGATCTTGTGGGCCTTTTCGGCGTCCATCCAAGCAAAACAGACACGGAAAAATGTGGGATATATGCGCATACCTCTAGTTTTCCGGTTCCGCGCCACATCTGCAAAACGCCAACTGTGATTTGCCGACATACTCGAGTGCGAAAAGCGGGTTAGCATGACCACATGGAAACCAATGATGGTGAAATGTGGCAGCACGCGGACGTTGTGGTGGTCGGAGCTGGTCTCTCCGGGCTGGTTAGTGCAGCGGAGGCCTACAACGCTGGCCGGACGGTACTCATCCTTGATCAGGAGCCGGAGGCGTCTCTTGGTGGCCAGGCACACTGGTCCTTTGGCGGCCTCTTCCTTGTTGATTCTCCCGAGCAACGCCGCCTCGGAGTGAAGGACTCGGCCGAGTTGGCGCTCAGTGACTGGATGGGTTCGGCCGCCTTCGACCGCCCCGAGGACGAATGGCCGCGCCGCTGGGCCGAGGCTTATGTTGACTTTGCCGCTGGCGAGAAACGTGCCTGGCTCCACGCCCTTGGCGTCCGCTTCTTCCCCTTGGTGCAGTGGGCCGAGCGCGGCGGCTACGACGCTCAAGGCCACGGCAACTCAGTCCCCCGCTTCCACGTTGTTTGGGGCACCGGCCCCGGAATCCTTGCCCCGTTCATTGCAAAGCTTCAAGAAGGCGTCGAGGCCGGCAAGGTCCAGTACGCGTTTCGGCACCGTGCCACAGAATTAATGTTCGACGCCGGTTCGGTCACGGGGGTGCGGGGACAGCGTTTGGCGCCATCCGCCGTCGAACGCGGGGTCGAAAGCAGCCGGGAGGTAGTGGGCGACTTCAGCGTAAGCGCGGGCGCTGTCATTGTGACGACGGGTGGGATTGGCGGCAACCATCCCATGGTCCGAGAGCAGTGGCCAGGCGGAACCGGCCCAGAGTACATGCTCACGGGTGTACCAGCATCCGTGGACGGCCACTTCCAGCAGGCGGTGGCCAGTGCCGGCGGCGCCTTGATCAATACGGACCGCATGTGGCACTACCCCGAGGGCATCCACAACCCAGATCCGGTCTGGCCCAATCACGGCATCCGCATTCTTTCCGGCCCCTCCCCCCTCTGGTTGGATGCCACCGGGCACAGGCTGCCGGTACCCCTTTTTCCTGGCTTTGATTCTCTCGGCACACTCCGGCATCTGGAAACCACCGGACACGATCACTCCTGGTTTGTGCTGAACAAGACCATTATCAGCAAGGAATTTGCCCTGTCCGGCTCCGAACAGAATCCCGATCTCACGGGCAAGGACGTGAAGCTCCTTGCCAAGCGTGCACTCCCGGGTGCCACGGGTCCCGTGCAAAAGTTTCTTGACGCCGGCATCGATTTTGTCCAAGCCGCCACCGCGGAGGAACTTGCCGTGAAGATGAACGCACTGGTTGGCACCGAGCTGATCGATCCCACGGGCCTGCATGAGACCCTCGCGGCCCGTGACCGGCAGGTGGATAGCGGATTGGGAAAAGACTCCCAACTCAATGCCATCCGTGAGGCCCGCCGCTTCGCAACGGACAAGTTAATGCGTGTGGTCCCTCCACACCCCATGTTGGCCGCCGAACATGGCCCGCTTATTGCCGTACGTCTGACAACACTCACGCGGAAAAGTCTGGGTGGGCTGACCACGGATTTGTCGGCTCGGGTCCTTGGCGCCGATGGCGCTCCGATCCCAGGACTGTATGCGGCAGGCGAGGCCGCCGGATTTGGCGGTGGCGGCATGCACGGATACCGGTCACTTGAAGGAACCTTCCTTGGCGGCTGCCTGTTTTCCGGCCGCACGGCTGGGCGCCATGCGGGCGGAGCCACTAGCTCATGAGCCCCAAGCGGACCCAGCCACCTCACGCCGTCGAATGGGTACCTGACATCCTGGGCCCCGACTACCAAGCGACAAGGCTGGTCCTCCCTCCGTTCGGAGGCGCACGTGCTGGCGGTCGCCTCGGCGGTAATGTCCCCGGAGGCGTTGTCCCCGGCGGCACCGTCCCCGGCATCGCCGATGTCCCTGCCGACGCCGCCTATCAGGCCACGTTGGTCAGGCACCGGCCCGCCGATTATGGCACAGGCGTGCCACTTACGCGCCAACCCGTACTGTATATCCATGGCTGGAGTGACTACTTCTACAACACCGGGCTGGCCGAGTTTTTCACGAGCCGGGGCCACCCGTTTTACGCCGTGGACCTGCATAACCACGGCCGCAGCCTTGGTTCACCGGAACTGGGCGGGTACGTGGCCGATCTGTCAGACTACGATGCCGAAATCATGGCCGCCCACACAGTCATCGCCCAGGAGTCAGGCGGCGCCGGGTCGGCAGGCGCGGATCACCCCGTCATCTTAATGGGTCATTCAACCGGCGGGCTGACGGCCACGTTATGGGCACACCACCATCCCGGGTTGGTTAGCCACCTAGTCCTCAACAGTCCCTGGCTGGAGATCCAGGGAGGACCGGCCATTCGACGTGCGGCCACTCCCCTCGTGCAGCTTGCTGAGCTGCGTCCCCTGATGCGCATGCGAGTGCCGGAACGTTCCTTCTATTGGCGCGGCATCAGCTCTGACGCGTACGGCGAATGGCCCGTGGATAAGAAGCTACGCCCGCCACGTGCCTTTCCCGTGCGGGCAGGTTGGATGAGGGCCATCCTGGCTGCCCAGCAGGAAGTCGCGGCAGGGCTCAGGCTACCGATGCCCATACTCGTCATGCTCTCGTCAAAGAGCATGCTGGGACCTGTATGGAGCGATGCAATGCTGCGTGCGGATGTGGTTCTTGACGTGCGCTCACTGGCGCTGCGCACCTTGTCCCTGGGCAACAGCGTGACCCTTGAACGTATTGATGACGCCCTGCACGAGGTCTTCCTCTCCAGCGCCCCGGTCCGCACGCATGCCTACGAGCGGCTGGAGCGTTGGCTCCGCGGGTATGCGGATTAGTTAGGCCTGCGCAGCCGCATCCACGGCCCCGCCATAGCGGCGGTCACGGCGGGCATAATCGTCCACGGCCGCCCATAATGTCCTGCGGTCAACGTCAGGCCACAGCGTGTCCATGAAAACGAACTCCGCATAAGCCGATTGCCAGAGCAGAAAATTGGAGAGCCGCTGTTCGCCGCTTGACCGCAGGAACAAGTCAACATCCGGCATATCCGGAATGTACATGTACTTCTGAACGGTCTTCTCGTTGACGGATTTCGGATTGAGCCGCCCAGCAGCAACATCGGCGGCCAACTCGGCAACGGCGTCGGCAATTTCTGCCCTGCCCCCGTAATTAACACACATGGTTAAAGTGATGACGTCGTTGTCTTTCGTGTGCTCCTGTGCCGCCTCAAGTTCCTTGATAACGGAGCCCCAAAGCTTGGGCCGCCGGCCCGCCCAGCGGATCCGAACACCCCAGGCATCGAGCTGATCGCGCTGACGTCTTAATACATCCTTGTTAAAACCCATCAGGAAGCGAACTTCTTCAGGAGACCGCTTCCAGTTCTCTGTTGAAAACGCATAGACACTGACGTGCTTGATGCCCATCTCTATGGCACCTGCCATGACATCCAACAACGCTGGCTCGCCTGCCTTGTGACCCTCTACGCGTGGCAACCCTCTCTGATTGGCCCACCGGCCATTGCCATCCATGACGATTGCGACGTGGTGTGGAATGAGCTCGGCCGGAATGGCTGGCATGACCGCCCCGCCCGCATGTGACCACGGTGCCACCACGGGCGGTTTTGACTTATTCCGAGTGCTGCTGTTCCTGCCACGCCGCTTCACGCTACTGCTCTGTAACACCATTTTCCTACACACGCTCCACAAGTTTCAGGGAACGCACTGTGCGTTCCAAATGCCATTGCACGTATCCTGCCACCAGACCGGCGGCCTCACGTCGGTGAATATTCATCGAGGCATCAGCCCCCGCCCAATCGCCACTCAGGAGGTTGCCCAACAGGCTCATGGTTTCACGGGCAGGTGCCGCAGAACCCGGCGGCCTGCAGTCATGGCAGACGGCACCACCCAGTGACGCGTTGAACGCGCTGTGCGGGCCCGGCTCGCCACAGCGGGCACAGTCCGAAAAACTGGGAGCCCACCCTGCAATCGAGACTGCCCGCAGCAGGTACGAATCAAGGATCAACTCAGCAGCGTGTGCGCCTCGACTCAGGGAGGCCAGCGCACCCACAAGAAGAAGATAGTGCGCTGTCGACGTTTCCCCGTCAACATCTGTGAGCCGTTCGGCCGTTTCCGTCATGGCGGCGGCCACCACATAGCGATCGTAATTGGCCGCGATGGCATCCCCGTAGCTGGCCCTGGCCACGGCCTGGGTCACGATGTCAAGGGATCGGCCCTTGACCAATTGCAGATCTGCCACCATAAAGGGTTCCAGCCGGGCACCAAACTTGCTGCTAGTGCGCCTCACGCCCTTGGCCACGGCACGGAGCTGGCCGTGCCGGTGGGTGAGCAAGGTGATGATCCGATCCGCCTCACCCAACTTGTGGGTACGCAGCACCACGGCGTCATCACGGTAGGTGCGAGCGGCAAAGGATTGATTGGACACTCCTCTATTCTCCCACCTTTAGGCTCCTGCGCAGGCGGAGGACGCACCGTGGGCCTTAAACGCCTTCGCCGTGGCAGCCAGCTCACACTGGTTGCCACGGCGAAGAAGGGAGGAACAAGAGGGCTTAGTTTGCCTGAATATCCCGAATAGCGCGGTTGACGGCCGAGATGACAGCCTTCAACGACGACGTAGCGGTGTTGGCGTCAATACCCACGCCCCACAGCACGCGTTCACCCACGGCACACTCGACGAACGCTGCGGCACGGGCGTCGCCACCCTCGGACAGGGCATGTTCGGTGTAGTCAAGGACGCGAACGTCCATGCCGTCTTCGGACAGGATGGCCAGCAGCGCTGCGATGGGACCGTTGCCGGTTCCCGTACGACTCTGGACGACGCCGTCGATCGTCAACTTGGCGGTCAGGGTCACCTCGCCATCGTCGTCGGCGGAGGTTGTGAACGGGCCGATGCGGTAATGGCCCCACTGCTCGTCAGTACTCTCGCCGGGCAGGTACTCATCCTTGAAGATGGTCCACAGCTCCGCGGCACTGACCTCGCCACCGACGGTATCTGTCTGCTTCTGAATGACGCCGGAGAACTCGATCTGCGCACGGCGCGGCAGGTCAAGGTTGTGCTCGTTCTTGAGCAGGTAGGCCACCCCGCCCTTGCCGGACTGGGAATTGACACGAATGACGGCTTCGTAGCTGCGTCCCAGATCCTTCGGGTCAACAGGCAGGTACGGCACGGCCCAGGTGTGCTGGTCAACGTCAACGCCAGCAGCCAACGCGTCAGCGGCCATGGCATCGAAACCCTTCTTGATGGCGTCCTGGTGGGAGCCGGAGAAGGCGGTGAACACCAGATCGCCGCCGTAGGGGGAACGTTCCGGAACGGGAAGCTGGTTGCAGTACTCAACCGTGCGGCGAATCTCATCAATGTCAGAGAAGTCCAGCATGGGGTCCACGCCCTGAGTGAACATGTTCAGACCCAACGTCACCAGGTCAACGTTGCCTGTACGTTCGCCGTTGCCAAACAGGCAGCCTTCAATGCGATCAGCGCCAGCCAGGTAGCCCAGCTCAGCGGCGGCAACACCGGTGCCGCGGTCATTGTGCGGGTGCAGGGAGAGAATGATGCCTTCACGCGGGTGCAGGTTTCGGCTCATCCACTCGATGGAATCGGCGTAAACGTTAGCGCTGGCCATTTCGACCGTGGCCGGCAGGTTCATGATGACCTGGTTGTCTGCAGACGCCTCAAAAATGTCGGCGATCGCGTTGCATACGCGCAGCGCATACTCCGGTTCCGTACCCGTGAAGGACTCGGGAGAGTACTCGTAGGTGATCTGCGTATCGACCAAGGTCTCTTCGTACTTCTTGCAGAGGCGGGCCCCTTGCAAGGCAATATCCAAAATGCCGTCTTCATCCTGGTTGAACACGACGCGACGCTGCAGCACCGACGTGGAGTTGTACAGGTGAACGATGGCTTGTTTTGCACCGACCAGGGACTCGTAAGTCCGCTCGATCAAGTGCTCGCGGGCCTGGGTCAGGACCTGGATCGTGACATCCTCGGGGATATGTCCGCTCTCAATCAGCTGGCGCACAAAGTCAAAATCTGTTTGGGAGGCGGAGGGGAAACCAACCTCAATTTCCTTGAAGCCCATCTTCACCAGCAGCTGGAACATCTTCAGCTTGCGTCCGGGGCTCATGGGATCGATCAGGGCCTGGTTTCCATCACGCAGATCCACGGCGCACCAGCGCGGGGCTTTCGTGATGACCTTGTCAGGCCAGGTACGGTCAGGCAAACTTACCGAAATCTGATCCTGAAACGGGATGTACCGGTGTACGGGCATTCCAGAGGGTTTTTGCGCATTTCGCATTGGAGGTGACCTTCAATCTTGTTCAACGAGTGGGCCGGCCGGGCAACACAAACACCGCAGCGAGGGTGGCCATCATCCGCGTTGATCAATTCAACGGGTTCGAGGCCTCGCCGCGGCAGCTAAGAAGAAGCATTCCAGTGCGCACTTTTTTAGATTAGCACGGCACGTAGGATGATAGTGAACCAACTCACCTAACGAAGGGGTACCGATCCACTTGCGACATTCCGGCATCAATCTCACCAACATTGACCAGAGCGTACGGCCCCAGGATGACCTGTTCAACCATGTCAATGGCGCTTGGCTGGAGGCGGAGGTGATTCCCGAGGACCGTGCACTCACCGGTTCCTTCATCACCCTGCGCGACGACTCCGAGTCTGCGGTCAAGGCCATCATTGAACACGCGGGAACCGAGCACGCCAATCCTGACGCCGCCAATCCAGAACTTTCCGCGAAGATCGGCGCCCTGTACGCAGACTTCATGGATGAAGAGGCCATCGAGGCCGCCGGGGCAACACCGTTGACCGAGAAACTGGCGGCGATCGACGCCGCCGACTCGATCGAGTCCTTGGTTCGCCTCATGGGCGATCTGGACCGCACGGGTGGCAGCACCTTGTTTGGTGCCTATGTCAATAACGACGCCGGAAATCCGGACCGCGCGCTCCTGCATCTCTTCCAGGCCGGTCTTGGGCTCCCGGATGAGTCCTATTACCGGGAGGAAAAGTTCGACTCCATCCGTACCGCCTATGTGGCCCATGTACAGAAAATGTTGGAATTGGCCGGCGTTGCCGACGCCGCGGCCAAGGCGCCACGAATCATGGCGTTGGAAGGCGAAATTGCCGCAACCCATCTGGACAAGGTCTCCCTGCGTGACCCCCAGAAAACCTACAATCTGATGAACCGGGGCGAGGTTTTGCTGCTACTTCCGGAATTGGAAATATGGCTGGATGCGCTAGGCGTCTCGGCCGAGCAAAGCTCCGAAATGGTTGTTGCCACGCCCGAATTCTTCACGGGGCAACGGGCACTGCTCACTCAGGACCGTTGCGCCGATTGGCAGGCGTGGCTAGCAATGCGCACCATCTCAAGCTTGGCGTCCTATCTGTCCAAGGACTTTGTCGACGCGAACTTTGCCTTCTACGGCACAACGCTCAGTGGCACGCCCGTCATCCGGGAACGCTGGAAGCGTGGCGTTGGATTGGTCGAGGGCGTTTTGGGCGAGGCAGTGGGGCAGCTTTACGTAGCCGAGCACTTCCCCGAAACCCATAAGATCCATATGGAAAAGCTCGTAGCCAACCTCATTGAGGCCTACCGCATCAGTATTGTGGAATTGGGGTGGATGAGCGAGGAAACCAAGATCCGTGCGCTGGAAAAGCTTGCCGCTTTTACGCCAAAGATCGGTTATCCGGCTAAGTGGCGCGACTACTCCACCTTGGAACTTGTTGCTGGGGATCTGTTGGGCAACATGGAGCGGAGCAATGCTTTTGAACTGGCCCGGCAACTGGCCAAGATTGGCGCACCCATTGATCGCGAGGAGTGGTTCATGACCCCGCAGACCGTCAATGCCTATTACAACCCCACCATGAATGAAGTGGTTTTCCCCGCAGCCATCCTGCAGCCCCCGTTCTTTGATGCCGACGCCGACGACGCGGCCAACTACGGCGGTATTGGTGCCGTGATTGGGCATGAAATTGGCCACGGTTTCGATGACCAAGGCTCACAATTTGATGGCAGCGGCGCCCTGCGGAACTGGTGGACCGACGAGGACCGTGAGGCATTCGTGAAGCTCACCGCCAAGTTGGTGGATCAGTACAACGTACTGTCCCCCACCGCCGCACCTGATGAGTTTGTCAACGGGGAACTGACCCTCGGAGAAAACATCGGTGACCTTGGCGGGCTGGCCATCGGATTCAAGGCCTACCAGCTCAGCCTCACTGACGGGGAATCCCCGGTCATTGACGGACTCACCGGCGCACAACGCTTCTTCTTCTCCTGGGCCGAATGCTGGCGTGCGAAGATCCGTCCAGAGGAAGCCATCCGGCGCTTGACCATTGACCCGCACTCCCCCTCGGAGCTTCGATGCAACGCCGTGGCCAGCAACCTCGACGTCTTCCATACCGCCTTCGCCACGGCGGCCGGGGACAAGATGTGGCGGGATCCTGCCGAGCGCGTGAGCATCTGGTAGCCACGCCTTAAAGTAATGGCGGGAGCAGGGACGGGGGAAGCCCCGCACCTGCTCCCGCCATTACTTTAAGAAGGAGCTATTCCACGAAGGGCGTTGGGAAGTACTTGAGCGGGTTCACCGTGAGGCATCCACCGCTGTCATCCGCGGTGCTGGCAACGATGTCCGGCGGCACCACCACTGCGCCAAACGCTGTACCTGAAACCCAGTCGGTGCCAACTACAAGGCTCACACCGGTGATCGTGGGATCTGACTTCACCGCACTCGCTGGGAGATTGAACACGGCGGCAACATCAGCCGCAACATCAGCCATGTCCGCACCGTAGAGTACCTGGGTTTCGTTCACGGCCGGCACATCCCCCGCCTGCCACGCACCGGTAAATCCGGCCGTTGACAGCGCCTGCAGCAATTCGATGGAGCGACCCACAACAGCTGAGGCATTGGCGACGCTGACCGACTGGATTGCCTTGTCATAGACCGGCGCCTCGGTGGTGGGGACCACTGGAGCGGCGTCCGACGGCGTGCCGCTGGCGGCCGTGCTGGCGCTGTCCGTTGGAGCGGCCGTGGAAGTTCCCGTCAATGCCGTTCCCTCGCGCAACGCAGCAAAGTACTGGCCAGCCTCGGGCTCCTTCAGCTGAACACGGGCGTTGTCCGCCACATACTCTTCGTAGGGCACAGTGACAAAAGCAACGTTGGCCAAGTCAATCTTCGCCAAGCGGTTGGCGATGGTGACCATGGATGGAATATTGGCCAGGCCCTCATCAATGGTCAAGTTCTTCGTGACCACATCCGCCAGGTTGTACAGCCTGGGCAGGTTGGTTAGCGTTCCTTCGCTCTTGACCTTGCGAACCATGGAGCCAAGGAAGTACTGCTGTGCCTTGATGCGGGCAAGGTCGCTGGCATCGCCAAAGGCATGGCGGGTGCGTACGAAAGCCAGTGCCTGTTCGCCCTGGACCAGGCTCTTGCCAGCATCTAACTTGAGGCCGGATCCGTCGGTGTCGTACAAGGCATGGTCAACACAGACCTCAACGCCGCCTAGGGCGTTGGAGAGCTCCTTGACTGCGGTGAAGTCGGCCAACATGAAGTGATCGATGGTCAAGCCGGTCAGGTCGTTGATGGCGGCTACCGTGCAACCGGGCCCTACTTGCAGAGCCGTATTGAGCTGTCCCGCAGGAGACCCCGCAACGGTGTCTCCGCCGTCGGCCGGCTTACAGTCCGGAATGGGAACCATCAAATCGCGCGGAAAGCTCGTCACCGAAACGTGGCTGTTGTCCGCCGAAATATCCATCAGTAGCATGACATCGGAATTGCCTTCGCCGGTGGAGTCTTCTTCCGTTCCGTATGCGCTGTTAGCACCATCCCGTGTGTCGGTGCCCAAGATGAGAACCTGCAAGGATCCGGTGTCCTCAATCTGGGACTGCCCGGAAGATTTGTTCCCTACACCCGCATTCAAGGGGGATGTTGTGACATTGTTCTGCAGCTTGAAGACCAATAGTCCCGCGGCGCCTACGCCGAGAACAAGCACCGCTGCAAGACTGAGCGCGGTGATGCGCAACCATAGGGGAGCCTTGGCCCGGGGCCGAAAGTGCCGACCTACAGGCTCGTTGTCACTGTGCGCGCCACCGCGTGGGGTATTGGCAGCTTCAACTGCCCCCTTTTCAGCACGGCGTCGCCCCATGTTCCAACCTTTCACTGCGAATATTAACTCTCAAGAGTTTAGTCGTGAAGGCTGGGAACAACCCCCAAGCCACACGGCAACTGATAAGTACCTTGAAGTTACATTCTTATACGACGCAAAATGGCGACCCACAGGGGCCGCCATTTTGCGTGAATCCGGGCTTGTTAGAAGCCGAGCTTGACGAGCTGCTTCGGGTCCCGCTGCCAATCCTTGGCCACCTTCACGTGCAGGTCAAGGTAGATCTTGGTTCCGAGGAGCGCCTCGATGCCCTTCCGGGCATTCGTGCCAACTTCCCGCAACCGGACACCGCCCTTGCCAATGATGATGGCCTTCTGCGAAGGGCGTTCAACGTAAAGGTTCACGCGGACATCCAGCAAGGGGTTGTCCTCCGTGCGGCCTTCACGCGGCAGGATCTCTTCAACCACCACGGCCAGAGAGTGGGGAAGTTCATCGCGGACTCCCTCAAGGGCGGCCTCACGGATCAGTTCCGCAACCATGACGGCCTCGGGCTCGTCGGTCAATTCACCGTCTGGATAGAGGGCCGGTGAAAGCGGCAAGAAATCTGCGAAGACCTTTCCCAAGGTTTCCACCTGGAAATCCTCCACGGCAGAGACGGGAACGACGGCGGCAAAGCCACGTTCGCCAATCACCTCACGCCCCAGCTTCTCAACGGCAATCAATTGATCGGTGACAGCTTGTCGATCCACGGTGTCGGTCTTTGTCACGATGGCAACGACCGGCTTGTTGCCAACCTGTCCCAGCTGTGTAGCAATGTAGCGGTCGCCGGGACCGATCTTTTCATTGGCCGGCAGGCAGAAACCAATCACGTCAACTTCGGAAAGCGTGTCCGCCACCAAATCGTTCAGGCGCTTGCCCAGCAAGGTGCGGGGGCGGTGCAGCCCGGGCGTATCCACCAGGACCAGCTGATAGTTCTCTTTGTGGACGATGCCACGAATCGTGTGGCGGGTGGTCTGCGGTTTGGCCGAGGTGATGGCCACCTTTTGGCCCACCAAGGCGTTCGTCAGTGTTGACTTTCCGGCATTGGGGCGCCCGGCAAGTACAGCAAAGCCGGCGCGGAACCCCTCACCCTTGGCCGTTATGAGGCCTAACTTGGCTTTTGACTTACTCATGATCGCTCCTGTGATGCTGTTCGGTGGGGGTGGTGCCTTCAGTACTGCCGTTCCCGGACTTACTGTCATTCTCGACTGCTTCGGTGGTACTGGCAATGACGTGGCTGACTCTGTTGCGCGAGGGTTCCATCCGCTCGGCCACCAGCAGGATGCCGTTGACCTCCACGCTGTTGCCCACGGATGGAATCTTGCCCAGATGCTTGGCAAGGAAGCCACCTACGGTGTCAACCTCGTCGTCGTCGAGGTCCTTGCCAAAGAGTTCGCCAAGTTCGTCAACAGCCATGCGCGCACGGATCCGGTATCGGCCCTCGCCCAAGCCCTGGACATCGGGGGAAACCGAGTCGTACTCGTCGGCAATTTCGCCCACGATCTCCTCGATCAAGTCCTCCAACGTCACGAGTCCGGCCGTGCCCCCATACTCGTCGACCACAATGGCCACATGGGTTGATTCCAGCTGCAGTTCTTTAAGCAGGTCATCGACGGGCTTTGATTCCGGCACATACCGTACGCTGCGCGCGAGGTGCTCCACCTGCGGGCTGGTTTCGCCATCGGCCAGACGGTGCAAGGTGGCCACAACGTCCTTGAGGTACAGGATGCCCAGTATGTGATCGGCGCTCTCCCCCATAACCGGAATTCGTGAGAATCCGGAACTCAGAAAGACCTCGAGTGCCTCTTCAAGGGTGTCTTCGTGATCAATGCCGACAATGTCGGTTCGGGGCACCATGACGGCGCGCACCATGGTTTCACCCAGATCAAACACGCTCTGGATGAGTTCGGCTTCGTTGTCCTCGATCATTTCTGACTCACTGGCACGGTCAACAAATTCGCGGAATTCCTCCTCAGTGACGAAGCTGTCGTCACCGGTCGGAACGTTCTTGGTGAATGACGCGCCGAGGCGATTAAGCCATTCCGGAATTGGGCCCAAGACCTGGCGCAACAGGTGAATGATCCACGCCGAGCGGCCAACGAGCGCAGCTGCATAGAGGCGTCCCAGCCGGCGCGGTGACACTCCCACCATCATGAAGCCCAACACAGCCATGACGACTGTTGCGATGAGTCCCGCGATCCATTCGTTGCCCAAGAGGCCAACGAGGAATATGGCTACGGCCACGGCGGCGGCCATTTCGGACCAAACCCGCCAGAAGCGTATTGCGTTCAAATGGGCAAGCGGTTCGGCTAAAACTTTTTCCAGCGATGTCCCGCGTCCGTGCGCCGCAACTGTTTCAGGATCGTGGCGCGGAAAGAAATTCAAAGCTGATTCTACGGCGGCAAGGAAGGCCGCGATGGCCGTGAAGAGAACCCCCATGACCGGTAAGGCGACAAGCGTCACTTCATTGTCTCCCGGGGAGCTTCCCTACCGAGGAAGCTGGAAAGGAGTTCACGCTGAATCCCGAACATCTCTTCCTTTTCCTCTGGTTCGCGGTGATCGTAACCCATGAGGTGGAGCATGCCGTGAGTGGAGAGTAGAAGCAATTCCTCTTCCATGGAGTGGCCGGCGGCAACTGCCTGCTCTTGAGCCACTACGGGGCACAGCACGATGTCACCCAGCAGGCCTGCCGGGGTGATCATGGAAGCGGTTCCGGGACGTAGTTCATCCATGGGGAAGGACAAGACATCGGTGGGGCCCGGTTCATCCATCCACTCGATGTGGAGCTTCTCCATGGTTTCCAAGTCGGCCAAGATTACCGATACCTCGGTTTGGGGATGAAGGAACATGGCGTTGAGAACATGCTTGATGAGCCTGACAAGCTCTTCTTGGCGCACCTCCACGCCTGATTCATTATTGATTTCGATGCTCATCGCGAGGTGCTTTCCTTGTGAGTTGTGGGACTGGGATGTGCATCATCCCAATTGTTGTAGGCGCTGACTATGGCCCCCACGAGACGGTGCCGGACCACATCCGTGGCGTCCAGGAGGGCAAAGTGGATATCGTCGACACCCTCTAGAATTTCCCTGACGACACGTAGCCCGGACTTCGTTCCGGACGGCAGGTCAATCTGGGTGACATCGCCGGTGACGACGATCTTCGAGCCAAAGCCCAATCGGGTGAGGAACATTTTCATTTGCTCAGGCGTGGTGTTCTGCGCCTCGTCAAGAATGATGAAGGCATCGTTGAGTGTGCGTCCGCGCATATAAGCCAACGGGGCAACTTCAATGGTTCCGGCCGCCATGAGCCGCGGAATGGTTTCCGGATCCATCATGTCATGCAGGGCGTCATAGAGCGGGCGCAGATACGGGTCGATTTTGTCGTTCAGCGTGCCCGGCAGGAAGCCAAGACGTTCCCCAGCCTCGACGGCGGGGCGGGTCAGAATAATTCGGCTAACTTCTTTGCGCTGAAGTGCCTGAACAGCCTTGGCCATGGCCAGATACGTTTTGCCGGTTCCCGCCGGGCCAATGCCGAAAACCACTGTGTTGCGGTCTATGGAATCGACATAGTCCTTCTGGTTCGCCGTCTTGGGACGAATGGTCCGGCCTCGGCTGGAAAGAATGTCATAGCTAAGGATGTCAACAACGGAGGTTTCAGGGCGGGTGTGCAGCATGGCCACCAGTTGCTCCCATACGCTTGCGCTCATGGGATTGTTGCGAGCCACCATGCCGCGGGCTTCTTCGATCAGGTGCATGATGCGGGGCACGACAGCTACCGGGCCGGAAATGGTCAACACATTCCCGCGGGCCAGGAAGCTCACATCCGGGTAGAGGCTTTCGATAATTCGCAGGCCTTCATCTTCTGCGCCGAGTGCCGCAACCATTTGCTCAGTAGAAAGAAAGTGCACAACTTCTGTGCGTGTTCCATCAACTGAATATGGAAAGTGCTGCCCGGGTCCCTGAGCAGCATATGGATCATGCCGGTTCCCTGTTGTGTCTGCCATAGCCTCGGCCGTACTGGCCTGAAATCTCTCCTTGGGTTTTCCGGTGACTTCCACCGGATAGTTAATATGTAAACCTGTTACCCAATTCTAATGCACAGCTCCGTGGCAGCGATCAAATAGAAATTCTGCCGTGAGCGCATCTTTTAGTCACATCTTGGCAGAAGTGTTTCGATACGGTTTCAGTTCGCTGCCGGACCCCCATTTCCGCGGCATTGTCATCATGTTTTATGCCAAGCTGGTTGAGTTCAAAGTCTTGTGGGGATGCTTGGAACTATTACCAAAGCGCGGCGTCGGTTGATGCCGATCGCCTTCCAACAGCCAAGATTAGCGAGTGATCTGCCCCATGTTTGCCGTCAAATCCGCAGCAACGCGACGCCCCGGCGCCGCTGCTGATGCGTCATTTCGGCAAAACCGCGCCGTGACTCGAATGCGTTTGGTTGACAAGTTTGCCATTCTGGGACTCTCCGTGTCCTTGACCCTCATCGGCTGCACGTCACAAGGTTTGAACCAACCAAGTGTGTCCATGCCCACGAGTAATTCTTCAGTGACGTCGGGATTGGTCACCAACGCACCTTTGGAAACCGCAACCTCTTCGCAGACCCTGCCCGTCTATTGGCTCGGCACCAGCAGTGATGATGTTTTCCTCTATCGGGAATTTTTCCCTGCACAAACTTCTGATGATCCTATCGTGGCCGCACTGCGCGTCATGATGGGAGGCGAAGCGCTCGACCCGGATTATTTCTCCATCTGGAACAACCCGTCAAGGCTCGGCGCCTCCATCTCGGCCAAGAACGTCATTACCATCGACATCTCGGCCGACGCTTTTGGCAACAAGGTCGATGAGGGCATCGCCTCGCGTTCCATCTCCCAATTGGTCTATACAGCAACGGCGGCCGCGGCCATGTCCGGACTCGTTGACACCACAACGTCCATCCAGGTGTCCGTGCTGGTTGACGGGCACACAGGCTATAACGCCTTTGGCCATGTAGTGCTCGACAAGCCACTCACCCGAGACGCAGATTTTATTGCTCCCGTGTGGATCATCGACCCGGCCAATAACAGCAGCTTCAACACGCTCCCGCTAAAGGTGGGCGGCCAGGCCGTCTCCCCCACCGGGAACCTGGCATGGTCCCTGGCCCACGTTGTCGGTGACACCGTCGGCGAGCAGTATCTCAGCGGCACGGTCACCATCCCGCAAGGACCCAACGAATTGGGCGAATTCAGCTTCAACCTTGTCCCGCCGCCCGGCGAGTACCAGCTTTCGGTCTACGTGGAGGACTCTACGGTCCCGGGCAAGAAGCTCGGACTGGACACGAAGCTTGTCACCATCTCAGAACCCAGCACAAAGTAGGCGCTGAGCAGTCCCCCGCCGATTTACCGCTGGCTGGCCTGCTGCCAGCAGACTTACTCCCAGCGGCCAAGTTCCTGGCTGAGAAGAACGACGGCGGCGGGCCCGGCCGTTGAGGAACGCAGAACATGCCGGCCCAAGAGCGCCGTACGCGCCCCGGCGGCTATGAAGGCCTCTACCTCGGCTGAACTCATGCCACCTTCCGGTCCCACGATCATCAGGACACCGCGCTGCCGGACAAGCTCGCTGGTATCGCTGCTGTTGCTGGCCAGCCAGTCGCGGGCAACTTGTGCCACCGAATCCACCGCATCCTCATGCAGGATCAACGCCAGCCCGGCGTCGGCAATCAAATCACAGACGCCCGCGGTGCCCACCAGTGAACCAACCTGGGGAACTGTTGACCTTCTGGCCTGCTTGGCTGCCGCGGCCACCACCTGACGCCACTTCTCTGCGCCTTTGAGTACCTTGTCCATCTTCCAGCGGACAATGGAGCGCTCCGCCTGCCACGGCACAACGGCATCAATGCCCAGCTCGGTGGCCATCTCGATGGCCAACTCGTCGCGGTCACCCTTAGCCAAGGCCTGGACCAGGGTGAACCCGATAGCAGGTGCACCTTCCTGGACCACTGTTTCAACCAGTACCGTCAAAGTGGCCTTGTCAGCGCTGGTGACGGTGCAGACTAACCGCACTCCGGCGCCGTCGCACACGTCAACCGGCTCTCCTGCGCTCAGGCGTTTGACGGTCGCGGCATGGCGCCCCTCGGCGCCGTCCAAGGTGAAGTGCACACCGGGGACCAGGCCGGCGAGTTGTTCCGGGGTGGCATAAAAGACCGGGTTGCTCATGATCTTTAGAGGTTGCCGAGCTTGTCGCGGAGCTTGGCGAACATGCCGCCGCTGGTGACCAGCTTGCCCTCGGTGTAGCTTTCACCGCGCAGGGCGGCGAGCTGCTTAAGGAGCTCTTCCTGCGCCGCGTCCGGCTTGGTGGGCGTCTCGACGTGGATGTGCACCTTCAAATCACCTCGGCCGAATCCACGCAGGTGGGTCACGCCCAGGTTGCGCAGATTGATGGTTTCCCCAGCTTGGGTGCCGGGCTTGATGCTGATGGGCTGCTCGCCGTCGAAGGTCTCGAACGTGAGCTCGGTGCCAAGTGCCGCGGCGGTCATGGGGACGCTGAGCGTGGCGTGCAGATCGTCGCCCTCACGCAGGAAAGCGGGATCGTTGTTGACCTTCATCTCAACATAGAGATCACCGGCCGGGCCACCTGCGGGGCCCACTTCGCCCTGGCCACCGAGCTGGATGCGTGTGCCGGTGCTGACACCTGCGGGAACCTTGATGGTGAAGGCACGGCGGTTGCGCACGCGGCCGTCACCCATGCATTCGTTGCAGGGGTCAATGATCATGGTGCCGAAGCCCTGGCAGGAGTTGCATGTGGCCACCGTCATGACGTTGCCAAGGATGGAGCGCATGGGTCGCTGGACCTGGCCGCTGCCGTGGCAAATATCGCAGGTGGTGGGTGAGGTGCCCGGGCGGCAGCAGCTGCCGTCGCAGGTGGGGCAGATGACAGCGGTATCGATTTCAAGTTTCTTGTTGACGCCGAAGACTGCTTCGCGCAGCTCAACCCGGACCGTGATGAGCGCGTCCTGGCCGCGACGGGTACGCGATGCCGGACCGCGGCCGCCACCTCCTCCGCTGCCACCGAAGAAGGTCTCGAAGATGTCCTGGAAAGCGAATCCGTCCCCGCCACCGTAATTGCCGCCGCCGCCACCGTTGTCGTTGCCATTTTCGTTGCCGGTGGTGTCATAGACGCGGCGCTTCTGTGGATCCGAAAGGACCTCATAGGCGTGGGTGACCACCTTGAAACGGTCTTGCGCATCTGGTTCGTCGTTGACGTCCGGGTGCAGCTTACGCGCGAGCTTGCGGTACGCCTTCTTGATTTCCTCGGCTGTTGCGTCGCGGGTGACGCCCAATGCGTCGTAGTGATTGCTCAAAATGTTGCTCTCTTTACGTGGAAACGGTGGCCGTTTAGCCGGCCAAAATTCTAGAAAGGTACTGTGCCACTGCGCGCACGCTGGACATGGTGTTGGGGTAATCCATCCGAGTGGGGCCAACTATGCCCAACTTGGCGGTTTCCCCAGGACCGTAACCGGCCGCCACGACTGACGCTTCTGACAGCGAATCATGGGGGTTTTCCCGGCCGATCACTACCGCCATGCCGAGCGAATCCTGAGCCATGGCTTCAAGGAGGCGCAGCAGCACCACCTGTTCTTCCAAGGCATCAAGGACGGGACCGATACTCAGAGGAAAATCATTGTTGGAACGGGCAAGGTTGGCCGTTCCGGCCATGACGATCCGGTCTTCCCTAGCGTTGCGGGCCAACAAGGCCAGCCCCTGGGCCAGCCGTGAGGCGGGCCCTTGTTCCGCATGCGGCACCGTGAGGGGGATCCTGATGACTGCGTCGGGGAGCATGGAGACAGCGAGTCCGCTCAGGCCGGCCAGGAACACCTGGCGGAGCCCGGCCAACGCTGCATCATCGAGCGTTGCACCAACGTCGATGACATTTTGCTCAACTTTTCCCGAAGCCAAGATCAAGACGATCAGAACCTGGCGGGCGGCCAAAGACACAAACTCAATGTGCCGCACGGTTGCCGCAGCAGAACGGGGGTACTGCACCACGGCGACCTGGTTGGTCAGGTGGGCCAGTGCGCGGACCGTCCGTTCGAGGACGTCGTCAAGATCTGTCGATCCCTCAAGGAGCACCGAAATTGCTCGGCGCTCGGCGGCCGAAAGCGGCTTGACGGAGGAAATTTGGTCGACAAAGATTCGGTAACCCTTGTCGGTGGGAATGCGCCCGGAGCTGGTGTGAGGTGCGGTGATCAGCCCCTCCTCCTCCAATGCGGCCATGTCGTTACGGATCGTGGCGCTCGAGACACCCAAATGGTGCCGTTCAACCAGAGCCTTGGAGCCGACGGGCTCACGTGTATGTACATAGTCTTCGACTATGGCCCGAAGGACTTCCAACTTCCGTGGTTCACTCACGCCCGGCACCTCCTGTCAATGGCCTCTAGCACTCTACCCAATCAAGTGCTAAGTCTAATACTTTTTCGACAGGCCGACCCGTGGCTGCAAGCTGCACCAATGCACGGAATTGAACACATTGACCGGTTAGCATGGGTTTTCACCCGGTAGTGTTCGCCATGAGCGTTGCCACGAGTTCGGATAGTTAAGGTTTTTTCGTGCAATACGAGCAATGGGGACCCCAGGATCTCAGTGCCCCCGCCCAGCGGACGCTGCGCAAGGTTGAGGCCCGCGGTGGGCTGGTTGTTGAAGAGGTGCAGACCGGCTGGGTAGGTGCCGTGGTGCGACTGGAGAAGTCCGGCGGCATGCACATCGTGGAGTTGGCCGATCGCAGAAACAAGGTACGTGCCTTCCCGCTGGGCTTCGGCTTCCTCCTCGAAGGGGAGCCGATCGAACTCATCGCACCGGTTCTGAGCGCTCCCAAGACGACGATGCGCACGGCATCCGGCTCGGTGAAGGTCGCTGATGTTCGGGCCAAGGTGGCCAAGGCCAGCCGTATCTGGGTCGAGGGCAAGCACGACGCCGAATTGGTCGAGAAGGTCTGGGGAGACGATCTCCGGGTGGAAGGCATTGTCGTTGAGCCCCTACGCGGCATCGACGACCTGACTGCCGCCGTGGCCGATTTCTCCCCAGGCCCCACCCGAAGGCTTGGAATTTTGGTGGACCATCTTGTGCCCGGATCCAAAGAAACCCGCATTGTGGCCAATCTCATGAACACGCCCGGCATGAGCAAGAATGTGCTGGTGGTTGGCCACCCCTATGTAGACGTCTGGCAGGCCATCAAACCCGGCACCCTTGGCATCCCGGCATGGCCTGTTGTCCCGAGATCCATGGAGTGGAAGCTGGGAATCCTCAAGGCTTTCGGTTGGCCGCACACCACCGCGGAGGACATCGGACTTGGCTGGCAACGGCTGCTTTCACGCGTCAATTCGTACTCAGATCTGGAGCCATCGCTCCTGGGCAGGGTGGAAGAGGTCATCGACTTCCTCACGGCACCCGTATCCTAGTGACAGAGGTTGGTTTTGTTCCGGCCCGCAGTTTTCGCTTGGTGAAAGGCCAGTCATTGTGAGTCATCCTGTTAACCGAATCAGCGGTGCACCCCAACAGCCCCTTACACCTTCCGAGGACAAGCAGTGGGCGTTCATCTCCCATTGCGGCGGAATTCTTGGCTGTGTCCCGTCACTTTTGATTTACAAGCTGCTGGGCCCGCGTGGCCGCTTCACGGCGCAGGAATCCTTGGAAGCGCTCAACTTCACGTTGCCGCCGACCATCATCGCCATATTCCTCAACGTGCTGGCCCTGATCTTTTCCTTCTTCATTCCGGCACTCGGCTCGGTTTTGTCCATGCTGGCACTGCTCGTCTGGATTTTCCTGACGGTGTTCTCGGTCATCGCCGCCATCCGCGTCAACCGCGGCCAGCCGCACCGGTACTCCTGGAACATGCGCTACTTCAAGTAACTTTTTAAAGCAAAAAGTCCGACGGCGTTCCACCCACCTAGGTGGGTGGAACGCCGTCGGACCTTTGTGTGAAAACCTAATCCAGCAGCGCCCTGGTAACGGCGTCGCCAAGGAGGCGGCCCTTCAGGGTCAGAACCAGGGTTCCGGCGAAAGCCTTGAGTGGATCCACAAGTTCCTGCGCGATCAGCCCGGCCACTGCCTTGCGGGCAGCGGGGCTGAGCTCGTTGATGGCCAAGCCTTCAACGAGCCGAGACGTGAGCATGATGCGTTCCATCTCCCGGGTATCGGCATCCAGAGTTTCGCGTCCGGCTGCCGGCGATTCGCCCTTGTCCAGGCGGTTCGCATAAGCGGTGGGGTGTTTGACGTTCCACCAGCGCACGCCGCCCATATGGGAGTGCGAGCCGGGCCCGATCCCCCACCAGTCGTCCCCGCGCCAGTAGGCCAGATTGTGCTGGCACGCATCCTCGGGTGTCCGCGACCAGTTGCTGACCTCATACCAAGACAAGCCGGCTTCCTGGAACAGGGCGTCGGCAAGCTCGTACTTCACGGCGTGATCGTCGTCGTCAATATTGGGCACCTGGCCGCGGCGAATCTGGGCCGCCAGCTTGGTGCCATCCTCGACGATGAGCGAATAGGCCGAAATGTGGTCCGGCTCGTAGCTCAGCGCCGTCCGCACGGAAGTTTCCCAGTCCGCGATGGACTCCCCCGGCGTGCCATAGATGAGGTCAACGCTCACATTGAGCCCAACCTCACGCGCCCAGGCAACAGCCTGCGGGACCCGATCGGGATTGTGAGTCCGATCCAAAACCTTCAAAACATGAGGCACCGCCGACTGCATGCCGAACGACACACGGGTGAAGCCGCCGTCGAACAGTTCCTGCAGGGATTCCTTCGTGACCGAGTCCGGGTTCGCTTCAGTCGTGACCTCGGCGCCGTCCTCAAGTCCCCACTGCTTCACGGCTGCACCGAGAATGCTGGTGAGGTCGCTGGCCGGCAGGAGCGTGGGCGTACCGCCACCAAAGAACACGGTGCTGAGCTTGCGCGGCGGCATGCCAGAGGCCACCATGGCGCGGGCGGCAAACTCCACCTCGCGCACCGCGGTGGCCGCGTAGGCGTCCTGAGAGGCACCGCCGCCAAGCTCCGTGGCCGTGTAGGTGTTGAAGTCGCAGTAGCCGCAGCGCACAGCGCAGAACGGGATGTGCGCGTACAGGCTGAACTTGCGGTCCGCCGCGCCGACGGCAGCCTGCGCGGGCAGGATACCGTCGGCCGGGGCCGGATCCCCGAGGGGCAGAGCGCTCGGGGTCACTTCTTTGACTTGTCCTTTGGCGCTTCCGCGGTGGTCAAGGCAGCGATGAAGGCTTCCTGCGGGACTTCTACGCGTCCCACCATCTTCATGCGCTTCTTGCCTTCCTTCTGCTTCTCCAGCAGCTTGCGCTTACGGGAGATATCGCCGCCGTAGCACTTGGCCAAGACGTCCTTACGGATGGCGCGAATGCTTTCGCGGGCAATAATGCGTGCACCGATGGCGGCCTGGATGGGCACCTCAAACTGCTGGCGCGGGATGAGCTCGCGCAGCTTGCCGGTCATCATGACACCGTAGGCGTAAGCCTTGTCGCGGTGGGTGATGGCGGAGAAAGCATCAACCTGCTCACCCTGGAGCAGGATGTCGACCTTGACCAGATCGGCGACCTGATCGCCGTCGGCCTTCCAATCCAACGAACCGTAACCACGGGTCTTGGACTTCAAGATATCGAAGAAGTCAAAGACAATCTCAGCCAGCGGCAAGCGGTAGCGGATCTCCACCCGGTCCTCGGAGAGGTAGTCCATGCCACCGAGGATGCCTCGACGGGTCTGGCACAGTTCCATGATGGCGCCAACAAATTCGGTCGGGGCCAGAATGGTGGCCGCAACCATGGGCTCGCGCACCTCGGCGATCTTGCCCGAGGGGTATTCGCTGGGGTTGGTTACGTGGACAACCTTTTTATCTTCCAGCGTGACCTCGTACTCCACGTTGGGGGCAGTGGAGATCAGGTCAAGGTTGTGTTCGCGCTCCAGGCGCTCACGCGTGATTTCAAGGTGCAGAAGGCCAAGGAATCCCACACGGAAACCAAAGCCCAGCGCCGCCGAGGTTTCGGGTTCGTAGATGAGCGCGGCGTCATTGAGCATGAGCTTTTCGAGCGCATCACGCAGCACCGGATAATCGGTGCCGTCCATGGGGTACAGGCCGGAGAAGACCATGGGCTTGGCGTCGTGGTACCCGGACAAGGCCTCCGTGGCGGGCTTGTTGAACGTGGTGACGGTATCGCCAACCTTTGAAAGGCGCACGTCCTTCACGCCCGTGATGAGGTAACCAACTTCGCCGACGCCGAGACCCTTGGAGGGCTTGGGCTCGGGTGAGCTGACACCAATTTCCAACAGCTCATGCGTAGCGCGGGTTGACATCATCTGAATTTTTTCGCGCGGGCTCAGGCTGCCGTCAATGACACGAACGTACGTGACAACGCCGCGGTAAGTGTCATACACGGAATCGAAGATCATGGCGCGGGCCGGGGCGTTGGGATCGCCAACAGGCGCCGGCAGCTCACGAACAATCTGGTCCAACAGCTCTTCAACGCCGGCGCCGGTCTTACCGGAAACCATCAGGACGTCTTCAGGCTTACCGCCGATGAGGTTGGCCAATTCTGCGGCATACTTCTCGGGCTGCGCGGCCGGCAGGTCAATCTTGTTCAACACCGGGATGATGGTGAGGTTGTTTTCCATGGCCAGGTACAGGTTGGCCAACGTCTGAGCCTCGATACCCTGTGCGGCGTCCACCAAAAGGATGGCGCCTTCGCACGCGGCGAGCGAACGGGAGACCTCGTAGGTGAAGTCAACGTGGCCCGGGGTGTCGATCATGTTCAGGCAGTAAGCCGTGCCATCGAGTTCCCACGGAATTCGAACAGCCTGGGACTTGATGGTGATGCCGCGTTCGCGCTCAATATCCATGCGGTCAAGGTATTGCGCTTTCATGTCACGCTGCTGAACCACTCCAGTAAGTTGGAGCATCCGATCGGCCAGGGTTGATTTACCGTGGTCAATGTGCGCGATGATGCAGAAGTTCCTGATGATCGCCGGATCAGTCGCGGCGGGCACCGGGGCAGTGCGGGCCATGGGTGACACTAGGGTTCCTTACTGTTGCATGAACGCAGGGATAACGGCTGATGCGCCGAACCGTGCAGGAGGTTGTGTCCGTGCATTACGCGCACGGTCACTCATTGCCTCCAAGTCTCCCACGAATAGGTGCCCGGTCGAGAACCGGCGGACCCGTTTCCCGGCACTCTTCGCTAGTCTGGGAACCATGTCTTCTACATCCGACCGCATTTTCAAGCTCCTTCGCTCCCTGGTAGGGGCCTTGCTGACCCCTGGCAAGACCACACAACCCAAGGGCACGGCACCTCGGACCAAGCCGTCCAATTCGCGCTCCGGCACCCGTTCGACGTCGGGCAGTGGCACTGGCGTTGGCACAACCGGCCTGAGCTCGCCTTATCCGGGAGACTTTTCCGGCACCTCAACGGTGTCGTACGCTCCCAAGCCCGACGGCGCCGCCGACCCCGGCGAAATCGTCTGGACATGGGTCCCCTACGAAGAGGACCACAGCCAGGGCAAGGATCGGCCAGTTCTGATTGTTGGCCGTTCCGGCAAACGGCTGCTGGCGCTCATGCTCACGAGCAAGGACCACAGCAGCGACCACCGCGGCGACAACGATTACATCGACATCGGCACGGGCCCCTGGGACCGACAGGGGCGGCCCAGCGAGGTCAAGCTGGACAGGATCTTGCAGGTCTCTCCGGGCGATTTGCGTCGCGAGGGAGCTGTCCTGGATGCCCAGCGTTTCGCGTTCGTTGCCAGCGGTCTGCGGAGCCGACACGGCTGGAAATAATCCAGTTCCTCGAAGGTTCGTTTCTGATAGACTGGTGAACAGTGTGTATCCGTGCAGGTCGGCGGATGCAGCAGCTTGACCTGACGTTCACCATAATTCGAGCATCCCCACGCCGCTGTCAACGGTCAAGCTACGCCCTCTACGACCGAATTTACGTATCAAAAGAGAGTTATACATCGTGGCTAATATCAAGTCTCAGAAGAAGCGCATCCTGACCAACGAGAAGTCGCGTCAGCGCAACCTCGCCGTTCGTTCAGGCGTCAAGACCGCTGTCCGTGCAGTCAACGTGGCAGTAATCGCAGGCGACAAGGATGCAGCAGTAGCCGCATTTGTAAATGCCGGCCGCAAGCTGGACAAGGCTGTCAGCAAGGGCGTCTTGCACGCCAACAACGCTGCCAACCGCAAGTCAGGTCTCGCCGCGAAGGTTAACGCCCTCTAGGAGAAGCCGACCCGCTTCGCAACTCAACGTTGGGCCCCCACTGCAAAGTGGGGGCCCAACGTCTTTAATAACTGAAACGACTTTAATAACTGAAATCTTGGCCTAGAACTCAAGGCGCAGTTTTCGGGCTAGCGCTGGTCGGCGGTGGCGTCTAGCGCCGAGCGGCCGTGGCGATCACTGTCACGGCGTGCTCCACGGCATACACGGGATCCTTCGCCTCACCCTTGACCTGGGCGTCCGTTTCGGCCAAGACCTTGATGGCCGTGACGAGTGCCGGCCCAGTCCAGTGTCCGGCGTCGCGCCGGGCTGCGTCCACCTGCCAAGGCGACATGCCCAGATCCCTAGCCAATTGCGCCGAGCTGCCTCGTAGCGAGAACACCTTTGCCACTTGGCGCACCTTCATGGCAAGAGCCGCGACCAAGGGAACCGGATCCACCCCGGTGGCCAGTGCGTGCCTCAGCGTTGACAGGGCCACCGGTCCATTACCCGCCAGCGCCGCATCCGCCACGCGGAACGCGGTAGCCTCGACACGGCCGCCATAGTACTTATCGACGTCGTCGGAGCTGACCATCCCAGAGGTATCGGCGATGAGTTGGGAACAAGCAGCAGCAAGCTCGGACAGGCTCGCACCCACTGCAGCTACGAGGGCCCGCACAGCTTGGGCGTCGATCCGTCGCCTGGCAAGAGTAAATTCCGCGCTGACGAACTGAGTCTTTTCGGCGTCCTTTTTCAACGGTTGACATTCAACGCGCGGTACACCAAGTGCCTTCAGCGCATCGAGAAGCTTTTTGCCACGGACACCACCCGCGTGCAGCAGCAACAGGGTTACATCCGGTGCGGGGTCCTTGATGTAGGCCAGGGCGTCCTGCAGGAAATCGTCGCTCATGGTTGCCAGAGCGGCAACTTCAATCAGCTTGGGCTCACTGAATAACGACGGGCTGGTCACCATACCAAGCTGCCCGGCCGTGTAGTGGGCAGCATCGAGGGACGTTAGCTCCAACTCTGGATTCTGTGCCCTCAATTTTCGGCGCACGTCATCGACAGCCCTGCTCGCAATAAAGTCTTCGGGACCGAAGATCAGCACCACCGGCGCCAATGGCACATCCCGCCAGTCACTGCCCCCGGCTGCCCGCTGGGGAGTTCTCGCTGCACTCACTGATGCGTTCCTGTCCATGTACTTTCACAGCTGGCATTATTCACGTCCTCTACTGTGCCACCACCACCCGGCGATTCCCAACCGGGAGATCTCGGCCACCTCATGGCTCCTTAGCTGATAGCTTCACAGTCTCACAGCTTCACCAGGGCGGCGGTCCACCACATTGAGGCGGTGCCCGCCACAACAACGATTGCGCCAAAGCCACAACCTCGGCGCCAACGGGCCGGCAGGTACGCCAGCACGCGACCGGCAGCCGCACTAGCTCTTTGCCGCTCCACGACGGCAACCAAGGCGAGCAAAACGGCAGCGTTCAACAAGGCCATGAGCAGCATGCCCTGAACACCCTCGGGCCACGGCAAACTCGCCGCTGGCAGGCCGCTCATAAAACGTGCGACGGCGGAAACCCACCAGGCGCCCACGCCGCTCACTCCAGCGCAAAGGATGGCTAGGGGCGGGGCGATAGCCGCCATGACCAGACCGATCGTGCCCACCGTGGTCACCAGAGCTATGACAGGAGCCACCACCATGTTGGCCGGAATCGTATACACGGTCAGCCGGGCCTGCAGCAGCACAATCACCGGGGAACAGAATAGTTGGGCGGCCAAGGGAATGGCCACGGCCTGGGCCAGCCACAGAGGCATCAATGCGCTGAGCCATTTCACGCAGCGCTGGCCCACCAGGTGCAGTCCAAGCGTGGCCAGAACCGAAAGGATAAATGCGTAGTCCCTCGCGAGCCACGGATCATTCAGAAGCAGAACCAGGATGGCCACCGACAGCAGGGCTCCGATTCTCTTGGGCCTCCCGCCAAGAATCGCCATAGCCCCGATAGTTCCCATGACGGCGGCTCGCAGGACACTGGGATCAGGACCAACCACCATTACGAAGCCCGCCAGCCCCAGCATTGATGCCGCCACAGCTACAGCTCTGGGCGCTCTTGCGGTGCGCAGTGCCAGCATGAGCGAGGCGAGAACGAGTGTGCAATTCGCTCCGCTGACCGCCGTGAGGTGCGTCAGTCCGACAGTCTTCATGGAGTCATCGAGCGAGGTGTCCATGCCGCTGCGATCACCCATGACCATACCGGGCAGCAACCCTGCCGCGTCGAGTGACCTGGTGCCCCACACATCATGAACAACCGCAACCCACGACGTTCTGATCGCCGTGACAACCTTTTGCGAGCTGTCGCCCTGTGCGCTCACCTCCATGGGCTCGGTGCTGGGCCGCAACACACCTGCAGCCTTCTCTCCCGAACTCGCGGGCGATATCTTCCCCGCCGTAACCGCACTATCCCCCGGTTGCACCCCGCCCCACTCCTGCTTCGCGAACACCATGATGTTCATCCGTCCCGTCAAGAGCCTTCCGTGGGCAGTGGCTTGCAGAACGACGGCGTCGAAGGCCACCTGCGGCGGTCCGTGGCCGGAATCCATGGACCGCGGCATGCTGGTTACTTCCAGGGTCAGCGCCAGGTCTTCGCCCTGCGCCGCTGCGGCAGCGATTGGAGAAGCCGCCGCGACATGTAGCTGCAGAGCGACCGCCACGAGCAGAGCCAGCACACACGCTGCTGCCAGGATGAGGGTGGATCCAGATGCGGTGGCAGCCTTGCGGCGGCGTCTGAACCTCCACCACAGCCCCGCAGCCGCCATGATGGCGCTCAATCCCGCAGCGGCCGCAACGACCCGCCGCTCGGGCTGGGTGATGGCGATCGCAGCGGCCGACCACGTCGCCACGACGGCGGGCAGCAGCCTGATATCCGGACGATGCCGCACCACCTCATCGAGCTGTTCCACGGCGGCCAGTCGAGTACGGATGGAATGTGCGTGGTACTTCAGCCAACGATGAAGCCGGCCGATCACCGGTGTGGGTGGAGTTGGATGGGGCGTTGGTGCCTCAACTGCGGCCCGTGTGTAGCGCGCCCACCTCGGACTCTTGGTGCTCATGACACCGTCACCAAGTCACGCAACCCGGCAAGAAGCTTGGGGCCAATCCCGGTCACCGCATTGAGTCCTTCGACAGACGAGAATGAGCCGTGATCCGTGCGCCATGCGACTATTCGTTCGGCCAGAACGGGCCCGACTCCGGGCAGCGCTTCAAAATCTGCTGCGGTGGCCGTATTGAGATTGACCAGCCCCTCCCCTTGGGCACCAGGGACAGCGCCGCTTTCAGGCCCCGTCCCGACACCGGGCACGGCCATGGAAGCGGCCTCTTCCTTGGTCGGCACCAGGATTTGCCCGCCGTCGCTCAGAGGTGCCGCAAGGTTCAGTGCGGATAGGCCAGCGTCCGGCAGGGCTCCCCCGGCTGCGTCGATGGCCTGAAAAACACGGCTCCCTTGGGCCAAGGTGAAAACACCAGGGTTCTTCACAGCGCCAACAACATGAACCACAACGCTGGATCCCGGCGAAGAGTCTCCCGGCAAAGAAGATCCCGGACTGGCCGGTACTGACGCAGCTTCCGTCGCTGCCACCGCCACCGAGGGTAGGACCTCACCCACGGGCGGAACCGCCACCTTCCCGGCACCATCGCTTGATAGCTGCGCGGATGCCCCTTGGACGCCTGCTGCCTCGACCCAGAGCACTCCTAACGCAGCCGCAATCATGGCGAGCACCACAACAAGCGCCCGCAGGGAAACCACCCACCGAGGGCCCTGCAGTCGCCCATGGCGGCGGGAAACTTCCGCCAGCCTTCGCGGCGTCCACTCGCCGCCATCTCCACTCATAATGCAACGGTAGATCCTTCGGCGCCAGCGGAAACCAGCCCAAAGTCCAATTGTGGAGAGCCGAGTCCCTCACTCCTGCTGTGGAGGAACTCCGTGACTAAGCTGGCAGATCCGGATGCAGCGCATCGGCAACAACAATGACCAGTACGCCAAGACCCGCATGGGCAGCCAGCACGGCCGGGAGTCTCGTCAGGGTCGAGGCGGCCAAGGTTGGTGATGCAGCCTTGAGCGAATCAACAACTGCACGTCCCTGATCTTCATTGCCGAAATGGTGGACGCTCACTTGTGTCCGCGAGGCGCCTCTTGCCCCGATGTCGGCGGTAGCCAGGGACTCCAATCTGGCAATGGCCTTGGCCGCAAATCGGACCCTTTCCAGTGGAACCACGGCACCGTCCTTGATGCCAAGGATGGGCTTGATGTCCAGCACCGTCCCTAGCCACGAGGACGCCATGCTGATGCGTCCCCCACGCCGCAGTTGCTCCAAACTCGGTACGTAAAAATACACGGCCGTGTTACTTACAGCACGAGTGGCCGCCTTGAGTACCTCGTCAGCCGCCTCACCTCGCAACGCTGCCGCCACGGCCGCCTGAACTCCGACTCCTTGCCCCATGCCCACGGTTCCCGTGTCAAACACTTCAACGGGGATAGCCGAACGCTGGGCTGCTAACAAGGCGGCTTCTAAGGTGCCCGATAGCTTTCCTGAGATATGCAAGGAGACCACCGCAGTGACGCCTGCCTCGGCGGCAGTCTTGTAGGCACGCTCGAATTGGCCCGGCGAGGGTCGGGAGGTCTTGACCGACTTCCCCGCAGCCAAGGCAAGGGAGATATGGGCTTCGAGTTCGGCGTCGTCATCTGAATAAACGTCCTGGCCGATAATGACCGGCATGGGCACCACCGTCAGCAACCCGTGGGCCGAAAGTTCCGCCACCCATTCAGGGGGCAGGGCCGCAGCCGAATCAGTCACGACCGCGACGGTTGGCTTGGGCGGCGGCAGGACTCCCTGTTCTTCGGCCTTTGCGCCGCCAGCGTGAGGGCGCAGGCGTTGAACCTGTTGGCGCAGCCATTCTCGTGCTGCTGCACGCTCTGTCATGACCAACCCCCTCGAACTGTCCCTGTTACGCAAATTACGCAAAAGTGCCTTCCCTGCCAAGAGCAAGGAAGGCACTTTGACTACTGCGTCTACTGTGGCTTGTCTTTTCCTAGGCCGGAACGATATTGACCAGTTTAGGCGCACGAACGATCACCGTGCGGATACCGCGGCCATCAAGTGCCTTCTGGACAACGGCAGAGGCCAAGGCCAATTCGCGCAGCTCGTCCTCGGAGATGTCGGGTGAGACCTCCAGACGGTCCTTAACCTTGCCCTGGATCTGCACAACGGCAGTGACGCTCTGCTCCACCAGAAGCGCCTCATCCACTGCGGGGAAGCCCGCGTTGGCTACTGAGGCCGGGTGACCCAACGTTTCCCACATGTCCTCTGCCGTGTAAGGCGCAAAGAGACTCAGCACAATGGCTACGGCCTCGGCGGCTTCACGCACGGCGGGATCCTTGGCGCCGGCGCCTGAATCGATGACCTTACGCGTGGCGTTGACCAGCTCCATGAGCTTGGCCACCACAACATTGAACTTGTGGCCTTCCAGCAAGGCCTTCGCCTCGTGGACGGTGCGGTGGGTCAGTGAACGCAGCGTGGCGTCGCCGGTGGCCGGGTCAGTGCCCGGCTCGCTGTCAACGTCACGGCCCAGACGCCAGGCGCGGGCCAGGAATTTCGCCGAGCCCGACGGCGAAACATCCGCCCAGTCGACGTCGTCCTCCGGCGGGCCGGCGAAGACCATGGTCAAGCGAACGGCGTCGACGCCAAACTTGTCCAGCTGCTGCCCTAGGTCAACACCGTTGCCGAGGGACTTGCTCATGGCCTTGCCGCCGTTGAGTACCTGACCCTGGTTCAACAGCGCGCTGAACGGCTCGGTGGCCTCCAGCATGCCCATGTCGTGGATGACCTTCGTGAAGAAGCGGGCGTACAGCAGGTGCAAAATTGCGTGCTCGACGCCGCCCACGTACTGGCCAACAGGCATCCAGTCGTTGACCTTGGCCGGGTCAAAGGGACCCTCGGTGTAGTCAGGTGAGACGAAGCGCAGGAAGTACCAGGACGAGTCAACAAACGTGTCCATGGTGTCGGTGTCGCGCTTGGCGGGCTTGCCACACGTTGGGCAATCAACGTTGACCCAATCAGCGACGGCGGCCAGCGGTGAGGTGCCCTTCGGCGAAAGGTCCTCGCCACGGAGGTTGTCCGGCAGGCGAACCGGCAGCTGATCGTCAGGGACGGGGACCTCGCCGCAATCGGCGCAATGGATGATGGGAATGGGGGCGCCCCAGAAACGCTGACGGGAAAGCAGCCAGTCACGCAGGCGGAAGTTCACGAACTTCTCACCCGTGCCCAGCTTTTCTAGGATCTCAATGGCTGCGGGGATACCCTCGGACTTGGAGAGACCATCGAGCTCGCCGGAGTTGATCAGCGTGCCCTCACCGGTTGAGGCCACGCCGGTTTCGGCCGGATCTTCCATGCCGGTGTCCAATACTGCGCGGACGGGCAGGTCAAAGGCCTTGGCGAAGTCGAGGTCGCGCTGGTCGTGGGCAGGAACGGCCATGATGGCACCCGTTCCGTAGTCGGCCAGAACGTAGTCGGCGGCCCAGACGGGCAGCTTCTCACCCGTCAGCGGGTTGATGGCGTAACGGCCCGTGAACACACCTGTCTTGGGGCGGTCAGTTGCCTGGCGTTCGATGTCACTGAGCGCCTTGACCTGCTCGCGGTATTCGCTCAATGCTTCGGCGTGCTCGCCGGTCACCAGATCCAGTGCCAACGGGGCATCTGCGGCCACAACGAAGAACGTTGCCCCGTACAGGGTGTCCGGGCGGGTGGTGAAGACTGTCAGTTCCTGCTGCGGCTTTTCCTCGCCGGCGGCTTCGATCACGAATGTGACATGAGCACCCTCGGAGCGGCCGATCCAGTTCTTCTGCATGGCCAGCACTCGGTCAGGCCAGTGGCCCTTGAGCGCGTCCATGTCATCCAGGAGGCGGTCGGCGTAATCGGTGATCTTGAAGTACCACTGGTTCAGGGACTTCTTGGTAACAATGGTGCCGCAGCGTTCGCAGGCGCCGTTGACTACCTGTTCGTTCGCCAGCACCGTCTGGTCAGTGGGGCACCAGTTAACGGGTGAGTTCTTGCGGTAGGCCAAGCCACGCTCGTGGAAACGCTTGAAGAGCCACTGGGTCCACCGGTAGTACTCGGGATCGGAGGTCTGCAGGCGGCGCGACCAGTCAACCGAGATGGCGTAGCGCTTGAACGACTCCGCCTGGGTGTCGATGTTGGCGTAGGTCCACTCGCTGGGGTGGGTATTGCGCTTGATGGCGGCGTTTTCGGCGGGCAGTCCGAAGGAGTCCCAGCCGATCGGGTGCAGCACGTCATAGCCCAGCTGGCGCCAGTAGCGCGAGACCACATCGCCCATGGCAAACGCCTCGGCGTGACCCATGTGCAGGTCACCTGAGGGGTAGGGGAACATGTCAAGGACGTAGCGGCGTTCCTTCGACCCGTCGTCAAGGGGCGTGAAGACCTTCAATTCATCCCAGATGGCCGGCCATTTGGCTTCCATCGAGGCGAAACTGTAGACGCCCTCTTCGCTGTTCTCTTCAGTCTGCGACTGCACGCTCACGTACCCTGCCTTTTCATTCATCAATGGCTTCTTGCACCTTCGTACCCTTTACACACAAAAGCCCCTCGACATAGCAAGGGGCGGCCGCAACGGGAGGTTGCGGCTATGTAAGGAGAAGGTTTGTATGCACTCCTGTACTTTATCGCACTTGCCGAATTTAATACCACAGGACCCTCGTGATCCTCGCCGCCGCGGCTCCAAAGTTAAAGCACGACGGCGGGAGCTCACCTTTCGTGTGAAAGGTGAGCTCCCGCCGTCGGGCGTCAGGTGTTACTGGTGTTACTTCACGTCCTCGTCAACCCAGTCCATGGACTTGGTGACGGCCTTCTTCCAGAGACGCATCTGGCGATCGCGCTCGGCGGGTTCCATGTTCGGTTCCCAGCGCTTGTCCTCGGACCAGTTTGAGGACAGCTCGCCGAGGTCCTTCCAGAAGCCCACGGCCAGACCCGCCGCGTAGGCAGCGCCCAATGCAGTGGTTTCGGTGACCTTCGGACGGATCACCGGCACGCCGAGGATGTCGGCCTGGAACTGCATGAGTGCATCGTTGGCGACCATGCCGCCGTCGACCTTCAACTCCGTCAGGTCCACGCCGGAATCAGCGTTGACGGCGTCAAGAACTTCGCGGGTCTGGAAAGCCGTGGCTTCCAAGGCTGCGCGGGCGATGTGGTTCTTGTTGACGAAGCGGGTCAGACCCACAATCGCACCGCGGGCATCTGCACGCCAGTACGGTGCGAAGAGTCCGGAGAATGCGGGGACGATGTAAACGCCACCGTTGTCCTCCACCGCAGCGGCAAGCTCCTCCACCTCAGGGGCGGACTTGATCATGCCGATGTTATCGCGCAACCACTGGATCAAGGATCCGGTCACAGCGATGGAGCCTTCCAGCGCGTAGTGCGGTGCGGCGTCGCCAAGCTTGTAGCCAAGCGTGGTGAGCAGCCCGTTCTTCGAGTGGACGATTTCTTCGCCCGTGTTGAAGATCAGGAAGCAGCCGGTGCCGTACGTGTTCTTGGCTTCGCCCTGGTTGAACGCAGCCTGACCGAACGTTGCGGCCTGCTGATCGCCCAGAATACCGGCAACGGGAACTTCGCGCAGCAGCTGGCTGCCGTGCACGTGGCCGTAGACCTCGGAGGAGGACTTGATGGCCGGCATCATGGACTTCGGCACACCGAAGATGGCCAGGATCTCTTCATCCCACTGAAGGGTTTCCAGATCCATGAACAAGGTACGGGAAGCGTTGGTGACATCGGTGATGTGAACACCGCCGTCCGTTCCGCCCGTAAGGTTCCAGGTGACCCAGCTGTCGGTGTTGCCGAAGAGCAGGTCCCCGGCTTCAGCCTTGGCCCGTGCACCCTCAACGTTGTCAAGGATCCACTTAATCTTGGTTCCCGAGAAGTACGTTGCAAGCGGCAGTCCGACTGTCTGCTTGAAGCGTTCAACGCCACCATCGGCGGCTAGCTCGTCAACGATGTCCTGTGTGCGAGTGTCCTGCCACACGATGGCGTTGTAGACGGGAACGCCCGTGGTCTTGTCCCAAACAACAGCAGTTTCGCGCTGATTGGTGATGCCGACGCCGACGATGTCATGTCGGGTCAGGTTTGCCTGAGCCAGCGCGGTACCGATGACCTCGCGGGTGTTGTTCCAAATCTCAGCGGCGTCATGCTCAACCCAGCCGGCCTTCGGGAAAATCTGCTCGTGTTCCAGCTGACCGGTGGAAACAATGTTTCCATCGTGGTCAAAGACAATTGCCCTGCTGCTGGTGGTGCCTTGATCAATCGCGATTACATATTGAGACATCATTGTTTCCTTATCTTAGGTACTGCAGAAGCTGGCAGAGGTTAGGCTACGGCGGCTAGCAGGTCAGGCATCCACTGGCTCATCAAACCACCCAGTGCACCACCAATCAACGGTCCTACAACCGGCACCCAGGCGTAGCTCCAGTCGCTGGAACCCTTGCCCTTGATAGGCAGCAAGGCGTGGGCGATGCGCGGGCCGAGGTCACGTGCCGGGTTGATGGCGTAACCGGTGGGTCCACCGAGAGATGCACCAATACCTACAACGAGCAGGGCAACAGGCAACGGGCCAAGTCCGGCAACTCCGCCACCGAAGTGGAGGATGACGAAGACCAGAACAAAGGTGCCGATGATCTCGGTGACCGTGTTCCAGCCATAGCTGCGGATGGCCGGACCGGTGGAGAAGACGCCCAACTTGTTGGCGGCAACCGGCTCATCATCGAAGTGCTGCTTGTAGGCCAACCAACATGCCACAGCTCCGATGAAGGCACCGAGCAATTCCGCACCAAAGTACGTCAAGGTCGATGCGAATGAAACTGCAACGTTGGGCGCATATTCGTCGGCTCCACTGGAAAGAATTCCAACGGTCACGGCCGGGTTCAGGTGAGCACCTGACTTGGCAGCTACGAAGACACCGGCCATGACGGCCAGGCCCCAGCCCCAGTTGACGAGGAGGAATCCGCCAGCATTGCCTTTGGTTCCCTTCAAAGCAACGTTTGCTACGACACCGCAACCCAGCAGGGTCAGCAACATGGTTCCCATCACTTCGGACAGGAACACTATTCCAAGAGACATCTTTGACTCCTTAGTTGTTTATTTATTTACTAGAGGCACACATCCGTGTGTGACTCTCTTGAGCCCCCTTTGCCCCCAGAGGCTAACTAGGCAATCAAGCTTTGTACCTGGACACCGTGGAAACGGTCCAGAATATCGATGGCGTGGCTGATTTCCTCAGCCACCTTTGCGTCATTCCAACCCAACGGGCCGGCCAAGGCGGCAGCGGTCTCGGCGAGCAATTCGCTGGTGACCAAGCCGCGGAAGGCCAGCGAGGTGCGGCGGATCATGACGTCAATGAGGTGGCCAATTTGTTCGTTCTCCACCATGAAGGCGACCTCGCGGTCGCTCAGTTCTGCGGTGGAGTCGAAGACGGTATCCGTACCTTCTGCCAGGTAGCCAAGGACGGTCTCTGCGCGGGTTCCATAGCGGGTCAGGAGTACACCGGCACGGGCAGCATCAACGGAATCGCTCGTGTGGGACGCGATCCAGGCTTCGATACCGGCAGGAGTTGCCGGGAAGTTGACGCCACCACCAATGGGAAGTTTCGCCGTCGAGGTTTTCCTCGATGCGCCCAGGATGGCAAGGACGTCATTCGTCATGTGCTCGGACAAGGCGCGGAACGTGGTCCACTTGCCACCAACGAGGCTCAGCACGGGAACCGAGGAACCGGCAATGGTGCGGTCTGCGCGTTCAATCCGGTAGTCGCGTGAAACGAAACCGGGAGCGGTTGCGTCGTGGCGCGGCAGCGGGCGTACACCGGCAAAGCTGTAGACGATTTCATCGCGGGTGACCAGGATATTCGGGAACACGTGACCAACGAGGTCGAAGAAGTAATCGATTTCCTCGTCGGTGCAGACGGCGTCCTTGGTCATGTCGGCGTTGACGTCGGTGGTCCCCACCAGCACGCGGTCACCCATGGGGTAGATCAGGACGATGCGGCCATCGGTGTGCTCGAAGAAGATTTCGCGACCCTTGCAGGCTGCCAGCAGCTCGGGGTGGTCAAGGACGATGTGCGAACCCTTGGTGCCGCCCATGAAGCTAGTGCCTGCACCGATGGCGGTGTTGGTCATATCGACCCAGGCGCCTGTGGTGTTGATGATGACGTCGGCCGTGAACGTGAACGTTTCGCCCGTCAGCTGGTCGGTGAGCTCAACGCCGTCGTCCTTGACTGCTGTCATGGCGAGGTAGTTGGTGGCACGGGCCTTGGCGTCAGCGGCGTTGGAATCAGCGGCGTTGGACACGCCCGAAAGACCGGCCTTTTCACCGTCCTGCAGCACATCAAGGGTGAGGCGCTCGGGATTGTGCACGGAAGCGTCATAGTAGGTGGCCGCGTACTTGATGTTCGCGGGCAACTGGGGAAGCTCGGCAAGTGCCTTCTTGCGGCCCTTGAACTCGTGGCGGGGTACGGTGCCGCCGTCACGCGAGAAGGCATCGTAAAGTGACAGGCCGACCTTGATCAAGAACGCACCGCGCTCCTGAGGCTTACCCTGCTTGTGGGTCAGGAAACGCATGGGGGCACTGAGGATGCCCGAGAAAGTGCTGAAGATGGGAATCGTGGTCTGCAACGGCTTGACGTAGTGGGGTGCGATCTTCAGCAGCCCATTGCGCTCAACAACAGATTCCTTCACGAGACGGAACTCGCCATTTTCCAGGTAGCGAATGCCACCGTGGATCATGTGTGAAGAAGCGCCGGACGCACCCTGGCAGTAGTCGCCACGCTCAACGAGCGCCACATCAATGCCCTGCAGTGCAAGGTCACGGAACGTGCCCACACCGTTGATTCCGCCACCGACGATCAAGACCTTGGCGTTCGGACGCGCCTTTAACGCCTCCACCTGCGGCCGCACGACCAACTGCACGTCCTCGGAATCTTGATTCTTGCCAGTGTTACCTAGGATTCTCACTTCGACCTCATTCGAGTCCCGTTGATGTGCGCATTACGCGCCTGTTCCCACTATTCTTTGAATAATTGGAAAATATAGTCAACATGGCTGCACAAACGTGCAGAAAGGGTCTGGATCACATGCCGTCCAAGCGGACAAAACAGCAAGATGCGCTCAGGGCTGCACAAATGTACTACTTACAGGATCAGACCATGGACGCCATTGCCCGTGAGCTGAGGACCTCCCGATCAACCGTTTCAAGGCTGCTCTCCACTGCAAGGGAAACCGGTCTGGTGCAGATTCAGATCAAGACTCCCTCCGACAGGGCGCCCGAGCTGGAACGCGTCATTAGAAAACGCTACAAAGTAGAAGTCCACGTTGTCCCCATCTCCGACACACTCACGGAGATCGAGGTACTTGAAAGAGTCAGCATGCAAGCGGCCCGCACGATCGGCCCCTTGGTTGACTCCAATGCGGTCATCGGCGTTGCCTGGGGTTCCACTGTCAGCACGGTCAGCCGACACCTGACGCGCAAGATCACCCACGGCACCACGATTGTCCAACTCAACGGAGCAGGCAACACTCAAACATCCGGCATTACCTACGCTTCAGAGATCATCCGGCGCTTTGGCACTGCTTATGGTGCAAAGGTTGAACAATTTCCGGTACCGGCATTCTTTGACCACGCCGAGACAAAATCGATGATGTGGCAGGAACGCAGTGTGCGGCGCATCCTGGACCTACAGGAACGCATGACCATCGCCATCTTCGGTGTGGGTTCCATGGATGCCGAAATTCCCAGCCATGTCTACTCCGGCGGCTATCTTGACTCGACGGATCTGGATGCACTGGAAGCAAGCGGTGTGGCCGGGGATGTTGCCACCGTCTTCTTCCGATCAGATGGAAGCTACGACGGTATTGTGCTCAACTCACGCTCCAGCGGGCCAAGCCTTGACAGCCTGCGCAAGGTCCGGCGTCGTATATGTGTTGTGTCGGGGCGGAAGAAGATCACGGGGCTGCGCGGCGCGCTCGCGGCTGGCCTTGTCACGGACCTGATCCTGGATGAGACGACGGCACGGGAATTGGTTGAGCAGGACAGCCTCGCCTCGGACCCGATCTTCGGTTTCCTCAACAGCCTCGACGGTATCTAGGGTGGCTAAAGTACATCGGAGCCGCGCGGCAATGTTCCGAAGGCGATTGGGATGGGTAAAGTCGTGAGTATGCAACGCTCCCCCAAACACATTTTGAACAACGGCGCCAGCATTGACGTGCTGGGCTTCGGTGTCTACAAGGTTCCGGCCGAGGACTGCGCCGATTTGGTCTCCACCGCCCTGGACACCGGCTACCGCACCGTGGATACGGCCGCGTTATATGGCAACGAGGAAGGCGTCGGCGCTGCGGTTTCCCGTGCGGTCGCAGCTGGAACCTCGCGTGAGGATATCTTTGTCACCTCAAAGGTGTGGAACACGGATCAGGGCTACGACGCCACGCTAGCTGCCTTTGACACGAGCATGGACAAGTTGGGGCTCGACTACCTCGACATGTACCTCATCCATTGGCCGTGCCCCGAGCAGGACCTTTTCATCCCCACTTACAAGGCCCTCGAAAGCCTGTACCACACCGGGCGGGTCCGGGCCATTGGGGTCAGCAATTTTGAGGAGTCACATTTGCGCCAGCTCCTGGATGCCTGTGACGTTGTGCCTGCCGTCAATCAAATTGAGCTCCACCCCTGGCTGGCACAGACCGAGTTACGCGCGCTGCATGCGGAGTTGGGAATTGCCACGCAGGCATGGAGCCCGCTGGCCCGCGGCGGCATCCTGACGGATCCAGTTTTGCTTGAACTTGCCGCACTACATAATCGCTCCGTGGCCCAGATAACGCTTCGTTGGCACGTGCAGTCGGGTCACTTGGTCATCCCGAAGGCGAGCTCCGAGGCGCGTATTGCCGAGAACTTGGCCGTGTTTGGCTTTGCGCTTACCGATACCGAGATGGCCCGGATAGATGCCTTGGACAGGGGCCTGCGTTCCGGTTCCGATCCCAACAAGGTCAACTAGACATGGTCCTGAAATTTCTTGCTTCCCGCAAGCCAACTGCAGTCTCACCTTCGGGGCAGCGGCCGACGGCGCCCGACTCACCGTTGGCGGTCAAGCTGGCGAACCGGGAAAGCGATCACATTCTGACCGTGGCCGGCACCCCGGTGCATTACTGGGAGTACGCGGCTCTGGCTGATGGACCGGACCGGCCCACCAGAACACTTGTCATGGTGCATGGCTTCCGTGGGGATCACCACGGCCTTGAACGTGTTGTCGAGCTGCTGCCTGACTACCGCATCATCATGGCTGACCTGCCGGGATTTGGTGCATCGCCTGCATTTTCAGCTGGTCACCATGACGTTCCCGGCTACGTTGCCTTCCTTGGATCATTCCTTGATGCCCTTGGACTCGGGCCCGAGACGGTGCTGCTGGGCCACTCCTTCGGCTCGATCATCACAAGCCACTTCGTCGCCACCAACCCTGGCCGGGTTTTTCCGCTGATCCTGGTGAATCCCATCGCGTCGCCCGCGTTGGAGGGCCCCAAGGGGATCATGACGAAGCTGGCAGTGTTTTACTACTGGGCTTCGGCGAAACTGCCTGCTTCGCTGGGCAATGCGCTGCTGCGCAGTAAACTCATTGTCCGCGTCATGAGCGTGACGATGGCCAAGACTCGTGACAAGGATCTGCTGGAATTCATCCATGGCCAGCACCATGCCTATTTCAGCGGATTCGCCAATCGGGACATGCTGTTGGAATCTTTCCAGGCTTCTGTCGGCGGCACGGTGCGTGAAGTTGCCGGCCGCCTTACCCTGCCGACGCTCCTCATCGCCGGTGCCGAGGATGAAATCGCCACGCTGCCCAACCAACACAGGCTGCTGGAGCTGCTGCCTGACGCGGAACTCGTGGTAATCGACAATGTGGGCCACCTGATCCACTACGAAACCCCGGAGCCTGCCGCAGCCGCCATCACCGCTTTCCTCGAAAGGCACCCCGCACTTTGAGCACTTCAGATTCCATGAGTCAGGCACCTTCAGTTGGTAAGCCCAAGATTGTCATGGACGCCCGTTTTACTCGCATAGACCACCACGACGGCATCAGTCGCTACGGCGCAAGCCTCATTGCCGCCGTCGCCCCCTATGCCGATGTCACCATGTTGATTCACGATGAGCGTCAATTGGCCCTGTTGCCGGATCTTCCGTGGGTGAAAATCAATTCGCCCCTGTCTCCCATGGAATTGTTCGTTGCCCGAGAGGTAAACAAGCTCGGCGCCGACCTCGTGTTTTGCCCCATGCAAACCATGGGCAGTTGGGGCCGAAAATACCCGTTGGTGCTCACCCTGCACGACCTCATTTATTACGAGCACCCGGCACCGCCCGGATTCCTACCTGCCCCTGTTCGAGTTCTCTGGCGTCTGTATCACAAGGCATTCTGGCCCCAGCGCTTGCTTCTAAACCGCGCCGATGCGGTGGCAACCATCAGCCAAACAACGCTGGGTCTCATGCGCAAGCACACGTTGACCAAGCGGCCTATCAAGATTATTGGAAACGCGCCCCAAGGTGACCGGATGCCTCGCGATCCTGCTGGTGAGCCGGAGAAGTCACTGACATATATGGGTTCGTTCATGCCCTATAAGAATGTCGAAACGTTGATCCGCGGCATGGCCGGGCTGCCTGATTTCACCCTTAATCTGCTCAGCCGGATCACCCCGGAACGCCGCGCCGAACTGGAAGCTCTTGTCCCGTCGGGAGCCACAGTGGTATTCCATAACGGTGTCACAGACGCTGAGTACGACGAGCTGCTCTTGCGAACAACGGCCCTGGTCACGCTGAGCAAGGCCGAGGGTTACGGTCTGCCGCTGGTGGAGGCAATGGCCTTAGGCACCCCCGTGGTGGTTGCCGATACCGATATTTTCCGGGAGGTTGGCGGAACAGCCGCTCATTATGTTCCTGCCGATTCACCCACCGAATTCGCTGCTGCCGTGCGCGGGTTGGCCGACAGGGCTAAATGGGCTGCCAGCTCCACCGCATCCGTTGCCCAAGCAGCGACCTTCGCCTGGGATGCCTCCGCACGGGAACTGTTGGCCATGGCGCGGGAGCTTCGAGACTAGGCTGTCTCGCCGTGGCAAGACACTGACGGAGCGTCATGCAATTGAAGCGGGCTAACTCTATTCACGTTCTTGGTCTTTGCGGAGCTTGGTGATGCGTTGCCAGGTGATGCGTTTCTTTAGCCATCTGGGGTATCTCGTGGGCCGGGTTTGGTCTTCTTGTGGTGGTTCATACGCTCCGGTCGGGGTGATCCAACCGACCCGCCCATCCTGAGTCAATGTCGGTGTCCAACTACGAATCCGAATCCCTTCACGGTGTGGTTCCTTGAACCGGCGATACACACCGTGTTTATCCTTGTCATCCTTGAAGTGCTTGAGCCCATGATGCTTCCTACACGCCGGACGCGCGTTCTCCCGGGTCGTCTTCCCACCCCGTTCAAAGGGCACGAGGTGATCAAATTCAGTATCCAGGATCGGATTCGAACAATTCGGGAAATAACAACTCCCCGCCATAGCCCGCAACACCTCCCGCTCCGCTTCTCGAAGCGTGTACCGCTCCGGATTCAACGGCAACATCTCACCCGTCACCGGATCCGTGAAGACCCGCAGGAACGTCGAGGAACCAGCCAACAGCTCCCTAGCAATATCGGCAGGGATCGGCCCGCCTCCAGGACCCACAAGTTCTCCCGGCTCATCGGTAAGGTTCAACAACCCCATCAACGGAACCGTGACCAACACGATCGCTTGCGGCAACGGCGGACCCTCCACCACACCACCACCCCGCAACTCCTTGAGCTGATTCAGATACTCCTGCCCCGGATCCTCCACCACCCCATCAACAACCCCGTCCACATACCCAGACCCATCCCCCACCACCTCACCCACCAACAACACCACCCCCTCCTCATCGACATCTTCATCGGCAGGCAGCTCACCCGTGGGTGGTTCCTCGGTGGATGGTTCCTCGGGCAACCCGTCCAGGAGTTGACCGCACAGAACCTCGGGTGGCTCCGGCTCATCAGGCTGTACGAGCGGTTCGGCCGGTGGTTCGAGTGGATCAGCAGCAGGGTTGGCCAGATTCGCGGCACCACACTCACTGGCAGGGTTAGTGTTCACCTCGGTACCGTCACCTGGGGTCGGAATCCGCCCGGTAGGTTGCTCTGGGTCCCTGTGCGCCCACACAGGCTCTTCATCAATCAACCTCACCCCACCAAAACCCTGATCTCTAGGGCTCTGCCCAAAGGAGTCTTGACCACTGGGATCCTGACCGGCGCCGTTGGGGCTACCGCTGCGGAAGAAACTCCCACCACCGGCACCGCTCGATGGCCTAGAAGTACCCGCGGTGAAAGAGCTGGGGCCGGGGGTGGTGGTGGGGTTGGTGTAGCTATTAGTCGGGAGGTCCTGGCCCATCAGTAACTGCGCCGCGACATCAACACGCAGCTGAGCCAGGGTCCGGTGCTCGAGCAAATCCTCACCGGCACCCTCTCCACCCCGGTGGGCATGGTTGGCGGCGCGGTGTTCGCGGCGGGCGTCGTCCTTGATCGCCCTAGCGATCCTGGTACACCGGGTCATAATCGGTTCCGCCGCGACCGTCGGGAGATAAAACGTCATCCACGACATCCCATCCCGACCCGACTCACAACTCAACCTGCGCTGAGCGAACGCTTTCTTCACCCGGACACTGATCGATCCCGGAAACAAAGACTCCCTAGCCCGGCGTGCTTTAGAGGCGAACCCGGCCGCCGTGGAACCGACCGCTAACACCAACAACCTCGCCTCGAACCCGGCCACATCCTCCCCAGCAACCCCCGCAGTCTCCTGCAGCGTCGTGATTTCGTTCAGCACGATGCACGCATGCCGCCACGACAACACACCCAACCCCAACGCCGCATAGGTGTCCGGGTGGTGTCGTAAAAGATCAACACTGTGATGAGCCAACGCCGCGGCCGTGACCTCAGGGATCCGTAAAACCAACGCCATATTCGTCACCGCACTGGACTCCGCGATCCCTGACTGCCAAGGATCCAACTCCATCGCCATAGCCTCCACCGAGGCTGCACCCAGGATGCGATCCATCAACGCCGCCTTACACGCAGCAAGAGCATCCTCCAAACCCTTCACCACCGATAACGCAGCGATCCCGGCGTCATACACACCCCGGGCCACGACCAGCCGGGTCAACGGCTCAGGAACCGGCACCGGAAAAGGAAAATGCCCCTCCAACCCCACCAAAGCAGGATTGTCAGAGCCAAAGGGTTCAATGGAAGGAAGAGTAATCCCAGCAAGCAGTGCAGCCACATCCTGTGTGGCTTCATTACCCCGGTCCCCGGGGAAACACTCCCGACTACTCATACAACAACACTACCGGCACCGTAACCACACCGCAATAGATAATAGAATAAATATTCTAAGAACTAGTACAAGGGCAGGCCAAGGGGTTTCGACAGGCTCGACCAACGGCGACAAGCTCGACCGACGGGGCGGCGCTAGAGGACGTCTAGCCCGTCGCACCTGACTTGTACGGGCGAGCCCACTCTGCGCGCGGCGTTAGACGCCTTCAGAGCCCGCATATCGGCCGTTACGGAAGCGGCCATGGAGTACGGGAACAAGAGGATGGTTCTATAGTCAGGGGCATCCTCACCTGGTGCCCCAGTCCGTCCGAACAGTACCGGCGCCGGGCCAATGCTGCGCACCTCCTCCGGCAGTTTTAGTGCAGTTTGAAATGCCGCGACATCAGCCTCGGCGCCCGTTAGCGAGGCGAGCCGCATGGCAGGTGGCAATCCCAGTTCGTGCCGCAGCGCGAACTCTCGTTCCGCGTGACCAGCTGGGTCCCAGCGCACGAGCGATGCCACCTCTACAGATTCCTCGGCCGTCACCACAACGACGCCACCGTCCTTGGCAGACCGGACGAGCGCCGCAGCATTCATCCACCGCCGCAACGTCTCCTCGCCCGCCCGCAACGATTCACGTCGCAGCATGGAATCACCGTCGAGCAGCAAGGCAGCCGAATAGCCGTGGCTCGCGACAGGTTCAGCCCCAATGGTGGCCACAACAATAGCGGGCCGGTCAGGCACCGTGGTCTTGATGTGGTCACCCGAAGAAGAAATCACCGGAACAGAGGGGAAGGCCCGCCCGAGTTCCTCGGCGGTTCGCAGTGCACCGACGGAGATGGCGCGCAGCTCATGGTTTCCGCACGTGCTGCAGCTAAAGGCTGTCTCCGCCTGCCCGCACCATTTGCAGATAACCATGGACGAGGCAGAACCGGGCGCACGCGTCTGCATCAAGGGCCCTGTGCAGTGCCGGCATCGGGCCACCTCGCGGCAACGCTGGCAGGCCAGTGCGGGCGCATACCCGGTGCGGGCCACCTGGACCAGTACCGGGCCAAATTTCAGCGCTGCTTTTGCTGTTTCCCAGGCCCGGTGCGGCAGCCTGGCCATCGCCGCGGCGGGATCGCGTTCCTGCTCAAAGGAATCGGAGGTGCTAATTACCCTCGCCGTAGCCTTTCGAACCTCTGGACGCCCCGCAACAAGTTCCTGAGCCCAACCTGTGGCAACCAGACGCTGGGATTCGCTACTGCGGCTGTGGCCAGCCATGAGAACCGCAGCCCCCTCCACCTCCGAGCGGAGCAACAAGACGTCGCGGCTGTGCTGGTACGGGGCTCGGCGCTCGACGTGAAGCTCGTCGCCATCGTCCCAGCAACAAACTAGGCCAAGATCGGCCACGGGGGCATAGGCGGCAGAACGTGTCCCGATGACGATCCGAACATCCCCGGAGAGGACACGGAGGAAATTGGCGTAGCGGAGGCTGGGACCGTCGTCGGCCGTCAGCTTGACGAAACTGTCGGCCGGAAGCACGGTGGAAAATGCTTGCTCAAGAAGCTCAAGGTCACGCAAGTCCGGAACAACCACGATGGCGCCGCGTCCGGACAGCTGACAGTAGGCCACAACCTGGGCCAACTGATGGTGCCACGACTGCGGCCCCCATCCGTGGAGGGCCCCAAAAACACCCTTGGGGCTGGCGCCCATGGCCAGCTGGGTCAGGAAGTCCTCCGCGTGCGGGTACTCGCCAAAGAGTGAATGGCCGGGCTTCGCCGGCTCTTCCGCGGCCGGAGCGGTTTCAGCAGCGCGCTCGGCGTCCTTCTTCAGGAACACCTTTTCCAGGCTGGCAACCCTGGGCGGGACGGCAACGCGAAGGACGTCCGCCACGGTTCCCGCATACCGGGCCGCAACCTTTCGTGCCAGCTCCAGGACCTGCGGGGCCAGCACTGGCACGGCCGAATACACTCGTGCCAGCGGAACCAACCGCGAGCTCTCCGACTCGGCCACCCTGCCCACGAGGAAGCCGTTGAGGTCTTGGCCCGAGAACTTCACCCGCACCCGCACGCCCGGCTGGGCCTCGGCGTCGAGCTCTAGCGGTACGGAGTAGTCAAAGATTCGGTCCAGGTGCGGCAGCGGTGACTCAATAACCACCTGTGCCACGGGCAAATGCGGCGCAAGCACCACGCCACTATGAGGATCGGGCACACGCTCCTTGGTCACAAAGCCGCTCAGGAGGCTTAACTGCACACCGTGGCTGAGCTCATCATCCACGGTGTCCTCCTAGATTCGTTGTGGTCAATCGGGGAATGATCCCTTAAGCCAGCTAAGCACAGCACACTGACAAAGTCGCCGGCGGGCCATGCTTAGCTGTGGATAACTAACGGGATAACTAGCGAGCAGTTAAGCGTTGAAGTATGCCTTCAAAGCGTCAACACGATCGAGGTTTTCCCACGTGAAATCGGCGTCGTCGCGGCCAAAGTGACCGTGGGCGGCCGTCTTGGCATAGATGGGACGCTTGAGGTCAAGGCTGTCGATGATGGCCGCCGGGCGCAGATCGAAAATCGCCGCAATGGCATCCTCGATGCGACGCGGATCAACCGTTTCGGTGCCAAAGGTTTCAACGTACACGCCGACGGGACGGGCAACACCAATGGCGTAGCCAACCTGAATCTCGGCACGCGCAGCAAGACCGGCGGCAACAACGTTCTTAGCAACCCAACGCATGGCGTAGGCGGCCGAACGGTCAACCTTTGACGGATCCTTGCCGGAGAATGCTCCGCCACCGTGGCGGGCCATGCCACCGTAGGTGTCAACGATGATCTTGCGACCGGTCAGGCCGGCATCTCCCACGGGGCCACCAACAACAAACGGGCCGGCCGGGTTCAGGTACGTCTTGATCGCCGAAACATCCAGCCCGGAGGCATCCATGACGGGGGCAATGACGAATTCCTGCAGGTCGGCGCGCAGCTTGTCCAGCATGGTGCCTTCGGCGTGCTGGCTTGAGATGACGACGGTGTCAACGGAGACGGGCTTTTCGCCGTCGTACCCGATGGTCACCTGGGTCTTGCCGTCCGGGCGCAGGTATTCCAGCAGGCCGGACTTGCGCACATCGGTGAGGCGCTCGGACAGCCGGTGCGCTAGGTAAATGGGGGTGGGCATGTAGGAGGCGGTCTCGTTGCTGGCATAGCCAAACATCAAGCCCTGGTCCCCTGCTCCCTGGCTGTCATACTTATCGACAGCGGTGCCTTCGCGGACCTCGAAAGCGTTGAACACGCCGTCGGAAATGTCCTGTGACTGCTGCCCGATCGAGACCGACACGCCACACCGGGCGCCGTCGAAGCCGTTGGCGGAGGAATCGTAGCCAATGTCGAGGATGGTGTTGCGCACGATCTGCGGGATCTCAACGTAGGCATTGGTTGTCACCTCGCCGGCAACGTGGACCAGGCCGGTGGTGGCCATGGTCTCCACGGCGACGCGGGAATCCGGGTCCTCGGCCAACAGCGCATCGAGGATGGCATCGCTGATCTGGTCACAAATCTTATCGGGGTGTCCTGCCGTCACGGATTCAGAGGTGAATAGGCGCAGGGGGTTTGCTGAAGTCACTGTTCTACTTTACTTGGGATCGTGCCGGGCCACGGGGGCGTCGGACTTGAAATGTCACACAGTTTGCAGTGGTGGGCGGCCTTAGTTTCAACCAGCGGCCAGGCGCTGTGCAATGAGATGTACGACGTCGTCCGCCACCTCTCGCTTGCTGCCGCCTGACTGCACGGGGCTGGCACCGTCCAAAGCCAAAATCTCGACCTGGTTCGTGTCTTGGCCAAAGACCCGCTCACCGCCAGACTCCCCCGGACCAACCTCGTTGACGACCAATAGATCGCAACCCTTCCGGACAAGTTTTTGCTGTGCATACGTCTGGGCGTCACCTTCGTCATCGCCGGTCTCGGCCGCAAAGCCCACAATCAGTTGCTTCTGATTCTGGGCCGCCCGATGGGCAACGACCTCAACCAAAATATCCGGATTGCGAACAAGGGTAATGACGGGATCGTCGGCGTTGTCGCGCTTTTTGATCTTGCCGGTGGAGATGTTGGCAGGCCGGAAATCGGCAACGGCCGCGGCCATAATCACGACGTCGGCCGTTGCGGCTGCGGCGAGCGTGGCCGAGCGCAGCTCCAACGCCGTCTCGATCCGTTGGATCGTGGCACCGGCAGGCGCCGGCACCTCCATGGGTGCGTGGATCAAGGTGACAATAGCGCCAGCAGCCAAGGCGGCCTCGGCCAAGGCCACACCCTGCTTGCCAGAGGATTTGTTGCCAAGGTACCGGACGGGGTCCAGGGGTTCCCGGGTGCCACCGGCCGTGATGAGCACGCGGACGCCTGCCAGCAGATCGGTGGTTGCCAGTGAAGTAGCAGGCTCCGCGGCGACCGGCTCGGTGGGAGCAACAGGGGCAACCGCTTCGGGAACAACCGCTTCTAGAGCAACCGCGGCGGGTTCCGTTGGCAGGGGCGCCGGGGACGCGGCGTCGTGCTCCGCCAGGGTGTCACCTGCAACAAGTGCCATGGCGGCTGCGAAGATCGCTTCCGGTTCAGGCAACCGGCCAGGACCTGTGTCCGGACCCGTCAGCCGGCCAACCGCGGGGTCCAGGACATGGACGCCACGGGAGCGCAGGGTAGCCACATTGGCCACTGTCGAGGCGTGCTGCCACATTTCGGTGTGCATGGCCGGGGCAAAGAGCACCGGTCCGCGAGCCATCAACAGCGTTGTGGTCAAAAGATCGTTGGCGTGGCCCCCAGCGGCCTTGGCCAACAGGTCAGCGGTCGCCGGGGCCACCACGATCAGGTCGGCCTCATGCCCAATCCGGACATGGTTGACCTGATCCACGGAGTCAAAAACATCGTTCGTGACGGGATGCCCGCTCAGCGCCTCCCACGTGGCAACGCCCACAAACTTCGTGGACGCGTCAGTGGGTATGACGGTGACAGTGTGGCCGGCCTCTGTGAAGAGGCGCAGCAACAACGCGGACTTGTAGGCGGCGATTCCGCCGCCTACCCCCAGGACAATGTTCAACTTAGACACCGTGGGTGTGGTCAAACTGCAGTTACGCAGTCTCGACAGGCGTGGAAACCAACAGGCCCTCGTCGATTTCACGGAAAGCGATCGAGAGTGACTTCTCGTTCAGCTTGGTGTCGACCAACGGGCCAACGTACTCAAACAGGCCCTCGTGGAGCTGTGCGTAGTAAGCGTTGATCTGGCGTGCGCGCTTGGCACCAAAGATGACCAGTCCGTACTTCGAGTCTGCAGCTTCAAGCAGCGAATCGATCGAGGGATTGATGATGCCTTCGGGTTGTGTAGTCAATTACTTCTCCAAAAAAATCGAAAGGGTGTCTTGCGAATCGGGCAGTTCTGAAAGAAAACTGTCCGACTAAACTAGGTGGTGGGGCGTGAGCCCCATCAGGTCAACCAGCGCGGCTGCAGCACGGCTGACATCGTCATTGACGATGATGTAATCAAATTCCGGCGCGGCAGCAAGTTCCAGTTTAGCTGTTTCCAGCCGCCGCTGCTGTTCTTCGGCAGTTTCTGTGCCGCGTCCCACCAAACGGCGGACTAATTCTTCCCAGCTGGGCGGTGCCAGGAAGACAAAATCTGCTTCCGGCATGGCTTCTTTAACTTGGCGCGCACCCTGGAGATCAATCTCAAGCAGGACGGACTTGCCTTGTTCAACTGCCGCGTTGACGGTGCTGCGCAGGGTCCCGTAGCGGTTGACGCCATGTACTACAGCCCACTCAAGGAGTTCGCCGTCGGCCACGAGGGCGTCAAAATCGTCAGGGTCCTTGAAGAAGTAGTGGACACCTTCATGCTCGCCCGGACGGGCCGGACGCGTGGTGGCCGAAACCGACAGCCACACATCGGGGTAGTTATCCCGGATGAAGGTTGAGACGGTGCCCTTGCCAACGGCCGTGGGGCCCGCCAGCACTGTAACGCCGCTCAATGGCTTGATGCGCTTGGTGCACTCCGTAGGTACCTCAACGGCGGTCATGGCTGTTCTCCCAGGTAGTCAACCAAGGCCCGGCGTTGGTGCACGCCCAAGCCACGCACCCTGCGGGTTGGGGCTATCCCCAGCTCGCTCATGATCACAGTTGCACGTACCTTTCCAATGCCCGGAAGGGCTTCCAATAGTTCACATACTTTAAGTCTGTCCAGGGCAGGTTCGCGTGGAGCCGCGCCAAGCACGGCGGCCACACTGGTCTGCCCTGTTTTCAATTCTTGCTTTGCCTGGGATCGAATAGCCCTTGCCGCAAGAGCCTTGATCCGTGCGTCCGCTCGTTCCTGATGGGACAGTTGTGGCAAATTCACAAAGAAGCCCCCTGGCAATGACTGTCCCCGGTACGGGGCTCGAACACAGTATTTCTTCGAACTTATCCGCACCGGGGAAGCAAATCAATGTAGCCAAATTCCAGCCCGAGTGCTATGCAGCGTCAGTTACAGTCCCTGCAGAGTCTCCCGAGTTGCCGCACGCAACGCATCAACACTGGGACCCGCAGCAAGAATGCCGCGACTCGAGGTTGCCAATACGGCCGGGTAGGCCGCACCAAAGGTTGCCCGCATATCGGCACCGGTGGCTCCTTGGGCGCCAAGACCCGGTGCCAGCAGGGGTCCGTGGACGGCTGCAAGATCGATCTCCAGATCGGTCAAGGCGGTGCCAACCGTGGCCCCAACAACAAGACCGACGGAGCCAAGGGCGTCAGCGGCATACCGCTGATTTTCGGCTGCCGCCGCCTGCACGATGCGCTTGGCCACGGATTCCGAGCCTCCGACATGCTGCACCGAGGCACCCTCAGGGTTGGAGGTCAGTGCCAAAACGAACACTCCCCTGCCAGTGGCTGATGCCAGATCCAGGGCCGGTCGCAGCGACTCGAAGCCAAGGTACGGGCTCAGGGTCACGGAATCGGCGGCCAGCGCAGATCCGTCACGCAGCCACGCATCGGCATAGCCGGCCATGGTGGAGCCTATGTCTCCGCGCTTGGCGTCGGCAATGGTCAAGACCTCAGTCTGTGCGGCTGCGGCGAGGAGTTCCTCGAGCACAGCCAAACCGGCCGAACCGTGACGCTCATAGAGCGCCACCTGCGGCTTAATAGCTGCAGCCAACGGCTCAACGGCTTCGAGCACTGTCTGCGAAAAGGTGCGCAGACCCTGGATGGAATCATCCAGGCCCCAGGCTGCCAACAGCGCCGGATGGGGATCGATACCAACACACAACGGACCCCTGGCGAGCATCGCCGCGGCGAGCCGCGCACCGAAAGGTGCGCGTCCGCCGTCGTGGTTTCCCCCTGCTCGACCAGCGTTCTGGCTAGGCATTCTGCGCTGCCTGACCTGCCGCGAGAACCTTTGCGTGTTCCTGCAGGCTCGTGACGTCCCACTCGTAGGTGCGCAGTGCCTCCATGGCCTGGACAGCCACGTTGAACTCGGCAACCGTGGTGATGCAGGGCTTGCCGATGGAGACGGCTGCTGCACGGATTTCGTAGCCGTCGCCGCGTGCCTCGCCGCCGGTGGGCGTGTTGAAGATCATGTCGATCTCGCCATTGTTGATCAGGTCAACAATGGTGCCCTCGCCGGATTCGGAGGTGCCTTCACCGATCTTGCGAACAATGGTGGACGCGATGCCGTTGCGGCGCAAGACATCTGCCGTGCCGCCCGTGGAGACAATCTCGTAGCCGAGATCGGAGAGGCGCTTGACGGCCATGATGATGGAGCGCTTGTCGCGGTTGGCGACGGAGACAAAGATCTTGCCTTCGATCGGCAGGGCGTTGTTCGCGCCAGCCTGGCTCTTGGCGAAGGCCGTGTCAAAGTGCTTGTCGATGCCCATGACCTCACCCGTGGAACGCATTTCCGGGCCCAGCAGGGAGTCAACAACGTGGCCCTCTACCGTGCGGAAGCGTGCGAACGGCATAACGGCTTCCTTGACGGCAACCGGAGCGCTGTCCGGGAGAGTTCCGCCGTCGCCCACTTCAGGGAGGATGTGGTGAACGCTGCGCAGGTGGGCGATGGACACGCCAACACCGATCAGCGCGGCGGCCTTGGCCATCTGCACGCCCGTTGCCTTGGAGACGAACGGGACGGTGCGTGAGGCACGTGGGTTGGCCTCGAGCACGTACAGGATGTCGGCGGCCAGGGCGAACTGGATGTTGATCAAACCGCGGACGCCAACGCCCTCGGCGATGGCGCGGGTGGCCTTGCGGACCCGCTCCTGCACATCTTTGCCCAAGGTGATGGGAGGCAGCACACAGGCGGAGTCACCGGAGTGAATACCAGCCTCCTCGATGTGCTCCATGATGCCACCGAGGTACATGTCGGTGCCGTCGAAGAGTGCGTCAACGTCAATCTCGATGGCGTCTTCTAGGAACCTGTCGATCAAGACCGGGTGAGCCTCGGTGATCTCGGTGGCGTTCTTGATGTAGCGCGAGAGGTTGGCCTCGTCGTAGACGATCTCCATGCCGCGGCCGCCCAAGACGTAGGACGGACGAACCAGAACGGGGTAGCCAATCTCATCGGCAATCTTCTTGGCATCGTTGAAGGACACTGCCGTGCCATTCTTCGGCGCGATCAGGCCGGCGTCGTCAAGCACACGCGAGAACATACCGCGGTGCTCGGCCAGGTCGATGGCTTCCGGGGACGTACCCAAGATGGGCACACCGGCGTCGGCCAGTTCCTGTGCCAGCTTCAGCGGGGTCTGGCCGCCGAGCTGAACAAACACGCCCAAGACGCCACCGGTGCGCTCTTCGGCAGCGATGACCTCGAGGACGTCCTCAAGGGTCAGCGGCTCAAAGTAGAGGCGCGTGGAGACGTCGTAGTCGGTGGAGACGGTTTCCGGGTTGCAGTTGACCATGACGGTCTCGTAACCCGCCTTGCGCAGCGCCATGGAGGCGTGGACGCAGGAGTAGTCGAACTCGATACCCTGGCCGATGCGGTTGGGGCCTGAGCCCAAGATGATGACAGAGGGCTTTTCGTGCAGCGCAATCTCGTCCTCCTCGTCGTAAGAGGAGTAGTGGTACGGCGTGTACGCGTTGAACTCGGCGGCACAGGTGTCCACGGTCTTGTAGACGGGGCGGATGCTGAGTGCCTGGCGGACGCCGCGCACCACAGCCTCGGAGTTGTTCGTCAGGGCACCGATCTGAGCGTCGGAGAAACCGTGGCGCTTGGCCAGCTTCAGCATCTCCGGTGTCAGGGCGGTGGACTTGCGGATGGTTGCCGAAACCTCATTGAGGAGCACCAGCTGATCCAGGTACCAGGGGTCGATTCCGGTGGCTGCGTACAGCTCTTCAATGGTTCCGCCGCCGAGCAGGGCGCGCTGGACCTGGGCGAGGCGATCTGTGGTGGGGCGCTTGGCGGCCTCGATCAGATCGGGCACGTCAAGGGCGTTGACAGAGGAGAAGTCAAGGCTGGCGCCCTTCTGCTCCAAGGAACGCAGCGCCTTCTGCAGGGCCTCGGTGAAGTTACGGCCGATGGCCATGGCCTCGCCGACGCTCTTCATGGTGGTGGTCAGCGTGGGATCCGCTGCCGGGAACTTCTCGAAGGCGAAGCGGGGAACCTTGACAACCACGTAGTCCAAGGACGGCTCGAAGGAGGCCGGCGTCTTCTGCGTGATGTCGTTCGGGATTTCATCCAGCGTGTAACCCAAGGAGAGCTTCGTGGCGATCTTGGCAATGGCGAAGCCGGTTGCCTTGGAGGCCAGTGCCGAGGAACGGGACACGCGCGGGTTCATCTCAATGACGACGACGCGGCCGGTGTCGGGCTCGATCGCGAACTGGATGTTGCAACCACCGGTGTCAACGCCAACCTCGCGGATGACGGCGATGGAGATGTCGCGTAGGTTCTGGTATTCGCGGTCCGTCAGCGTCATGGCCGGGGCCACGGTGATGGAGTCGCCCGTGTGGACGCCTACCGGGTCAAAGTTTTCGATGGAGCAAACAACAACAACGTTGTCGTTCTTGTCGCGCATCATCTCCAGCTCGTATTCCTTCCAGCCAAGGATGCTCTCTTCAAGCAAAACCTCGGTGGTGGGGCTGTACTGCAGGCCCTGGCCCACAATGCGGGTGAGGTCCGACGGCGTGTAAGCCAGGCCGGAGCCCAGCCCGCCCATGGTGAAGGACGGGCGCACGACCATGGGGTAGCCCAGGTCTTCAGCGGCTGCGAAAGCCTCATCCATGGTGTGGATGATGTGGCTGCGGGCCGACTCGGCACCGCAGCGCTCGACGACGCCCTTGAACTTTTCGCGGTCTTCGCCGAGCTCGATGGCCGCGATATTGGCGCCGATCAGCTCGACGTTGTACTTGGCCAGGACGCCGTTCTTGTCCAGGGCGATGGCGGCGTTCAACGCGGTCTGGCCACCGAGGGTGGGCAGGATGGCGTCGGGGCGCTCCTTGGCGATGATCTTCTCGATAACCTCGGGGGTGATCGGCTCAACGTAGGTGGCGTCGGCGAACTCGGGGTCGGTCATGATGGTGGCCGGGTTGGAGTTGACGAGGATGACCCGCAGGCCCTCCTCCTTCAAGACGCGCAGGGCCTGGGTGCCGGAGTAGTCAAACTCGGCGGCCTGGCCGATCACGATCGGGCCGGAGCCAATGACCAGAACTGATTTGAGATCTTCCCTCTTTGGCATTACTTGTTTTCCTGGCTCTGTGCGGTGTTGCTGGTCTTGAATTCGGTCATGAGGGTGATGAACCTGTCAAACAGGTAGGCGGCGTCGTGCGGGCCGGCCGCGGCTTCGGGGTGGTACTGCACCGAGAAGGCCGGGATGTCCAGGCAGGAGAGGCCTTCAACAACCTGGTCGTTGAGGCTGATGTGGCTGACCTCAACGCGGCCGAAGCGCTCCTCAGGGGCCTGGGTGGGCCCGTCCAGCGGTGCGTCTACGGCGAAGCCGTGGTTCTGGCTGGTGATTTCAACCTTGCCGGTGCTGCGGTCCATGACCGGCTGGTTGATGCCGCGGTGGCCGTAGCGCAGCTTGTAGGTGCCGTAACCTAGGGCGCGGCCCAGGATCTGGTTGCCGAAGCAGATACCGAAGTACGGAACGCCGGCGTCAAGGAAGCTGCGGACAAAACCAACCTGGCGGTCGGCCGTGGCCGGGTCACCCGGGCCGTTGGAGATGAACACGCCATCCGGGTTCAGCGCAGAGGCTTCCTCGAAGGTTGTTGCCGCGGGCAGGACGTGCACGCGCACGCCGCGCTCGGCGAAGCGGGTGGGCGTCATGGCCTTGATGCCAAGGTCTAGGGCGGCGATGGTGAACAGCGGCTCACCCTCCCAACCGTGGGCGGAAGGCTCGACGACGTACGCTTCCTTCACGCTGACCTCTTCAGCCAGGCGCAGGCCAGCCATGGACGGCTGAGCCAGAACCTCGGCCAGCAGCTCTGCTTCGGGGCGGGCAGCCTCGGCGCCGGAGAAGATGCCGGCCTTCATGGCGCCACGTTCGCGCAGGTGGCGGGTGATGGCACGGGTGTCTACACCCTGGATGCCGACGATGCCCTGGTTGGTGAGCTCGTCGTCGAGCGTTCCTTCGCTGCGCCAGTTGGAGGGGCGGCGGGCTGCGTCGCGGACAACGTAGCCAGCGGCCCAAATCCGGGTTGACTCGTTGTCAGCCTTGTTCACGCCGGTGTTACCGATGTGAGGAGCCGTCTGGACGATCAGCTGGCGGGCGTAGGAGGGGTCCGTGAGGGTTTCCTGGTAACCGGTCATGCCGGTGGTGAAGACTGCCTCGCCCAGGGCCGTGCCCTGTGCTCCGTAGCTGGTGCCACGGAAAGTGCGGCCGTCTTCCAAGACCAAAAGTGCCTGTGCAGGCATAGTTGCATCACTCATTCTCAATTGTTCTTTCCGTTGCTGTCTGTTTCGCTGTCATTGGGCAGCAATGCCTGCAATGCTTCAATCAATGGACGCTTGGCGCCTGCTTCGGTGGTGCGGAATCCGGTGTCCACCTCGGTGTCCTCTAGATTCCAGCTGATGACCACCAGCCCGTCCTTCTCTACAAATTTACCGGCCATTCCCGCTTGTGTTTCCACTTGGGTCAGTGCATGTTTGTCGATGAAGATGTCCTGGCCGCCTTTTCGCTCAATGACCACGCCTCCGAGATGGACGTGGACCACTGCGGGAGTACGGATTCCCAGGCCATGGACGGCCACACGATCGAGCCAGTCGCCGGCGGCGGTGGTGACCACATATTGCCCCGGAACGCTGATCACGGCGTCACCAAGATCCTCCGGGCGGGCGGGCAACGCGGCAAGTGCTCCCTGCCGTTTGAGCTTGTTGCGCCACCCCCAGCCCATGAGGCCAAAGATGATCAGCATCGGCACACCGGCCGAGATGGTGATCAATATCTCTTTGCTCATGATGCGGTTACTGCCCGGTAGGGGGTGTTCAACGCGCCGTTGAGCACCGTGGGGTGGCCGTGGAACAACGTGGCAACTACCTTGCCCGGGAGTTCCATGTTGGCGAAGGGCGAGTTGCGACCCTTCGTGGCCATGGCGCTGGGATCAACGTTCCAGCGGGCTGCGGGGTCAACCAGCACAATGTTGGCCGGCTCCCCCACTTCCAGCGGACGGCCCTGATCGGCAAGCTGACCGATCTGCGCCGGCGTGGTCGAGGTGACGCGGGCAAAGTCTGCCCAGGTCATGAGTCCTGTTTCAATCATGGTTTCCTGCACCACGGAGAGCGCTGTTTCCAGTCCCGTCATGCCCATGGCGGCGGAGGCCCACTCACATTCCTTGGCTTCGCTGGGGTGGGGCGCATGGTCGGTGCCGACAATGTCGATGGTTCCGTCGGCCAGGGCCGCACGCAGGGCGTGGACGTCGGCGTCGGCCCGCAGGGGCGGGTTCACCTTGTACACAGGGTTGTAGCTGCGCACGAGTTCCTCGGTCAGCAGCAAGTGGTGCGGGGTGACCTCGGCCGTGACGGAGATGCCGCGTTCCTTGGCCCAGCGGATGATCTCCACCGAACCCACCGTCGAGACGTGGCATACGTGCAGGCGCGAGCCAACATGCTGGGCCAGCAGGACATCGCGGGCAATGATGGATTCCTCGGCAACGGCGGGCCAGCCGGCCAGGCCGAGGTCTGCCGAGACAACGCCCTCATTCATCTGGGCACCCTCGGTCAGGCGGGGCTCCTGCGCATGCTGGGCGATCACGCCGTCGAACGCCTTGACGTATTCCAGCGCCCGGCGCATCATGACCGGATCGCTGACGCAGATGCCGTCGTCGGAGAAGACGCGGACGCGGGCACGGGAATCGGCCATGGCGCCCAGCTCTGCCAGCTGCGTGCCAGCCAATCCAACAGTGACGGCGCCAACGGGGCGTACGTCAACCCAGCCGGATTCGCGGCCAAGGGTGAAGACCTGCTCCACAACACCGGCAGTATCGGCGACGGGCGAGCTATTGGCCATGGCGTGGACGGCCGTGAAGCCACCCAGCGCAGCGGCACGGGTGCCTGTTTCAACGGTCTCGGCGTCCTCGCGGCCGGGTTCCCGCAAGTGGGTGTGCAGGTCGACCATGCCGGGTAGGGCAACCAGGCCGGCGGCGTCGATGACGGTGGCATCGCCCACCACGTCTGCGCCAAGGTCGGTTCCCACGGCCGCGATGAAGCCGTCACGGACCAGCACGTCAGCGGTGGTTTCGCCCAGCAGGGACGCCGAGCGAATCAAGTAACTTACGGAAGTCATGAAAAGTCCTTTACTGACGGTACGGAAGACGCCACAACGGGCGGGAAAGCTGAGGTTGCTGCGGGCTCGCGCATGTCCCCTGACAGCAGGAGGTAGAGGGCGGCCATGCGCACCGAGACACCGTTGCGGACCTGCGCCAACACGGTGGATCGGGGTGAATCTGCCGCGGCGGAGGAAATCTCCAGGCCGCGGTTCATGGGGCCCGGGTGCATGATGATGGTGTCCTTGAGGTTCAGCGCATCAAGTTTGGCGAGTCGGGCGTCGTCGAACCCCCAGCGCCGCGCGTATTCGCGAGTCGAGGGGAAGAAGGACGCGTTCATGCGTTCGGCCTGGACGCGCAGCATCATGATGGCGTCTACTCCGGCTTCCAGCGCCGCGTCGAGGTCATAGCTGACCTCGCAAGGCCAATGTTCGACGCCGATGGGCAGCAAGGTGGGCGGGGCCACCAGTGTCACGTGGGCGCCGAGGGTGCGCAGCAACCAGACGTTGGATCGGGCCACACGGGAGTGGAGCACGTCTCCGGCGATCACGACGCGCATCCCGGCCAGGTCGGCACCCACTGATGGGGTGCCGCTGAGCTTGGCCCAGTGAGCGCGCATGGTGAACGCATCAAGGAGCGCCTGCGTGGGGTGGGCGTGGGTGCCATCGCCGGCGTTGATGACAGCAGCATCGATCCAGCCCGAGTTGGCCAAACGAGCCGGTGCGCCGGAGGCCCAGTGCCTGATGACCACGGCGTCGGCGCTCATAGCTTCAAGGGTTTGGGCGGTGTCCTTGAGTGATTCGCCCTTGGAGACCGAGGAACCCTTGGCGCTGAAGTTGATGACATCTGCCGAAAGGCGCTTTGCTGCGGCCTCAAAGGAGATCCTGGTGCGGGTGGAATCCTCAAAGAACAGGTTCACCACGGTGCGTCCGCGCAGGGCGGGAAGCTTCTTGATCTCCCGCTCCCCCACGGCAGACATTTCCTGGGCCGTATCGAGGATCTGGATAGCGTTGTTCCGGCTAAGACTTTCGGTATCAAGCAGGTGCCTCATGCGCCGGCCTCGATAACTACTTCGTCATTGGCGGCGAGGCCGCCGTCGATCTCCGAAAGATGGACGCGCACTTTTTCGGTGGAGGACGTGGGCAGGTTCTTGCCCACATGATCGGCGCGGATGGGCAATTCACGGTGACCGCGGTCAACCAGGACTGCCAGACGGACGGCGCGGGGCCGGCCTATGTCTACCAAGGCATCCAATGCTGCGCGGATGGTGCGTCCGGAATACAGAACGTCATCGACGAGCACAATGGTTTTGCCATCGATGCCGGAGACGGGAAGTTTAGTACTTTGGGGAGCCCGGGTGGGCTGGTGGGCCAGGTCGTCACGGAACATGGTGACGTCAAGCTGGCCGACGATCGCGGCAGGATCCACGGAAGGATCGGTGGCGGCTAATTTGGCGGCCAAGCGCTGAGCCAGCGGGTACCCGCGGCGCGGAATGCCTAACAGCAGCAGGTTGGCCGAGCCCTTGTTGGCTTCCAGAATTTCATAGGCGATACGAGTCAGCGCCCGCTCGATGTCCGCGGCCGTTAAAACTACCCGGGACACAGCGGCAGGAGCAGAGGTTTGCTGAACATTCCCAAACACTTCAGAGGAATTAGTCATTTCTCGCGTCCCCTTTCCCCGCCTCACAGGACGGAATTAAAAGGTTGATTGCGTACACCTCAAAATACCACAGTGGGCCCTACTCCCCCGCTTCGCGCGGGATCTTGGCGATGGCTCTCGCGCGGCTCCTAGGAGGCATCGTCACCGGGCCCTAGTCTTGAACACATGAGTGAACCCGGACACTGGCGCGACCCCACCACAGGCGCCCCACAGCAACAACCGCACTACGCCCAGGCGCCGCTGTCACCGACGCAGGGACAAGCACAGGGACAGGGACAGGGACGACCACAGGGACAGGGCACCATACAGAGTGGCGCGCCGGACTACTGGGCGCACCCAGCCCCTGCGCCAACGCAAAAGAAGGTCCGCAGCTCTGCTGTGAAGGTGACCAACATCATCCTGCTGTGCGTCCTCGGTCTTGTCACATTGCTGACCCTTGCCTTCTTTGCCATATCGATCGGCGCCAACGTCTTTCTGATTTGCGGTGCACTGGCCCTGATTCCGCTGGCCATCTGCGTAACAACCCTTAGGTGGATCGATCGATGGGAGCCGGAACCGGTTCCTGCCTTGATCCTCGGTTTCTGTTGGGGCGCCGGCATGGCAGTCATCACGAGTTTGGTGGTGGGCAGCTGGGTGCAACCGCTACTGATGAGCGGAAATGCCTCGGCTGATGCGGATTTGGTGGGCGCCGTTATCCAGGCGCCCCTCGTAGAGGAATTGTCCAAGGGCGCCGGGGTGCTGTTGCTGTTTTTCCTGCGCCGACGAACCTTTGACGGGCCAATCGACGGTGTTGTCTACGCCGGCATGATCGCCGCGGGCTTTGCCTTCACCGAGAACATCCTGTACTTCGGACAGGCCCTCGAGGAATCAGATGGTGCCGCCACGGGCCTCATCGGCATTTTCGTGATGCGCGGGTTGATGTCACCCTTTGCCCATGTCATGTTCACCGCAGCACTGGGTATCTGCGTTGGCTTTGCTGCCCGAAACGGCGGAAACTTGATGGTTCTCGGCGCCTGGGTGGTGGGCCTGGTCCCGGCAATGCTCCTGCATGGGCTGTGGAATGCCTCTTCATTCCTAGGTGGAAACTTCTTCCGCGTGTACGCCGTGCTGCAGGTGCCGTTGTTCGCACTGTTCATTGTGGGCATCATCCTGCTGCGCCGCTCGGAGGCGAAGCTGACCCGCAGGCGGCTTGCCGAATACGTGCCGTCCGGCTGGTTCACCGAGCAAGAGGTGCCGATGCTTGCGACAGGCGGTGGCCGCCGTCGTGCCTTGGCATGGTCCAGGACGTTTGCGGCAGGAGCCGCCATGAAGGAGTTCATCCGATTGGCGACGCGACTGGCGTTCACCCGGCAGCGCCTCGTGGTGGACTCCAAGGGGGCGGCGGGAAGCCCCGCTGCCACGCGATTTGCCTCCGGGCAGGAACGTGAATTGATGCTGCTGAACAAGATCACAGCGGTGCGAAGTGATCTGCTGGGCAGGCACGCCGCTGCGGTCTGGCAAGCCCAGCAACAACAGGCCCAGCAATTACAGGCCCAGCAGCTGCACTATCAGCAAGCCCAACTCCAGCAGACGCAGAACCAGCAACCCCCGTACTAGCCGTTAAATGCAGATAGCCCCAGGTTCATAAACCTGGGGCTATCTGATGTGGCTACGCTGAAGTTGACGCTACGCCAGAAGCGTCGGCTTGATCTGCTGCAACCGGCCCAGCAGGCCGTTGACGAACTGGGGAGACTCATCCGTGGAGAGAATCTTCGCCATCTCGACGGCCTCGCTGACGGCAACACCGTCGGGGACGTCGTCGTTGTACAGGAGTTCCCAGGTACCAATACGCAAGATGATGCGGTCGACGGCGGGCATGCGCTCCAGCGTCCACCCCTGCGAGTAGGTCTGCAGGAATTCGTCGATGTGCTCGGCCATGGCCGTAACACCCTCGACCAGGTCAACCGTGTACGGGTTGATGATCTGATCGATTTTTTCGCGGCGCGCAGTCAGGGCCGACATGGCGCTGACCTCGCGCTGTTCTGCTTCGAACAGGATGTCCAGTGCGCGGCGACGAGCCTTGCTACGGGCCGAGTTCGGTTTTCCCTCGGGGTTGTTTTGACTGCTCACTACTCGCTGACACGTCCCAAGTAGCTACCGTCGCGGGTGTCAACCTTGACCAGGGTGTTGTTCTCAACGAACAAGGGAACCTGGATTTCGAGACCGGTTTCAACGGTTGCGGGCTTGGTGCCGGCGGAGGAGCGGTCGCCCTGGAGGCCCGGCTCGGTGTACGTGATGCGCAGCTGGACCGACGGCGGCAGCTCGATGTAGAGCGGGTTGCCTTCGTGCAGCGCGATGGTCACGTTGATGTTTTCCAACATGTAGTTCGTGGCGTCGCCAACGGTCTTCGCCGAAACTGTGAGCTGATCGTAGTTGGCGTTGTCCATGAATACGTAGTCTTCGCCGTCCTTGTACAGGTACTGGAAGTCAGAGCGGTCAACCGTGGCGGTTTCGATCTTCAGACCGGCGTTGAAGGTCTTATCGACTACCTTGCCGGAGAGGATGTTGCGCATCTTGGTGCGAACAAAAGCTCCGCCCTTGCCCGGCTTGACGTGCTGGAACTCAATGATGTTCCACAATTGGCCCTCGAGCTTGAGGACGGTTCCGTTCTTAATGTCGTTAGTCGTTGCCACAGTTGCCTCTTAGCGTATAAGTATTATCAAAAATCCATTGACCATACTACCGCACCCCACCGACCCGCACCGCATGATCCCCGCCATCAAGGCGCGTCGACCGCGTCACATATCTGTCGGCCAGTACGACGTCGGCCTGCCGCCGTGCGCTTTTCGGCCCACCAAGGGCGTGGCAGGGAGGGCATGGCTGGGGCCCGTCAACTACTAGCCTGGGCCCACACGCCCGAGGGCCCCGCGACGCAGACGCGCCAGCGGCTAAATCGTGGGAGGGCGTGGATGGGGCCCCGCGCCCGAGGGGCCCCGGCCGAGGAACGAGGTTGGGGAGGGCGTGGGGACTATTCCCGTTCGGCCAGGTCCAGTGCGCGCTTGAGCGAGACCGTGGCCGAGTAGATGGCCGTCGCATCCGATCCGGAGGCGACACGCAGGTCCAGTGATGAGGCAAAATCTTTTGCCGCTGCGCCGAATTGCCCGTTACTGAAGTGAACCTTGCCCAATTGCTGGAAGACCCAGGGCTCCATCGGAGTGCCCGTAACCTCTGGCAGAACTGAGCGCAGGATTCCTTCGGCCCGGTCGTAGCTCCTACTGGCGCGCAGAACCTCGGCGTCCAAGACCTGCAGACGCAGAGATGATGGATCGGCAAGGCGCGCGTCGGCGGCCGCCTCTGCGGCTTCTGCCGTCAGGCCGCGGGCCAGGAGCACAAAGATGTGATCGCCGGCGTCCGAGGACTCCTCGAGTGCCGCCGCACAGGCTTCCTCGTCGACAACCTCGGGCAAGAGGGTTTCGGGATTCACTGCGGTGCCGGGGAAGCCTGCAGAAGGCCAGTCTTTCAGGCTCATCCTAGGACGCAATCTCTTGGTAGGCGGCAAAGAGCAACGATTGATCCGGCACATCAAGGATGCGAGGGCGCCCAATGCCGTCCAGCACTACGAAGCGCAGCAGGTCACCGCGGGTCTTCTTGTCGCGGCGCATGGCATCCAGCAGGGCCTGCCAGCGGTCACGGCGGTAGCTGAGGGGAAGTCCCAGCAAGTTAAGGATGGAGCGGTGGCGATCGGCATCTTCATCGCTGAGGCGGCCGACGCTGCGGGCAAGCTCGGCGGCGAACATCATGCCAACCGAGACGGCGGCACCATGGCGCCAGGAGTAGCGTTCGGTCAGCTCAATGGCGTGTCCGAGGGTGTGCCCGTAGTTCAGGATTTCCCGCAGGCCGGCTTCCTTGAGGTCTTCGGAGACCACTTTTGCCTTGACCGTGATGGCCCGCTCAATCAGTTCGCGCAGGACCGGCGAGGTGGGGTCCTTGACGGCCTCCGGGTTCGCCTCAATGAGGTCAAGGATCACGGGATCGGCAATGAAGCCGCACTTGATGACCTCGGCCATGCCGGAAATGAGTTCATTCGGTGGCAGGGTCGCCAGGGTGTCAAGGTCAACCAGGACCCCGGCCGGCGGGTGGAAGGCGCCAACAAGGTTCTTGCCTTCGGCCGTGTTGATGCCGGTTTTGCCGCCAACGGACGCATCCACCATTCCGAGCAAGGAGGTGGGGATGTGGACTACCTTGACGCCACGCAACCAGGTGGCTGCCACGAAGCCGGCGAGGTCGGTGACGGCGCCACCGCCCACAGCCACGACCGCGTCAGATCGGGTGAAATCATTCTTTCCGAGGACTTCCCAGCAGAAGGAGGCAACCTGAATGTGCTTTCCCTCTTCGGCATCGGGAATCTCGGCCGTGAGCGCAGTAAACCCTGCCGCCTCGAGATCATCCCTCACGGCGTCGCCGGTCATGCGCAGTGCACGGGGGTGGATGACCAAAACCTTTTTGACTCGCTCACCCAGCAATGCTGGAAGCTGGGACAAGAGCCCGCGGCCCACTACGACGTCGTAGTTTTCCTGCGGCAAAACGCCGGTGACCTTGATGACTGTGTTCGGGACTGCGGGGGTGTTCTGGATGTTCACGGTTTAAGAATTCTCTTTCCTTGATTCTGTTTCCAGCAGGTGGATCAGCCGCTCAACGAGCTGCGGCACATTTGAATTGCTAACATCCAACGTGATGTCGGCGAGGCGGGCGTACACGGGGCCGCGGGTGGCCGACAGACGCTGCCAGGTGGCTACGGGGTCCGAAGCAAGCAAGGGACGGCCGGTATTGCGGGTGATGCGTTCCCTGACCGTTTCAATATCGGCACTCAGGAACACCACCGTGGCGCGGGCTAGAAGTTGCTGAGTCCCGGAATCCAGAACGGCTCCGCCGCCTAGGGACAGCACCACGACTTTGGGCTTGGGCACATCCAGGACATCGGCAATGGCCCTGGCTTCCAGTTGGCGGAAGTGGTGCTCCCCCTTGGCCGCGAAGATCCGCGGCACGGGCCCGTGCTTGGCAACAATCTTGTGATCGGAATCGATAAAGTCGATCCCCAACACACGAGCCAGTTCGGCGCCGATCACTGACTTTCCCACGGCCATGGGACCCACCATGACGATGGGCCGCTCCGGCGTGAAATCCGCTGAGCCTGGCTCCCTGCGCTGTCCCATTACTGCCCCAGCTTCAGCAGTAGCCAGGTCCCCATCAGCGGACACCGCATCATCAGTGGGCCAGCGTATCCAGGTTGGCCGGAATGGCCGCCAGGTAGCTGTCCATGTTGCGCTTGGTCTCGGCGATGGAGTCCCCGCCAAACTTTTCTACGAGGGCCTCGGCCAGAACCAGTGCTGTCATAGCTTCCGCGACGACGCCGGCAGCCGGAACTGCACACACATCGGAGCGCTGGTGGTGAGCCTTGGCAGGCTCGCCCGTGGCAACGTCAATGGTCTTCAGCGCGCGTGGCACGGTGGCGATGGGCTTCATGGCTGCACGAACGCGCAGTACGTCACCGATGCTCATGCCACCCTCAATGCCGCCTGCGCGGTTCGAGGTGCGGATGATCCGGCCATCCTCGTCGCGCACGATCTCATCGTGTGCGGCCGATCCACGGCGTGCTGCCGTGGCGAAGCCGTCGCCAACCTCAACACCCTTGATGGCCTGGATGCCCATGAGGGCACCGGCAAGTCGGGAATCCAGGCGACGGTCCCAGTGCACGTAGCTACCAAGGCCGGGAGGCAGGTTGTAGGCCAAAACTTCGACGACGCCGCCGAGAGTCTCGCCCTGCTTCTGGGCGGTGTCCACTTCCTCCACCATGGCGGCGGAGGTTGCGGCATCAAAGCAACGCAGCGGATCGGCGTCCAGCGCAGCAACATCGGTAAAGACGGGCAGCGCGGCGGTTTCGGGAGACGCAACGCCGGCAATCTGCACCGTGTGGCTCACCAATTCAACACCGACGGCGGCAAGGATCTGGGCGGCAACGACACCAAGGGCAACGCGGGTTGCCGTTTCGCGGGCGCTTGCGCGCTCCAACACGGGGCGTGCCTCGCTGAAGGCGTACTTCTGCATACCGGTGAAATCTGCATGCCCGGGACGCGGTCGCGTCAACGGGGCGTTGCGAGCCTGGCCGTCCAGTTCGGCGGCATCCACGGGATCGGCAGACATGATCTGCTCCCACTTGGGCCACTCGGAGTTGGCAATCTGAATGGCAACGGGGCCACCCTGGGTCAGCCCATGCCGGACGCCACCGAGAATGGTGACAACGTCCTGCTCAAACTTCATTCTGGCGCCGCGGCCATAGCCGAGGCGGCGGCGAGCTAGGGCGTCCTGGATGTGGGCGCTCGTAAGCTCCACACCGGCGGGTACGCCTTCAATAATTCCCACAAGGGCCGGGCCATGTGATTCTCCGGCGGTCAACCAACGCAACATACTCTCTATCCTGCCATGTTCTGCTCGTAGGGTTTCCGCCTGTGGACGCCAATTGCGTCGCACATCACATTGATGACGTCCCCTTGCTTGTCTGTTGCGATCGTGCCGTATCCTCCGGCCTCCGCGAACAGCTTTACTTGTTCCACACCCTGGTACAAAAGCATTTCAATCCCGGCAACTACTGTGCCCCCGCGCGACTCCCACGCCTGCGCCAGCGCACTGGGCCATGGATCGTAGGCCACGTCCAGCAGGATCCCGTCTGTCTCCTCGGCGCTTGCGGCAAATTCTGCGGCCAGGCCGTCTGCTGCACGGGGCGGCAGAGTGGAAATTACGACGTCGAACCCGCCTAGGTTGGTTGCCGCACCATCGAAGGACGCCAAAGAGGCAGGGGCGTCCAGCGCCACGGCTACCTCCAGGGTTCCGGCAGCCTTAGCAGGGTCGCGAACGAACACCACAATTTCGGTGGCGTCCAAATCCACGAGTGCGGCGATGGCCGAGACGGCCGTACCGCCACCGCCGAGAATGGCGGCGCGCGGACGCTCCCCCACACCAGCATGGCGGAGTGCGTTCACAATGCCGGCCACATCCGTGTTATCGCCGCGCAGGAAGGTGGCTCCGGCGTCGTCCGTTGTGGCAATGATCGTATTGACGGCACCCAAGGTTCGGGCCACCGGGGTAAGTTCATCGACAAGATCAACGGCAGCATTCTTCAGCGGCATCGTGACGGACAGGCCGTACCAGTCGCCGTCCGAACGCACCTGTGCCATGAGCGCCGCAAGGTCAGGGGCCTCAACGTCGATGGCGCGGTAGCTGAAATTTACACCGAGAGCCTTGTATGCGGCGTTGTGGAGGGCGGGAGATTGGGAGTGCCCGATAGGGTGCCCCAGAACCGCGCCCTGGCGGGAAGTGAGCACCTACGTGCACTCTCCCGCATTGGCCTCGCACCAAGCCGTGTACTTGGCAACATTAGCCAGGTGCTCGGCGAAAGTGGCCGCGTACAGCGTCTCACCGGTCTTCAAATCAACCGTGACCCAGAAGTAATACGGGTTGCTTTCAGGGTGCGCCGCCGCCTCGATGGCCTCGAGCCCAGGAGATCCGATAGGACCCACGGGAAGTCCCGGATTCGCGAACGTGTTGTAAAGGTTGGACTTGTCAGCCTTCTGCTCAGCCGTAATGTTGTAAGTCTTCAGGCCCAGGCCATAAGCAACCGTGGCATCGGATTCAAGGCGACCGCCGGTTTCACCGTTGGCGTTATTGATACGGTTCTCAATTGCACCGGAAATCTTGGCATAGTTGGCCTTGTTACCTTCAAACTCAATGATGCTGGCAATGTTCAGCACGCGGTACTGCTCGGCCGGATCGGTGATGCCGGTATCCGTCAATGCCTTCTTGGTGGATGCCACCATTTGGGACAGAATGCCCTTGGCGTCCAGCTCGATCGGGAAACGGTATTCTCCGGGTGAAAGGTAACCTTCGAGGTTTTTGGCCTGCGATGGCAAATCAAAGAGCGCTGGCTGGTTGGCCAATGACTCGAATTCACTTTCGGCAATGCCGGTTCCTTCGGCAAGGACCGCCAGGGTGTCTCCGATGCGCAGGTTCTGCGCCACGGCCGCGTAGTGGACCTTGTCGTTGCTGACGGCAAGCAGAACTGCGACGGCGTCAGAGGCCTTCATCTGAGACTTCATGCTGAAGGTGCCGGGCTGCAGGGCTGCGGTACCTTCGGCGGCCGTCAAGGCATCAAGGAAGGCTTGTTCGCTGGCAACAACATCCTTCTCCTTGAGGTCTGTGGCAACTGTCATGCCCGTAGCCCCGTCCGGGACCACAAATTCCACTGTGCCGGTTCCTGGGCCCGGGTAGTCGGCCGCTTTCAAGCCACCAAGCATGGGCCTGACTGCCTGAACGGCGAAGAAGACGACAACGGCAAACAAGATCAAGACGACAAAGAAGGCCAGACTACGACGGCGCTTGCGAACACGCTTTGACACTCGGCTGCTGCGCCGCGAAGGCAACGGGGCAAACCCGACCTCCTGGTGCTCTGCTTCGTGATGCTCTACTTCGTGATCTTCTAGCTCGTGGGGCTCTACGTCGTGGTGCTCAGCCTCGTAGTACTCGGCGTACTGCCCAGCGTGCAGACCCTCGCTGTGCTCCCCTGCCGTCTGGGCATGTTCCTGTGGCTCGTAACTATGGGCGCCATGTTCCTGGGAGACGTGCCCTTGGCCGCGGTACCGTTCACTCATGGTGCCTGAGTCGATTCTTCAGGCACGCCAATTTGCGTGGAAATGGTGGAATCCTCTTCGTGTTCAGGTGTTCCGGCAGTCCCCACAACGCCCGGCCCAGTGGTACGCACGGCTTGGCCAACATTGGCATTGCGCGCCTTTTGCATGTCTATGGCGTGCTGCAATATTTCTACAGCTGCCACTTGATCTACTACTTTACGGTGTTCACGGCTGCTAACCCCAGCTTTATGCAACGCCTGATGGGCGCTGACAGTTGTCAGACGCTCATCGATGAGATGCACGGGGACGTCCATGGACGCCTGCTCGAGCGCAGAAACTAGAATGCCAGCATAGCTGCGTGCCATTTCTGCGGAGGCTTTTTCCTCACCCTTCATGGTTCTGGGCAGGCCAACGAAGATCTGGACGGCACCACGGGCGGCGGCTTCCTTGACAACGACCTTGACGTCGCTGTTCTTCTTCAGGTCCCGGCTGAGAGTCTTGACCGGGGTGGCCAAGATGCCATCAGGGTCACAGGTGGCCAAGCCGACGCGAACCATTCCAACGTCCACGCCCAGCTTAACCCCCTGCGGGAAATTACGCTCCGTCACGCTTACCTTACGGTCGATTCTTCACGGCATCGCTGATGGCCGTCAGAGCAGCGCCAATAGCGCTGATGTCCGTGCCACCACCCTGAGCCATGTCGGGCTTGCCGCCGCCGCCACCACCGAGAATGCCGGATGCGAGCTTGACGAGGTTACCGGCTTTGACGCCGGCCTCACGGGCGGCCTCGTTCGTGACCACCAGGATGATGGGGCGGCCATTGCTGGCACCGGCAACGGCGATGGTTGCCGCGACCGAGCCGAGGCGTTCACGCAGATCTAGGGCCAGGCCGCGGAGGTCATCGGCGCTACTGACGTCACCGGCGTCGTGCGCAATGACCCGCACCCCGTTGGCGTCAACGGCGGTGCCGAGCAGGTTTCCGGCGGCGGCACTGAGCTGTTCCTTGCGGAGCCGGTCCAGTTCCTTTTCCGCGTTCTTGAGCTTCGTCAAGGTTGCGGAGACACGTTCCTGCAGCAGGTTCGCGGGAACCTTGAGCATGTCCGTCAGCGAGCTGACGAGGGCGCGCTCTGCGGCCAGGTGGCGGAAGGAGTCCAGACCAACGAAAGCTTCAACGCGACGGTTTCCCGAGCCAACCGACTGCTCACCCAACAGGGTCAGGGAGCCAATGCGGGAGGTGCTGTCCACGTGGGTACCACCACACAGCTCGCGGGACCAGGCGCCGTCGATCTCCACGACGCGCACCTCGGAGCCGTAGTTTTCGCCGAACAGGGCCATGGCGCCGAGGGCCTTGGCCGCGTCCAGGTCCATGACCTTGGTGTCTACGCGGTAGTTGTTGCGGATGGCGATATTGGCCACCTCTTCAATTTCCGAGCGGGTTGCCGTGCTCAGGCCTTCGCCCCAGGCGAAGTCGAAGCGCAGGTAACCGGCCTTGTTGAAGGAACCACGCTGGGTGGCTTCCGGGCCAAGGATCTGGTGCAGGGCGGCGTGCACAATGTGCGTACCGGTGTGCGCCTGCTCGGCTGCGTGGCGGCGTTCGCGGTCGACGGCGGCACGCACCAAAGCGTCAGCCGGCAGTTCACCTTCGCGCACAATCGCCTTGTGGACGCTCAGGCCCTTGATGGGCTTCTGAACATCCAATACCTCGACGACGAAGCCGTCACCGGTGATGAAACCGGTATCAGCGGACTGGCCACCGGCTTCAGCGTAGAACGGGGTGGCGTCGAGGATCAGGGAGATTTCATCTCCCGTGGTGGCGTGCGCTACGGGAGCACCGTTGGAGAGGATGGAACGCACGCGTCCCTCACCTTCCAGCTCGGTGTAGCCCGTGAAGACCGTTTCACCCTTGGCCAGCAGTTCGTGGAAGACGGAAAGGTCTGCGTGACCGCCCTTCTTGGACTTGGCGTCCTTCTGGGCGCGCTGACGCTGTTCGAGCATGAGAGCACGGAAACCGGGCTCATCCACGGCCAGTCCGGCTTCTCCGGCCATTTCCAGGGTCAGGTCAATCGGGAAACCGTAGGTGTCGTGCAGGGCGAAGGCCTCGGCGCCGGAGAGTGAGGTGCTCGCTGCCTTGGATTCCTTGACGGCTTCTTCCAGACGAGCGGTACCACTGGCGATGGTGCGCAGGAACGCGCGCTCCTCGGCGTAAGCGATGCGGCCAATACGGGCGAAGTCCTTCTCGACCTCGGGGTAGGCGCCCTTCATGGCGTCGCGGGAGACCGGCAGCAGCTCGGGCAGCACGGCCGTTTCAACGCCCAGGAGGCGCATGGAACGAACCGCACGGCGGATGAGGCGACGCAGTACGTAACCGCGGCCCTCGTTAGACGGGGATACGCCGTCGGAAATCAACATGAGAGCCGACCGGACGTGGTCAGCCACGACGCGCAGACGAACATCGTCCACGTGGTGCGGATCCGCGGGATCCTCGGTGGAGGTGTAGTCCTTGCCGGCCAGTTCGGCAGCCTTGTCAAGGACCGGACGAACCTGATCGGTTTCGTACATGTTCTCCACACCCTGGAGAATCATGGCCAGGCGCTCCAGGCCAAGGCCCGTGTCAATGTTCTTCTTGGGCAGTTCGCCCAGAATCTCGAAGTTGTCCTTGCCGGTACCCTCGCCACGCTGGAACTGCATGAACACGAGGTTCCAGATTTCAATGTAGCGGGTGTCATCTACGGCGGGGCCACCGTCGATGCCGTATTCCGGGCCGCGGTCGTAGAAGATTTCCGAGCAGGGGCCGGCCGGGCCGGGCTGGCCGGTGGACCAGTAGTTATCTGCCTTGCCCAGTTTCTGAATGCGATCGGCCGGGATGCCGATCTTGTCGCGCCAGATCTCAAGTGCTTCCTCGTCGTCGAGGTACACCGTGACCCACAGCTTCTCTGCGGGCAGGCCGAAGCCACCTTGCTCGATGGGGCTGGTCAGCAGCTCCCAGGCGTAGGAGATGGCGCCTTCTTTGAAGTAATCGCCGAAGGAGAAGTTGCCGCACATCTGGAAGAAGGTGCCGTGACGGACCGTCTTGCCGACTTCTTCGATATCTCCGGTGCGGATGCACTTCTGCACGCTGGTGGCACGCTCAAAGGGCGGCACTTCCCGGGCGGTCAAATAAGGGATGAAGGGAACCATGCCGGCCACCGTGAAGAGCAGTGACGGGTCGGAGGACACCAGGGAGGCCGAGGGCACGGGGGTGTGTGACTTGCTGGCGAAAAAATCTACCCAGCGGCGTGCGATTTCGTGCGATTTCATTAGCCTGGTGGCTCCTTCAATAGTTCTAGCAATAGTTCTAGCTGGTAAAACGCTTAAATGTTCGGTGCTTGGTCAATGCTTACTTGTTGCATGCGTGCTTGCCTGTTGCAGTCTTCAAGACGGCGCCAAGCATTTTTGCCCGTGGCCCCTGCGTCTGACTACTGCGTTGGATTAGCGCGTTTGATTACTGCATTTGATTACTGCGTCAGCTTTTCGTGGCGCGGCGCCCGGGACGCTGCCGGAGGCGTCTGATCGATCCCCAGTGCCAATCGTAAGTCTGTTTCGCGCTCATCCATGTTCTCACGCAGGGCATCAGCGAAGTCATGCACGGCGTCGCTGACCCGGCCCACAGCCCTGTTCAGGCCGTCGGGGCCGATGGCTCCCTGAGCGGCGGCAATCTTGCGGGCCGCGATTACGCCAAGGGTGATGCCCACCCCGAGCCAAAAGATCTTCTTCATCAGTTGTGTCCTTCTGTGGATTCCAGGTTCTGGAATACCGGCTGGAATCCGTTATCGACTGCGCTTGGCGCGGGTTGGTTTCCCGCGGCCCTCAAATGCTTGGCGGACGCCGTAGGAGAAGGCCGCCACCTTGATCAGCGGTGAACCGATGGTTGCCGCGATAAGCGCCGAAAGAGCAGAGATGTTCGCGGTTGCATCCGAGACGTTGTTAGAGATGCCATCGACCTTGCCCAGCTGGGTGTTGGTGGTGGCAACTGTGGCCGTAACCTCGTCAATGAGCGGTGTAGTGCCGTCTCCAATTTGCCTGATGGTGGTGCGGATTTCATCGAAGACCCGGCCGAGCTTGAAGATCGGAACGGCCAATATCGCCACGAGGACAGCAAAGACCCCTGCCGCAATCAATCCTGCAATGTCGCCACCACTCATATGCGCGCCGCCTCAATTCCTCGTTCATTGAATGCTGCGCGCCGTCCACTTCCTGCGCGCAACTTCTTTCCCCAAAACACCTTAGTCCACATAGTGGGGTGTTTTGGCTACAAAACAGCCCGCGGCGGTTGCCACGGGCTGTTTTGTGTTTCAAGCTTCGATCGCTCGGAGCTCTACTTCGCTAATGATTATTAGCGTGAGTAGAATTCCACGACGAGCTGCTCTTCACAGGTTACGGGAACCTCAACGCGCTTGGGCTTGCGAACCAGGCGAGCCTGAAGGCTCTCCAGCTTCACGTCCAAGTAAGCCGGGACGGCGGGAAGCACGTCGCGGTGTGCGCCGGCTGCAGCAAGCTGCAACGGAGCCATGGTCTCGCTGCGCGGGTGCACGTGGATCAGCTGACCCTCGGCAACGCGGAACGACGGGCGGTCCACGCGGGCGCCATCAACCATGATGTGGCGGTGAACAACCAGCTGGCGTGCCTGGGCGGTGGTGCGGGCGAAGCCTGCACGCAGAACCAAGGCGTCCAAGCGGGTTTCCAACAGCTCAACCAGGTTTTCACCGGTCATGCCCTTGGTGCGCTTGGCTTCTTCGAATGCACGCGTCAGCTGTGCTTCGCGGATGCCGTACTGGGCGCGCAGACGCTGCTTTTCGCGCAAGCGTACCGCGTAGTCGCTGTCCTGCTTCTTGCGGGCGCGGCCGTGCTCACCGGGGCCGTACGGGCGGCGCTCGAGGTACTTGGCTGCCTTCGGGGTCAAAGCAATGCCGAGGGCTCGCGAAAGGCGAGCCTGACGGCGGGCACGTGTGTTGTTAGCCACTTGTGTCCTTCCAATATTTGCAATACGTGTTTGGCTGGCCTCCATTGTGGAGAGTTGGGGCTATTGCGGCCCATTGCTACAGCACCTGGGCATGAACAACAACTCACGTAAAGTCACGTGAAAAGCACGGGAATACCCGCTTCTTCAACAAGTGAGGTTGTGCATGGAGCCAGAGCTTGCCAGTGCGCCACCAAGTCTATCACCGCAACGGCCGCCATCGCGCGAGTACAGGCCGTTGGGTAGGCACGGGTGGCGCTATTTTCCGCCGCCTGTGCCGCGGATGATGGCGCGCAGCCGTTCCACCCGAACCCCAAGATCGCGTTCCACACCATTGCCGGTGGGCGTGTAGTAGTTCTTCCCCACCAGATCGTCCGGCGGATATTGCTGGACGGCGATGGAATGGGGGGCGTCGTGGGCGTAAATGTAGCCCTTGCCGTGACCCAACCCGGCGGAGCCGGCATAGTGGGCATCGCGCAGCGGTGGAGGCACGGTAGTTCCCTTGCCGGCCCGGACGTCCGCCACGGCCGAGTTGATGCCGTTGTAAGACGCGTTGGATTTTGGTGCCGTAGCCACATGGACCACGGCCTGGGCAAGGATAATCCGAGCTTCCGGCATGCCAATGAGGGCCACGGCCTGAGCCGCCGCAACGGCTGTCTGGAGGGCGGTGGGATCTGCCATGCCCACATCTTCAGAGGCCGAGATCATGATGCGTCGGCTGATAAAGCGCGGGTCCTCCCCCGCCTCCAGCATCCTGGCTAGGTAGTGCAGTGCGGCGTCGACGTCGGAGCCGCGCACGGATTTGATGAAGGCGCTGATGATGTCATAGTGCTGATCCCCGGCGCGGTCATAGCGGACGGCTGCGGCATCGATGGCCCGTTCGGCCACGGCCAGGTCCACGACCACGGGCGCATCCGCATCGACCTCCGCATCACCACTGCTCTTGCCAGCTTCGACTTCTGAAAGTGCAACACCAGCAGCCGCCTCCAGCGTTGTGAGGGCGCGACGGGCATCGCCGCTTGCAAGCCTGACCAGGTGGTCCATGGCGTCGTCGGTAACCGTCACCAACCCGTCCAGGCCTCGTTGGTCAGTGATGGCCCGCTCAAGGAGCCCCTGAATATCAGCATTCGTCAAGGGCTGCAGGGTCAGCAGAATTGAACGGGAAAGAAGGGGCGCCACCACGGAGAATGACGGGTTCTCAGTGGTCGCGGCGATCAGCACCACCCAGCGGTTTTCCACCCCGGGCAGCAGCGCATCCTGCTGTGCCTTGTTGAAGCGGTGAATCTCATCGAGGAACAAGACAGTTGTCCGGCCATGCAGATCCCGGTCTGTCAACGCCTGGTCCATGACCCGGCGAACATCCTTGACGCCGGCCGTAATGGCGGACAGTTCGACAAATTTTCGTCCCGGCCCACGGGCGATCACATGCGCCAGCGTGGTCTTTCCAGTTCCCGGAGGACCCCACAACATGACGGAAGCAGGGCCAGCCGCTCCCCCAGCGTTGCCACCGGCGGCCAACATTTGCAGCGGCGATCCGGAACCAAGGAGGTGCTGCTGGCCAACCACCTCGTGCAGGCTGCGCGGACGCATGCGCACAGCAAGGGGGCTGCGTGGACGCGAGGACTGCTGCTGCCCGCCGCCAAAGGTGAGGGAACCGTCGTCGTCCATCTCGTCGCCATCAAGGGCACTGCTAAAAAGGTCACTCACCCCTCTAGGCTAGCGCCCGGTAGTCTGGCAGCGTGAACGTAGCCCGCCGCACCGCCTTTGTCCCCGCCGACCGCCTCCCCGGCTGGGTGGCCCGATTCAGCGGCGCCCATGGGGGTCTTACCGCAACCGAAGACACGGACGACGGCGTGATGTTGCGCATGCACGACGGCTCGGTTGCGCTGCTCTCACCTCCCTGGCCGGACGACGGGCGGCCCGGGCGCGGTAGAGATGTGGTGGAACGACTAACGTCCCTGGCCTTGCAGGAACGTCGGCTGGGGATCGTGCTGGTCAGGCGTGGCGGATATGCCGTGGGCATTGCCGTGGGCGGAAAACTGCTGGCTCATAAGGTGGGTACGGCCTCGGCCCGTTCGCGTGGCGGGGATCCGGGCGCCGCGGTGGTTGAGAAGGCCGTGACGGAGGCCGGCAAGGTATTTTCCGGTCAGAACTTTGAATACCTTGCCACGGGCGGCGACACCAAGCTGCTAGCCGCGGTGTTGTCTACTCCTGCAATGAGACCCGTGGCGGGCAGGCCGCAGCTTGCGCCTTTGGCGGTGTCCGATCCCAATATGGCCGTGCTCCAAAAGGCCGCGGCCGACTTCTGCTCACTGCGGATTCAGATTACCGATCCCTGAAACCACCACCGAACCAACACTCACGCACTGCCATTGCCACTGCCACTGCCGGGACGGACAGGGCTAGCAGGCCCCTAGGGCTCGCCGCAAAGGCGCTTGGCGATAGTGGTAGCGGCCTACTTCGGCGAATCCAGCACGGGCGTAAAGTGCCTGGGCACCATGGTTGGCGGCCGTGACCATCAGCCAGTAGTTCTCAACTCCGGACTCTTTAGCGGCTTCAAAGAGCGCTACAAGGACTGCCGTCGCGATCCCTTGACGCCGTGCGTCCGGATGAACGGCCATGCCATAGATTCCACCCCAACCGTCACCACCGTCGACACCCGGAATCGCAAGTCGTCCTGTGCCCACGGCTTGCCCTTGGTTATCCAGGGCCGTGGCGTAGAGGGCCGGTGCACCCAGCAGAATACGTTCCGCAATGGCTTTCTCGACGGCCCCGCCCCGGCCATCCACGCTCCACCACAGCTCCAGCCACTCCGGCGATGGCGCCTTGCTGATTACTACGTGGAGAGCGGATTCCAGTGTGGTCGCAGTGTTTACTGCCGGGGCCGTCATGATGAGTGTCTCGGACTGGTGTGAGTAGCGCAGCCCATCCAGCAAAACACCCAGTGCAGCGTGCTCGGGCCGATGAGTCAATTGAAAGATCACAGGTTGCCGTCGGGAAGCGTACCAATCGAGCGCCTCAGCAAGGGCGGCTCGCGGATCGCCCGCCTCCCTGGCCGGCCAGACGGAATTGGCTCGCTGCGTCACCCCGCCAGCCGAACGCAAAACCCAGCCATCCGCCGTCGAACGTTCCAAAGCAGGCCACGCCGCATCCATCAGCGTTTCCAGAAGGTCAATGGACGCGGTTTCGACAATAGTCATGGAATATTCTAAAACGTCCTAGGCAACAAAAAACCGGCCTTCCCACGGGGAAGACCGGTTTTCTATTCGAACGGATACACGCTGCCTCAGGTACTACTTAGCCTCGGGCGCGGCGTCGGGCTTGGCTTCAGCCTTAGCTTCAGCCTTGACCTCAGGCTTGAAGTCCACGCCGGCTTCCTTGCGCTGCTGCGCCGTGATCGGGGCCGGAGCCTCGGTCATCGGATCGTAACCGCCGCCGGACTTCGGGAAGGCGATGACGTCGCGGATCGAGTCAACACCGGCCAGGAGTGACACGGCGCGGTCCCAACCAATGGCGATGCCGCCATGAGGCGGGGCGCCGAACTTGAACCCGTCCAGCAGGAAGCCGAACTTCTCGTCGGCCTCAGCCTCGGAGATGCCCATGACACCGAACACGCGCTCCTGCACGTCGCGGCGGTGAATACGGATGGAACCGCCACCGATTTCGTTACCGTTGCAGACAATGTCGTAGGCGTAAGCCAGCGCGTTGCCCGGATCGGTGTCGAAGTTGTCCATGAACTCGGGCTTGGGCGATGTGAACGCGTGGTGCACGGCCGTCCAGGCACTGTGCCCCAGGGCCACGTCGCCGGAACCAACGGCAACGCTGGTGGGTTCGAACATGGGTGCGTCAACAACCCACACGAACGCCCAATCATTCGGGTTGATCAAGCCGGTGCGGTGACCGATCTCAACACGGGCAGCACCCAAGAGGGAGCGTGACGTGGAAACTTCACCGGCGGCGAAGAAGATGCAGTCGCCGGGCTTGGCGCCTACGGCCTCGGCCAGGCCAGCACGCTCGGTGTCGGTAAGGTTCTTGGCAACCGGACCGGTCAGCTCGCCCTCGTCCTTGACCAAAACGTACGCGAGGCCCTTGGCGCCGCGCTGCTTGGCCCATTCCTGCCATGCGTCAAGCTGGCGGCGGGGCTGTGAGGCACCACCGGGCATGACAACAGCACCAACATAGGGAGCCTTGAAAACGCCAAATTCGGTGTCCTTGAAGAACTCCGTCATCTCGGTCAATTCCAGGCCAAAACGCAGATCAGGCTTGTCCGAGCCGAAGCGGGCCATGGCATCCCAGTAGGTCATGCGCTGGATCGGCATCGGAATCTCGACGTCGATCAGCTTCCACAGCTCGGAGACAACCTTTTCGCCCAAGGCGATGATGTCGTCCTGGTCAACGAAGCTGGCCTCGATGTCCAACTGCGTGAACTCCGGCTGGCGGTCCGCACGGAAATCTTCGTCACGGTAGCAACGAGCGATCTGGTAGTACTTCTCGAAGCCGCCAACCTGCAGAAGCTGCTTGAACAGCTGCGGGGACTGCGGCAACGCGTACCAGGATCCCGGAGCCAAACGTGCCGGCACCACGAAGTCGCGAGCACCCTCAGGGGTGGAGCGGGTCAACGTGGGGGTTTCAATTTCGATGTAACCCTGATCGTGCAGCAGGTTGCGGGCAACCCGGTTGGCCTCGGAGCGCAGGCGCATGTTGCGCTGCATGCTCGGACGGCGCAGGTCAAGGTAGCGGTGCTTCAGGCGTGCTTCCTCACCAACTTCAACGTGCTCGTCAACCTGGAACGGCAACGGCGCGGCCTCGTTGAGAACCACAACCTCATCAGCCAGAACTTCGATCTCACCGGTGGCGAGGGCGGGGTTTTCATTACCCTCTGGACGGCGCGAGACCGTTCCGGTGATCGACAAGACAAATTCGTTGCGGAGGGCGTGGAAAACTTCTTCCTCACGAACAACAATCTGAGCCACGCCCGATGCGTCACGCAGGTCCAAGAAGGCCACTCCACCATGATCTCGACGGCGGGCAACCCACCCCGAGAGAGTGACGGTTTGGCCAATATGTTCAGCCCGCAAGGAGCCTAGGTCATGTGTGCGCAGCACAGCATTCCTTTCAATGGTGATGAACGGCCCTATCCGGGTCGCAAAATAAGGGTTTGTCTAGAAGTTTACCGTGGGAGCACAGGCGATCATCACTCCCGGCCCAGGCCCGGCATTTTTCCGGCGACTATCCGACGCGTCGGCCGCGGGCGGCCTTTGGCGTCTCCTTTACGTCGCCTACAAAAAATGTCGGCTCCTGTGCCTCGATGGGCGCGTCACCTGACGCCGCGGGTCCGCCCCGCAAGCGCCCGAGGCACGGTCCTAGGCCATGACGATTTGCGGCGTGAGGTCTTCGGCTGGCGGCATCCAGGTGATGGGGTCAGCTGCGAGCTGATCGCCGGAGCGGATGTCCTTGACCTGGTGGGCGCCGGTCTCATCCGTGAACCACACATACGGGATGCCGCGCTTGTCGGCGTACTTGATCTGCTTGCCGAACTTGTCAGCCTTGGCGGCAACTTCGGTGGAGATTCCGCGGGCGCGCAGGGCGGCGGCCACGTCCTGGGCGTCAGACCAGCTGTCCTCATCGACCAGTGTTACGAGAACGGCTGTGGGGACGCTGCGGCTTGCCTTGGCGAATTCCTGGCTGAGGATGCGGGCCACCAGGCGCGTAACGCCAATGGAGAGTCCGACGCCGGGGAACTTGCGGTTGCCCTTTGAAGCCAGCGCGTCGTAGCGACCACCCGAGCAGATGGAACCCAGCTGCTCGTGGCCCACTAAGACCGTCTCGTAAACGGTGCCCGTGTAGTAATCAAGGCCACGGGCAATGGAGAGATCGGCCACAACGGAGCCGGGCGCGCTCTTTACCGCAGCCGAGATGACCTGCTCAAGCTCGTTGAGGCCTTCTTCCATGAGCTCGTCGGTGACGCCGAGGGCACGCACCTTTTCAACGAAGGAGGTGTCCTCGGTGCGGATGGAGGCCAGGGCCAATGCCTTATCTGCCTGCTCCTGTGTTGCGCCGAGCTCGTTCATGAGCAATTCGGCAACCTTCTCGGCGCCAATTTTTTCCAGCTTGTCGATGCTGCGCAACACGCCCGCGGTGTCGCTCAAGCCGATACCCCGGTAGAAACCCTCGGCGAGCTTGCGGTTGTTGATCCGCAATTTGAAAGCCGGGATGGGAAGAGCGGAGAGCGCCTCTGCGATGACCAGCGCAAGTTCCACGTCATAGCGGAACGGCAGTACGCCGTCGGCCACGACGTCAATATCTGCCTGGGTGAACTCGCGGGCACGGCCTTCCTGCGGACGCTCGCCGCGCCACACCTTCTGGATCTGGTAGCGGCGGAACGGGAAGGAGAGGTAGCCAGCATTTTCCACAACGTAGCGCGCAAACGGCACGGTGAGGTCGAAGTGCAGGGCCAGCGCGTTGGGATCATCCTTGGTGGCCGTGGCGGTGTTTCCGTCGTCGTCCTGCAGGCGCGAGAGGCCGTACACCTCTTTGTCGATCTCACCCTTGCGGAGCAGATGGCCCACGGTTTCCACCGCGCGGGTCTCAATGGAACTGAAACCGTGCAGTTCGAAGGTGCGGCGCAGGGTGTCCAGCACGTGCTGTTCCACCAACCGCTCCTCGGGGAGCCACTCGGGAAAACCTGACAAGGAGGCGTTGCGTGCCATGGGTGTTGCTCTCCTAACATGCACCGGATCCGGGAATCAATCCCAGGGATGCGGTGGGGCGGGTATTCAATGCAATGCGATGTGAGCACCTATATACGCCGTCATGCGGCATATCCGTGGGTAAACTGACACCGACTGCCATTTTATAAGGTTTGGCACTCCACCCCTAACCCGCCCGTTTGGCTCAGGCTCGAACGTGGCGAACATACCGCTCAAATTGAAGGAGAGGCCCAGTTGGTCACCAGCAATAAGTCCAGCCGCGAAGGCAAGGCCCGCGTTGCACGTATGGAAGCCAACCAGGCGCTGCATACGGAGCAGATCCACCGGCGCAAGCGCGATAACCTGATTGCCTTAATTGCCATTTGCGCCGCGCTGGCGATTGCCGTCGTCCTGGCCTTGACGGTCTTTTCGGCCAAGGACAGCACCGACGTCGCCGCTGAGAGCACGCCTTCCGCAACCGCCGCGGCCCAGACCAACAGCCCCACGGTTCCCTTGGCTGACACGGCTGCAGGCAAAACCTTTACCGGGACACTGACGCTCAACGGCAAGCCACTTGGCGTGAGCCTCGACGGCGCGGCCGCACCACAGGCCGCAGCCGTGTTCAAGTCATTGGCCGATTCTGATTTCATGACCGGAAAGACCTGCCACCGCCTAGCTGACACCACCGACTTCGGTGTGCTGCAGTGCGGCTCACTCAACGGCGATGGCCAAGGCGATCCCAGCTACCAGTGGGGCCCGGTCGAGAACACGCCGGCGGACGGAAAGTACCCTGCCGGGACCATTGCCGTGGCCCGTGCCAGCACCACGTATTCCAATGGCACACAGTTCTTCATCACCTTCAAGGACACGATCCTGCCGCAGGACACGGGTGGCTACACCATTGTTGGTAAGGTCACCAGCGGGATCGACGTTGTCACCGATATTGCCAAGGGCGGGATCGCCGACGGCGCCACCGACGGTGCGCCGTCGACCAAGGTGACGATAGACTCGTTCCAACTCAAGTAGTTTTCTTAAAGGCCTTCCCGGGTGCCGCACACTAGTGCCCACCTATGAAAAAGCACCACGCGGTTCCGGCCATACCGCTTTGCAGCACCCGTCAGCATCCATCAAGCGAAAGACTTTTAGCGGTGACACACAGTCAAGAATCCGACGAAACACTTGCCTCTGCCACAGGGCATGACTCAACCACTGAGCAGGCAAGCCCTGCGCAGCCTGACGTGACGCCGGAGCCGGCCCCCGCCGCTCCCGTCCTGGCACCCTCACCTTCACCGGCCGCCTCGCCTTCCCCGGCCGCCTTCGCTGCCCGCCCCAAGGCCCCCGCAGCAGCGCCCACGCCGTCTCCGGCTGCGTCTGCCCCTGTTGCCCCCGCAGTCAACCTGACCGAGGCTGCCAAGTTTGGCCGCGCCGAAGAAGACGGTCATGTTTTCCTGATCCTTGATGGCGAAGAGTTCCCCGTGGGCCAGTACCCGGGCGCCAGCAAAGAAGAGGCGCTGACGTACTTCGTCCGCAAATTTGATGACATCATCGCCCAGGTTGCCCTACTTGAGCAGCGCGTAGAAGCCAAGGCACCCACCACGGACATGAATAAGGCCGTGACCCACCTGCGCGAGCAGCTTGGTGAGCGGACCAGCGTAGGCGACGTCAACGCCGGTCTTGCCCGGCTTGTCGCCCTTGAAGAAAACATCAAGGAGCTCGGCACGGCTGAGCGCGCTTCACACGATGCAGCACGCTCCGTTGAGCTGGCCTCCCGTGAAGCCATCGTTGCCGAGGCCGAGGTCATCGCCGCCGAAGACCCCTCCGCGATTCAGTGGAAAGTCAGCAGCGCCCGCATGAATGACCTCTTCGAGGCCTGGAAGCTAGCCCAGAAGTCGGGCATGCGCCTCGGCCGGGCTACGGAAGAAGGACTGTGGAAGCGGTTCCGCAGCGCCCGCACCGTCTTCGATCGTCACCGCCGCGCGTACTTCTCGCAGCTGGACAACAACAATGCCGCTGCAAAGACGGCCAAGGAATCCTTGATCGAGGCCGCCGAGGCCTTGGCTACGTCCACCGAGTGGGGCTTCGCAGCTGGCGAATACCGCCGCCTGATGGACCAGTGGAAGGCATCTCCCCGCGCCAGCCGCAAGGACGACGACGCCCTGTGGGCCCGCTTCCGCGGCGCTCAGGACAAGTTCTTCGCCGCTCGCCAGGACGCCAACAATGCCCTCGATGAGGAATTCGGCTCCAACTTGGTTGTCAAGGAGGCCCTGATTGCCGAAGCAGAAGCATTGCTTCCCATCAAGGACCTGAACGCAACGAAGAAGACGCTGCAGAACATCCGTGATCGCTGGGAGGAAGCCGGCAAGGTTCCCCGCAACGACATGCAGCGTGTTGAGGCTGGCCTGCGCAAGGTTGAGGACGCAGTGCGTTCCGCTGACGAGGACAACTGGCGTCGGAGTGATCCGGAGGCCAAGGCCCGCACCAGCAGCGCCCTGAGCCAGCTGGAGGCCACCATCGCAGGCCTGAAGGACGATCTCGCAAAGGCTGAGAAGGCCGGAGACGCCCGCAAGGTCGCCAAGGCCTCCGAGGCTCTCGCAGCGCGCGAGCTGTGGCTCGAGCAGATCCAGAAGGCAGCGGCCGACTTCTCCTAGCATCGTGGAGCGTTGACAAAGCTTGGAAGGGCCTCCGGGCCGGGTTGTCCACAATCCGGCTTGGGGGCCTTTTGCTTGCCCATTTCAAGGTGCAGTCTTGGAACATGACAGAAATTCCGACCTCCGGATCCGATGCCCTTTTGGTCCCAAGTAATCTCTTTGTGCTGGCAGAACTTCACGCCATGAAGATCGACGGCGTGCTCTGGCCCATTATTGGGGACGCGTTCCGTTCCGTGGCAGTTGCGGAATCCGCTCAATTGCGTGCCGCGGCACTTGCCCATCACGTCCCTGCCGGGCTGGCTCAGCGAGCAGCGCTGAGCCAGCTATCCGCAGCTTGGGTCTATGGCTGTGCTCCCCCACCCGAGGTCATTGCCTTGGTCCAGGATCGCTCGGGCAAGAGCACCAGCCTGCCGCCATTCAGTGGCTGCACCCTTCGAGAGGTGTACCTCAATACCTTCGATGTCCAGCCCATCGGCGAGGTACTCGTTACCAGCCCGTTGCGAACAGCCCTTGACGTTGCCCGTACCGCCCCGCACGGTCTTGCGCGGGACGTGCTGCTTCGCATGAGCTCCGTGCCCTCATTGCACTGCCCGTTGGGCCGTATTCGGCAGGCCCTAGGCATTGCCGTCCACGTACCCGGCAAGATCAGGGGTCAGGCGCTGTTGGCGGAACTGATCGAAGGACATGCGTCCTGACAACCCCTCACCAGCTACAGCTACGCCCGGCGCTGGGTTCCCGTTGCTCGGTAAACGTCGAATACCCCATCAATGCGGCGCACCGCATTGAGCACGTGATCCAGGTATTGGGGGTCACCCATCTCAAATGCGAACTTGGACATCGCGACGCGGTCTCGAGTAGTGCTGACGCCGGCGGCAAGAATGTTCACGTGGTTCTCGGCCAGCACGCGCGTCACATCGGCCAATAGGCTCTTGCGGTCAAGTGCCTCAACCTGGATTTCTACGAGGAACACGCCAGATTGGGTAGGTGCCCATTCGACGTCGACGAGCCTGTCGGGTTCTTGCTGCATGTGCTGCAGATTGGGACAGTCCTGCCGGTGTACCGAAATTCCCGATCCCTTTGTAACAAATCCGGCGATGGGATCAGGCGGGACCGGCGTGCAACATCTGGCCAGCTTAACCAAGACATCGGCCATGCCGTGGACGATGACCCCGGACTCTGAGATTCGGGAGCGGGCATTTGAGACGTGGCTGATCGGCGGAGCCGGCGCGTCTTCAATGAAGTCACTAAATCCAAGGACGTCGCGTAGGCGCTCGACGACGGACTGTGCCGAGGTATGCCCGTCTCCCACTGCTGCATAGAGACCTTCAATGTCGACGTAGTGGAAATGTTCCGTGACGGCAAGGAGTCCGTCGTGCGTCATCATTTTTTGAAGCGGCAGGTTGGCCTTCCGCATGGCCTTGGTCAGTAGTTCCTTGCCCTTTTCAATGGACTCGTCACGGCGTTCCTTGGTGAACCACTGGCGGATCTTGTTTCGGGCCCTGGCACTCTTGACAAAGTTTTGCCAGTCCTGGCTGGGGCCAGCGCCCTCGGCCTTATTGGTGAACACCTCCACGGTGTCACCGTGGGAGAGCTCACTGTTCAGCGGCACCAGCTTGCCATTCACGCGGGCACCGATGGTCCGGTTTCCCACCTCAGTGTGCACAGAGTAGGCAAAGTCCACGGGGGTTGCACCCTCCGGGAGGGCAATGATCTTGCCCTTGGGAGTGTATACGTACACTTCCTTGGAGTTCATTTCATAGCGCAATGACTCCAGGAACTCATTTGAATCGCTGGTTTCCTGCTGCCAATCCAACAGGGAACGCAGCCAGTTCATGTCCTCCTGGAGGCTGACGGGTGCCTTATTGCCCGACTTGTACTTCCAGTGTGCGGCGACGCCATATTCCGCCCGCTGATGCATTTCCAGGGTACGGATCTGAATTTCAACGAGCTTGCCACCGGGGCCAACGACTGTGGTGTGCAGCGACTGGTACATGTTGAACTTCGGCAGGGCGATGTAGTCCTTGAACCGGCCCACCAGCGGACTCCACAGCGCGTGAATCTGGCCCAGTGCGGCGTAGCAATCACCCACGGTATCCACAACGACGCGCACGCCAAGGAGATCGTTGATGTCATCGAAGTCCTTGTTGCGGACAACCATCTTTTGGTAGATGGAGTAGTAGTGTTTCGGCCGTCCGGTGACGTCTGCCTTGAGCTTGGAGACACGCATGACCTCGACGATTTCGCGCCGGATGATGCTTAGTTGCTTTTCACGTTCCGGGGATCGGTCCTGGACCATCCGGACAATTTCTTCATACACCTTGGGGTACAGGGCGGCGAAGGAGAGCTCCTCGAGCTCCCATTTCACGGCGTTCATGCCGAGGCGGTGCGCCAGCGGGGCAAAAATGTCCAGGGTTTCCCTGGCCTTCTTGCCAGAGGATGCGGCTGAGACAAAGCGCCAGGTCCGCGCGTTATGCAACCGGTCTGCCAGTTTAATGACCAGCACGCGGATGTCCTTGGCCATGGCGATGACCATCTTGCGCACAGTTTCGGCCTGCGCGGCGTCGCCGAACTCCACCTTGTCCAGCTTGGTTACACCGTCAACGAGGACAGTAATCTCCGGACCGAAGTCGCGTTCCAGCTCGGCGAGGGTGTAAGAGGTGTCTTCAACAGTGTCGTGAAGCAGGGCAGCGGCAAGGGTGCTGCCGGTCATTCCCATTTCGGCGAGGATCGTAGCCACGGCCACGGGGTGCGTGATGTAAGGATCGCCGCTCTTGCGCTTTTGTCCTTCGTGGTATTTTTCCGCCACGGAGAATGCGCGCTGAATCAGCTCGAAGTCTTCTTTGGGGTTTCTGGCGCGGACAATGCGCAACAGCGGTTCTAGGATGGGCGAATAGCTCTCCGTTGACCACCCTGTCAGCCGGGCCAGCCGTGATCTTGTGCGCTCTCGACGCCCAGGAAATGTGGGCCTTGGCTCCACCGGGCGCGGGGTACCGGCATCGGCACCTGACGCTGGCGTGCCACTGTTCTGGGTCAAAATCTCATGCGAGGGTGATTCACCATTCAACGCATTACCTCCCTCACGCACTTGCACACCATGCGCCCCCTCTACGGGGCATTAGTCCAGTCTAAGGTGCGTTGCGGTCAATTTTGACCAAAAGAAAGCCGGGTTCGAAAGCTTTACTTTCGAACCCGGCCCTCCACCCGCCATGGCGAGGTTGGCGCAAAACGCCTAGACGGCGTCGACCTTTGCAGCAGCGGCCTGTGTGGCACGGAGCTGATGAACTTTCTTGGCCTGCTTAGCAAGCTCCGGCTCCCGTTCGCGCAGCCATGAGTACAGGGGGGCTGCGACGAAGATGGTGGAGAAGGTGCTGACAATAATGCCGATAAACAATGCCAAGGACAGGTCACGCAGGGTGCCTGCACCAAGCAGCAGGGCTCCGATGAACAAGATCGATGCCACCGGGAGTACCGCGACCATCATGGTGTTGATGGAACGCACCAGCGTTTGGTTTACGGCGAGGTTAACTTCCTCGGCGAAGGTGCGTCGCGTTGTCTTGGTGACTTCGGCGGTGTTCTCGCGAATCTTGTCGAAGACCACCACTGTGTCGTAGAGGGAATAGCTCAGGATGGTCAGGAAGCCGATGATGGCAGAGGGAGTCACCTCGAAATTGGAGGCCCCGTAAACTCCGGCGGTGACCACCATGACAACCATCAGACCCACGACGGCGGCGATGGACATGCGCCACGTCCGGAAATAGAGAGCCATCAGGACAGTTGCCAGCAGCACGAACACGATAAAGCCGATGATGGCTTGGCGCGATACATCCTGGCCCCAGCTAGGGCCAACGAAGGTTGAGGTGATGTGGTCCTCGGTCACTCCGTAAGCTTCCTTCAACGCATCCTTGACCTTCAGGGTGTCGTCATCGCTGAGCCTGTCCGTCTGGACCTGCATGGTGTTTCCTGCGACGTTGGTGACAACGGCGGCCGTTCCGGGCGCGGCATCGGACACGGCCTTTTCACCAATGGCAGCATCGGTGTGTGCGACCTCGGAGATGGTGAACTGCGAGCCTCCGCGGAAATCAATACCAAAGTTGAACCCGCCACCAAGGAGGGGGAACAGAATGGAAAGGAGCACCAGGATGCCCGTGATGCCGAACCAGATCTTACGTTTTCCAACGAACGCGTAGGACCGTTCTCCGGTGTACAGTTCGTTGCCGAAAGTGGCGAAACTCTTCATTAGTTGTTCTCCTTGGAGTCGTCACTGGACTCTGGCTTTGCAGCCCCGGCAGCGCTGCTGCCAACCATTTGGCCTTCCTTGGCTGCCAGCCGCCGTTCGGCAATGGTCTGGCGGCGTTCGGCTTCACCTGCGGCGCGGGCATTCTTGCCCTTCACAACCTCCAGAGACTCCTGCGGAGTGCGGATGCGCCCGGCACCGCGGTACAACGGAATGGCTCCGAGTTGCTTCGGGTCCAAACCGGAGAACGCGTGGCCTTCACCAAAGAACTTGGTGCGTGCCAACAGCTGCAGGGTCGGGTGCGTGAACATGAAGACCACAATGAGGTCAGCTACCGCGGTAAGACCCAGGGTGAATGCGAAGCCCTTGACGCTGCCAACGGAGACGAAGTACAGGACCAAGGAGGCCAGAATGTTCACGGCCTTGGAAGCTAGGATGGTGCGCTTGGCACGGCCCCAACCATTTTCGACGGCGGCCACCAGGCCCCTGCCGTCTCGCAGTTCATCCCTGACCCGTTCAAAGTACACAATGAACGAGTCGGCGGTCTGACCGATGGCCACGATGATACCTGCCACACCGGCCAGGGAGAGGCGGTAGTTTTCGGCCCAGCCCAGCAAGACAATCGCCAGATATGTCAGCACACCAGCAATAACCAGCGAGATGATCGTGACGAAGCCGAGGGCCCGGTACTGGAACAGCGAGTAGATGACCACCAGAAGAAGGCCGATCAATCCGGCCATCAGACCCATCTGCAGCTGCTGCAAACCAAGGGTGGCAGAAATCTGGACTTCGCTTTGAATTTCAAAGCTAATGGGCAGGGAACCGAACTTCAGCTTGTCCGAGAGGGACTTGGCGCCGGCCTCGGTGAACTGACCGGTGATGGAAGACTGGCCGTCCGTGATGACAGCCATGGATGAGGGAGCAGAGATGACGCTGTCGTCCAAGACGATGGCGAACCGGGCCTGCGGATCATTGGCGTTGACCAGGTACTTCGCATTCATGCGTTGCGTGACCGCCTTGAAAGCCTCAGCACCCTCGGGCTTTGTCAGGGTCAGGTTTACCGACCACTGATTGGTGGTGGCACCCTGTGCACCCTGGGCGAGACCGTAGCTCGCGTCCTTGATCCACTTACCGGGGATTTCCACCGGGCCGAGGATGTACTTGACACCTGTGTCGGGTTCACAGCTCACAATGGGCTTCGTGGCATCCGAGGTGGTGGGACGTTCGGTGAGCGGGGCGATGCAGCTGGTGGCCTCGTACTCTTTGTAGAGTGCGGCATCGACCCAGTTGCTGTCGCTTGCATCGACGGGAGCCGCCGTTGGTACGGGCAGATCAGCCTCGGCGGTTCGATCCGCCTCGGCGACAGCACCGGCTGGATTCCCAGACGTGGCAATCACGGGGCGGAAGCTCATATTGGCCGACGCCTTGATGAGCTCACGCTCTTCGTCCGTGGGCTTGCCCGGCATGCTCACAACAACATTGCGGCCACCCTCGGTGGCGATCTGGGCCTCAGAAACACCCGAACCATCAACGCGCTGGCGAATGATGGAAACAGCCTGATCCAGCTGTTCGGAGGTGATGCTGCCGGCGCCCTCGACCTTTGGCGCCAGAATCATCTGGGTGCCGCCCTCGAGATCCAGGCCAAGTTTTGGCGCCCAAGTGGCGGCACCGGCAATGACGCCGCCGCCTACTGCCAAGGTGCATGCAATGATGATCGCCGCAAGCCACAGAAGAGTTCTGCGGGCTGTGGACGTCGGACCGGTTCGTGCCATCAAGGGATCCTTCTATTGGTCACGGGTAGTGAGAACATGGCAAGGCTGCTGTGCCATGGAACATGATGTTCTGACACAGCAGCTGCCAACCCGAATAAGGCTAGTTGTCTTTGTTGTTTTCGTTCTTCAAGCGCTCAATGGATTCCTCAGCGGTTTCCTCGGCCTGGTCCAACTTGCCCAAGGTGAGCGAGGAAGCATCGTCAGGCACGACGGCTGCTGCTTCTTCAGGGGCAATGATCTTTGCAACGGTCTGGCGGTGAACCGTCGCGGTGGTCCCGGGTGAGATTTCCAAAACAATCTTGTTCTCGTCCTCGTCGATGGACAGGACCTTGCCGAACAGGCCAAAGTTGGTCATCATCTCAACGCCCGGAGCCAACTTCGCGCGCTGCTCCTCTGCGGCAGCCTTGGTCTTCTTCTGCTTGCGGACCATCATGAAGATCAGGAGGGCAAACATGGCGAACAAGACAAGGTTCATGGGGCTCAAGAGACCGGCCGATGCGGCGGGGTCTGCGGCTAAGATACTGCTGGAGAACACAGCGGAAAATCCGTTCGTTAAGGAGAATATGGAGCCAGACAACGGAGCAAACGTGCCGGGCGTCATACCAGTCTAGAGGGTAAAGCTGGGGACAAGGTGGGAAACCGCGCACAACCGCCCATAAATACACACAAAGGAGCGTAGGACGGCGGAAACCTCACCGTTGCTCCCGATTCCGGCTAGGCGTCCTCGTCGATGGGCAGCATGGCGGCGGCCACGGCGTTCTTCGGCATTTTCAGGCCTAGGTGCTCCCATGCTGCGGGCAAGGCAATGCGACCACGAGGGGTACGCCCCAACAGGCCTTCGCGAACCAGGAAGGGCTCGGCAACGGTTTCCACTGTTTCGGTTTCCTCTCCCACGGCGATCGCCAAGGTTGAGAGGCCCACGGGCCCACCGTTGAACTTGTTGACCAAGGCCTCTAGAACGGAGCGGTCAAGGCGATCAAGTCCCCTGACATCCACCTCATACATATCAAGTGCTGCCGATGCTGAACGGGCATCGATGGTTTCAATGCCGTGCACTAGGGCCCAGTCGCGAACGCGGCGCAGCAACCTGTTGGCGATGCGGGGTGTTCCTCTGGACCGGCCGGCAATCTCGGAGAACCCGGCACTCGTGAGCTTGAGATCAAGCATGCCTGCCGAGCGGCGCAGCACGAGTTCCAGCTCCGCCACCGAATAAAACTCAAGGTGCCCGGTGAAGCCAAAGCGGTCCCGCAGCGGACCCGGCAGCAAACCTGCACGCGTGGTGGCCCCGACTAGGGTGAACGAGGGCAACTCGAGCGGAATGGCCGTGGCTCCGGCCCCTTTTCCCACGATGATGTCTACGCGGAAATCCTCCATGGCCATGTACAGCATTTCCTCGGCCGGCCTGGACATGCGGTGAATCTCGTCAAGGAACAAAACCTCACCCTCGGTTAGGGAGGAGAGAATGGCGGCGAGGTCACCTGCGTGCTGGATGGCCGGGCCGGAGCTGATCCGCAGCGGCGCGTTCATTTCGGCCGCAACGATCATCGCCAGAGTTGTCTTGCCGAGACCTGGCGGGCCGGACATGAGCACATGGTCGGCACTGCGGCCACGGATCTTGGATGCCGTAAGTACCAGCGCCAGTTGTTTTCGAACGCGCTCTTGGCCAACAAAATCATCAAGGTTCTTTGGCCGCAGCGCGGCCTCGAGTTCGCGCTCCTCGGGCTCGGCCACGGGAGCAACAATCTCTGCGGCCCCGGAACGCGAGGCTACCTCCCCGGCGATGCTGATCTGACCTGGCAAGAGCGGAATTGAATCATCCAATCCGGGCATGACTTAGCGCCCGGCCTTGGCACGGGAGTTGTCCTGACCGAGCCCACGGAGGGTGGCGCGCAGCACGGCTGCCACATTTCCAACTTCTGCCAGTTCCGGTTCCGCAGCAACGGCGGCGTCGATGGCTTTCAAGGCGTCCCTTTCATTCCAGCCAAGGCTGGTCATCGCTGCCACTACCTGGTCTTTCCACTCCATGACAGCAACGGCCGCAGGGGCGGCGGAGGTGGCAACACCGGTGGGTTTGAGCTTGCCCTTGAGTTCCAAGACGATCCGGCCCGCTACTTTGGGGCCAACGCCGGGGACCTTCGTGAAAATCTTGCCGTCGCCGCTAGCTACTCCGACGCGGATGCTTTCCGGTTCCAGCACGGAAAGGATGGCCAGCGCCAAGCGGGGTCCGATTCCGCTGACCGTGAGCAGGACATCAAAGACCTCACGTTCCGCGTCGTCCGCAAAACCGAAGAGAGTCATGGAATCTTCGCGCACGATCATGGCGGTGGTGAGGGTGGCCTCCTCCCCCAACCGCAGGTTGCCAAGGGTCTTGGGCGTTGCGTGAACCAGCATGCCCACACCATTAACGTCAATGACGGCCTGGGCGAGGGAAAGCGCGGCAACGGGACCGCGAACAAAACTGATCATGACAACTGCTCCTGACAAGAACCGGACGGATTGGCCACTCGGTGACTCTTAAGTGTATCGAACATATTTACTAGCAACTAGTTCCACTTCGGGCCCGGCTTTTCTTTGTTCTTCTTGACCTTGGACTTTGTCTCGGCTTCGCGCCATAACTTTTGTGCCGCCGTCGTGCCTTGTGGATCTTTGGAAAAAGAATTTCCGCTGCGCCACGCGTGGGCAATGGCCAGGGCCAGGGCATCGGCCGCATCGGCCGGACGGGGTGGTTCCGAGAGGCGCAGGAGTCGGGTGACCATGGCGGTGACATGCTCTTTATCTGCCCGGCCGTTGCCTGTCACGGCAGCCTTGACTTCCGAGGGAGTGTGCATGGCGACGGGAATTCCACGACGGGCGGCCGCCACCATGACGACTCCGGAAACCTGCGCCACACCCATAACGGTGCTGAGGTTAGTTTGGGCAAACACACGCTCAATTGCCAAAACATCCGGCTTAAACGCGTCCAGCCACTGGTCAATCGCTTCCGCGATGACCAGCAGCCGGGCGTCAAGGGTAAGTTCGTGCGAGCTGCCCACCACACCGACCCCCACAAGGGTGGCCGTGCGGTTGGCTGCAACGTCAACGACGCCGAGCCCGCACCGGGTCAGGCCCGGGTCAACACCAAGAACACGCAGTGCCTAGTCCTCTTCAAGAGCGGCGAGAACCTCGGCGCTCATGTCAGCACTGGAGTAGATGTTCTGGACATCGTCCAGGTCTTCCAATGCGTCGTAGAGCTTCATGAACTTGCGGGCGTTCTCAACGTCAAGTTCAACCTGCATGGACGGCACAAAGGCTGCCTCATCGCTTTCATACTCGATGCCGGCCTCATTCAGTGCCGCGCGAATGGCGGGGAGGTCCTGAGGATCGGAGATGATCTCAAAGTTCTCGCCCTCATCCTTGACCTCTTCGGCGCCAGCTTCAAGTACGGCCATGAGCAGGTCATCTTCGCTGAGACCGTTCTTGGGCAGGCTGACAACACCTTTACGCGTGAACATATAGGCAACAGAACCGGGATCACCCATGTTGCCGCCGTTACGGCCAACGGCCAGGCGAACCTCTGAAGCGGCACGGTTCTTGTTGTCGGTCAGGCACTCGATCAGGATCGCGGTGCCCTGAGGGCCGTAGCCCTCGTACATGATGGTCTGGTATTCAACGGCATCGCCGAGCAGGCCTGCGCCACGCTTGATGGCGCGGTCAATGTTGTCCGCCGGAACCGAGGTCTTCTTCGCCTTCGAGACAGCCAATTCGAGCGCAGGGTTACCCTGCAGATCGGCGCCACCACCACGAGCAGCGACCTCGATGGTCTTGATCAGCTTGGCAAATGACTTTGCGCGCCGACCGTCAAGGATGGCCTTTTTGTGCTTGGTGGTTGCCCATTTGGAGTGGCCTGACATGGTTACGCGTCTCCTCTAATCATCCGAATAAACAGTTCGTGTATGCGGCGTTCTCCCGTCACTTCCGGGTGGAAGGAGGTGGCCAGCAGATGCTGCGAGCGAACGGCAACTGCACGAACTTCTGAATCAATCCTAGCGTTTTGCGCGGCTTCGGGCGGCTTCACCGCGGCAAGGACCTGAACTCCGTCCCCCACACGCTCCACCCATGGGGCGCGAATGAACACGGCGTGCAGCGGCGTTTCAGGCTGGCCGGCCGGGGCCAGACCCTGAAAATCGAGCTCAGTTTCAAAGGAATCCACCTGCCGCCCAAACGCGTTTCGACGCACAGTGATGTCAAGCCCGCCGAGCGTTTGTTGTGGCATCCCGGATAGATCCTTGGCCGGATCGGCGATCTCGTTGGCCAACATGATCATGCCGGCGCAACTGCCATAAACAGGCAATCCTGCGGCTATAGCGTCCATGAGCGGATCGCGCATACCGAAGATCCGGCTGAGCTTGTCAATGGTTGTCGATTCACCGCCGGGAATGATGAGGCCGTCGACGGCGGCCAGCTCGCTGGGGCGGCGCACGGATACGGCACGGGCACCGCATTCCTCAATGGCCTTGGCGTGCTCACGGACGTCACCTTGCAAGGCCAAAATGCCTACAAGGGGTCCGGTGGAAGTTAGTTTAGTGGAGTCAAAAGTCACAGCCCCATCATAGATGGGCGCTATCTCACACAGATAACTGGTGAGAAGTTCCCTTACGCGCCGAGCACGGTGGGCGGGGTTGGGCTCGCAAGCAAGTAGCATTGTCGGCAGGACTGACGTACTAAAGATGAGGTAAGTAAGTATGTGCGGAATCGCCGGTTACTACGGTTATGGGGAAGACAAAACCCTGTTGCAGCAGATGAATGCGTGTATAGAACATAGGGGCCCCGATGGTGAGGGCATCTACACGCAGGGCAACGTGGGGCTGGCGCACCGCCGCCTTTCCATCATCGATGTGGCCCACGGCCAGGAGCCCATGTACAGCGCCGATGGCCAGACTGTTCTGGTCTACAACGGCGAGGTGTACAACTATTTGGAGCTGCGAGCCGAGCTTGAAGCCCTAGGACGCACCTTCTCCACCAAGTCGGACACCGAAGTGGTGCTGCAGTCCTACGAAGAGTGGGGCGACGCGGCCTTTGACCGTTTCAACGGCATGTTTGGCTTTGCCATTCACGACCTCAAGAACAACCGCCTGGTTCTGGCCCGTGACCACTTCGGCATCAAGCCGTTGTACTTCGCCACTGCCGGCACCACCGAGGCACCCACATTGATTTTCGGTTCGGAAATCAAGCCCTTGTTGGCAGCCAACAAGATTGAGCGCGGCGTCGATGAGCGCATCCTCTTCCGTTACCTGCAGTTCAGGATTCACGACGACGAGCCCTCCACCTTCTTTGCCGGTGTGCAGAAGTTGATGCCCGGCGAGAAGCTTGTGGTCAACACGGTCGATTCCGAGGCCGGTCCCGCCGGAACCGTCACGATCAGCTCCTACACACGCTTCAAGGAAGAACTCGCTGAGCTGGCCAAGGTGGAGACCCCGTACTCCCCCGCCGTCATCGCCGAATACCGCGAACGCTTCACCGAGGGTGTCCGCCTGCGTTTGCAGTCTGAAGTCCCCGTGGGAACAGCCCTTTCCGGCGGCCTGGACTCGTCCGCCGTCGTCGTGACCATCAACAAACTGATGGCCGAAAACGCAGCGGCCACGGAATCCATCGGCGCCAAGCAGCAGACGTTCTCGGCTGTTTTCCCGAACTCGATCAATGATGAGGAAGCCTACGCGGACGCCGTGCTGGCTCGTTGCGAGGGCAATGTCATCAGCCACAAGATCCTGCCCCAGCCGGGCGAGTTCGTCGAAGACCTCGAAGATTTTGTGCGCACCATGGAGGAGCCCATCATCTCCTCGGGCCCCTACGCCCAGTACCAGGTCATGCGTGAAGCCTCCAAGCACGTCAAGGTTCTCCTTGACGGCCAGGGCGCCGACGAGATGATGGCCGGCTACATCCCGTACTACTTCGCGTACCTGCGCCAGCTCAAGAAGAATGGCCAGACCTCCAAGCTTGCCAAGGAGATGCTCTCCAGCTCGGACATTCTGTTCCGTCTGGCCCGCTTCCGCATTCAGTCAAAGCTGACGCTGAAGAAGGAAATTGGCATCGGCCAGCTGCTGAACAAGACGTTCACGGCCAAGTACAAGTCCGAGAAGTTCGCCAACATCCCGGACAACCTCAAGCTGCGTCTCATTGACGATTTGTTCCACAAGTCACTGCCGGCCGTGCTGCGCTACGAAGACAAGAACACCATGCGTTTCTCCTTGGAGGGCCGCGTACCGTTCCTGGACAAGGAAGTAGTGAAGTTCCTGTTCAGCCTCGATGATGAATCCATCATCAAGGGCGGCTGGAACAAGCGCATTCTGCGCGACGCCACCCGCGAACTGTTGCCGGAAATGATCAGCAACCGTCGCAACAAGATCGGCTTCACCACCCCTGAGGCCGAGTGGTTTGGGCACATGAAGGAAAAGATCTACGAGATCTTCCTTTCCAGCTCCTTCGGCAGCCGCCCCTACTGGAACCAGGACGCGGTCATCTACGCGTTCGAGGAACACCTCAGCGGCAAGAGCTCCGGTTCAACTATGGTCTTCTGGCGCCTCATTAACACCGAACTGTGGCTGCGCGAGTTCTTCGACGAACCCGAAATCAAGGCCGGCATCGAGGGCAAGAGCGACTACATCCCCAACGCCGACAAGCAGCTGGACATAACTGTGCCGAATAACGCCGGAACGTTCCGTCGTTACCCGCTGCGCACCGAGGTTTTTTACAAGGAAACCGACTTCGATCCCACCGTCATGACCTACGTCAAGCGCTTCTTCGACGGGCTGCCGACGGCAGGCGCGGAGCATGCAACAGCCACCTCGGATGCTCCCTGGTACCTGTTCCTCTCGGAAAAGATTGTTGCCATGACCCAGGGCCGGTCCATTCCGGTCTGGGACATCAAGGTCAGCAACTCTGCACGATTCTTTAGCAAGTTCGTCACCCGCAACCCGGGCGGCATCGGCTTGGCCAGCCCCTGGTCCATGCAGCTTGCCATCGACGAGGTGGGCCTGCCGCGCATCATGTACGCGTCCGCCCGCTCCGTCATCGGCAAGCTTCAGGGCAAATCGGGCGTGTTCTACGAGGTAGTTGGCCACAACATCAACGCGATCGACGGCGCAGCAGGCTACCAGGTTGGCACGTCCACGCACTCGGTGAAGTACGCACCGGTTGACCCCGACGGAGTTGCCGCCCGCCTGAGCGCGCTGGTCCGTGCCAGCGTACCGGCCGAATACGCCGCGACGTTCGCCGGAACCGCCATCATGGACGCCAACGATCTCGGCGTTGTGGCACTGGGCCACGACACCGGGTTGACCAAGACTGTCCTCGAGGACATTTTCCGCGACAACCCGCAGGGTCAGACCACGGAGACCACCCCCATGTCCCTCGTGTTCACCCAAAAATAGTCACTAGGCGTCGCGTGCCAAACCACGCAAGCCAAGGCACGCAAGCCAAGCCAACACCGCAAGCCAAGGACGACGGCGAAACTCTCGTTTCGCCGTCGTCCTTGGGTTAAGCCATGAGAGAGTCAAGCATGACCGAGGAAAATTCAGTCAACCCGTTCCTGAAGGCCAGCACGCTGCCGTGTCAGCTGCCCGACTTCGCCGCCATTGCGGTGGAGCACTACCTGCCAGCATTCGAGGCCGGTTTTGCGCAGCAGCTAGCGGAGGTCCAGGCCATCACGGCGTGTGCCGAGGCGGCCACCTTTGCGAACACCGTGCTGGCCATGGAGCGCAGCGGGGCCGTGCTGACACGCGTGGCCAACGTCTTTTTCAACATCGCCAGCTCCGATGGCACCCCGGCCATCCAAGCCATCGAGGCTCAGGTGGCCCCGCGGCTCTCCGAACACGATGACACCGTGCTGCTCAATGCGGCGTTGTTCGAGCGGATGATGGCCGTGCCAACGGAGGGTCTGGACGAGGAATCGACCCGGCTGGTCACTGAATACCGGAAGTCATTCACCCGTGCGGGCGTGGGCCTTGACCCGGCAGGGCAGGAACGTCTGCGCGAACTCAACGGACAGCTTTCTTCCCTCAGCACCGAGTTTTCGCAAAAAGTCACCCAGGCAGGCAACGAGGCCGCCGTGCATGTTCAGGACCCGGCCGAGCTTGACGGACTGAGCGCCGACGACCTGGCAACCGCCGCCGCCGCAGCCCGCGCGGCCGGTCACGCCGATGGCTACCTGTTGACGCTGATCCTGCCCACCGCCCAACCGGCACTGGAAGTGCTCACGAACCGGGAGACGCGCAGGAAATTGCATCTTGCCTCGGTGAGCCGCGGCAGTGGTGATGGTGCATCGAATGTGCTCTCATTGGCCGCGACCATGGCCTCACTGCGGGCGGAGAAGGCTGCATTGTTAGGCTTCGAGTCAGAGGCGGCCCGCTCGATCGAACCTCAAACGGCTCCGTCCCTGGACGCCGTCCACGCCATGCTCTCCCCCATCACTGCGGCAGCCGTTCGAAATGCCGGCGCGGAAGCGGAGAAACTGGCAGCCACTGCCGGCCACACCATCGAGGCCTGGGACTGGGCCTATTACTCCGAACAGATTCGCCGCGACGAATACGGTGTTGATCTGGCCGCGCTGCGTCCATGGTTCGAACTGGGCAGTGTTCTGGAGAACGGCGTGTTTTATGCCGCCTCGAAACTGTACGGTTTGGCATTCGCCGAACGCCACGACTTGACCGGCTACCACCCCGATGTCCGCATTTGGGAGGTCTCCAACGCCGATGGGTCCACACTGGGGTTGTTCGTGGGTGATTTCTACACGCGCGAAACCAAGCGGGGCGGCGCGTGGATGAACTCCTTCGATGAGCAGTCGACGCTTGAGGGCACCCACGCCGTGGTGGTCAACAACCTGAACATTCCCAAGCCCCCAGCGGGCGAACCCACATTGCTGACCTTCGATGAGGTGGTGACGTGCTTCCACGAATTCGGCCACGCCTTGCACGGCCTGTTCTCGTCTGTCACGTACCCGAAGTTCTCTGGCACCAACGTCCCCCGTGACTTCGTTGAATATCCCTCGCAGGTCAACGAGATGTGGATCCTGTGGCCGGAGGTGCTGGGCAACTATGCCAAGCATTACCGCACCGGTGAACCTCTGCCTGTTGGTACCGCCGAAAAACTCGCGGACGCTTCGCTGTGGGGTCAGGGTTTCGCCACCACGGAGTACCTCGGTGCCACGCTGCTGGATCTGGCCTGGCACGAGCTTGCTCCCGGCGCACCCGTGCAGGATCCACTGGCTTTCGAAGCTGCCGCGCTGGCCGCCGCAGGAATTAATCTCCCCGCCGTGCCGCCGCGCTACCGCACGGGGTACTTCAACCACATCTTTGCTGGCGGCTACGCGGCCGGCTACTACTCCTACATTTGGAGCGAGGTGCTCGACGCCGACACCGTCGCCTGGTTCAAGGCCAACGGCGGTCTGTCACGAAGCAACGGCGACCACTTCCGCAACACCCTGCTGAGCCGTGGATTCGCCATAGACCCACTGCGAGCATTCCATGACTTTGCCGGCCGCGATGCCGACACGGCACCTTTGCTGGCACGACGGGGGCTGGTCTAGTCCCGTGGTGACTCTCGCAGACTGCCAACGAACGCAGCACGCATGGTTCCGGGCCCTGGCCGAGGCCACGGGCGGCCGGGCCTTTTCTACACACCGCATGGACTGGGTCTGGCTGCCCGAGACCCGACAAATGCTGTGCATGTTCCCCACCGAAATTACCGATGCTGGGCTCCAGCCTGCCTTGGCCGAGGCCGAACGCCGCGGTGCCACCGAAGTGGGGATCTGGATGAATGCAGCCGTCAGGGAGGGAATCCTGCCGGCATACCGTTTTGAACGCGGCTGGCAGCCATGGTGGATGACACGTGCACTGGATATTGAGTCGGTTGTGGCTGACAGCGACGAGCCGGATGCCCGGGTGACGTTGACGTCCCTAGTTCCGCACCAGGTGTGGCTGGCCACGGGGCGCAGCAGCGAGGAGTGGGCAGGGCGGTCCTATGCCTATCTGCCACCGGATCAGGGCAAGAAGCACCTGGCCGGAATCTTTGACATGGTGGTGGCTCCGGAACACCGCCGGACGGGACTGGGCACAGCCCTGCTCAACACCTTGTCCGAGGCTGCCTTCAATGCCGGAGCCGAACACCTGCTCCTGAACGCCACACCCGACGGTCAACGGCTCTACCGTCAGCGCGGCTTTGAGCTCATTGGCAAGGGTCAAACATGGTGGTTCCACCCGCTCAAGTAGCCCCTCCCGACGCGGCATCACCTTCCGGCCGTTTTCGACCGACGCGGCATCACCTTCCGGCCGTTTTTGACCGACGCTCGCGCAGATATGGGGCACTTTTTCCAAACGCTCGCGCAGTCTGGGCTAACCGTTGATTGCGCTGCTCAGCTGCCAGGTTTCCTCTTGGGTGGCAGCTGCGAAGGGTCACCGGAGGCCGCCGTATGGTTTCAATCCTTGGCTTGGAGTTGCCGTGAACGCAAACAGTTGAGGGAGAAATGAATCTCCCTCAACTGTTTGCACGCCGCAGACACCCTAAAGTGGTGCGGCGTCGAGTAAAACACGCCGTAATGTGGTGCGGCGTTGGGTGTTACCAGCCGCGCTCGGCCAGGCGGTGCGGCTCGGGGATGTCGGCGACGTTGATGCCGACCATGGCTTCGCCGAGGCCGCGGGAAACGTTCGCGATGACCGAAGGATCGTCGAAGAACGTGGTGGCCTTGACGACTGCCGCGGCACGCTGGGCCGGGTTTCCGGACTTGAAGATGCCGGAGCCAACGAATACGCCGTCGGCACCGAGCTGCATCATCATGGCAGCGTCAGCGGGGGTTGCGATGCCGCCGGCGGTGAAGAGCACCACGGGGAGCTTGCCGGCCTCGGCAACCTCCTTGACGAGCTCGTACGGGGCCTGCAGTTCCTTCGCGGCGACGTAGAGTTCGTCCTTGGGCAGGGCTGCCAACTGGGCGATCTGCGTGCGGATCTTGCGCATGTGGCCCGTGGCGTTGGAAACGTCGCCGGTGCCGGCCTCGCCCTTGGAACGGATCATGGCAGCACCTTCGTTGATGCGGCGCAGGGCCTCACCGAGGTTGGTGGCGCCACAGACGAAGGGAACCTTGAAGTTCCACTTGTCGATGTGGTGCTCGTAATCGGCCGGGGTCAGGACCTCGGACTCGTCGACGTAGTCAACGCCCAAGGATTCCAGTACCTGGGCCTCGACGAAGTGGCCAATGCGGGCCTTGGCCATGACGGGGATGGACACGGCGGCAATGATGGCATCGATCATGTCCGGATCGCTGGCGCGGGAGACGCCACCCTGGGCACGGATGTCAGCGGGCACGCGCTCCAAGGCCATGACGGCTACGGCGCCGGCATCTTCGGCAATCTTTGCCTGCTCAACGTTGACAACGTCCATGATGACGCCGCCCTTGAGCATATCCGCCATGCCTCGCTTGACTCGGCTGCTGCCGGTCACCGGTGTTACATCGGGTGTAGACACAAAAACCCCTCTGGGAAGGAACGATTAAATTAACCCCGTCAACGTGATTCATCGCACGGGTGAGGTTAGTCTATTCCTGCCAGAAGCGGCGCTAAAAATGAGTGTTACTGTCCAAGGTTTGCCGTGGCCGCCATGGCCTGACGACGCACGGTTCCGATCCTTTGGAACACCGTGACAACGCTGGCGATGGCCAGCAGAACAAGAACGACGGCGAGCACAACTTCCGGGAGTCCGAGGCCTACCAGCCCGGTCGCCACGAGAACGACCACCAGGCGATCGGAACGTTCGGCAATACCAACATTGGCTGTCATACCAAGGCCCTCGGCCCGGGCCTTTGCGTAGGAAACGATCGAGCCGAGCACCAAGCAGGTCAGGGCCATGGCGGCAATGAAGTGGTTGTCGCCGCCCGTGTAGAACCAGACAACAATCCCGGCAAACACGGCTCCGTCGCCCACTCGGTCAAGGGTGGAGTCCAGGAAGGCTCCCCAGTTGCCTTTCCGGCCGATCATGCGGGCCATCAGCCCGTCAAGGATGTCGGAGAAGACAAAAACAGTGATGACCACGGTGCCCCAAAACAGTTCCCCGAGCGGGTAGCCAATGAGCGCACCGGCCGCCACACCGAGGGTGCCGATGATGGTGACCGCGTCGGGGGAAACCTTCAACCGCACCAGCAGTGCTGCCATGGGTGTGAAGATGGCGGCAAAGAGGGCTCGAGCATACTTGTTCAGCATGAAAAACCTATTCCAGAGTGTTCCAGGCGTTGGCAACCTGCTCGCGCACGTCGCCCAACGACTGGGTTATGGCTTTAGTCTCGGCGATGATGGGCAGGAAGTTTCCGTCGCCACTCCACCGAGGCACGATGTGTTGATGAAGGTGGGCGGCGATGCCAGCCCCTCCGGTGACGCCCTGGTTCATACCAAGGTTGAAGCCGGAGGGGTTGGACACTGCCCGCAGCACACGCATGGCGTGCTGGGTCAACGCGGCAAATTCTGCGGTTTCTTCCAGCGTCAGATCCGTGTAATCAGGAACATGCCGGTAGGGGCACACCAGCAGGTGACCTGGGTTGTATGGGAACAGGTTCAGGACCACATACGCCAGCTCGCCGCGATGAACGATCAGTGATTCCTCGTCGCTGCGTCCTGGCGCTGCACAGAAGGGGCAGTCATGAACACCCGAAACCTGTTCGCCCTTTTTGACATAAGCGAGCCGGTGCGGTGTCCAGAGCCGTTGAAAGGCATCAGGAACTCCGGGGAGCTCAAAATCATCCTCAACGGCGTTGGCCACCGCACCTTGGTTACTCACGTTGTACTTCCTTGTTGCGTGGTTAGAGGGGCTTATGCGGTCCGGTTGCGAACTGCTTCAACAATGCGTCGCACTGCCTCTTCAACGGCCACACCATTGTCCTGACTGCCGTCACGGAAACGGAAGGACACGGCATTAGCATCAGCATCGTCACCGCCGGCGATCAGGACAAACGGGATCTTGTCCTTGCTGGCGGTGCGGATTTTCTTCGGGAAGCGGTCGCTGGAGATATCCACCTCCGCGCGAATGCCTTCCTTCTTCAGCTGAGCAACGACGTCGAACATGTAGTCGTTGAACGCCTCGGCCACCGGAATGGCAACAACCTGTACGGGAGAGAGCCAGGCCGGGAAGGCGCCGGCGTAGTGCTCGGTCAGCACGCCCATGAAGCGCTCCACCGAGCCGAAGAGGGCGCGGTGAATCATGACGGGGCGCTGGCGGGTGCCGTCGGCTGCCTGGTATTCGAGCTCGAAACGCTCCGGCAGGTTGAAGTCCAGCTGGATCGTGGACATCTGCCAGGTGCGACCCAGCGCATCCTTGGCCTGCACGGAGATCTTGGGGCCGTAGAACGCGGCTCCTCCGGGATCTGCGACAAGTTCCAGGCCGGACTCGCGGGCGACGTCGGCCAGGGTCTGAGTTGCTTCCTCCCAGACGGCGTCGTCACCGACGAACTTTTCCGGATCCTTCGTGGACAGCTCAAGGTAGAAGTCATTCAGGCCGTAGTCCTTGAGCAGGGACAGGACAAAGTTCAGCGTTTCGGTGAGCTCGTCCTTCATCTGCTCCTTGGTGCAGTAGATGTGGGCGTCGTCCTGTGTCATGCCGCGCACACGCGTCAGACCGTGAATCACGCCGGACTTCTCGTAGCGGTAGACCGCACCGAATTCGAACAGGCGCAGCGGCAGTTCGCGGTAGGAGCGGCCGCGCGAACGGAAGATCAGGTTGTGCATAGGGCAGTTCATGGGCTTGAGGAAGTAATCCTGGCCGGGCTTGCGCACCGTCCCGTCCTCATTCAGCTCAGCATCAACGTGCATGGGAGGGAACATGCCATCGCGGTACCAGTCAAGGTGGCCAGAGACCTCATAGAGGTGGCCCTTGGTGATGTGCGGGGTGTAGACGAAGTCGTAGCCGGCCTCAACGTGACGCTTGCGCGAATAATCTTCCATCTCCTTGCGGATGATGCCGCCCTTGGGGTGGAACACGGGCAGGCCGGATCCCAGCTCGTCAGGGAAGGAGAAAAGATCAAGTTCGACGCCGAGCTTGCGGTGGTCGCGACGTTCGGCTTCCGCGATGCGCTCCTGGTGCGCCTTCAGGGCTTCCTTGGTGGGCCAGGCCGTGCCGTAGATGCGCTGCAGCTGCTGGTTGTTCTGGTTACCCAGCCAGTAGGCGGCGGAGGTGCGGGTCAGCGCAAAGGCGTTGGAAATGAGTTTGGTGTTGGGCAGGTGCGGGCCGCGGCAGAGATCGCACCACACAACGTCGCCGCTCTTGCGATCAATGTTGGAGTAGATGGTGATGTCTCCAGCACCCACCTCAACGTTGACGCCTTCGGCGGTATCGGCGGCGTCGTCGTTCTTCTTGCCAAGCAGTTCAAGCTTGTACGGCTCGTTGGCCATGGCTTCGCGGGCCTCGTCCTCGGAGACAACGCTGCGGGCAAACTTTTGGTTCTGGTTGACGATCTTGAGCATCATCTTCTCAAGCGTCTTCAGATCTTCAGGTGTGAAAGGCTCAGCCACATCGAAATCAAAGTAGAAACCGTCGGTGATGTACGGGCCGATTCCGAGCTTGGCATCGGGGCGCAACGCCTGCACGGCCTGGGCCATGACGTGGGCGGTTGAGTGGCGCAGAACATCAAGGCCGTCGGGAGAATCGATGGTGACAGCTTCCACTGAAGCGTCTGCGGCGAGCTCGGCGGAGAGGTCCTTCAGGACCCCATCAACGCGCATGACGACTACCTCGCGGCGTTCAAAGAACAATTCCGCTCCGGTGGTGCCTGTGGCCACCGTCGTCGTCTCGCCATCGACTGAGAGGGTGATCTGTGTATCCACTGGCACTGGTAACTCCTTGTTTGTCATGTATGGCTCCATGTTTAAGCAACATACGGTGGTTGCTGTGAGCCTCTTTGATGGTATCGGGTTGGCGGGACGCCTTCCAACACGTGGGCCTGCGGCAGCTTCGCGGTGTCGTGCAGGTCCCAGGCCTGCAGAGCCTGCACCGAGATGCCCCGCGGACCTGTGCGCCTGGTCAGCCCATGGATCAGCAGCATGCGGGTGCCAAAAAGCAGCGGCCCCGATTTTTCCTGCGCCTCGGTGAAGAAAACGGTGTCAACACAGCCCGTGCCGTCGTCGACGCTGATGAACACCACCCGCTTTCCGCCGCGCATTGGCGGGGTTTGGGTGGCCACCCGGACCCCCGCCACCAGAACCTCGCTATTGTTCCGCAATCCCAAAAGATTCTCGGCGCGGCTCACACCCAGTTGGTCCAGCAGCGGCGCATAGCTTCCCATGAGGTGGTCACTGACATCCAGGGACAGCAGATCCAGCTCCGTACGTACCGTCTCGGCCGGGGTTGCGGCCGGATGCTCGGCAACCAGTGTGCCTAATTCCACATCTTCCATGGGTAGGGCGAGTTGGCCCTCGATGGGTTCATTGCGCCTGCTGGACTTGTGCACCGGGAGGCTGTTCACGTGGGCCACCAGATCGGCACGGTTGGCCGTATTTCCTGTGGCGCCCTGAGCCTTTCGATGCAGCGAATCCAACGCCCCCAATTGGGCCAGCCGCTTCAGCGTTGGCCGGCTGAGCTTGGCCCTGTCGCGCAGATCGGCCAACGAATCATAGGGCTGGCCTGTAAGAATCCGTTTGAGCTCTGTTCCGGAAAGCCCGTATACCCCTGCAAGGCTCAAACGAATGCCGGTCACGGCCGCTGTCTCTTGCCTGACCGTCTCTTCCCTGCCAGCCACTTCCCTGCCAGCTGGCATGGTCCGCTCGGCCCGATATTCCCCGCCACTGGCATTGATGTCCAGTGGCAGGATGGGAATGCCCAACCTCCTCGCCTCGGCCACCAACAGGCGGCGCGGGTACATCCCGGGATCGTGTTCCCATAAACCCGTCAAAAACTCGGCCGGGTGATGCGCCTTCAACCACGCTGATTGGTAGGTAGGCACGGCAAAGGCCGCGCCGTGGGCCTTGCAGAAACCGAAGCTGCCAAAGGCCCTCAGGGTCTCCCACACCTCGTCAATAACGGCGCTCGTGTAACCGAGCTCCGCGGCATGCTCCCGATAATATTTCTCGACCGTGGGCTCCACCTCCGGGTTGCCCAGCCCGCGCCTGAACTCATCTGCGCGGGACAAGGTGCACCCGGTCATTTTGCTGAAGGTGCGCAGCACCTGCTCGTGAAAAACCGTCACACCGTGCGTCTCCGCCAAGACGGGGATCAGATCGGGGTGGGCATAATGCGGCCGCGCAAAGCCCGCCCGGCTCTCCAAATACGGTTTGACCATATTTGATTTCATGGGGCCGGGACGGAACAGGGAGATGTCAATGACCAGGTCGCTGAACTCAGTGGGTGCCATTTTTCCCACCAGTTCACGTTGGCCCGGTGATTCGATTTGAAAGCAGCCCAGCGTGTGGGTGCTGCGGATTAGTTCAAAGGTTGGCTCGTCGTCGAGAGGGACGGCGTCAAGGTCAATCCCGCCGTCGGCGTTAATGAACGGCGCCTCCGGGGCATGTCCGCCTTGGGCAATCACGGCCGCCTTGGAGGGGTGCAGACGGATAATTTCCCGCACCGCGTAAGCCATGGCGCTTTGCATCCGCACGCCCAGAACGTCGAGCTTGAGCATGCCCATGGCGTCCATGTCGTGTTTATCGAATTGGCTCATGGGCAGCCCCATGCCGCTGGGTTGGACTGGCGTGCGGTTCAGCAGGGAGGAATCCCCAAGGATCACCCCGCACGGATGCATGGAAATATGTCGGGGCAGGCTGTCCAGCCGCTCGGTCAGATCCACCAAGAGATCGAGCTGGGCACCGCCACGCTGATCATGGTTGCGCTCATCACCGCCGTGCTCATCGCCGTGCTGCGATTCTCGGGATTGCCGAACCTGCGCGGCAAAATCACGCAGCTCAGGCTTTTCCTCCAAAGCCTCCCTAAAGGAACCTGCAGAAAACCGCCACAACTGCTTGGCGATCTGATCAATCTCGCCTTTGTCCATGCCCAGCGCCAGCCCGGCATCCCTGACGGCGCCACGGGCCCGGTAGCTGTTTTGCATGCTCATCAGGGTGACTCGCTCTGAGCCAAAACGGTCAAAAATACGCCTGTAAACATTGTGGCGTTCTGCGCTTTCCACATCGAGGTCGATGTCAGGCAGCGTAGCTCTGTCATTGGAGAGGAAGCGCTCAAACAGGAGGTCGTTGGCGATGGGATCCACGGCACTGATGCCCAGCAAATAATTAACCAACGACGACGCCCCGGAACCTCGCGCGGCACGGCGCACCCCCATGGTGCGAATCATTTCCGAGACCTCCGCCACCGTCAGGAAGTACGATTCGAAACCCAGCCTGCCGATGGTCTCCAACTCCGTTTCCAGCCGCTCCCGAACGTTCAGCAGTTTCCCCTGTGAGAATCCGCCAAAACGCTGGTTCAAGCCCGCCTCCGTACGCTGACGTAATTCCAGCCCTGCTGGTTGAGTCAGCCCCAGTACCTCCGATTCAGGCGTCGTGGGTTTTTTCCAGCCCAGATCACCGTCCGGATCAAGCCGGCATTTGTCAGCCAACGAGGCAGTATTGGCCCACAGCTGCCCCAGCTCAGCGGCGCCGTATCCGGCCTGATAGACAATCTCCTTTGCCACAGCATGCATCCCTGCTGCACTTTTTAGCCAGGCCTGCCCCGTGGGTTGCAGGTCATTGAGCTGATCCAACGGGGCGATGTTCCGTGCCGCATCAAGGACATCGGCCGTGGGCGCATCTTCTTCCCTGCTATAGCGCGCGGCGTTGCTCAACACGGCCGGAACATCGAATTCCTGCGCAAGCTTGAGCATCCGTACGGCATGGGCCGTGCTCATGGAGGCCCCTGGGGCGCTCAGATGACTGACAATCTCTACCACAAAGGAACCGGCGGGCATGGTGTTGCGCCACACAAGGAACTTCGTGCGGGGCAGCAGGTATTTGCGGCCACCCATGGCCCTGCCCACGGGTGAAAGTGGACCAAGCAGCACTGTCAGAGCGGGTTTTCCTGTCAACGGATCCAGCACTCCAACGGCCAATTGATCCAGGGTCAACCCCACCATTTTGCTCCGCGCGTGGGATGCGGAGATTAATCGACAGAGCGCCGCATAGCCCGTGCCCGGCGCCAAAAAGGCACCTCCATGGGCCAGCACAACCACCCGTCCGGCCACCTCCAGTCCGCCCGGGCCTTCTTCTAGGACAGCCAGATCAACACCAACGATCGGATCGATCTTGGCTGCCATGCACGCCTTGACATGTTTAACAGCTCCATACAGACCGTCCCGATCAGTGATGGCCAGCGCATCACCATCGACGGAGGCCGCCTTGGCCAGGTCCTCCGGCCAAGAAACACCAAAGTGGGCGCTGAAGGCGGAAGAACTGTGCAAATGGACAAAGTTACGCACCTCCGAGCTCCTCCTTGAAGACTTCATCTACGGCTTCATGAATCTTTATGACGCGCCAGCGATCGGCAGGTCGGTACCTCACCACGTCAAGGGTCAGATCATCGGAGCCCCCTTCCCGGCGAAGTTGCAGCCGCCACATTTGGGTGTCCACAATGCCCACACCCTCTCCCGGAGGCATGCGGGTTTCGTTCTCCCACCAAGGGCGTCGTTCATACCAGCACAAGGGATGAGGGGCTATGGAGTAGCTGACTCCACGCCACACCAACCGCATCAGCTCCCCCGAAGGCGAACGCTCCATCTCTACGGCTTCACTGAAGATGCCCACATGCACCCTCCATCCCAGCCCGGCGCCACAAACAATTAACTACGTTCCGGACATGTCTTTTGTATTAGTACATATATTCTAATTAATTTAAGTGTACGCTCAAAGCCACACGACAGGTAACGCCCACAGTGAAATGCATCTGCGGGCATCAGTTCTGCACCGATCGCGCCCTGCGGATAGCTGACAACGCAACTGGCGTCTACCATGGCCTTATGGCCTTTGATTCAGCCGCGCCAATGGCGCCACAACGACCTTAAGGAGCGTTCCATGACTGACATGGTCACCCTCATCGCTAAAACCACTCCGCTGGAACGGGAGCTCCCTTTCGCTTCCCGTACCGTAGAAGAATCCGATGCAGCACGCCTCGGCGAGCTCTACTTCACCGCCTACGACGTCGGCGTTGCCGGGGATTCCCTGGACGTAGCCCTGGCCGACATGAAGGCATCATTGGCCGGAAAGTACGGCCCCCTCCTTCCTGGCGCCTCACACGTTGCTTTGGATGAGGCCGGCAAGATTGTTGCCGCAGTCTTGGTCGTCGAACACGCCGTGGGCGACGACACCCCTGATGCCCCCTTCATCATCGAATTGATCACCGACCGTCAGCACCGCCGCCGCGGTCTGGCCGAAGACCTGGTGCTTGCCACCATGGATACGCTTTTCAACGACGGCAAGACCGACGTGGCCCTGCGCGTGGAATCCACCAACTCGGCAGCCCTGGCGCTCTACCTCTCACTCGATTTCCACCGCTGGTCGCCAGAAGAAACCGACGACTAAGAACACCTAGCCGCAAGGACACATCATGGATCAACAGCTGAACTTTATTTCGCTGGGGGTCCGTGATGTTTCGCGTTCCCGCGACTTTTACATCGCCGGCCTTGGCTGGAAAGCACACCGGGAAGTGCCCGGGGAGGTCATCTTCATCCAGGTGAACCACGGGCTGATCCTCTCCCTGTGGAACCGCAACGCCATGGCCGGCGAGCTGGGCGTCGCGATCGAAAGCCTCCAGTCCCCCGGCGGCGTCCCGCCCATCACCCTGAGCCACAATGTTGGCAGCGCTCAGGAGGTGGACGCCGTGGTGGCGGACGCGCAGAAGGCCGGGGCCGCCGTCGTCCATCCACCGCGGCAGCAATCTTGGGGCGGGTACAGCGGCTACTTTGCCGATCCGGACGGCTTCCGCTGGGAGATCGCCTACAACCCAAGCTGGCTAGTGGACGACGCCGGGCACGTCACCGTGTGACATAACGCTAGGTGAGCGGAACGATCAGCTCGGGTGTGTCGTTGCGAACGTTACCGACCGCCGCCGACACGGCGTCCAGCTCCCAGGCGCCGGCCAGATCCCACGCCTGAGCCAACGCTGACTCCAACAGTGGCTGTGTTTCCTTGTTTTCCGGGTCCAGCCATTCGGCCAGCGATTCACGACTCAGGGGCACGGGCAGCCTGTCATGCAGCGTAGCCAATTCACCCTCCGGCGGCGACGCCATGGTCAAGATAGTGCAGGACAAAAGCCATTGATCCGGCGCGCCGTCCTCTTTGGCTGGATCCTTCCACCACTCATAGAGCCCGGCGAAGGTGATCAGCGAGCCATCGGCGGTGTGCACAAAGTATGGCTGCTTGGTTTTTCCGTCCGGCGATTTCTTCCATTCGTAATAGCCCTGCACAGGGACACCGCAGCGTCGTGACTTGAAGGCTGTGCGAAACGTTGGCTTCTCAGCGACCGTTTCACTGCGGGCATTGAAAGCCCGGACACCCACGGCGGGATCCTTGGCCCAGCCGGGCACCAGTCCCCATTTGGCCACATGTACTTGTCGGTGCAGCTCGCCGTCAATGATCCGCTCCAGGACAATGGGCACATCCGTGGTGGGGGCAACGTTGTAGGAGGCACGCAATTCAAGGGAGGCCTCGGCCTCCGCTTCCAGCTCCGCAACTAGATCCCCGACTGCCCTGGCAATGACGTAACGTCCACACATGCAGTCCATCGTGGCACAAAATGAGGAATATGCACCCGGCCCGGTAGCGTTGTCTGTTGTAGCAAGGACAATTACTTATCTCGCAAGGAGCACTTTTCGTGGACTTCACACCTGACGCTGGCACCATCACCATGTTCTCAACCACCTGGTGTGGTTACTGCAAGCGCCTGAAGAAGCAGCTGGATGCCTCGGGAATCGGCTACACCGAGATCAACATCGAGGACGTTGCCGGAACGGCGGAGCTCGTTGAAAGCCTCAACGGCGGCAACCAGACCGTCCCCACAGTGCTCTTCCCGGATGGCTCCGCGGCAACCAACCCGTCGCTGAACGATGTCAAGGTCAAGCTGGGCGTTTAGCACCTCTCTGAGCGTGCCCCACCTCTTTAGCGAAGCCGTGTAACCTGTCAGCAACCCCATTTGTTGTTCCGGACAGGAACACGGCTGCTAAGGAGCATTCTTCATGGTTTACAAGGTCAAAGGCGTCGTAGCGCTGAGCAAGGGCGCCCCCGTCACACTGGAAACCATCCTTGTTCCGGACCCCGGTCCGGGCGAGGCACTCGTTGACATTCTGACCAGCGGCGTCTGCCACACCGATCTGCACTACAAGCTCGGCGGCATCAACGACGACTTCCCGTTCCTGCTGGGCCACGAGGCCACTGGCATTGTCAGCGCCGTGGGCGAGGGCGTCACTAACGTTGTCCCCGGCGATCGCGTCATCCTGAACTGGCGCGCCGTCTGCGGTAACTGCCGCGCCTGCAACAAGGGCCAGGCGCAGTACTGTTTCAACACGGCCAACGCCACCTCAAAAATGACACTGGAAGACGGCACCGTCCTCTCCCCCGCCCTGGGCATTGGCGCGTTCATCGAAAAGACCGTGGTGGCCGCTGGGCAGTGCACCAAGGTTGATCCCGACGTCGACCCCGCCGCCGTGGGCCTGCTGGGTTGCGGCGTCATGGCCGGCATCGGCGCGGCCATCAACACCGGCGCCGTGAAGCGTGGCGATACCGTGGCCGTCATCGGTTGTGGCGGCGTGGGCGCGGCTGCCATTGCAGGTGCTGCCTTGGCCGGGGCAACCACCGTGATCGCCGTTGACCGGGATCCCAAGAAGTTCGCGGCCGCCTTGGCCCTTGGCGCCACCCACACGGTGGACTCCTCTGTCGAAGACGCTGTCGTCGCTATCCAGAACCTCACGGGCGGGTTCGGGGCAGATGTGGTGATTGACGCCGTCGGACGTCCCGAGACGTACAAGCAGGCCTTCTACGCCCGCGATCTGGCCGGCACCGTGGTCCTGGTGGGCGTCCCCACACCGGAAATGATGCTGGAATTGCCGCTGCTCGACGTGTTTGGTCGCGGCGGTTCGCTGAAGTCCTCCTGGTATGGCGACTGCCTGCCGTCGCGCGATTTCCCCATGCTCGTGGAGCTGTACAAGCAGGGCAAGCTGGACCTTGATGCCTTTGTAAGCGAACGCATCACGATCAACGACATCGAAGCCGCCTTCACCAAGATGGGCGAGGGCTCCGTGCTGCGTTCGGTGGTGGAGTTCGCATGAGCGCCCGGATTGAACGCCTGATCACCTCGGGGACCTTCTCACTCGACGGCGGCACCTGGGACGTTGATAACAACGTCTGGATCGTGGGCGATGACAGCGAATGCATCGTGATCGACGCCCCGCATGATCCCGCCGCGATCGTGGCTGCCGTGGCCGGCCGGAAGGTGCTGGCGCTGCTGCTCACGCACGCCCACGACGACCACATCAAGGCGGCCCGCGAGGTTGCCGCAGCCACGGGCGCAGCGATCCATCTAAACTCTGCCGATCGCATGCTGTGGGACACCGTGTACCCGGATGCCGCACCTGATGCTGACGTGCACGACGGCGACAGCTTCAGTGTTGCTGGCACCGTCCTGACCGCGCTGCACACGCCTGGGCACTCCCCCGGCTCCACGTGCTATTACGCACCGGATCTGGGCACCGTCTTCACCGGAGACACGCTGTTCAACGGTGGCCCCGGAGCTACCGGACGCTCCTACAGCGACTTCCCAACGATCATCGCCTCGATTTCCAGCCGACTACTGTCATTGCCTGCCGAGACCGTGGTCAACACCGGTCACGGTGACTCAACGACCATTGCGGCCGAGGCACCCGGAATAGTGGCGGCACAGCAGTAAAGCACCACTTCCCCTCATTGACCCGTCAGATAATGCCGCTATGAACGTTCATAGCGGCATTATCTGACGGGTCAATGTGTCCGGGAGCGGCTAAGGGTGGATTAGCTCCGTGTGCTGCGCATAAGCGGCAAGGACCGCGGCTTCCACAGCGTCAACGGTGAGGCCAGGGAGCAGGTCCTCGGCTGCGCCGGCCGTGGCCGGATCCCATTCCAGGCCAAGAGCCGCATACGTGTCCGTGAGAACCTTGCGGATCGGCGCGGAGTCTTCCACCACAATGACCGAGCTGAACAGCCAGGCCCCAGCCACCACACGCTGGGCGGTGCCGATGAGCTTGATACGGGCCCCTTCGGGCACGCTTGCACCGCTCTGGCCACCGCGGCCAAAGACACTGAATTCACCTGGGCAGTATTCACCCGGGATCTCCCCCACTCCAGCGTCAAGACCCAGCGAGTTCAGTGCGTCAGCGAACAGCTCCCCGAAGAAGCCAAACCGCTCCTTGGCTCCTGCGATGGCATCTTCGGCAGACTGGATGTGATCAACCACCAGGGTGCCCTGATGATAGGCCGCGGCCCTGCCACCCGCTCGCCGAACTGCTGGCACATAGCCGTTGTCCCGCGAGGCCTGTTCGGCGGCCGCGAATCCAGCCAACCTAGTGTCACGCTGGCCGAACGCCACGGTGGGTTCGGGCCGGTAAAAGCGCAACATGGCGTTCCGTTGTCCAGTTTTGACCTGGTTCAGCAGTTCCAAAGCAAAGTTAAGATCGGCCTCGGCACCTTGGTTGACTAGCTGCCTGTGGACTTCCAGTTGGGGCGCCAGCGCCACACTCATTGGGCGGCCGGGATGGGGCGGACAGTCAAGATCTGTTCGGAACGCGCGAAGGGTCCCTTGACATCGTTGAGCACCGAGGAGGTCAGGCCCACACCATCCCCGGACATGGTTACCTGGGTATCCAGACCCAACCATTCGCCTTCCGGTTCCCGGTAAATGTGGATAGAGAGATCAACGTTGGGGAACATCCAGCCGCCGGGCGACGGGTCCATTCGGGCGGAAATACCATTGGCGCTGTCGGCCAGCCCCAGCAGCCTCACCAGCGCGGAGGTAGGTGCTCCGCCGTCGAGCATTGTGTAGGGGCTGCGCAGCCAGGCGCGGCCACGCCCAGGGCGGTGGCCCTGGTTAATGCGGGCCTCGATGCTCCTGATGAAGCCGCCGGGCCACATGGTCATGCCGTCCCACGGAACCGCCGCGGCAAGGCTCTCCATGGGCTCGTCCTCGTAGGCCTCGACCGCCGCGGTGTCACCCTTTTGCAGGCGCCAGGCGGTGGCACGGACCGCCACGCGTCCGTCGGCGATGAGTTCGGCTTGCAGCAGCTCGATGGTCCGTCCGGGACGCAGCAGCATGGTTTCAATGGTGAATTCGCCGGCTGGAATGAGCCCAAGGATGTCAAAACTGAAGCGGGCCAGACGCATGTCATCGCGCGGCTGATATTGCTCCAGGGCATGGATCATGATGCCCGTCACCGGGGCCATATGCTGTTCGTGCGTGTTCCAGGCACCCTGGGCGTGGATGGTTGATTCGTACCGATTCTCGCCGAGGTGGCGGTAGTACGAACTGGGGTTTTCGGCAGCGACTGCGTTGGCGGCTGCGAATGTTGTTGTCTCCGGCATGGCTATGACTTTACCGCCAGCGGGAGTCCAACCAGCAAACGGAGCTCAGGGCTGCGACGTCGCGCTCCCCGTAGGCGCCGGGCTCATCACGGGGCAGTCTGCAAGGGCTTCCTTGTCGAGTTTGCGGGTGCGCGAAACCTTGAAAAGGTGGATTCCCACAACAGCTGCTGCGGCCACCACCACGAGGACAAGCAGGGCCAGGGGCGAACCTGCTGCGGCAGCAAGGGCGGCGTCGAAGGCGGCCAAGCCGATCGTTGCATAGATGCAGGCCCACGCCACGGAGCCCACAACGGTGGCCGGAATGTAGCGGCGCAAGGGCATGCGGCCCAGTCCGGCTGCCATATTGACGGCCGTCTGCACACCAATGGTCAAGAAGCTCACGCTGACGGCCGGGGCGCCCCAGCGGGCAATAATATTCTCGGCGCGATGAAAGGCAGGAGAATTCAGGTACTTCTGGAGCTTCGTTTTGCGCCCGCCGGCAGAGAGTCCGCGCCCGGCCCAATATGTGGCGTTAGAGCGCAGCATGACGATCACAAACAAGATGAGAAATGCCCAGACAAAAGGTAGCGAGACTATGGCGTCCATGGTGATCGTGCTACCCCCAAAGGAAAGACAATAATATGGCAAGAGTTTCGTACTCTATTTGCCAGTTCCTATCGTATCGAAGGAAGCGAGGTAACCCTAATTTCTCCGGAATGACGGACCGGCAAAAAATGCCTACAGGAAACTTTTAGACTTTTCGGCGTGAGTTAGCTCTCATTAACTCATTTGCGTACTAGCATCGGCACATGACCACCGATGTTCATGCTTCCTACGCGTCCGGCACCTCCACAACCCAACTTTTGGACACCACCATAGGTGCCAACTTCCAGATGACAGCCGCCCAGTTTCCGGACTCGGATGCGCTCATCGACATGCCCTCGGGCCGTCGCTGGACCTACGCGCAGCTAAACCACGACGTCGATGCCCTGGCCCGCGGCCTTCTCGCCGCCGGGATTGCCAAGGGAGATCGGGTGGGTATTTGGGCGCCCAACGTGCCGGAGTGGGTGCTACTGCAGTACGCAACGGCCAAGATCGGCGCCATCCTTGTCAACGTCAACCCGTCGTACCGGGTGCACGAGCTCAGGTATGCCGTGCAGCAATCGGGCATGTCACTACTGGTGGCGCTGCCTGATTTCAAGGGCTCGGACTACCAAGGGATGATCAGCCAAATCCAATCCGAATGCCCGGCCCTGACAGCGACCAGCTACATCGGCACGTCATCCTGGGACTCGCTCGTGGCGGGCGGAGAAACGCTGCCGGCCAACGCCGTCGAACTTGCTATGGCCGCGCTGGATCCGAACGATCCCATCAACATCCAATACACCTCGGGCACCACCGGCTACCCCAAGGGCGCAACGCTCAGCCACCGTAACATCCTGAACAACGGCTACTTTGTCACGGAAACGATCGGCTTCACCGAGCAGGACAGATTGTGCATACCGGTCCCGTTCTATCACTGCTTCGGCATGGTCATGGGAAATTTGGGCGCCACAACTCATGGTGCCGCCTTGATCATTCCGGGGCCTTCCTTCGACGCCGCCGCCACCTTGCGCGCCGTCCAGGAGGAACGCTGCACGGCCCTGTACGGCGTTCCCACCATGTTCATTGCCGAGCAGAATCTGCCCGATTTTGCCGACTACGATTTATCCAGCCTGCGCACCGGGATCATGGCTGGCTCGCCCTGCCCCGTTGAGGTCATGAAGCGCTGCATAACGCAGATGCACATGGAGGGCGTTTCGATTGCCTATGGCATGACGGAAACTTCGCCGGTGTCCATGCAGACCCAGATGGACGACGACGTGGCCCACCGGACCGAAACCGTGGGCCGGGTGCACCCTCACCTTGAGGTCAAGATTGTTGACCCTGCTACCGGCGACACGGTCCCGCGCGGGGAGCCTGGCGAGTTTTGCACGCGCGGCTATTCGGTCATGCTGGGTTACTGGAATGATCCGGAGAAGACTGCCGGCGCGGTTGATGCCGAGCGCTGGATGCATACGGGGGACCTGGCCGTGATGTTCGACGACGGTTATGTGAACATTGTGGGCCGCATCAAGGACATGGTGATTCGGGGCGGCGAAAACCTGTATCCCCGCGAGATCGAGGAGTTCCTGTACCAGCATCCGGATGTTGCTGACGTGCAGGTCATCGGCGTTCCCGACGAACGCTACGGCGAGGAGTTGTGCGCCTGGTTGCTCATGAAGCCCGGCGCGGCCCCGCTGGATGCGGCCGCCGTAGCAGCCTATTGCGAGGGCCACCTGTCGCGGCACAAGATCCCTCGCTACGTACTCGTGGTGGACGACTTCCCCATGACCGTCACCGGCAAGGTGCGCAAGATGGACATGCGCGAGCGGACTATCGAGATCCTAGGCTTGTAGCGGGCCCGCGGATTGCGCTGATCCGCTGATCGAGCTTGTCGAGATCCGGCTCATTGGCCGTTGTTTACCAGCCTTTCGCGGAGCCCTGGCCAGGCCGCCTTGAAGCCCGGATGCAGCGGCAGCTCAGCGACGTCATCCAGCGGCACCCACTCCAGCGCCAGGCTTTCGGGGTCGCTAATGACCGCTTCGAAGGGTTCGACGGCGGACACCACCACTGTGGTGTAACTCCAGTAGTTCACGTCGTAGACCGACGTGAACAGCAGTTCCACATTGTCGCGCGGCACGCCAGCTTCTTCCCACGCTTCGCGCAGGGCGCCGTCGACGGCGGCCTCACCCTGATGGAGGGCACCCCCGGGAAGGCCCCACGTGTCGCCGTGGTGAGACCAGATAGCCCGGTGCTGGAGCAGGACTCCACGTCCGGCGTCGAACACGAGGAGACCAGCCGAGCCGAAGCGGCCCCAGAACTTGCCAGAGGGACCCTCAACCCAGGCATCGCCGGGATCCTTCGTACTGCCTAGATGACCCGGGCGCACAACAGCCGCGGCATCCCGAACGAATCGGGCTACCGCGGAATTCTGCTCTTTGTGGGTGTTGCGCTCATTCATGGACTTCACAGTACCAATGGCGCAGCACCGGCTGTCTAAAATTCCGGCTTGTCCAGAAATTCTGGCCTCGGCTGCACATGCGGTTCAGGGTAGAGAGCCCTATACGAAGCAAGGTCCCTGATGTTTTTCTGTACCGCCACGACCGCGAACAAACTCATGGCAAAACCGATGCCATAGAAGCCCTTCTCGGACAACAACAAGTCAGCGTTCCAGAGGCCAATCGCCAAAAGCAAGAGTGAGGCCAGCAATGCGAACCAGGCGATCCCCAGATAAATGGAGGTCACGGGGATATCTTCTGACCTATCACGTACCGCTTTCTGGAGTGATACGGCGGCGAAGAGTCCAAAGATAAACACGGTGGGATAGAATCCCTTTTCGTTGAGTTCCATCTTCGCATTCCAAAGCCCGATGAAGTAGACACCCATGCCCAGGCCTAGTGCAATCCAGGACGCCCCGATGAAGGCTCCCGTTGGCTTCCCCAACTGATTTTTTTCGCTCATGATATGGATTTCCTTCTCTTGTAATACATCAGCCTAAGTGAAGTATCACCCTTCCACAGCAGTTTGTCCATCATATGGTCAAACCCGTGCAATCCGCCCCTAACGAGTCAGCTTGCGCGCAGTGATATCGCTGTCAGGACAAGGGTTGGAAGTCCTGCGTCATCGGGCAACCGTCAGGCGAAGCCCCAGGACATTGGCCGCAGCCGCCACGGCCCGTAGGGAGGGGTTGCCGGTTCCGGTTTCGATGGCCCGAATGGTCCGCTCCGAAGTTTCGGCAAGGTGGGACAGGTCCTCCTGTGTGAGCCCCGCTTCTTTTCTGGCAGCACGGATGCTGGCAGCTATGGCCAAGACACTGTCCACAACAATCCTCCAAGCGGCAACATAATGCCGATTCCGACATCCTTGTATGTAATTCCGCATCATCTATTCATTTTCGGCAATATTCTGCCGGAAACGGCTACTCGGGACTCTTCACGGTTGTACACGAAGCAAATCGGCACAATATTGCCGATTATTCGGCCGCCATGGCCTTAACAAAAAATGCGCGCAGCCTTGGTCACAGCAAGTCCACCAGCGATATCTGACGCATGGGCCGGCCTGGGTCGGGGCGACGTCGTTGCGTTCGTAGTCCCAATCAGTAGGTAGGCCACGACTCTTCGTCGCTAGGTCATTTTCTCCTGTAACCATGTGGCGACCGGGGCACTGCTGTTTTTCCTGCTTGACAGACCTCATTGATTTCGCCCGTTATCATCCTTCGATTTTTGTGTGCGGTAGGCAACGCTAAGGTCACCTGGCAGTCCCTCTATCAACGCAGAACAGCGGCCACCCGTAGGACCTTCAGGTCCTGCCTCATCACCAAGCACACCTCGAGTGAAGTAGGTGTCGTTTGCCTTGGAAGAAGATGAACCGCGACATGGATGTTCGGAGGAAGCCGCCGGGGAACTAGCATGTTCAAGTGACTAAAAACGGGAAGCCGACAACATTCATCGTTCGAGAGCACGTGTCGAGTACAACACAGGTAAAAGTCTGGGCCCGCGCCGCAGGACGGTGCACGTTGTGCGCACGATCGGTCTTGGACAGTCGTTCCTTCTTTCACACAGTGTTGACTGGCCAGATGGCCCACAACGTAGGTGCAACTGCTACCGACGGGTCCCCAAGAAGCTCTTCCGACTTGTCATTGAAGGAGAGGAGCCTGGAGGGTAATCTGCTGCTGCTTTGTCCCGACTGTCACAGGATGATTGACGATAAGGTCAACGAGGGCCTTTACACACAGGAGCTGCTGGAAGCTAAGAAAAGCGAACATGAACTGCGTGTAGCCAAGGCGACGAACTTTGAAATTCTACGCAGAACCATGGTGGTCACGACCAGAAGCCGGATCCGAGGAACCAGCACTGCTGTCTCCGAAAGGGAGGTCGCCGAAGCCATGGTGGATGCTGGGCTAGTTGTTCACGTCAACGATGGCCGACCCGTCCACATCGTCATCAAATTGGATGACGATGAGCAGGACTCTTGGGTTTGGGAACGGGGCATGAAGCAGATTCGGGACGCCGTCGAAGAACTTAAACATTCAGGCGAGGACGGCAAAGTCGATCATGTGTCGTTGTTCCCTCTCGCACCGATTCCCTTAATGGTGTACTTGGGTTCCAGACTGGATGACAAGCTGTCAGTAGGTCTGTTCGACCGCCACCGCGGTGGTCAGCGGAACGTATGGTGCTGGCCCAGGCCGACAGGACCATCCCCAACTTTTCAAGTATTGATGCAGAGTGCCCCGGGCTCGGAGACGGAAGTCGTGGCAGCCGTGTCTGTGTCAGGATCCATCTCGCTTGGAGAACTCCCCGGGGATCTCTCATCGCTGCCACTAATTACGCTGTCCCCCGCGATGGGAAGCCCCGCCCCGGGACTCATAGGTAGCGAAGACACCCTTGATGCATTCTCCAAAGCATGGCGGCAACTTCTCGCCGACGTCGAAGTACTATGGCCGAAGGCAACCCGACTCCATGTAGTCGCCGCTGTTCCCGCCAGTGCAGCAATTCGCATGGGGCAGCACCGAATGAGAGACGTTCACCCCAGTTTCGTTGTGTACCAACGAACTGATACAGGCACATATTCAGCCACACCGGAAATCCGGGACTGACGGCAGCGCGTCCTAAGCCACCATCCGCCGGTAAGTGGTTCCGCCGGCCAGCTACCTGGCGCGCTCGAGCCAGTGTGGGGTTTGGCCGTAGTAACTGCGGTACTTTCCTAGGCGGCGCCACCAAGAGGCAAGAAGACGTGTGGCCTGCTGTTGCCGGCATGGGGCAAAGATATGATGTGCGTCCCCGACGGGGTCGTTTCAGACTTCATGTGCTTTCCGAGCAGACTAGTGAGCACTGCTGCCACTGAGGCGAGGTCGGCCGCGGAACCATGGAATGTCGGGACGGAGCACCCCCTAGTCGGGATGAGTTCAGCCCCATCCCCAGGTTCCTGCCACAGCTTATGGAAGGCCTCTAGGTCAGCATCCGCATTTATCGCTAGCCCTGCCAATTCGTCGACAGCTGACGGTTGCAGGGACGAGGACGGTGTACAGACGTTGAGGAGTCCCAATGTTCCTGTAGCGGCATCGGTTGCCACCTGAGCGATAATGGATTTGCGTTCAGGTTGTGCCGCCAGAACATCGAGAACCTGCGTTATTGCGTTGCTAACGGTGGCGTCGATGATGATGTCGGCCTCGAGGCAGTCTGTGAAACTTTCCGGGATAGCCCCGGCAACCACGTCGACTGATAGATCGTCCCGGATGTTTTGGACTCGGACAGCCAGCGCTTCTGCCTTGGTATGTCCAATATCGCCTTCGGCGTAGTTTTGCCTGACCAGGAGACCTCCGCTGATGACGCCGGGGTCACAAAGCGTGATGTGCGCGGCGCCAGCGCGCGCGACGAACTCCGCTATCCATGATCCGAGCCCGCCACATCCCCAAATATGGACAGACTTGCCCAGAAAGCCGCCAACAGGTCGACTCTGATCTCGGCGGGTAGTGACTTCGTTCCGTTCGTCAGACATCCTGCACCATTCGATTTCGATCCTGTTCTTGAGCTTTGTAGTATCCAGCGTTATGGCCGTGCCTTGATTTCGAGCGACGGCCCTCAACGCATCGGCGACTACTGACGGCAGGCGTCCACCTAGGAGATGGGGCGCTCCCCCGTCTGGATGAGGGACGCAGAGAACAAAGTACTGGGCGGAGCCTTCTGGGTTCCTCAGTGCACAGGCGGCCAGAGCGCCGACAAACGCATCCGACTTCTTTCCACCGACTGAACCGTTCTAGGTCCCCTGTCTCAGGTATGGATCGTCAATCAGAGAAAGCAGATCGGCGAAGGACGAGGAGGCTCCCAGAGGCAGCGCCGAATCCAACCTGAACACGGGCGTTCTCAGACCACCCATGTGTGTCGAAAGGGTTAGATCTAACCGGCGGGAAGACCGCTCGACGAGGCGTGCCACCTGGTGACTTTCAAGAGGACTGTCTTCCCGGAACACTATTGTCGGTGTCCCGGCGGACTGGTGCAGAATGCCACCGACGGCGTGGTACATGGACGTTTTCGGATCAAATCGGCAGCCTGCCGCGTCTGCGAGCCACCCCCAAAGACGGTTAAGCAACCCGCCCATGCCAAATGATGGATGCCATTCGCGAGACGAGTCCAGGAAAAGGCAAAGGCGGCGCCCTTGAAGGACATGGGGAAACCCGACAAAGCGAAGATGTTTGACGTCGACAGTGGGTGGAAGCAGAGCCGAACTGCCTATGCGTATGACAAATTCCTCGTCGCTGCGTAGTTGCAATCCGTTTGGCTCCTGCAGCAACCCACCGGTGTTTAGACCGACGGTTACAACCGCGTCACCCTCTGCTTCGAGCCTGGGTTTTCCTGCAACGCGGATCTCGCCAGGCTGCATCCTGCATATTTCTTTGAGCTCAGCAATGAGCTGTCGCTGCCATTGGGAGAAAATCCTCTGGCTGCGCTTTGTCATCCAGCACGGCCGGACCGAGCGACGGAGGACGCCGCGGTCACTGTCGTGGTGGGAAACTTCGAATTGCCGGTGGCGGCTGCGGGCGCTTTGAAGCCGTCACCAAAGATTCCCTGCCAGAGTTTGACGCTCTTGTCCTTGTCAACTTCCATGTAGGCTTCTTCTATTTCCGCTGCGTGTGCATGTACGCGATCCCGGAAGTAGCTGTATGTGGACTGAGTCCATCGGTGATCGAAGCTGACCCCCGACCCCGACGGATCAGCAATGCTCGGTTTGGCGGGGCGGGCTTGAAGCCACTCGTCAAGATCGCTGACGATATGAAGCAATGTAGTCGGAACGTCCACGTAGTAGCCGGGATCCAACAATTCACGAACCTCGGAAACCCGAGAGCCAAGCATCGTGGTCAGCAGGATGGACCGCGTCCCCGTGAAGGAATTCTTGTGATCGCGGAGATACTTCATCAGGCGAATGACTTTTCGGAGATTGCCGTTCGCGATGGCATCCTTAGAGCGCATCCAATCTGTAAAGCCCTGCGGATCAGTTTGTTCCCAGGTGTTTGCGTCACGGTTCACGATGACTTCCCGACCGTCGGTCAACTTCAGATGCGGGACTATGTCGACGTGCATCGAGTTCGCGTACCCAACACGGACGCAGCGGCATTTCCGCGTGTGTGGCATGTTTCCGTAGATGCTGTGGCGGTGAATTGCCGCATAAACCTGATCAACGTATGTACTAGGGTTGTCAGCCCAATCAGGGTTTTCCTTCATGTTGAGCATGAAGTCTGCATCGAACTCGTTGGTTCCCACCGGTTCAATGATCGTGCGATGAGCCCATGATCCTTGGGGCGACTTTCCTGTCACAAGAGAGCCGACTACGTCGTCGTTCTTGACGGCCTTGTAGATCGCATTGACCCGTTGATCAAGGAGGTCCAACTTCACCTGTCCCAGATTGACAGTATCTTTCAGGAAGACGTTGAAATGGCCAGCTAGCTGCAAGGTATCTCTCCATCGACGAGGTTACTTTTTGATAAGTGGTCGGTGCGTGAGTGGCATCCTGTTGAAAGCTCCAGCGCACCGCACGTAGTTACACGGAATTTCCTTGAAGCGCTCCAAATTCCGATGCGATCACCCTAGTGTCGTGTCAAAACATCTACCGAGGGTTAGAGAACGGGAGGTGGAACGCCGTGGCCCCGCTTGACTGAATCAGTTATCGCTGGTGCCCATAGCGGTTCCTACGACAAAGCCTGCGTCACTCGGCAATATGCGGAAGGAAGCCGATGCGAAGGCCGAACTCAACTGGAGCGGAACGCTCGGTTACCTAATTTGGAACAAGCTCAACTAGCTTGGATTCTCACATTCTTCTCACGCCAAACACACGGCATCATTGACGAAGCTGGGCATTTCGTGGCCCAAGCGCCAGAGGGCGTGTGGCCATGCGACCCCTGTTCGCCAAGATGGTTGGCACCGTGCCAATCTCTATGTCACGGCGCCAACCAAGTCGTCAACTCACATAACTGAGCAATTCTCAGATACGAGGCCGTTCTAGCTCAGTCTCTGAGAAATTGCTCAGTTAGATCGAAGTTGCACACGGAGCTAGAAGTCCCAGTCGTCGTCTTCGGTGTTGACAGCCTTGCCAATCACGTAGGAAGAGCCGGAGCCGGAGAAGAAGTCGTGGTTCTCATCGGCGTTGGGTGAGAGCGCGGACAGGATGGCCGGGTTCACGTCAGTCACGGCAGCCGGGAACATGGCCTCGTAGCCCAAGTTCATGAGCGCCTTGTTGGCGTTGTAGTGCAGGAACTTCTTGACGTCCTCGGCCAGGCCAACGGAGTCGTAGAGGTCGTGCGTGTACTGAACTTCGTTCTCGTACAGCTCAAACATGAGCTCGAAGGTGTACTCCTTCAGCTCTGCCTTGCGCTCTTCGGAGAGGCCCTCGAGACCCTTCTGGTACTTGTAGCCAATGTAGTAGCCGTGCACTGCCTCATCGCGGATGATCAAGCGAATCAGGTCGGCGGTGTTTGTCAGCTTGGCCCGTGAGGACCAGTACATGGGCAAGTAGAAGCCCGAGTAGAACAAGAACGATTCCAGCAAGGTGGAGGCAATCTTGCGCTTGAGCGGATCTTCGCCGTAGTAGTAGGACTCAATGATCTGAGCCTTCTTCTGCAGGTTCACGTTCTCGACGGACCAGCGGAAGGCCTCGTCGATTTCCTTCGTGGAGCACAGGGTGGAGAAGATCGAGGAGTAGCTCTTTGCGTGAACCGATTCCATGAACGCAATGTTCGTATAAACGGCTTCCTCGTGCGGGGTGATGGCGTCCGGGATCAGCGAGACGGCACCAACAGTGCCTTGCAGGGTGTCCAACAGGGTTAGACCCGTGAAGACGCGCATGGTCAGCAGCTGTTCTTCCGGCGTCAGGGTGGCCCAGGACTGGATGTCGTTGGACAGCGGCACCTTCTCCGGCAGCCAGAAGTTGTTGACCAGACGGTTCCAGACCTCAACGTCCTTCTCGTCCTGGATGCGGTTCCAGTTGATGGCCGATACGTGGCTCGCCAACTTCAGCTTGTCCGGTGTCATGGAGACTCTTCGCTTTCTTCTGTAAGTTTCTGCTGGACCGCATCTTCGATGCAGTACTTGCAGTCAATCTTAACGACATTCTTGTTCGTGTGATGTCTGGTGTGTGCATTGCGAACACTTGACGGTTGTGGGCGGCCCACACGGACCGCCGACATCTTGGCTCGCGTTTCTTCGCTGGCACTCTTGCCGAAGTTCGGATTCAGCCGGCCGGTTTTTGCGTCCGAAAGTAATTGCCGAGTTTCCTCTGATACCACATGTCCAAAACTTGGATGGTTGGCTCCGAATTTTCCATAGTTTGGATTCTTGGGCCCCTCATGGCTTCCTTTGCGGTCTCGCGACCATTTTTCCTTTTGTGCTTCGCTGTGGTGCCGTCCGTAGAAGGGTGACTCTGGTCCGGATTTTCTGGCGATTCTCCGCCCAATCGATCGAACCCGAGCTGCTTCACGCATCTCCGCTGTCCATACGACTCCAGTTGGACCGAGACCACCTTCAGAGAGGTTCAGGAGCCGGTTGCCTTCGCGCCGAAGATAGCTTATCCATTCAATCTCAGCCTGGCCGAGCTCCTGCAAACCCTCCACCCAGTCGAGCACATCGACAACGACGTCCGACGGGTCAAACTTGCGCAGCCAGTCATAAAATGGAGTTTTGCGTCCCGCGGCGGCAACCCGTACGTGCTGATGAAAGCGGCGGCTGGCCGCCTTGGTCGTGATCCCGACATATCGGTACTCGAATTCTGTCCGAAGACGAATCCCATAGACCAAGCCGCCCGTAGCCGCCGCTTCTTCAGTCATTTCTATGCATCACCTGTCATAGCGCACATGAGACGCAACCCTCAACCTCGGTCCCTTCCAGCGCGAGCTGGCGGAGACGGATGTAGTAGATGGTCTTGATGCCCTTGCGCCAGGCGTAGATCTGCGCTTTGTTGATGTCACGCGTGGTGGCGGTGTCCTTGAAGAACAATGTCAGGGACAGGCCCTGATCCACGTGCTGCGTGGCGGCAGCATAGGTGTCGATGATCTTCTCGAAGCCAATCTCGTACGCGTCCTTGTAGTACTCGAGGTTGTCGTTCGTCAGGTACGGAGCCGGGTAGTACACGCGACCCAGCTTGCCTTCCTTGCGGATCTCAATCATGGAGGCGATCGGGTGGATCGAGGAAGTTGAGTTGTTGATGTAGCTGATGGAGCCTGTGGGCGGAACAGCCTGCAGGTTCTGGTTGTAGATGCCGTGCTCCACAACGGAGGCCTTCAGCGCACGCCAGTCCTCCTGGGTGGGGATGTGCACGCCGTCGAACATCTCGACAACCTTGGCGGTCTGCGGAACCCATTCGCCGTCGGTGTACTTGTCGAAGAACTCTCCACTGGCGTACGTGGACTTCTCGAAGCCGGCGAAGGTGCTGCCCGTTTCGATGGCCAACAGGTTCGACGCACGGATTGCGTGGTAGACCACCGTGTAGAAGTAAATGTTGGTGAAGTCCAGGCCCTCTTCGGAGCCGTAGTGGACGCGCTCACGAGCAAGGTAACCGTGCAGGTTCATTTGGCCCAGGCCAATGGCATGCGACTGGTCGTTGCCCTTGGCGATGGAAGGCACGCTGGTGATGTTTGACATGTCGGACACTGCCGAGAGGGTGCGGATCGCCGTCTCGATGGTATTTCCGAGGTTCGGCGAATCCATGGCCTTGGCAATGTTCAGTGAACCAAGGTTGCAGGAGATGTCCTTGCCGGTCTCAGCGTAGGAGAGGTCATCGTTGTACGTGGTGGGCTGCGAAACCTGCAGGATCTCCGAGCAAAGGTTGCTCATGATGATCTTGCCTTCGATCGGGTTGGCGCGGTTCACCGTGTCTTCAAACATGATGTACGGGTAGCCGGACTCGAACTGGATCTCGGCGAGAGTCTGGAAGAACTCGCGGGCCTTGATCTTGGTCTTCTTGATCCGGGCGTCGTCAACCATTTCGTAGTACTTCTCGGTGACCGAGATGTCGGAGAACGGCACGCCATAGACCTTTTCGACGTCGTACGGGGAGAACAGGTACATGTCCTCGTCGCGCTTGGCCAGCTCAAAGGTGATGTCCGGAACCACAACACCCAAGGAGAGGGTCTTGATGCGAACCTTCTCATCGGCGTTTTCACGCTTGGTGTCAAGGAAGCGGTTGATGTCGGGGTGGTGGGCGTGCAGGTACACGGCTCCTGCACCCTGACGGGCACCGAGCTGGTTGGCGTAGGAGAAGCTGTCCTCGAGGAGCTTCATCACGGGGATAACGCCGGAGGACTGGTTCTCGATCTGCTTGATGGGCGCGCCCACTTCACGGATGTTCGTCAGTGCAAAGGCAACGCCACCGCCGCGCTTGGACAGCTGCAGCGCAGAGTTGATGGAACGGCCAATGGACTCCATGTTGTCTTCAATGCGCAGCAGGAAGCAGGAGACCAGCTCGCCGCGCTGGGCCTTGCCAGCGTTCAAGAAGGTGGGGGTGGCCGGCTGGAAGCGGCCGTCAATGATTTCATCGACGATGCTCGTGGCCAGTTCCTCGTTGCCACGGGCCAGGTGCAGGGCAACCATGCACACGCGGTCCTCGTAGCGTTCCAGGTAACGGTTGCCGTCGAAGGTCTTCAGCGTGTAGGACGTGTAGAACTTGAACGCGCCAAGGAAGGATTCGAAGCGGAACTTCTTCTTGTACGCGCGCTGGTAGAGCTCGCGGATGAAGTTCATGGTGTACTGATCCAGCGTCTCGCGCTCGTAGTACTCGTTCTTGACCAGGTACTCCAGCTTTTCTTCCAGGTCGTGGAAGAACACCGTGTTGTTGTTCACGTGTTGGAGGAAGTACTGGCGGGCAGCGGCGCGGTCGGCGTCAAACTGGATCTCGCCGTCGGCGTTGTACAGGTTGAGCATGGCGTTGAGCTCGTGGTAACCCAAGCCCTCCCATGCTGCCGGCATGTCCTTGGAGGCCTTCACAGCTGCGTCCTGTTCTGAGACAATCGTGTCCAAAATTCTTCCAATCCTTCGTGAACCCGGTCCACATCAGCAGATGTGCCCATCAGTTCAAACCGGTATAAATGCTGTACATTGCACTTCTCGGCGACAATGTCACCGGCGATGCAATATGTTTCGCCAAAATTTGTGTTCCCGGCGCCAATGACGCCGCGGATAAGGTTCCTATTTTTCGCTACATTAAGGAACTTGATGACCTGCTTTGGTACTGCACCCAGCCGATTTTCCCCGCCATATGTTGGCAGGACCAAGACGAAAGGCTCTTGGGCCAGAAGGGTGTCTTCATAGGTATGGAGGGGCAGCCTTGCTGCATCCATGCCCAGCTTCATGATGAAGCGGTGCGTGTTGTCGGAGGCTGATGAAAAATAGATCAACCGGCTGCTGGTGAATCGAGAGGTAATCGAACCAACAGCGGGTTCAGCTGCTACGGCTGACATGACAATCGCTTTCCAACTACTTACTTGCCGCTGTAGGGCCAACCGTTTTGCGGGTCAGCCCTACCTGTGTGCGCCTAGACGCACGTGAAATTGTGGTGGTTCCTCACGGGCCTCACGGCCCGTAGGTCACTACGCTACGCTTGCTTCGCTTTCGACGGCGGCAGCCAACTCGGCGATCTTGTCCGGGCGGAAACCTGACCAGTGGTCAGCGTCGGTAATGACAACCGGTGCCTGCTGGTAACCCAGGCTCAGCACATGCTCCAAAGCGGCCGGGTCTGCGGAAATATCCACGCTCTTGTAGGTGATGCCTTTTTTGTCCAACGCGCGGTAGGTTGCGTTGCACTGAACACACGCAGGCTTGGTGTAAACCGTGACGGTCATGATCGAGTTCCCCTTGTCTTTTACTGCCTATTACTGCCTCTAGCGGCATACTCACAATCGGTGGGACCAACGCTTCACGCCACGGCCTCGCCAGCTTTTGAGCTGTTCAAAGCGATTCTTTGAGAACCACTTGAATTCTGTATTAGATACTACATGTAGTGCAGACGCCCGAGGTTGACCCCTACATGATGTATTACAAGTATGTCATTTTATGCACCGTTCGTCCACAGGTACAGGAATTTAAAAGCGCTAGAAATCAAGGTTTAACCCTTCGCTTTCCACAGGCTGTGGACTACTTAGTCACAAATTAAAGTCTGGCGTGTCGATCCGAACCGGCGTGTCGGGCGGCCGTAGCGAAACCTGGCGAAAACAACAGAACACTACATATAGGGGTGCCCGGAATGCGGCACTCTATGCTTGCTATGAAACTAGGCTTGCTTGGAAACAAGGCCGGCCCCAAGGAAAGAGTGTCCCGTGATCAACCCCGTGCATTTGCGGACCCTGCTGGAAGTTGTCCGCCGCGGCTCCTTTGCCGCCGCAGCCACCCAACTGGGGTACACGGCGTCGGCCGTTTCACAGCAGATGTCAGCACTTGAGCGCGATACCGGCGTGGCCCTATTCCATCGCACGGCCCGCAGCATCCTGCCCACGGACGCAGCGCTGGTCATGTCGCGGCATGCGGCGAAGGTCCTGACTGACATTGACGCGCTGCTGGCTGCGAGCGCGCGCACCTCTGAGGCTGCGAGCCATGAATTGCGGCTGGGGATTTTCCCGTCCTTGGCCAGCCATGTTTTGCCGCGTCTGTTGCGTAGCCCGCAATGGCCGGAGCTTGGCATCAAGTTGCATGTTTCGGTGGGTGAGCCGCAGCAGACGATTGGTGGTTTGCGCACAGGCGGGGAATTGGATGTGGCGTTGGTGTATCAGGTGGGGCAATCGGGCCTGGCGTGGCCGCACAGCTTGAACCGGCAGTGGATTGGGGATGACAACTTCCGGGTGGTCCTGCCCAAGGCGTGGGGCATCCGGCCGGGGTCAATTATGGAGGCGTCGCAGCTTTCGGACATGCCGTGGATCATGCACCATCCGGGCACGAGCGACGCCACGGTCATTGAGCGTTTGTTTGCCGGCTGCAACCTGCATCCGCGTGTTGCCGCCTACAGTGACGATTTCAATGCGAGCCTGCAGTTGGCCAGCGTTGGGCTGGGTGCCGCGCTGGTGCCCGAGCTGGCATTGCAGGCGCGGCCGGAGAACGTGGTGGTGCTGGACGTCCCGGAGATCCGTCTGGCCCGGAACATTTTTGCCCTGCTGATCAACGACACCCGGACGGCGCGGGTTGAGCTGTTTGTGGACAAGCTGGCCGGGATCCTTCAGGAAGTCACCGGCACCAGCCACGTGGATGTCACCCCTTAGCCAGTCATTAGTCCTTGCGGAGGTTTAGTCCTTGCGGAATTTTTTGGCCGGTGCCACGAACCGTTTGATGACCTGCTTCTTTAGTGACCCAAAGGGCGGGTAGATCAGGGACATCGTGTCAGGCGCTAGCGGCTTGTCCAGGATGGCCTTGCGGTGCGAGAACGTTTCGATGGAATGGTGTCCGTGGTAGCTGCCGATCCCGCTCTCCCCCACCCCACCAAAGGGAAGGCCGGGCACGAACAGGTGCGCGGCCGGGACGCCAAAGTTCAGGGCGCCCGACGTCGTCTGTTCCGTGAAGTCCTGACGCACCCCTTTATCGTCGCTAAAGACATACACTGCCAGCGGCTTGTCCCGCCCTTGGATGAAGTTGATTGCCTCCTGTGCCGAAGCAACCGTGACCAGCGGCAGGACCGGTCCAAAGATCTCATCCTGCATCAGGTGGGCTTGCGCATCGACGTGGATGACGGTTGGTTCGATGTAGCGAGTGGCGGCATCCGTTCGCCCGCCACTGACGAGCGCGGATCCGGCGTCGTCCGCCAGGTCCTTGGCTAACAGGCCGGTGATACGGGCAAATGCGTCGTCGTTGATGATGCGCCCGTAGGCAAGGCTGTGGGCCGGCTCGGTCCCGTAGAGTTCCTCGATGGCCAGGGGCAGTTCCTTGGCAAGCTTGGCCAGGGCCGAGTCGGTGCCGAGCACATAGTCGGGGGCAACACAGGTCTGCCCTGCATTCATGAACTTGCCCCAGGCGATCCTGCGCGCCGCGGTAATCATGTCCACGGTGTCGTCAATGTAGACGGGCGATTTCCCGCCCAGTTCCAGCGTTACGGGTGTCAGGTTCTTGGCAGCGGCCGCCATGACGATCCGCCCCACCCGGCCGTTGCCCGTGTAAAAGATGTGATCAAAGCGCTGTTCAAGCAGCTCGGTGGTTTCGGGAACGCCGCCCTCAATGATCGTCACGGCGCCATCGAGATAATCGGGGACCCAGCGGGCCAGGGCTGCCGAGGTGGCGGGCGCCAGCTCACTGGGCTTACCCACGACGGTGTTGCCGGCTGCGAGCGCGCCGACCATGGGCGCAAGGAGCAATTGGAGTGGGTAATTCCAGGGGGCAATGACCAGAACAACCCCGAGAGGCTCGAGGACGGTCGACGCTTGCGCGGGCTGGAGGGCAAGGGGTACGGACACCTTCCGCGGCGTGAGCCAGGCCTCGAGATGCTTGACGGTGTGGGCTATCTCAGCCGTGATGAAACCGATTTCAGTCAGCCATGCCTCGCTCGGATGCTTGCCAAGGTCGGCGGCGAGTGCTGCCGTGAAGTCCTCCGTGTGGTCAAGGACCATACTGTTCATGGCTTTGAGTTGCTGCAACCGCCACGCCAGGGGCTTGGTCACGCCAGTGTTGAAGAGTTGTCTGGCTTGGTCAACTGTTGTTTCGACGGTGCTTGGAGCCCCGTTGATTTGCGGCAGGGTGTCCAGGTGCTGTGCGTTCATGGCCCCAATCTACTCCCCCAGTGTGGTTCTTGACTTCAGCAGGCCTACTGGCGAGTAATAAGTTGCCAAAATTCCCTCCCTGTAACTGGACGAGGCTCCCCGTGCCACCCCTAGCCCGGGCAACGATCTCGCCGTCAGGGCAGCGCTGCGTGCCCGCAAATCCGACAAAAAGCTAATTCGAACACATATTCTAATTTGGCTTCTGTGGACTCCCCGCGGATAGTCGCAGGGGCGTATTCGCTCATTAACGAGCTACACAGCGACCCCGTAGCTTTCCGTGGCTATCCGCTGTGGCGAGCTAGTCGCTGGCGGAGCCAAGCAATAACGGCTTCACCTTGTTGTTGCTGGAAGACTCGAAGCGTGGGTAGTCCAGGAGGCGCGGGCAGCCGGGCGGCATCAATAAAGTAGGCTCCCAGTCCCGACAGGAACCCATCGACACTACTGTCCGTGGCGTCCGCAAAAACTGGGTGGGATTGCAATACGGAATCGACGTCGGCGGTGGCGTCGAATACGCGGACGTTCACGAGAACCGAGAGGGCATCAACCCATCCCGCACCGATGCAGGCCCAAGGCCAGTCCACAAGAATGGCTCGTTCCTCGCCGGTGATGAGAATATTGTCGGCCCGGACGTCATTATGTACCAGGGAGTCACCACCTAGGGCCTTCAGCCCACTATTTGCCAAGCGCTCCAGGCACTCGAGATTCTCAAGGATCCACGGATCGCAGCCCTCCGGGGCATCGGCCCGGAGGCGGGCCCACCCCGCAAAGTCCTCACTCATCTCTTGCTCAAGTCGGGGTAGCTGCTCCAACGCTTGCGGAACTGGCGTCACGGCCACCCCTTGCAGGGCATCTAACACCTGTGCCAGCTCGTCGGGGCACCAAGGGAGGTGCGGGTGGTGACCCGCTACATCGGTGAGGACCAGAGCTACCCAGTTCCCGTCGTCGTAGGTCCCGATCAACGAAGCCGCAGGTATTGTGTGCGGAAGCGCGGCAGCTATGACCGCTTCCTTCCTGTAAATAGCGGGCGAGGATTCATTCAAAGCCGGACTAACCGCCTTGACGAATGCCCGCCGGCCCGAGGTGGTGCGTACGCGTTCTGCCGTTCCCGGGGAGAATCCTCCCTGCTGGCCGATCGATTCCTCGATCGTTGCTCCCAGAACTTGCTCGATACCGACTCGAACATGTTTGGGCAGGTCAGTCCAGCCAATGCGGGTACTCCACTGCGGTTGCATGATGCCCATTCTCACAGACTTAAACGCAGAAGGCGTTCCTTGCCTCCCCAAGAGGGAAACAAGGAACGCCTTCTGACGTGTAACCAGGAAGCTGCGTCAGCTAGACGAGCTGGGCGCGAACTTCCTTCGTGGCGTTGACCAGGTTACGCAGGGACTCTTCGGTCTCTGCGTAGCCGCGGGTCTTCAGGCCACAGTCCGGGTTGACCCAGAGCTGGCGGGCCGGAACGTGCTTGACGGCGGTGCCCAACAATTCGGTGACCTCGGCCTGGCCGGGGACGCGGGGGCTGTGGATGTCGTAGACGCCCGGGCCGACACCGCGACCAAAGCCGTGTGCTTCCAGATCGTTGACAACATCCATGCGGGAGCGGGCGGCCTCGATGGAGGTCACATCCGCATCCAGGCCGTCGATGGCATCGATGATGACACCAAATTCGGAGTAGCACAGGTGGGTGTGGATCTGAGTGCCATCAACCGCACCGGCGGTAGAGAGGCGGAAGGAGTTGACCGACCAGTCCAGGTAGGCGGCCTGGTCTGCGCGGCGCAACGGGAGGAGTTCGCGCAGGGCGGGCTCATCAACCTGGATGATCTTGATGCCGGCGGCTTCGAGGTCAGCGATCTCATCACGCAAGGCCAGACCGACCTGGTTGGCGGTGTCGCCGAGGGGCTGGTCGTCGCGCACAAAGCTCCAGGCCAGGATCGTGACGGGACCCGTGAGCATGCCCTTCATGGGCTTGTTGGTCAGCGACTGGGCGTATTCGGCCCACTCGACGGTGATGGCCTTTTCACGGGTCACATCTCCCCACAGGATGGAGGGACGCGTGCAACGGCTACCGTACGACTGCACCCAGCCGTGAACCGTGACATCGAAGCCCTCAAGGTTCTCGGCAAAGTACTGGACCATGTCGTTGCGCTCGGGCTCACCGTGCACCAGCACGTCAAAGTCGAGCTCTTCCTGCAAGTCAACGACGCGCTTGATCTCTTCCTTCATGAGCGTCGAGTACTGCTCGCCCGTGATGGCACCCTTGTTGGCACGGGCGCGGGCCGAGCGGATCTCGGACGTCTGCGGGAAGGAGCCGATCGTGGTGGTGGGCAGCGGCGGCAGGTTCAGCGCCGCTTCCTGGGCTGCCTCACGGACAGAGTATTCCGAGCGATTGAAGTCGGCCGGGGTGAGTGCGGCAAGGCGTGCACGTACCTCGGGGCGCTTGACTCCTGCAGCAGCAGCGCGGGAGGCGATGATGGCGGAGGCTTCGGCTACAACCGCAGCGGACGACGCCGGGTCCACCAGATGAGCGGCCAGCGTCACCACTTCGGTGACCTTCTGGTCTGCGAACGCCAACCAGCTGCGCAGTTCCTCGGAGAGTTGGGTCTCCTCGGTAACATCGTGCGGGACGTGCTGGGTGGAGGTCGACGTGGAGACCGTGATGTTCAGTCCGGCAGCCTTGAGCGTCTCGAGGCGGTTGACCGACTCGGCCAGGTCGTTGCGCCAGATGTTATGACCGTCAACCACGCCGGCAACGATCGTCTTGCCGGCCAACAGCGCCAGTTCTTCAGCGGAGGGAACAGCACCCTTGAAGGCGTCAATGTGCAGCGCCTCAACGGAGGTGGCGGCCAGGGTGGGCAGCAATTCGGCGAGAGCACCAAACGGGGTGGACACGAGAATCTGCGGGCGCCCGGCAGCGGAGGCGAGGACTTCGTAGGAGCGGGTGACGGCGGCCTGGATCTCGGCGACGGGAACGTCCTGGTCGGCAACGAGGGCCGGCTCATCGATCTGAACCCAGCTCGCACCTGCGGCACCCAACCGGGTGAGCAGCTCGGCGTAGACCGGCAGCACGTCTTCCAGGCGGGACAGCGGGTTGAAGTCCGCCGGAGCCTCGTCGGAGGCCTTGCTCAGCAGCAGGAACGTGACCGGACCTACGAGGTACGGGCGGGTTTCAAAGCCATTGGCCAGGGCGTATTCGAACTGCTCAACCACGCGGGTGGAGGTGAGTGAGAAGTTGGTTTCCGGGCCGATCTCCGGCACGAGGTAGTGGTAGTTCGTGTCGAACCACTTGGTCATTTCCAGGGGCTGCTGCTCAACCGTGCCTCGAGCCAGCGTGAAGTAGGCATTGATGTCCAGCTGCCCCTCGGCGTTGCGCAGATCCCCGAAGCGGGCCGGGACGGCACCGATGTGAGTAATGGCGTCGAGCACCTGGTCGTAGTACGAGAAGGTGCCCGGGATGGCTGCAGCCTCGGTCAGGCCCAACTCGCTCAGGCGGCGGGCCGTGCCCAACTGGATCTCTTTCGCAGCGGTATCCAGCTCTACGGCGTCGATCTTGCCGGCCCAGAAGGCTTCGATGGCCTTCTTCAATTCGCGGCGACGGCCGATGCGGGGGTAGCCCAGGAGGGAGGCGGCGGGGAAAGCTACGGTGTTTGTCATGGGAAAGTCCTTAACTGAGAAGTGCAAAAAATGATGGAAGTTTGTGTGAAAGCTGGCGCTTAGGCCCGGACTAGCCGTGCCGAATCAGTGCGCGCGGCGCGTGGCGCCACAGGTGGGCGGCCAGGGCGAAGCAGCTGGAGTTTGTCCAGCACTTCCAGGGCCGCCGCATGTTCATTGAAGGTGTAGAGGTGAATGCCTGGAGCTCCGGCATCCAGTGCAGCCCGGGCCAGATCCACCGTGGCCGCAACACCGATTCGGCGGCTTTCGGCGGCATCATCGGCCCGGCCAAGTGCATCCAGCAGGGACGTCGACGGCGGAACACCTGTCATGTCCCCCAGCCGTTGCACACGACGCAGCGTGGTCAGCGGCATGACTCCCGGAATGATGGGGATGGTGACCCCTGCACGTTGGGCCCGCACCACCAGGTCCTTGTACTGATCGGCGTGGAAGAACACCTGAGTGATGGCAAAGTCTGCCCCCGAGTTCTGCTTGGCGAGCAGCACCTCAACATCGTGTTCAACCGAGGGTGACTCCGGGTGCTGCGACGGGTAGGCGGCCACGCCAATGGCCACCTTGCCGGCACACAAGAGGGCCGAACGTCGCTGTTCAACTCGACGAATCAATTGGATCAGGTCCGAAGCGAAGATGAGCGATCCGGGCCGTGGTTGGGCGGGACCATCCTTAGGAAGGTCACCGCGCAGTGCCAAAATGCCTCGGACGCCGTGGTCCAATAGTTCAGAAATGATTTCGGCCAGCTCGTCCGCAGTGTTGCCAACGCAAGTCAGGTGAGCCAAGGGAAGCAGCGATGTCTCGGTCAGGAGCCGGTTCAACAGCTCAACGGCCGTGTCCCGATTGCTTCCATTGGCACCATAGGTGACAGACACATAGTCGGGGTTGGTTGATTCCAACTCCCTGATGGTGTTCCACAGGGAGGCCTCGGCGGCCTGATTCTTGGGCGGGAACAGTTCATAGGAAAGGGCTATTGGCGCACTTTGTGTCGAAGGCGCCGATGCCTGTAAAAGGCTCGGAGGTGACATTTGCTTAGGTCCTTGAGGATGGGGTTGGCCGTTTCCCGCCTTGTGTCTAGAACACACTGAGGGAAGTAGCCAATTTTTTCGTAAAAGGGAGGCGGGCACATCCCTGCACTGCACACGGTGCAATCAGGTAACGTAGCGATCCGCCAGCAAATGTCAGACCCACATGGGGGCACCCACACCCTCGAATCATCCAAGGGTCGCTGACACACGTTGAAGAAATAACGTACTGCCAATATTAGGCACTCACGCGCCGCAGCACAAAGTCGGCGCCGAATTATGGCGCAACGTAACGCAATATTTCGATAAATCAGTTCGATCAAGGTCGCGAAATGTACCCTTCGGCCGAACTTTACGCGCATCCCATGTGGGAACTACCAGGGTTTCGCGAACTGCTCCGGCTCGGACTCGGCATAGTCCTCACGCAGCTTCTCACTCTTGCTACGTTCCTTCTGGGCCTGTTGGCCACTCTTCTCAAGCTGTTCAAGTTTGCTCGCGGGTGGTTCCTCGGCGGGGTTGGACTTGCCGTCGTCCGCGGGCTGGTCCTCGCCGTCGGCCTTACCGTCCTGCTCTTTTTGCGCCAAGCGTTCCTTGGCGTCATTGAGGGCCTGACCCTCGCCATCCTTGTTGTTCTCGCTGTTGGCAATGAAGCAGTCGCGCGGAGCCTCGGCAATGATCACGCCGCCCTGAGTGAAGAGTTTGGCGGCCGACGCCGGGTCCCCGGCTTTATCCCGCGCCTCACCGAGCTTCTCAAGGCTCAGCACGAGGTTCACACGGACCTTGCAGGACTCCCCTGCTGGCACGAGTTCCAGTGCACGTGAGAATTCTGTGCGGGCGGCATCGAAATCGCCGCGCAGCACATAGCCGTCTCCCAGCGCGAAATGGGCCTTGTAGCGCTCAACCATGTTCAGCACACCCATGGCCTGTCCTGCCCGCACCGTGCCATCCGCACCTCCGGCCTCATAGGCAGCGGCGGCCTGGCCGGCGGAAACCGGCATACTCAACAACTTGACGGCTACAACCACGGCAAGCAGCACCATCGGCGCCGACGCCAGCAGCAGCCTCCGCCGCCTGCGCAGCCGGGGTTCCGGCACGGCGGAATCAGGCACAGCAGAAGCTGCCTCTCGGACGCTCATCGAGCCTCTTCCTTTCCGTGACGCTCATTTCCGTGACGCTGCAACTGGCGCCAGGATCGCGTTAGATCTGCTGCTTCCCACAACAGGATGCCGAAGGCGGCCAGGGCGAATAGCCAATAGAGTTCCCACCGACCGGCACCGTCCTCGGTCCCGGCGGGCGATGACACGACGGTGGGTGCCGATTTGGCGAGTGCTGCACTGATGCCCGCCGGGGACTCCCGGTGAACATACGGAACCTTCAGTTGACCGGCAATGGCCTGCAGTTGAGTTTCATCGATCGTGGAAACCGCGCTTTGGTAACCGTTTGCCTTGTCCCGAATATACGAGCCGGGTTTGTCGCTGCCGAAGGTGTAGTCGCGCATTTTTCCACCGGCCGCCGTGCCATAGCCAAGCACGGCGCCTCCGTCCGTGAGCTGTGCTGCCGATGTGAACGGTTCCGGACTGGATCCCGATGTTTGCTCTCCATCGCCGAGGTAGTACACCAACCGCGGCCTTTCGGGATGGGCCTCCTGCGCGGCAGCCAGCCGTTGAGAAAGGAGATCCTTGGCAACGCTGATGCTGCTGCCCTTGGAGACCATGGCCGAACTGGGTGTGAGAATTTCCGTCAGGGTCGTCAATGCCGTGGCATCCGTGGTGAGCGGCAGCACCACTTTGGCACTGCTGTCGAAGCTGATGAGCGAGAATCGGGCACCGGCCAGTTCTCCGGCCAAGGCTAGGATGTCGGCCTTCATTCCATCAAGGCGCGGGGCCGAGCCATTGAAATCCTCGGCCGAGGAGCTGGGTGTCATATCAACAACAAAGAAGACGTTCAGGTCTGTTGTGGCCACCTGCGCCGGAGCGCCGACCATCCCTGGGCGTGCTCCGGCCAGGACCACCAACACGACCAGGGATGCGTACCGCCACCGAGCTGAACTGCGGCCCTTGAGAAGCAAAAAGGCGGCACCGCTGAGCATCACCACGGCTAGGGGCCAAAAAAGCCACGGGGTGAGGACTGGAAGGAAGGTCATCGTCGCAGCCTCCAGACTGCCGCCCCGAGCACCAGCACCGAGAGTAGGGCCAGTCCCAACGGCCAGGCAGGCTGGTCGAGCAGTGTCTTTTGCGGTGCACCTTTCAAGGTGGCGGCCTCCGTGGCTTGGACCTTGCTCACAATGGACGCGACAGCGGATTCAGATTCCAGCGCGTAGTAGGCCCCACCAGTAGCGGTGGCGGTTTTCTTCAAGTTTTCGGCGGCAGCACCGAATTCCGAGTTCAGGCCGAAGTCGTTGGGATTGAGCGCGTAGACACGGATCTTTGCCGTTGTGGCCAGTGTGGTGGCCTCGGCAAGGGTGAAGATGGGCTTCCCTGCCAGCATGTTGTCCGTGGCAAGAACGATGGAACGGGAGCGTTCTTCTCCTCCCGACGCTGGGAAACCTTTGGCACAGGTTGCCAGGCCATCACCGATGAGAGAGGAACCGGGCATTTCGTAGGTGCCCGCAAAGTACTCGAAGCTGCCAGCATCAGGACTCAGAGCCTTCTGCGCCATCTCGAGCTCTTCGGCCACAAACTCATAGTCATCCGTCAGCGGAAACACCATGACAGAGCTGGAATCAAAGATGGTTAAGCCAATCCGTTCGCCCTTGAAGTTGCCCACCAACTTGGCAAAAACGGTCACAATGGCCTCGTCGGTGTCCAGCATGGAGCCGGATACGTCCAGGCACAGCATGATGTCCCGGTTTAGCGTTTCCGGAATGCTCGTACTCTCAGTCATGGGTCGTGCGGCCGCAGTGAGCAAGGACAGGCCCAACACGGCGACGGCGGCCAAGGCAGTGAGCAGCCAGGTCCGGCGTTTGTGCACGGCTTTGCGATAGGCCGGCAAGGCCGTCAGGCGTTCAGCATTTGCCACCGGAATCAGCGTGGCTGCGTCTTCATGCCTGCGCCAAAAGATCACGACGACGACGGCGAACGCCACCACCCCCAGCGGTATCAGCCACCAGTACGTCAACGCCACGAGAGCACCACATTCCTGGCGGCCTCGGCTGAACCGGCCACGGCTGGTTCCCCACCGTTTTCGCCGTGTCCGCCGCGTCCGCCGTGAGCTGCGAACTCCCCCGGGTAGAAAAGTGCGACGGCATCAGCAACCAGGGGAAGCTGGTGTTCGCGCAATTGTGCCAACGTCATGCGTTGTGTTTTTATCCCCGTCATCTCGTGAACAAAGGTGCGCACGGCGAGACTCAATTCGAGGTGGGCGGCCCGCCCGGTGATGGCAGCCGTGCCGTGGCGTTCTTCGATGGAGTTGATCAACATGACATATTTTCCCCTGACCGTCTCCGGGTTTCGTGGGGCGATGAATCCGGGCACGCCGGCGCTGGGCTCGGCCCGGGTGGAAATCCAGATCCAGCCGAACCAGCCGAGGCAGAGCACAAGGATGGCCGCGCCGGCCAGCGGCCACCACACCGAGTAGCCTATGGGGGCATAAAACGTTCCGTCAGTGGGCACGGCGGTGCCTTTCCAACAGGGCAAAGACGTGGGTCATGACTTCGCCGGTGGCTCCAATGCTGGTCGAGGCAATTCCTCGGGCCTTGAGGATGTTTTCCAGACTCCGGGCACGTTGGGCCTGGGCGTCGGCGTAGCTGCGCGCAAGTTCCGGATCTGCGGCGAGCAGGAGCACGAGGGGCTCCAGGCCAGCCACATCAAGGCCGGTGCCTTGCACGGCATCGGGTCCGGCCAAGGCGGCGTCGGCGATTTGTACCCACAGGATTTCATGTTGCGCGCTGAGCCGGCGCATGACCTTGGCAAGCCTGTCATCGGCGGCGAGCTCGTCGGCGACGACCACCAACAGCATTCGCTGCCGGTAGTGCGTGGCAACGTATTCCAGCCGGTCTATAAGGCTGCTGGGCCCGGAGGTGATCGAGGCGGCGTCAACACAGCGCAGTATTTGTTCCAGATGATTCTCGGTACCCTCGGCAGGCAGGGCTACCGTGGCGTCTCCGGCGCCGTGGACAAGTGCCACAGAGTCTCCATGGCGGATAGTCAGGGAGCCTAGTACCCCAATGGCCATCACGGCGATGTCCTTTTTTATCTCACCGCCACGTGCAGTGGCAGCCATATTGCGGCCCGTGTCGGCAACAAACATGAGCTGCTGGCGGCGGGTGGCTACGTAGCGCTTGATCAGGGGCACACCGGTCCTGGCGGTGGCCTTCCAATCGATGTCCCGTACCTCATCGCCTGGGACGTACTCACGCAGATCATCGAAGTCCAGGCTGCGCCCGCGAAAAACCGAGGCGTATTCGCCGTCGAGCATTCCTCTGGCCCGGCGGTGGGTAAAGATGTACATCTTGGATTTCACGGCCGTCAACAAGCTGCCCATGCGCGCCTAAGGTGTCTGGACGGAATCAACGATGGCGGCAATGACCGTTTCCACCCGAATGTTTTCCGCTACGGCCTCAAACCCAAGAATGATCCGGTGCCGCAGAACCCGCTCGGCCAGTGCTTTGATGTCCTCAGGAATCACATGGTCCCGACCGCGCAACAGGGCCAGTGCACGTGCTGCCTGGGTGAAGGCAATGCTGGCTCGAGGGCTGGCGCCAAATTCGATGAGCTTGGCGAGGCTCGGATCTATGTACGCGCCGGCATGGCGAGTTACGTACACTAGGCCAACGATGTAGGTCACTAAGGACGGGTCGAGGTACACCTTTCTGGCGGTCGCTTGCAGGGCGCGCACCTGGTCAAGAGAGGCAACGGCCTGTGGCGTGGATTCGGCAAGGAAAACACCGGCATCAATGCGCCGGATAACTTCGGCTTCCTCGACGGGGCTCGGATAATCCAGCACGTCCTTGAGCATGAAGCGGTCCATCTGGGCTTCGGGCAACTGGTAGGTGCCCTCCTGCTCGATGGGGTTCTGCGTGGCCATGACCATAAACGGCTGCGGCAGGAGGTGGACGTGGCCACCGATGGTTGTCTGGCGTTCCTGCATGGCTTCCAGCATGGCCGATTGGGTCTTTGCGCTGGATCGGTTGATCTCATCCAGCAGGACAATGTTGGCATGGACCGGACCCAGCTGTGTGACGAAGCTGCCTTTGGCGGCATCATAAATTTGGGTTCCCACGATGTCGCTTGGCAACAAATCCGGGGTGCACTGAATGCGGTGAAAGAGTGCGCTGACGGAATCCGCCAGGGTTTGGGCGGCCGTGGTCTTTGCCAGTCCTGGGACGGATTCAAGCAGGACATGGCCACCGGTCATGAGGGAAATTAGCAGGGTTTCGCGCAGCCGGGCCTGGCCAACCACCTTGCTTTCGAAGCTGTGGGAGATGTTGGCAACCACCTGCTGAGCGCTGGCCAGCTCCTTGGAATCGATGCGGGTGGAATCGATGTACGGGCTGACGCTGGTGGGCAACACTATCTATGGCCTTTCATCGGGCATGGCTGAGACTTGAATCCTACAGACCAGCCCACACGATGGGTGGCCGCCGCGCAATGGGGAGAACTTCCCATGAACATCTGTTGGACGCCTCTGCGCAGGACTACAGTATGGTTCATGACTCAGTTGCCAGCCGCGTATACAGAATATCTGCAGGGCAAAAGTGAAGCGTTCGTTGACACCATCATGCCGGTCCTGTTGCAATCTGTCGCCGAGAAAACGCACGGCGTCCATGTTGTCATCAGTGCCCATGTTGTCCAGGCCCACACCGATGCCACGATTCCCTTTGGCGAGATCCTGGAGGCTGTGGATTAACCGCGGATTAGCCAGGACTGATATCCAGTCCTGGCCTACTTCCGCTAGTTTTTGGAGGCCAGTGACTGTTAGTTCTTGGAGTCCAAGAGCAGCCGAGCCGCGTTGGGGCTGAACGTCTTTTCCATGACCAAGCAGGCCGCGCCGAAGGCTTCCTCGCCCGAGCTCACGATCGTCCCCATGACATCCACCGAATGCACGCTGGTGGTCACGCTGAGGTGTTCGAGCAGCGGCGGGATCGCGGTCAAGTGGGTCGGGGCCAGCGCTGGCCAGAACGGGCCACCAAAGACCACGCGTTCGACGTCGAGCAGGTTCGTGAGCACCGATGCTGCGCCGGCAAGCCGAGTTGCCGACTGTGCCAAAATCTCGACGGCGGCAGGGTTGCCCTCTGCAGCAGCCTGGGCCAGCGCGGCCATGTCCGCCGGAAGGGACGGCTCATCGAGGGGGCTGATCATCGGCAGAACCCCCGCCGTGCGGGCTTGTGCCACGAGAGTTTCGGGCATGCAGGTGACCTTGATGCAGCCGCGTCGGCCGCAATCACATTCGGGGCCATCCGGATCGGCGATGATGTGGCCGATTTCACCAACGTTCCCTGAGGAACCTCGGACAACTTCATCATTGAGCACCAGCCCGGCACCAATACCAGTACCGATATAGACAAACACAAAGTCCCTGGCGCTGTTGGCGGAACCGGCCCAGACCTCGGCCACGGCAGACGCCGTGACGTCCTTGTCCACCACCACGGGAAGGCCGGTGGTCTGCTGCAGGATGTCGCGCAGGGGAACGCGAGTCCACCCGGGCATATGCGGCGGGTCAACTACGGTGCCGCTGGCTGCGTCCACCGGACCCGGAGTGGCTACACCGACGCCGGCAATTCGATGTTCATCAACGCCAGATTCTTCAATGATTCGGCGGACTCTTGCCCCCATGGCGGCGACAACCTCTGCGGGGTCTGCTGCAAGGTCGGTGGACTCATGGACAGAGACCAGCACCGTGCCAACCGCATCCAGCAGCGCATAGCTAGTCAATGCAGGGTCAATGTGGATACCAACGGCATACATACCCCGCGGGTTCAGACGCAACATGGTCCGGGGCTTGCCGGGCCCGGACGCTTCCTTGCCTGCTTCGACGATGAGTTCAGAATCAAGGAGCCTGCGGCAAATGTTGGAAACGGTCTGCGCCGCGAGGCCGGCAGAAGCAGCCAACTCAACGCGGCTCAGGCCTTCCTCGGCGCGTCTAATGGAGTCCAAGATGACGGCCTGGTTGTAATCACCCATCTTGGGCAGATTCGTGCCTCGACGGCGCTGTGGCAACCCAACCTCGGGAACACCCAAAATTTACTCCTCGACAGATGACATACGACAACATTGGCGGACTTCCGGAAGCCCCATGGCAAGATTACCCGAGGGTCACTCGTGTGCGTGAATGCCACGGCACACAGTGATTGCTACGAAGGCAGCCGTCGTGAAACGGTCACGGTGAACTTGCTGTTGTTACCCATGACTTCGGTGGGTCCTACTAGTTTTTCCAACGATGTCCGGTACTGCAGATGGCGGTTGTAGACACACCAAAGTTCCCCTCCTGGCGCCAGGACCCGGGCAGCGTCGGCAAAGAGCTTGAGCGCGATCCCTGCGTGCACCGTGGCGCCAACATGGAAGGGCGGATTGAGCACTATCAGCCCGGCCGTTTCCGCCGCAAAGCTACCGAGGGCGTCATCGCGCACAACCTCGATGCGCTCAGCTAAACCATTGGCCTCGGCTGTGGCCTTGGTTGATGCCACGGCGGCCGCCGATTGGTCTGTTGCCGTGATGTGCATCCCGGGCCTGGCCTTGGCCAGAGACGCCGCGATGGTGCCGTTGCCGCACCCCAGATCAATGGCGGCGTCACTCTGACGCATCTGGGCAACGAAATCGAGCAGGTAACGGGTGCCAACATCAACTTTGGTGCCGCCAAAGGTCGCCCCGTGCGCGCATAGCCAGAGCTCAAGGTCGCTGTGGTACTCCTTGCACGGGAAGTTCGACGTCGGAGCCTCCCGCCGCGGTCCGCTCACAGTAAGTGGGCGGGACTTGCGCCACGCCCGCCCGGGGGTGACTCGCGAGAAGTATTGCTCTAGGACAGAGTTCATGGCTATTGTCATGTGCTTGATACGCCCGCCAGCAAACACCTGCACGTTAGGGCTGGCATGGGCGCTGATAAGTTCGGCAACTTCGGCGACCTCATCGAGGCTGCGGGGTAATTGCCACAGAACCACTGTTGCACCCGCGAAGAGGGCCGGGTCTAGAGGCAGGGAGGCATAAGCATGGGTGCGGTTCAGGTGACTGGCATTGTTTTTCAGGGCGATCTCACCGGACAATCCGTCCTGATGAACGCGCAAACCAGTTAGGTCATGCAGAGTGGCCGCTGCAAGCGTCAGTGCCCCGTACCGTTCTCCAACAATGACGACTTCGCCGTCTCCGGCTGCGGCCAGGGCGCCCGCTGCCTCGTTCAGGATTAGTTCATCCGTCGCGTCGTGGGCGAAGAGGTTCTCCGCCTCGATGTCGGGGAACCGGCGCAACTGCGCAAAATCGAAGGCCATGTCTGCACGGGTGTCTGGGCTGCCGCTGCTGCTGTTTTGCTCCACCGGGCAACTCTACAGCTGTCATTTTGTTGGGACGGCAACCCCACTGCCCTTGGTGCCCGGAATCACAGCCCGCACTGGGGCGGTTGACTCAGCACAGCTTGACGGCCAGATGCTGAGATCAGTGAATTTCAAGGGCGGCGAGGTACAACCATTGCTTTCCTTGGCGGGTAAAACTACTGGTTTCGGTCAGCGAATCACGGAGCTTGCGGTTAGCGGCCGAGCGATAGCTCGCACGGAAGCTGACAACACCGTCATCGTCGAAATATCCACCGCGACTCGTGCTGAGTATCTCCAACGAATACCACTGCTGGTCAGGGTCCAGCTCCAAGGATGCGGGCTTGGTATCAGGGTGCCAGGTGCGCAGAAGGTAACTGACATCACCCCGTGCGAATGCTGTATATCGTGAGCGCATCAAGGCCTCTGCCGTTGGCGGATAGACAACAGTGCCACCCTCAATGCCCTGCAGGTACTTGGCGCAGCAACCTTCAAAACTTTCGCCACTGTTGCAAGGGCATCTCATGTTGTTGGCCTTTCCTTGGTTGCCTGCGAACCCGTGGTTGCCTGCGAATGGAACCACTCAATGTGGTCCCTGAGCGCCCGAGCCGCACCGGCGCCGTCGTTCGCCAACACGGAAGCCACTATGGCCTCGTGCTGCTCGCGCAGGGTGGGCACAATGAGCGCCCACGAGTCATCGCTGTCGATTGCAGCGCTGACATATCCCTGGATGGCTGATCGCAGGGATTCCATCATCGCTGTGACAACGGCGTTGCCTGCCAACGAGCTCAGCTGAACATGGAAGGCGGCATCGAGTACGTGGAATTCTTCCCTGCCAAGGCCCGGGGCGTTCATAGCCGCCAGTGCGCCGCGAAGGCTGCTTTCCTGATCAGCCGTCCGTGGTTGCTTGGCGGCTTCCGCGGCAGCCCAAGTTTCCATCATGACGCGGGTTTGCACAATGTCGGTCACAGGAAAATGATTGGTGGCCATATGTAGCCGAAGTGTTGACGCGAGGCCGGCACTGGGATTGGCGATCACCACGGTTCCCGATTGTGGCCCCGAGCCCACTCCTGTGCGCACCACACCCATGGCATCCAGCACCCGGATGGCGTCCCGCACGGAGGCCCTGGAGATCCCGTGTTTAAGCGCGAGCGCCCGTTCGCCGGGAAGCTGGTCCCCCACCTTGAGCCTGCCGTCCCGGAGCTCACTCTCAATATTGGCCAGGACGGCGTCGTAGCTGCGCGCCCCGTGGCTCGTGGCCGCGGGAGCAGGCTCACCGAGGTCGGTTACTGGGGAAATTGGCTCTGGGGAAATTAGCTCTGACTGAGCAGGATCTGGCGTGGACACTGCAACATTCTCCCACCCTTTCAGGACAATGGTCGCGGGCACGTGCGCCTACACGCCCACCTCTGCGCGTGCGCGGCCACGAAACGGGTGTTGTTAACGAAAAAATCCGGCCACCAGAAGGTGACCGGACTTTTTGTTTTGGTGGAGCTGAGGGGACTCGAACCCCTGACCCCCTGCATGCCATGCAGGTGCGCTACCAGCTGCGCCACAGCCCCAAAACATAAATCTTATTCAGTTGTAAACCGCCAGCGATTTTTCAATCCCTAGCGTGTTTGGTGGAGCTGAGGGGACTCGAACCCCTGACCCCCTGCATGCCATGCAGGTGCGCTACCAGCTGCGCCACAGCCCCAAACATTCTACTTTATTTCGTTCCTTCACCCTTGACCTTTCGGCCTTGGCTGGAGCAACCTGTCTATCCTAGAACAACTTTTACCCAGCTGACAAATCGAGACTTGCCGGACCCTTAATCCTCCACCGGTTCGGCCAAATCTTCGGGTACTTCGTAGGGTTCCGGGAGCGTCCCAACGTTATGCTCAAGTAGCCGCCACGTGCTGGGAACGGCACCAAGGGCATCCGATTCCTCCACGACCGACCAGTGGCAGTTGGATAGTCCGGACAGGGTGCGCCACAGCTCCTCAGGTAGACCCAAGAGTTTCGCGAGGGCCACCCGAGTCGCCCCGCCATGGGTTGCCACCACCAGGGTGCCGCGCTCCGGCAGGTCCTGGAGGTGCTCAAGGATGGATTCAACCATCCGCTGGGCAACTTCAACCCTGGTCTCTCCCCCGCCGGCACGGATGCCCGGCTCATCGAGCTGCCACCGCCGGATCTCGTCCGGGTATGACGCGATGATCTCATCGAAGGTGCGGCCTTCCCATTCGCCGCCAAAGGTTTCCCGCAGACGGTGGTCAACTGTCACGTCAACGCCGGTCAGTGCGGCCAGGGCTTTCGCCGTTGAATAAGCGCGGGCCAGATCAGATGAAAGAAGGCGCACGGGTGCACCAGATGCGGAAACGAGCTTGCCAGCCAAAAGCGCGGCGGAGCGGCTGGCCTGCGACTCCCCTACCGCGTCGAGGGCAATGTCGCTCTGCCCCTGGAAACGGCGTGCTGCGTTCCACGAGGTCCGTCCATGGCGCCAAAAAATAACCCGCCGGCGTGGGCCGGCGGGCTGCAAAACTGAGCGCTCGGGTGCAATGGAAGTCATGGAATGACCTATCTATAGTTCCTGAGCCCGTCTAGGGACTAGTTTTCGGTGACTGCTTCTTCAGCGACCTTGGCTGAGGGATCAGACTCCGCCAACTGCAGGTCGATGACGGGGCAGTCTCCGTAGAGGCGCTCCAGCGCATAGAAGACGCGGTCCTCTTCGTGCTGGATGTGGAAGACGATGTCTGCGTAGTCCAGCAACACCCAACGGCCACTCGAGCGGCCTTCACGGCGTACCGGGCGCAAGTCAAACTTGTGGAGCTCATCTTCGATGCCATCGGCAATTGCATTGACCTGACGCTCAGTGGCCGCCGATGCAATGAAGAAGATATCCGTGATGGCCAGACGTTCGCTAACGTCAATGGCTGTTACGTTCTGGGCCAGCTTGTCCGAGGCCGCACGGGCTGCTGCCCGAGCAAGTTCGATGGACTGATCTGTTGCTGTCACTGCTGTTTCCTTTGATTGGTGAAAAATTAGCGTGCGAGTGAGGTAATAAACATAATGACGCCAACCACAAGTGCAGCGCCACCGGCAATGATGGATCCCCACTGAATCAGCATGTTTCGCTGAGTACGGGCCAGTCCCGCCGTCATGGCGTCCAGCGGCTCAAGTCCGTGGGCGTAGTCGGCAGGCATAGGCGGCATCTGGGAACGCTGGACCGAAACTGCTTCTGCCTCGGTGCGCACGGTGGCGTGCCCGCCAGTAGCCATTGCTTCGGCCTGCTTGAGCGTGCTGCTCCGCCCACCGGTCAGTGGACGATTCCCCAGACCGGGTCGGTGAACTGACCGGGCCGCCAGAGCGGCATCGAAGCGTTCGGCCCTGACAGTCGGAACTGCCGGCTGTGTGGCCTGGATCGGCGTTGCAGCTGTGGGAGCTGGCGGCAACTTCGGTGTTTCGGTCCGTTTGGGGGCACCACCTGACCGCTTTGATGCGCCACGGATGGCTGCAGTTGCCACGATCGGCACATGTGTCGTGGTGGGTTGGCGCAACACCGGACGGTCCGTCCCCGGAACCTCGATGAAGTCCAACGGGGTGACCATGGCAAGGTTATTCGTTGCCGTGGGATCCGTGGACGGGCGCCGATTCTTGGCACTCTCCTGAGCAAGACGCTCACGCGCCTGGGCCCGCTCGGCCAAGATCGCGGCACGTTCGGCCTCGGCTCGCTGGGCAGCCAACAGACGGAGTTCCTCGGTACTGGGAGCGACCGCCACCGGCGGCGGACCCGCCGAAACAGGATAGTAGCTACCTCCCGGCATCAAGCCGGGAAGCGGCGGATACTTGGCGCTCTCGCCAGAAACCGGATCGGTTCCCTCGACGAGAACTTCTCCCGTTGCCGAGGACGTTGCTGGCGACTCCGAGGTGTGCGCCAACGATCCGTTTTCCTCCCCTGCCTGACCGGCAACGGCGGTAACTTCCGCGGTCGCAGCCAAGGTGGGTTCCGGCGTCGAACTGTCATCAGCTGCAGCGACCGGAGGCCGGACAGCGGATCCACGTCCAGCACCGACCGCTGCCGCACGGCGTCCGACACGGGCTCGAGGAGAAGCAGAGGGCAACGGTGCCGCCACAGTATCCTGGCTCGCTGTAGCCGTCTCTATCTGGGGCGCGGACTGGGTTTTAGGGGCGTTCGACGGCACCGCCGGGACAATTGCGGAGACCACGGGGTTGACAGCCGTGACCGGGGCTCGTTCGGCATCCAGTTGCGCCTGGCGGAGCGCTCGACGGGATGGCAGCGGGCTAGGGCCCGGAGTGTCCACGAGTTCCTTGTATGCACGAAGTGCGGCCCTGTCACGTGCCCTCGTCTGCGACTGCCGTTCGCCGCGTTGATTTGCGGGCTCCGGGCGGGGTGCAGGAACGGGCGGAGTAGATGGGGCTGGCGCGCTCTCAACCAAAGCAGTTGGCGCCGCGGGCTCCTTCGGGGCCTCTTTCGGGGCAGAGCCAAGTGGCACCTGCGGCTTCGCCGCGGCGCCTGTTGCCTGTGCCGTTTGCGCCCGCAGCTGCCTGCGGCTGCGAACCGGCTCCGTTTCCTTACTCATCAATTACTCATTCGGTTCTTTTTGGTCACCGGCACAATGCCTGCGCTGGCTTCAGTTCCGGGCTGAACATACAAGCCATACTTGGCAATATATTGCACGACTCCGTCCGGAACCAGATACCAGACGGGGTTTTGTTCAGCCACACGTTTGCGACAATCGGTTGAGGAGATCGCCATTGCAGGGACCTCCAACAAACTTACATCGGTGCGCCCCCGGTCATCGAGCACATGTCCGGGACGGGTAACCCCTACAAAATGGGCTAGATCCCACAGTTCGTCGCTATCTTTCCACGACATAATCTGCGCCATGGCATCCGCGCCTGTGATGAAGAACAAGTCCGCATCGGGCCGCGCCCTGTGCAAATCCCGCAAAGTGTCGATGGTGAACGTGGGTCCCGGCCGGTCAATGTCCACACGGCTCACGGTGAATTGTGGGTTCGCCGCAGTGGCAATGACCGTCATCAGGTAGCGGTGCTCCGCTGCACTGACACGGCTTTTCGCCTTCTGCCACGGCTCACCAGTGGGCACAAAAATGACTTCGTCAAGTTTAAAAACACTCGCAACCTCACTGGCTGCGACAAGGTGACCATGGTGGATTGGATCAAATGTTCCACCCATGACTCCGACGCGGAGACGGTTCCGGGTGCCCTCAACCGAAGGCACCCGGAGAGTGTCCTCAGTGATTGGAGGACGCCGAATCGTCGCCGTGCAGGTGTTTGTTGGTGTGCTGACGGTGGGGATCGTCAGTTGACTCAACGGCCGTGTGGCGGTTGCCCAGGTTCATGAAAGAAACCGTGACCAGCATCAGCAGCAGCAATGCGGCCAGCATGGCGCCGCCAATTACCAACGGCGGTGCGATCAACGGTGCAAGTTCTTCATGTTCCTCTGCAACGGCTAGTACGACGCCGGCAAGCTGGGTCAGCATTATTTCTCCCCTTGGGTGCGTGGCCGGGCGGCAGTATCGCCATGTCCGGTCCAGTTGTTGCGTGAATTCCTTCTAATGGTACGTGCAATCGGTGCACTCTGGCACACCGGCGCGCAGCAAAGACCACCACAGCTGGGCCCCCAACTAGCTGCGGACCTGGCCTTCGCCCTGCACAATCCACTTGGTAGTGGTCAGTTCCGTCAGGCCCATGGGCCCACGGGCGTGGAGTTTTTGGGTGGAAATTCCCACTTCTGCCCCCAACCCAAGCTCACCGCCATCGGTGAAGCGTGTGCTGGCATTCACAATGACGGCAGCCGAATCAATTTCGGCGATGAACGTTTCCGCATTGCCGAGATCGTTGGTCAGGATTGCCTCGGTGTGGCCGGTACTCCAGGTGCGGATGTGCTTGATGGCCTCATCCATGGAGTCAACCATTTTCACCGCGAGATCCATATCCATGTATTCGGTGGCCCAGTCCTCGTCGGTGGCCGCGGTAGCTGTGACACCGGCGGGCAGCACGGCCTGAACGCGCTCGTCAACGTGCAGGCGGACACCGGCCTTCGACAGCGCGCGCAGAACAGCTGGAAGCACCTTGGCGTCCTTGTGTACCAGCAAGGTTTCTACCGTGTTGCAGACGCTGGGGCGCTGGGTCTTGGCGTTCAGCAGGATGTCGACGCTCATCTCTTCCTTGGCGCTGCTGTCAATGAAGATGTGGACGTTGCCTTCACCGGTCTCAATGACGGGAACCGCTGCGTTGTTCACCACTGACTGAATGAGATCGCGCCCGCCGCGGGGAATCAAGACGTCGACGGCGCCACGGGCCTTCATGATGAGGTTGGCGCCTTCGCGCCCATACTCGTCAACAGACTGCACCGCATCGGCCGGCAACCCAACCCGGTCGAGGGCGTCACGAAGAAGACCCAACAGTGCTTTGTTGGTATTGGCCGCGGCAGTGCCGCCGCGCAGAATAACTGCATTGCCGCTCTTAAGCGCTAGACCGGCAATATCAACAGTGACATTGGGGCGGGCCTCGTAGATGGCTGCAACAACACCCATCGGCACGTTGATCTGGCGCATGCGCAATCCATTGGGCAAGGTCTGACCGCGCACAACATTGCCAACAGGATCGGGCAAGGTGGCGAGGTTTTCCAGGGCCGCGGCCAGCCCTTGCATGCGCGCTTTAGTGAGGGTCAGCCGGTCAAGCATCGACGCCGAGGTGCCGTTTTCTCGGCCTGCAGCCACATCTTTGGCGTTGGCGGCAAGTACGGCGTCCTGATTTTCCAGCAAGGACTTGGCCATGGCGCGCAGGCCCTTGTCCTTCCAGGCCCGGTTTGCTCGGGCCATCCGACGGGCTGCCCTGCGGGCACGGTCGGTGATGGCTCGAACCTCGGCAGCTACACTTTGTTCAACAATCTGATCGGTCATGCCTCAAGTCTAAAGCACAACCACAGATCGCGCTGTGAGCTATCCGTTAAGAAGCACCAGATCGTCAACATGGACAACGACGCGCTCAAATTCCCGACCCAATTCCTTGGCTAGGGCCTTGGTGGAGCGTCCCAGCATCTGAGGCAGATCCGAATGCCGGTAGTTGACCAGTCCGTGCGCAAATACCTTGCCCTGCGCGTCGCTGATCTCCACTGCATCACCTGCGTCAAAGTCGCCGGTGACGGCCGTGATTCCTGCGGGAAGCAAGGACTTGTGACGTTCGCTGACGGCCCTGACGGCGCCGTCGTCCAAGACCAAGCGTCCGCGGATGTCGGCTAGGTGGGCCAGCCAGAGCATGCGCACGGGGCGCTTGTTGCCGTTGATGCCGAACCAGGTGCCTACGTCCTCGCCTGCCAGCGCTGCGCCGGCCTGCTCGGTGGAGGTGACGAGGGCGGGGATGCCGGTTTCGGCCGCGATCATTGCGGCCTGGACCTTGGTGGCCATCCCGCCGGTACCGACGCCGGCCTTGCCGGCAGTGCCGATCACGATGCCTTCAAGGTCCTCGGGTGAGTCAACCTGGCTGATCCGCGTTGCACCCTCCGACGGCGGACCGTCGTAGAGGGAGTCAACGTCGGAGAGCAGTATCAGCGCATCGGCCTTGACCAGGTGCGCTACAAGGGCTGCGAGCCTGTCGTTGTCACCAAATCGGATCTCGTGGGTGGCCACAGTGTCATTTTCATTCACAATGGGAACCACGCCAAGGTTCAAAAGCCGTTCCAACGCCCGGTGGGCGTTGACGTACTGATGTCGCCGGGTCAGATCCTCTGCCGTCAGTAGTACCTGCGACGCCGTCACACCATGGGAAAGGAAAGCGCGGTTGTAATGCGCCATCAACAGCCCCTGCCCCACGCTGGCGGCGGCCTGCTGTGTGGCAAGGTCCTTGGGCCTGCGGGTCAGGCCCAAAGGGAGCAGGCCGGCAGAAATGGCTCCCGAAGAGACAAGAATAATCTCGGTTCCGGTCAGGCGTCGCTGCGCCAAAACGTTCACAAGTTTAGTCAGCGCCTCTTCGGAAATGCCACCGGCCACCGAAGTCAACGACGACGATCCCACCTTGACCACGATGCGCGCTGCCGTGGCAATGCCCATGCGTGATTTAAGTGAGATGGCCTCGTCGTTTTCCTGGACTCCCATGGGTTCAACGCCCACTAGTTCTGCGTTGCGTTAGCGTCGTCGGATTCACCTTCAGCAGCCAAATCGGCTTCGATGAATTGAGCCTTCGTGGCCTCGCGGTCGTGGGTCTCTGTCCAGATTCCGGCCTTGCGCTCGGCATCCATCTCGGCACGAACGGCAGCCTTGGCATCGCGGCGATCCTGCTGTTCCTGACGCTTCTGCGAACGCGTAGGACGGTCGCCCAGGTCAAGGAGGCGCAGGTCGGTACCACGGGGTGCGGCGAGGTGCTCGGCGCCACCCATCATGGTGGGCTCCCAGTCGAAGATCATGCCGTTGTCGCCGCCGATGACCACGGTGTCTCCGGGTGTAGCACCGATCCGGAAGAGTTCCTTCTCGACGCCAGCCTTCGCCAGACGGTCGGCAAGGTAGCCGATGGCTTCCTCGTTCTGGAAATCGGTCTGCTCAACCCAACGCTCAGCCTTTTCACCGCGAACGCGGAACAGCGGAGACAGGTTGCGCTCTTCCCGGACAATGGTGAACGTGGTCTCGTTGATGGCGCGGGGGCGCAGGATCACCGGAGTAACCTTGACGGCGACCTCGGCGAGCTCCTTGCGTGCCGCCGTGACAATCTCGGACATGGCATAGCCCAGAGCCTTCAGGCCCTCATGGCTGGCTGCGGACACTTCGAAGACTCGGTAGCCGCGCTTCTCAAGGTCGCCACGGACGAATTCGGCCATGTCGCGGCCGTCGGGAGAATCGACCTTGTTCAAGGCAATCAGGCGGGGGCGGGCATTCAGGGGCACCACTTCGCCATCGGTTCCTGCGAAGCTCATGTCGACGTCGTACTTGTCCAGTTCGCGCTCGATGATAGCTAGGTCGCTAATGGGATCGCGATCAGCCTCTAGGGCTGCACAGTCAAGGACGTGCACAATCGCTGCGCAACGCTCGACGTGGCGCAGGAAGTTGTGGCCAAGGCCCTTACCTTCGCTGGCACCCTCGATGAGTCCGGGGACATCAGCCATGGTGAAGCGGATATCGCCAGCCTGGACTACGCCAAGGTTGGGGATCAAGGTGGTGAAGGGGTAGTCGGCAATCTTGGGCCGGGCCGCGGACATGGCAGCGATGATGCTGGACTTGCCGGCGGACGGGAAGCCAACCAAAGCGATGTCGGCGATGGACTTCAGCTCGAGGACGATGTCCTGGTCTTCTCCGGCGATGCCCAACAGGGCGAAGCCCGGAGCCTTGCGCTTCAGTGAGGAAAGGGCGTTGTTGCCGAGTCCACCCTGGCCACCGGCTGCAGCAACATATTCCGAACCGATGCCAACGAGGTCGGCGAGGACGTTGCCGTCCTTGTCCTTAATGACCGTGCCGTCGGGAACTTCAAGGATCAGGGATTCCCCGTCCTTGCCGTCGCGCCAGTCGCCCATGCCGGGCTGGCCGTTGCCGCCGCGGCGGTGAGGTGCGTGGTGGAAGTCAAGCAAGGTGGTGGTCTGGTCGCTGACTTTGAACGTGACGCTACCGCCGTCGCCGCCCTTACCGCCGTCGGGCCCGCCCAAGGGCTTGAATTTCTCACTGTGAACGGAAACGCAGCCGTGGCCGCCAGTCCCGCCGGATACGTGCAAAACAACCCGGTCAACAAAGCTGGCCACTGAAATCTCCTTGAATAGAACTTGCTACTGCGTACTAATTCTAGTCCGCTACTTAGCGAGCGCCCCGTTTCCGGTCGGCGCTGCTGATGTTGAAAAATGCTGCTGTTGAAATACTTGTGTTAAAAGCCAGTGGAGCGAGCCATGCGGCTCGCTCCACTGGAAAAGCTTCGGTATTAGACCGTAGCTGCAACGATGTTCACAACGCGACGTCCACGACGCGTGCCGAACTCGACTGCGCCTGCGTCCAATGCGAACAGCGTGTCGTCCTTGCCACGGCCGACGCTAACGCCGGGGTGGAAGTGTGTGCCGCGCTGGCGAACGATGATTTCGCCAGCCTTGACAACCTGACCGCCGAAGCGCTTTACGCCCAAGTACTGAGCGTTGGAGTCACGACCGTTGCGAGTGGAACTCGCACCCTTTTTATGTGCCATTTGAAAATGCCTGCCTTTTTACTAAAAGTATCTAAGTGGATCGAACGTCAATGCTTATTAAGCGATTGAGGTGATCTTGACCTTGGACAGTTCCTGACGGTGACCCTGGCGCTTCTTGTAGCCGGTCTTGTTCTTGAACTTCTGGATGACGATCTTCGGTCCACGAAGATCCTCCAACTTCTCAGCCGTAACCTTCACATTAGCCAGGTCCTTCGCGGCTGTGGTGAGCTTGTCACCATCAACCAAGAGCAAAGCGGGCAGCTCAAGCGTGCTGCCAACTCCACCGGGGACGCGGTTCATGGTCACGTGGTCTCCTACGGAAACCTTTTCTTGACGGCCGCCTGCGCGGACAATCGCGTACACCACTGGGGAACTCACTTCTCTCGACGTTTATTACAAAGTTTTTATGCCGGCGCGGATCATATTTGATCCCTGCCAACCGCATGCACCCGCTGTTCAAGAATGAACAAAAACAGGATGCACACTATGTGCCTCAACGCCGTGGACCTCAATGGAGTTCTACCATGAGTGGTTGCCCTAGGTGTTGGCGTAAGCACCGAAGAACAAGAATACGCTAATTCTGGCTTCGGGGGCAAATGAGACTAGTTTCGACTCCCAACACTGCGTCCAAGCAAACATGTTTACTTCGGAAACCCGTGAGGATCGTAGAAACCGTACTCAGCAACTTTAGCGCGCTTGTTGCCGATTTATGACATTTAGGGCCCGGACGCGCCGAATTTGTGCCTCAGAGCTGGGTGTGGTTAATCACTTGACGTCACTGAGGCTGCTTTGACTGCCTCGACGTGGAGGTGTGGTGCCGCAAAGAAGTCAACCTCGTACTGGGCGGAATGGGCAAATGCCTCCCGCATCCGTTGGCGTTCACTGGCCGAACCTCGCCGTGCTGCCGCATCGGTGATGCTAATGGCCTTTTCCGTAGCTTTGGCAAAATCTTCATCCGCATACGTTGCCAGCCAGCTCCCGTAAGGGTGTTCGCCCTCAAAGGCGAGGTAGTCGGCGTGAAGTACGCGCCCAACCTCGGCGTACAGCCAGTAACAGGGCAGAACGGCTGCGACCACTTCGCCGTAGCTGCCGCCGAAGGCAACGGCCTGGAGGTGGTCCACATAGTGTTTTGTCACGGGACCCTGGGGAGAGTCCAGCGGGTATTTGCTGAGCCAGTCGCGGTGCAGGCTCAGCTCCACATCGATGCAGTTCTGCGCCCCTCCTGCCCAAAACTTCTGCTCGGTTTCTGTCGGTGCCAGTGCACTCGCCCGGGCAAGGACCCTGGAGTAGGTGGCCAAGTACTGGGCATCCTGCGCCAGATAGTAGGCGAAGTGGTTACGGCCGAGCGTGCCGGCGGCCAACTCCTTGATAAAGTCCAGCTCGAAGATGGCTGTTCGCTGGGGCGCACAGTCCGCCCACAGTTCCCTGCTAAAGGTTTCGCCGGCAGGAGCGGCACTCCCCCATAAGGCGAATAGGTGATTGATGGGGCCGGCGCCGGAACCGACCTCCAATTCTCCGGCCGATGCCAAGGCGCCGCCGAGCCACTCCTTGGCCCTCCGCACGCTTTCGACCCAATCGCCTGTCTGCGCTTGGAGCGTGGCTACTGCCGCGGAAAGCGAGCAGCCCGTGCCGTGAGTATTGGCGGTTTCTATCCGGGCGCCGTCGAACTCGCGCACCGAGCCGTCGGGCCACACGAGCGCATCGGGGCATTGAGTTCCAGGCAAATGCCCGCCCTTGACCAGAACCATGACGTGATGTTCGGCGGCAAGCGCGCGCCCCTGCTCCACCGCCTCGTGCCAGCTGCTGGCTTCGGCACGGTTCAGCAGGACGGCAAGTTCCGGGAGATTGGGAGTCACCAGATGGGTGAACGTCAGCAGTTCCAGAAACGCCTCGCGTGTTCCCGCCGTCACGAGCGGGTCACCGCTAGTGGCCACCATCACCGGATCCAGTACGACGACGGCGGGACGGGTCCGTGCAAGCCAGTCCCCCACCGCGTTCATCACCGCCGCGTTGCCTAGCATGCCGATCTTCACTGCATCCAAGGCGATATCCGCTGCCACCGCATCGAGTTGCGAGGTGAGGAATGAAGCTGGCGGAATGTGGACGCCCTGCACCCCTTGAGTATTTTGGGCCGTCAATGCTGTGATGGCGGCCATGGCGTAACCACCATGAGCGGAAATGGACTTGATATCAGCCTGGATGCCTGCACCGCCAGAGGGGTCTGAGCCGGCAATGCTCAGGATCCTGGGATGCTTCACGGCAGTTGCCACGTTGACCGAAGGCTCGTGCGCAGTGTCGTGGGCAGGCTCGTGGGCAGCAGGCACTACGGTACTGGTTGTCATGGGACATCCCTTCGCCGGTGCTAACCGGGCAGGTTCAACGGGTATTGTCTCAGCCGGCCCTTGTGGCCTGGCACCCCGTGTCGCATTCCACCCTAGTGCGCACGCGCCTGCTTTAAACAAGCAACCCGCACAAGATGACCCAATAATGCGCCTTTCGGTGCATTGGGACATCGTGTGCGGGTTGCTTGTTCAGGCCAACTAGTTAGTCAAACTAGCCAAGCTAGTCAAACGCAGAAGCGCAGGCTAGAGCTCGGAAGCGGGTACTCCCACGCCAAGGATGATCGGCTCGGAGGCCTTCTTGGCAACCGGCACAACGGGCTTGTCGGCAACAACGCTGCTATGAATCGTGGAGCCCTGCCCGGCAGAAGCCTGAGCTGACGTTTCCACAGCCATGTCGGCTCCGCCCTGTGCGCTACGGGCGCTGCGGTTGCGGCGTCCCCGGCGTGAGCGTGAACGGTTGTTGCCGCCCTCGGCATTCTCACCCTGTGAGGATTCGCGCTGTGAGGATTCGCCCTGTGAAGATACGCGCTGTGAAGATTCACCCTGGCCCGGTGCCACCAGCTGATCCAGCGCCTGGGTCAGATCCGCCAGTGCGGCGGCCTGATCTGCATTGTTGGTGCCGGAGAAATCGCTGCTTTCACTTCGGTGTCCACGGGGCAGCTCAATGGCTTCCCCACCCAAGGTGAGAGTCGCGGCGTCGGCCTCTTCAATGACGGGAGCATGGTTGGGCTCGGCGGCGACGCGCTCCTGGTGCGAAGCGGCGGCCGCAGCGGCAATATTGGCCAGTGCAGCACGTGCCTCGTGAGCCTTCTGCGCCTTGGCAGCGTCAGCAACCTCATCGGCGACAGGAGCCGGTGCGGGCTCAAGCTGCGGTTCGATCTCAGGCTGCTGGCCGCGGTTGCGGTTGCGCTTGCGTTCGCTGCGAGTGGACCGGTTGGCCGTGCGCTCGTTCTCGCGGTTGTCCTGCTTCGGCGCCGCCGGGGCATGGATCTGGGCTACTTCCACAGCGGGGCTGTGGGTGCGGCGGTGCTCCACGGGGATCTCGTGGGTGACCATGCCGCGGCCGGCGCAGGAGGGGCACAGCTCGCCGAAGACTTCCAGCAGACCGGTACCCATGCGCTTACGCGTCATCTGCACCAGACCCAGCGAGGTCACCTCGGCAACCTGGTGCTTGGTCCGGTCACGGCCCAAGCATTCGACGAGACGGCGCAACACCAGATCGCGGTTGGATTCAAGGACCATGTCGATGAAGTCAATGACGATGATGCCGCCGATGTCGCGCAGGCGCAGCTGGCGAACAACTTCCTCGGCAGCTTCAAGGTTGTTCTTCGTGACGGTCTCTTCAAGGTTGCCACCGGATCCGGTGAACTTACCCGTGTTGACGTCAACAACTGTCATGGCTTCGGTGCGGTCAATGACCAGCGAACCACCCGACGGCAGGAAGACCTTGCGCTCAAGGGCCTTGTTGATCTGCTCGTCGATGCGGTGCACGGCGAAGATGTCATCGGGCTTCGTCCACTTTTCCAAGCGGTCAAGCAGATCCGGGGCAACATAGGTTACGTAGGCCTCGATGGTGTCCCAGGCGTCTTCACCGGAAACAACGAGCTTGGAGAAGTCCTCGTTGAAGACGTCGCGGACAACCTTGATGGTCAGGTCAGGCTCGCCGTACAGCATTTCGGGGGCAAGCGTCTTGTGCGAGGAAGCCCGCTCGTTGATGCCTTCCCACTGGGCGCGCAGCCGGTTGATGTCATTCGTGAGCTCTTCTTCGCTGGCACCTTCGGCCGCCGTGCGCACAATGACGCCCGCATTTTCGGGCAGGTGGTCCTTCAGGACGCGCTTGAGGCGGTTACGTTCGACGTCGGGCAGCTTGCGTGAGATGCCTGTCATGGAACCACCCGGGACAAACACCAGGTAGCGGCCGGGCAGGGAGATCTGGCTCGTCAGGCGGGCACCCTTGTGACCCACGGGGTCCTTGGAGACCTGCACGAGAACCGAATCGCCTGACTTGAGCGCGTTCTCAATGCGGCGCGGCTGGCCCTTGAGATCAGCGGCGTCCCAGTCAACTTCACCGGCGTACAGCACGGCGTTGCGGCCGCGTCCAATGTCTACGAAGGCGGCTTCCATGCTGGGCAGAACGTTTTGGACCTTGCCAAGGTAGACGTTGCCGATCAATGAATCCTGCTGCGTCTTGGAAACGAAGTGCTCGGCAAGAATGCCGTCTTCGAGGACACCAATCTGGATCCGGTCATCGCTCTGGCGGACAACCATGACACGGTCAACAGACTCACGGCGGGCCAGGAACTCGGCCTCGGTGATGACCGTGCGGCGGCGGCCCGAATCGCGTGAGTCACGGCGACGCTGCTTCTTAGCTTCCAAACGGGTGGAGCCGCGCAGGCTCGTGACACGGTCCGAAGTGCTGGCGGTGGTCTCTACGGGGGTGCGGGGTGCCCGGACGCGCGTGACGGTGTTGGGCGGATCCTCGTCGGTGCCGCCCGTCAGTTCTAGGTCCTGCTCGCCGCGACGGCGGCGACGGCGGCGACGGGAGGTCACGCCGTCGTCCAATCCCTCATCATCGTCAGCATCTTCGTCGCCGGACTCGATGGCGTCAGCAGGCTCGGTTTCGTTGCCTCGTCGGCGGTTACGGTTACGGGCGCGGCCACGACGATCGCCGTCGTTACCATCCTTGGCCGTTTCGTTGTCCTCGGAGGTCCCGCTGGCGACTACGACCGGAACAGTCTGGCTGAGGTCCGGTGCTAGGAACAGCGTTGACATCCCGGCAGCTGGGGAGACGAACAAGGATTCGCCACCCTGGGCAGCAGTGGTTGCTGCCTCCTCGACGACGGGCTCAACAACGGCCTCGGGTGCGGTTTCTTCCGAAACCTGGGCAATAGGCGCAGACTGTGCTGCGGACTTGCGGCGGCTGCGCGTTGTGCGAGTCCTGGTCGGAGCGGACTCGGTATCCGCCGACGCTGCCGGGACGGATGCGGCGGGCGCAGCATCGATCGGCGCAGCTTCGGCCGGCGCAGCGGCTTCCGCTACGGCAATAACCGCAGCAGGTGCGGAGGCGGCGGACTGCGCGGGAGCGGCGGCACGCCTGGAGGCACGGCGAGCCGGCGCCTTCTTGACGGGTGCTTCATCAGCGACCGTGGCGCTTGCAGCTTCCACAGTGGAAGGTGCCACAGTGGAAGGTGCGACGGCGGGAGCTTCCGCAACATTCGCGGCGGCCGGTGTTGCTTCGCCCGGGCTGGTGACGGGGGCCTTGGCCCGGCGGGTACGCTTCGCCGGTGCCTTGGACACTGCAGCGGCTGCCTGGGGTGCCGCTTGGGTGGCATCGTTGGAGGGCGCTGCTGTTGGGGCATCCTGACCCGAAAGGCTCAGTTCTCCCTGCACGCCTTGCTCGGCAGTTGCCGCAGCAGGCGCGGTGACGGGCGCGGTGGCACGGCGACGAGTTGCGCGCTTGGCCGGGGCGGCCTCAGCCTTCACCTCAGACTCCACCACCTCAGACTTCACTGCCGGCTTTTCTGCAGCTGCGGCGGACTCTGTGATGCCGTCCAAGAGTGAGGGCTCAGCAGCGTTGGTGGCTGCGGTCTCGGCAGGTGCGGCTTTCTTGGCGCGGGTGCGGCGCGCGGGCGCCTTCTTGACAGGGGCGGCAGCTTCGGCAGCGGGCGCTTCTACGGTTGCCACTTCTACAACAGGAGCCTTGGTGCTGGCCGAGGTGCTAGTGACGGCTGCGGTTGCGCGGCGTGAGCGGGTGACTCGTGCCTTGGCAGGTGCAGTCGTGGCAGGTGCAGCTTCCGTGCTTGCAGGTGTGGGCTGTTCATTTTCCATTATGGGCGTTACTTTCGCGCCGTATTGGTGCCCCCACATCAGGCCCCAAATGCGGCAGATGTGTCAGCACCCGCGGGCGCTGACGGAAGTCGTCTAATTACTTCTCAGGCGGCACCAACTCCTGGGTGCGCAAGCTCTGACAAGCCAATGGTCAGCCAAAACCGGCCGGTGGATGGCTGCACGCGTTGGCAGTGTCGTCACCAGTAGCCCGTGGGCTTCCCATTGGACTGAAGGGCGCATGTGGATCACCGGTCAGCCGAAACCATTGTCTCATACGCGCCCCCTCACGACGCGTTTGTTCGCAGGGCGCGCCAAGAAACTCGAGCTACAATCAGGACACGATTAGCCGATCCCTTGAGTAAGGACGCCATGCCCAGCTCCAACGTTTCATCCAGTGCACCAGCGGACGCGAACCTGCCAGCCATGGCACGGTCGAGGTTCTTTGGCTGGTTCCTTGTCATCGCCGGCGGCATCGCCTGGATCTCATCCTTCACGCTGGTGCTTGAACGCCTTCATCTGTACACCAACCCCGACGCCAAGATCAGCTGCGATTTCAACTCGTGGATCTCCTGCGGTGACGTCATGAAGACCCCGCAGGCCGCAATCCTGGGCTTCCCCAATCCGCTGATCGGCGTGGTCGCCTTCGCCATCGTGGTCACAACCGGTGTGGTGCTGCTGGCCGGCGCCCGGATGAACCGCTGGTACTGGATTTGCATGCAGCTTGGCATAACCGCCGGAATTGGCTTGGTCTGCTGGTTCTGGATCCAGGCCGTCTACGTGCTGGCCGTTCTGTGCCCCTACTGCATGATCGTCTGGGCCATGATGATCCCCCTCTTCGTGTTTACAACTTTGCGCAACTTGAACCATGGCGTCATTCCCGCACCACCAGCCCTCACAAAGTTCCTCAACGACTGGGCCTGGGTCATCGTTGGCCTGCTGTATTTGGGTACCGTGGCCTCGATCTTCTTCAAGTTCATGGCGCTGATCATCCCCTCCAACGCCTAGCCCCCTCCCCCAACGCTCCTGCAGATATGGGGCTGTTTTGACCAACGCTCCTGCACCAGTTCGCTCATGTGAACTGGGCCCCGAAAGTTGGACTCGGTAAATAAGAGTCTACGCAGCCAGTGCCTGAGCCCGATATTCCATTGGGCTCAGGCACTGCAGCGTTAACGAGATGCGGTCGGTGTTGTACC